>CAXUHG010000047.1:12182-31767 GCA_964250805.1 uncultured Ktedonobacteraceae bacterium | reverse complement strand
TCTTTGTTATCGTGCTACTCGACGACCATAGGCTGTGACCGCGAGCGGGACGAAGACGATGAGAATACCAATGCACCACGCGAGAGCTTGCCAGATGGTCGTGGCGTCAGGTTTGTTGAGTAGCAGACCACGTACAGCGTTGGCGACAAGCGTCACGGGCTGATGCTCAGCGAAGCCACGCAACCATGTTGGCATTGAACTCGTCGGCACGAACACACTACTGGCGAAGGTCAACGGAAAGAGCCAGATGAAGCCAGCCGATTGCGCCGCCTCGACGCTACTGACCGCCAGACCAATCGTCGCCGATATCCATGAGAAGGCGAAGCTAACCAGTAACAGCATACCCACTCCTGCAATCAGGTATAAGAAACCGCCACTGGGTCGAAAGCCGACAAGCAATCCTACAATCCACATGACCGCGACCACGATTACGTTACGTACCAGGTCGGAGAGCGTGCGCCCTGTGAGAACGGCTGATTTTGCCATTGGTAGCGAACGGAAGCGATCAACCAGACCTTTTTGAATGTCGTTGGCGAGACCGATACCAGTGGTGGTCGAGCCGAAGATGACTGTTTGTGTAAAGATGCCCGCCATTAGGTAGTTAACATAGACCGTACCATTAGCCGTGCCGTTGATAGCGATTGCGCCTCCGAACACGTAGCGGAAGAGCAGCACAAAGATGATTGGCTGAATGGTTGAGAAGATCAACTCTTCGGGAATGCGCGGAATCTGTGTCAGGTTGCGGCGTGCTAGTACAAGTGCATCAGCAATCGTCCAGTAGAACGCGGGACGTGACTCTGGCACTACTGCCTCATCAATACGTATATCTCGGCTCATCGTACACTCCTTTCCAGAGGACGACTAGCCTCTGTTGACGGCTCGTCCTCTTCAGTGACGGCGCGTCCGGTTAGCGTTAGGAAGACATCATCAAGTGTTGGGCGCCGGAGCGCGAGGTCTTCCAGGGGGATATTCGCGGCGTCAAGGTCACGCACGACGGCGGCAAGTTGTTGGGCACCACGCGCCACGGGTATCACCAAGCGGCGTGTTGTTTTGTCAACCTGTGCCTCACCCACGCTATAGGGACGAAGTGTTTGTAGGGCAGTATCGAGATTGCCACCTTGCGCCACCGTCAACTCAAGACGTTCGCCACCAACTTGCTCTTTCAACTGGTCTGCTGTCCCTTTGGCGATGACCTTGCCACGATCAATGACCGCGATCTGGTTGGCAAGCTGGTCGGCCTCTTCCAGGTATTGCGTCGTCAATAGCACTGTTGTACCCTCTGAGACAAGTCCACTGATGACATCCCACATCGAGAGGCGACCACGCGGATCGAGTCCCGTTGTCGGCTCATCCAGGAAAATCACGGGCGGCGTCATAATCAGGCTTGCCGCGAGGTCGAGGCGGCGACGCATACCACCGGAATACGTCTTCACGGTGCGTCCAGCGGCATCGACCAGATCGAAGCGTTCGAGTAGCTCTTTGGCGCGTCGTTTGGAGACCGCTCCCGATAAATGGTAGAGTTGCCCAAACATTTTCAGGTTTTCGTAACCTGTGAGGTACTCATCAACAGCGGCGTATTGACCCGCGAGGCCGATACGCGCACGTAGAGCGTCGGCATCTCTCACAACGTCGAGTCCCGCCACTTCAGCATGTCCTGCGTCAGGTTTGAGGAGCGTGGTCAAAATGCGTACCGCCGTCGTCTTGCCCGCGCCATTAGGTCCGAGAACACCAAGCACGGTTCCCTGTTCGGCAACTAAATTCAGCCCGGCAAGGGCATGTGTTTTTCCATAGTGTTTTTGAAGTCCCTCGGCTATAATTGCCGGTCTATTCGACATGGTATACTTCCTCTCATAAAATTCCCAAAAACGTAATGAGGCATCTCTATGCCTATTCTTTTCTTGGAGGTGTAGGGCGGCAATTTCTTGACCCGCGAGACACGATATGCTACAATCAGCATGTGGACAGGTGTCCATATATTCATTGTAACGGACAGGTGTCCGCTTTGTCAAGGGAAAATGGAATGACAAAAGAAACTCATAGTAGTTCGTGGGATGCATCCAAAGTGTTTAACACGCGTCCACGACATGAGCGACGCGATGCAATGGAGCATCGACAGCGCATTCTACAAGTTGCTCAACATCTTTTCGCGCTACACGGCGTGAACGCTGTGAGCATGCATCAAATTGCGAAAGCGGCTGGCATCGGGCAGGGCACGCTCTATCGCCGTTATGCCCATAAAGGCGATTTGTGTATGGACTTGCTCCGTGAGCGTCATGAGACACTGGCTAAAGACATTATGACGCTGTTAGAGAAAACTCGAAAATCTCCTGTACTTGAGCGTTTAGAGGGCGTAATGGCACAGTGTATCAACTTGCTTGAAGAACAGGGTGCTTTGCTTGAATCCGTTGCACTTACCGAAATGCAAGAAATGTTTTGTGCTGATGGTCCTCCCAGTTTTCAGGACATACCCTCCTACTTCTGGCTCCACGAGTTATTTGCTGGACTTCTTGCGGAGGCTGTGGAGCGCGGAGAACTTAATGCCCTCGATATTACGTTTACTGCAGACGCTATTCTGGCAACTCTCAACCCTATGTTTTACCGCTTACAACGACAAGAGCGTGGTCTTTCACCGGAGCGAATCTTACAAGGATTGCATCGCATTTACATTAAAGGTATCACTACGTGGTAAGATAGCTAGCATGAATGTTGGAAGGGTAGCATAGCTTGTATGGTAAGGGTATCAATACACTATCGCATAAAAAATAGTAACATCTCCTAACAAATAGTCCTATAGCGTCTCTTTCCCTACTTATCTGATGTATAGTTATAGAGGGCATATCTTCGTACATGTATGGGACAGGGATTTTTTAACGCGTAACAAATAACAAGATTATTGTGCAAAACGCATACGCAACGGTTTAAAACATGTTATGTATAGTGCGTATTATCTCCAGGGTTACGGGTCAGGGTGGGTCGTATGCAACCACAACGCCAAACAATGACCGACCGTCTCGCTGATGTTATACATATTATTCAGTTTGGCAGCAAGAGCGGTGTGCTCACCGTTGAGCGTGGCAATGGTTCAACAAAAGAAGAGGGCTATATTACGTTTGTGATGGGGCGTGTTGTTGAAGCACGAGTAGGGCAATATAACGGTCCTACTGCTTTCAATTATCTTGCGACATGGCAGACATGCTTTTTTGCGCTTGTAGCGGAGGCCCCGCGTACACAACTTCCTGCTCATAAGGCAAATTCATCTACTCAGACCCCTGTTGTACGCACCCCATTTGATGCACATCAGAGTACAACCTATGAGAAGCCTCAAGGAAGTGGAGGGCAATCTGCTCTACCATATCGGTTACAGCGTGGAGAAGAATCAATACGCGACTCAGGGCTGCTACCTCTTTCGCGTATGCATCGGCGTTTGTTGATACTTATCGACGGGCAACGAGGGCTAGAGGATCTCGCGCGTCTCATGGCGCGTAGCCCGAACGAGGTACAGGAACTACTCAACGATTTAGTGCGGGGAGGTTTCATTAGGTGCTTGTAGAGAAAAGCACAGAAGGGAATGTTCTATGTCTATAGCTGAGTCCGTCTCACCTGCACGCAGAAGATTTACGCTTACTGTAAGAGTCTCTCTTTTGCTCGTGTTCGCTGTGGTCATTCCGTTGGTCATTACAGGTATTGGAAGCGAACTCATTCTCCGTCCAACGCTGCTTTCGCAGGCACAGACGCAGATGGGTAATGATGCCCAAGCCCATGTTCAGGCAATTGATACGCTACTGGTTGCCCGCATGCAAGATGTCAGTTTTCTGGGTCAGTATTATGCGATTCAACGCTACCTCGCGGGCGATAATGCCTTCGGACAGCAGGCTCGTGATGAACTCGCGCTTGGCTATCGTCTCGACCCGAACTATAGTACCTGGACGCTCTTCGATATTCATGGCAATGTGCGTCTTTCCTATCCAGCTCTTCCAGGATCACGCGGCAAATACGCAGTGTCACCGGAATTGATTCCTCAACTACAAGGCGTCAACAAGACGCGCATATCCGATGTGTATTTTGATGATGCGACGCATGCCGCATTCGTCGATATTTACACGTCGATTACCTCACCCACTGGCACGTTGCTTGGCTTCGGACGCTCGACGCTCAAGTTGAGCGATATATGGACATCGGTGAATAATGAAACGAACGCTGCCACCGGTAGTTACGCCATGATTCTCGATGATAATGGCGTGCGTATCGCATATACAAATCCCGACACAACGCTTGTAACATTGCCAACAGCCCTCTTCAAACCCGTAGCACCGCTTTCGCCACAATTACAACAGCGTATCGAGAACGAAAATTTGTACGGAAATAGTAGGTCGGCTGTGAGTGTGCTACCTGATCCGATACTCGCGGAGCAGGTGCAGAGTTCACAAACCACAAACTCATTTCAGTTGACTCCTGCATTACAGCAAGAGACCTTCCAGGCATATAGCGTAAAGTGTCAGGTTGTACCCTGGACGTATCTAGTATTGCGACCCGTGGACACAATCACGGGTCCAGCGACGCAACAGGACCTATATCTTTTCTCAATCGCGGCGGTCGTAACGTTGCTTGCAGCTATTGTCGGTTTACTTGTAGGTCGCGGCATCACACGTCCCATTCTGCAATCGGTCTCGTCGTTACGCAAGAGCAGCCAGTCGCTGAACGAACTAGCCTCGCGTGAGCAGGTGACAACAACAGAGCAACGTTGGATTGTCGAGACATCGCAGACAGGATTACAAGCGGTACAGTATTATGCTGAAGCTTCCAGCATTGCCGCGCGACGATTGAACAGCGTTGGTAACGAGCTGGTGCAGAACGTGGAACGCTACACACCTCAGCAGATGAGGCAACGTTTGGAAGAAGTGGTGGCAATAGCTCACTATATCGAAAATGCCGCCATGCATCAAGAGCGCAGTAGCCAGAGCCTTTCTACCGCGATACGTGTCACCATGCAGGTGACGGAGCAACTAGTGTCCGGTGCCACCTCCGCGGCTGAGGCATCAAATCAGCTAGAGGGCGTCATCGAACAACTCCGTCAGGTAGTAGGTGAGTAATTTTTGCAAAAGGATGTGCAATCATGAAATTTTTTGGACGCGTAGAGCATGGAACTTTGGAACGTGATAGAGGCCAGGGCGCCCGCAAGGGGACGCCCCTCCTATACACGAATCCTCCCCACCGATGGCCCCTTCGTATGGGAGGGGCGTCCCCTTGCGGGTGCCCTGGCTCAATCTTAATGCTAAGCCTCTTACTTGCACTCGCCCTCTCCGCTTGCGCTAACGGCATGGGCACGAGCAACAACCTTCCTATGGGCAATGGGGGTAAGGGGTGTACCAAGATAGGTGTTCTCCTACCAGAAACTGCCTCATCGGATCGCTGGGAGACGAAAGATCACCCCTTACTCCTGCAGGCTATTCACGCGGCACTTCCGAATGTACAGATTGATTACGCTAACGCTCATGATAGTTCCGCAACACAAATGACTCAGGCGGAGGCAGACCTTGCAAATGGTGACTGTATACTGATAGTGGGTGCTCATGACAGTATTGCTGCAGCGTCGATTGTGGCGAAGGCAAAGGCGCAAAACGTGCCGGTTATTGCCTATGATCGCCTTCTGCAATCGAAAGATGTTAGCTATTATGTCTCCTTCGATAATGTGAAGGTGGGGCAGTTGCAGGGACAATATGTTGCCAGTCACTACAAGCAGTATCAGAAGGGAGGGCAAGTAAATATGGTGATGATTAGTGGTTCGCAGACGGACACCAATGCACTCCTCTTTAGCGAAGGTGCTCACAAGGTTCTTGATCCACTATTCGCCGCTGGTACTCTCAAGAACGTCTACGAAAACTTTACACCTGATTGGAACTACAGCACAGCTCAGGCCGAGATGGAGACGGCCCTATCCGACCAAACCAATAATATTCAAGTCGCTTATGGTGCGAACGACGGTCTAGCAAACAGCATCATTACAGCATTGAAGGCGGCTAATTTGGGCGGCAAAGTGCTGGTAACAGGGCAAGACGCAACAGTCACAGGTATTTATAACATCCTTGCGGGTCAACAGAGCATGACGGTCTACAAGCCGATAACAAAAGAGGCGCAATCGGTAGGCTTACTGGTCAAAGCTATCTACGATGGTGCCTCAGTTGCGTCCTTAACACACGGTGCAACGACAGCCACGTTTGACGGAGGCAATATTCCTTCCATTCTCGATACGCCCATCTCCGTTGACCGCACAAACATCAACTCAACCGTCATCGCCGATGGCTTTATCAAGAAGAGCGATGTATGTGGTGCTATTGCGCCTGGTACCGACGGTGTGTGCTAAAGTTGTCCTACCAAGTGAGTGAGGCGCGTTTGCTCTTCCACCGGGTTAGCAACGCTAATGGACATGACGAGCAGTTCGTCTAATCCTCTGGCTAAGAGATTAGTTAGACGTGCAGCAACATCAGCCTCGCTGCCAGAAACAACAAGGTTGTCGATGAGGGTATCTGACATGGTGCCCTCAGCGGAAACAGGGAAACCCGCTTCGGCGAACATGCTAGCGTAGAAAGGGAGCCGTCCATAGCGACCAATCTGTTTACGTGCCGCCGTTAGAACTGCCTCACGGTTTTCACTTAGTGCCACTGGAATATGCGCAACGAGGAGTGGTGCAGAACGCTGGCTTTGCTCCGCCCCTGCTCGTAGTGCTGGCAGTGCTTTATCAAGCAGATATTGTACAGGGCTGACCCAAGAAATTGCGCCGTCAGCGACTTCGCCTGCTAAATGATATGCTCCTTCACGCAAAGCCGAGATTAGAATAGGCGTGCGTGGCGTGCGCGGAAAGCTAGACTTAATGGTATAGAACGCTCCGGTATGGTCTATCTTTCCCTCCCATAGCAACGCTCGCAATATGTCTACATATTCTCGCGTATGCTCCATTGGTTTCGTTAAGGCAAGGCCATAAACGCCTTCAATGACAGGACGATGGCTAGGCCCAATGCCCAGTCGGAGCCTATTGGGAGCCAGATCATGTATCGTGAGTACCTGCTGAGCTAATGCAAGCGGATGACGTGGATACGTTGGCACGATAGCTGTCCCCATACGTACATTTTTTGTCTGGACAGCCGCAGCCGCGAAGATTGTCAACGTGTCGGGCATTGGCGTACTTTGTGTCATCCAAATTTGCTGCACGCCCGCCGTATCCGCTGCGACAATAGCCGCCACTGCTGCCTGTGCCTCTACACCAGATACAACCAGACCGACGCGCTCCTGCACTGGACGTTGTGTTGATGTTTCGCTTGACATTGAGTGAGTATTCTCTTGTTGCATTATGTTTCCTTTGTTAAGTAAGAGTTGTGTTCTGGTTTGAACATACCACGTTGTATTTTGTAGCGTCAAATAGCGAGCGTACAATCTGTTATAATTGCTACAAATCGGTCCCTACCATTCGTGTTTATATTTTACAGGAGGCAACATTCATGTCCATCCCGTTCAGCTATTTAACACACCTCGAATGCTCTCGTTGTCATACTTCCTATGACGCAGATATCCAGGCTCATCTTTGTACATGCGGCTCGCCCTTGTTAGCACAATATGACCTTGCCGTCGTTCAAAAACATCTGCGTAAAGATGTACTGCTCGCTCGTGAACCGTCTTTGTGGCGTTATCACGAGTTGTTGCCTGTGCGCTCTCCTGAGAACATTGTGACGCTCGGTGAAGGTATGACACCACTGTTGCCAGTGCGACGGGTTGGCGCGAAACTCGGCATGAAGCAGCTATTTGTGAAGGATGAGGGCGTGATACCTACTGGCAGTTTCAAGGCGCGTGGGGCAGCGGTGGGCGTCTCGCGTGCGAAAGAACTGGGCGTGAGAACCTTCGCCATGCCCACTAATGGCAACGCTGGCGGAGCGTGGGCCACTTACGCCGCACGCGCAGGCATCGAGGCGGTGGTAGTGATGCCAGAGGCGGCTCCGCTGATCACACGCAACGAGTGTGCCATCAATGGGGCGCGGCTCTTTCTCGTAAATGGGCTTATCAGTGATGCAGGGGCGATTGTTGGACGTGCCATTCAGCAATATGGATGGTATGATGCCTCGACGCTCAAAGAACCCTATCGCATCGAGGGTAAAAAGACGATGGGCTACGAGCTAGCCGAGCAATTTCAATGGAATGTGCCAGACGTGATTGTCTACCCTACTGGTGGCGGCGTCGGCATCATCGGCATCTACAAAGCTTTACGCGAATTGCAAGCCATTGGCTGGATTGGCGAACGGTTGCCGCGCCTTGTCGCGGTACAGGCGGCGGGCTGTGATCCCATCGTACAAGCATGGCGCGAGGGCAAGGCCGAGTCACAATTTCAGAAAAACACTACCACTATTGCCTTTGGCATCAACGTGCCAAAGGCACTTGGTGACTTCCTCGTCTTAGAGGCCGTTCGTGCCACTGATGGTTGTGCTATTGCCGTGAGCGACGACGAACTGTTACAGGCACAGGCATTGCTTGCGGCGAACGAAGGACTTTTTGTCTGCCCCGAAGGTGCCGCAACTCTTGCCGCCGCCGAAAAACTGCGCAAACAAAACTGGATTCGAGAAGACGAGCGCGTTGTGCTGCTCAATACAGGTACAGGTCTGAAATATCCTGATACTGTGCGCGTGAGCGTTCCGACGCTGCAACCACAGGAGAATGTTGTGTTGTGAAGCATGAGCAACTGAAGAGATCAAAAGACTATTTTCTTCTGAATGCAAGTTGAACGTTCTGAAAGATTCTTTCGCTTTTCATCCCTCTTGATTTTTATCTCGAGTTGTTGTTTTTCTCTATTAAGCTTATAAATCTTCCAGGTTAGGCTTGCTTCCTGTGAAACAAGTTCTTCAACTTTTAAGCCAATAGCTCGTGCTTCGTAGAAATCTATACAATATCCATGATCATAGTAATCTTCTACTAAATTTTGTCCTATAGCTTTAGTCTTTTTTTCTGCTTCTCTATCATCTCTGAACATTCGATCAGTGAGTAGTTTTGCTATATACTCTTTCCCACTACCTAAAGATTTCCTTATTCCTCCATATGGTAAAGGAAATTGTAGGCGTTGCAAAAGGCTATTAGCGAGAGCTTCGTGACTATTTTTGATCTCGTACTTTATCAAATCCAACATTGTCTCGATATTTAAGGAAGAGAAATTTTCATGTCGTTTCTCGAACTCATTTAACTGAGTTACTTGTGAATCAATAGGACCCAGTTCTGCAATTGGTCCCATATATATCTTATTGCCGCCACATACAAGAAGTGTTGCAGCACTTTTAGCCCATCGAGGAACTATGAAATTGAGTTCTTTTCTTGCAAATCGTTTGAAAAGAAGAGCTAATTTGTATGCGGCGTGTATATCACCGCCAGAGGAATCAACTATAACGTCCAGTTTATCAGTTTTGCCTATGTATTCGTAAAGATCATCAAAAACATCACCTACTGTTTCTTGCTCAATAGAAGAGTCGTTCATAAAAAGAGGATATATAGCATTTCCTCGCAAATCTTGCAAACGAGACAGAATGACATTTATTTCTAAATCTATGTCTCGTATTGAATTTTCCTCTGCTTCAAGTATACTTATTTCTTCTCTAGGAGTTATAAACACAGGAGACATAGGATCTAGTATTAAACTTCTACTCATATTCATAATCTTCACCCATCCACCACATTCATGCTGCTTTATATATTTATTTAACATGGCTGCTTATTAAAGTATACCGTTGTCTGCAAATTGATTATGATAACTATTAAGAAGGGGTAAGTTATTGAAAAAACTTTCGAGTAGGAAATACCCTATCTCTCTTGTTTTTCCGCGTGCCCACACTTTTTTCAAATATTGACCTGCCACACACGAGCAACTTTATCATAGCAACCCGTCACGATGCGCGTATCGTCGGGCGACCACGACTGGCTGAAGGCAACACCTGTTGTAATTTGTTTTACTACCTGTAGCATCTGTGCGTTCAAAATGTAGAGAATGCCATCACCACCATAGACAGCGATGTAACGGTCATTGTGCGACCAGACTGCCGCGCCAATTGGGGCACCTCCGGGTTCGTGATAGACAAGGGCGGCTTGCTGATTTGTGATGTCCCAAACGCGAGCGGTCCCATCAGAGGAGGTTGAGATGATGTGTTTGCTGTCATACGACCAGCAAACCGTCATTACCGCATCGGTATGGCCTTTACAGATAAGTGCTGTCTTTCCGCTCTGTGGTTCCCAGATGCGAACGGTGGTATCCTCTGAGGCTGAAGCAACAAGTGTCCCATCAGGCGACCACGCGACCGCTTTGATGCTATCGGTATGATCCTGATAAGTTGTTACCACATCCCACGATGGATAGGCATAAATAATTACTGTATTGTCGGTGCGACCAGCCGCGATATACTGTCCACTGGGTGCCCACGAGACAACGTTCAGAGGCGAGTTTGATTGACTCAATAATGAGAGACGCTGACTAGTGTTCGCATCCAATGTTTGAATCGTGCCATCAGTAAACGATACTGCGAACTGTGCTACATTCTTCTTAGGAAGCCAATCGACCGACCACACGTAGTCATCACTTGTAGGAGGCTGAACTGTGCTACGTGCCGACATGCTTGTTTTACCATCGTTTGCCGACCAGACGAGAACTGTACCATCCAGGCCACCGGAGGCAATATATTTTCCGTCGGGCGACCAGCGCACAAACATGACTGCATCAGTATGTCCTGTTAGTGTAAGTAGGGGCGTATCTGTCTGTGTGTTCGCTACGCCTCCCGCTTGTTTTATCGCCTTCGTAAGTGTCGAAGTAAACGATGGCGTGCTAGCATGTGAGAGTATCGACCAGACCGCGACACCACCAACAGCCGCCGCGCCAATCATGCCACTCCCAATAAGGAACGCACGCCGCGAGAGACTTCCCCTCCTTCGCTCCTGATATGGAGGTGTACTCATTGGTGGCGGTGGAGCTATTGGTGTATAACTTGCTTGCCATTGTGCTGGCGTGTACGGCGGTGTTTGATATGGATATGATGGCGTTGCGCTATAGGGTCCCTGATTGAATGACTGCGGCATCTGTGCCGTTGCGAACTGAGCCGCATAGGCCGAGGAATTTGTTGAACTAGGTTGTTGAGGTAATGGCGTGAATGTAGGTTTGATAAACGTCGCTATAGACCCTTGCACCGCCTGTTCAAGAGCTTGAGCAAAGGCAAGTACTGTGGGATAACGTTGGTCGGGATTCTTTTGCAGTGCCGTCATTACCACTTGCTCGACTGCTGGCGGAATGTCGGGCACAAACGAGCGTAACGGGAGTGGTGGCGTCACGGTTTGCTTCACCGCGATTTCGGTATATGACCCCTCGAAGGGACGTGTACCGCACAGCCACTCATAGACCACGATGCTGAGAGCATATTGATCGCTGGCGGGACACGGACGCGCCTGTATCTGCTCTGGTGCCATGTACGAGATTGTGCCCGCGATATTTTGTGTGCTATAGAGCCGTGAACTTTGCAGCACGAGCGCGATACCAAAGTCGCTCAACAGAACTTCGTTATTGCGTCCCAGCAACAGGTTCTCCGGCTTTACATCGCGGTGAATCAATCGTTGTCCGTGAGCATAGTGTAGGGCTTCGGCAATCTGATGTGTCAACGTAGTAACAGTTGGCAGAGGTACACGCGTTCTCCGCGGAAACTTGTTTCGTAGCGTGCCATTCGGGGCGTAGTCCATCACGAGGTAGGGCGAACTCTGCTCCACGCCAAAGTCGAGGACGCGCACAATATGCGAATGCAGCAAGCCAGCCACCGTCTGCGCCTCTTGCCGAAACTGCTGTACATCGTCATCGGTGAGCCGCGTATGCAGAATCTTCACGGCAACCTGTGTTTTGAGGTGAATATGCTCAGCCAGATAGACCTCCGCGAAACCGCCCTCTCCGAGCAAGCGCACAAGCCGATAGTGCCCTAGCTGCTGATTGACGCGTGTGTGCTGTTCCATAGTCCTTCCCTGCTCATCGTCAAAGTTCAATTCATGATAGGACATTTCTTGTGTGCTGTGCAGGGAGATAGGACTATTGGCAACACATGCAAGTTTTTGACTAGATAAAACACCTTGCTTTATCTTTCCCTGTAAAAGAGAAATGGGTTTCTTCGCATCTTTAGAGCCTTCACCTTTTTGGGCGTAATTTCAGAACATTTTCCAGTTTTGGCCTTTTCGTGGCGTCTCATCTATGAATTCATTGAAACGAATTCGCTTTTATTGTAGAAAGCAGGAGGGTAAGAAGCCTTTTTCCTGCTAGAAGTCAAGGATGTACACAAATAATGATGAAGAAGAGCCTTATCTTTTTCGGGATTATCGCGTTAATGCTAGGAGCATTTGGTGCGGGAGCTATCACCTTTCATAGTGCCAAAGCGAGCGGTGTTACAAGCAATACTCAGTCGAACTCTTTATTCGACCTTAAAACGTACCCCACGTATGTCGTTCATGGTATTCCTGGTGTGCCAGTTGATGTCTATGTGAACAACAAGCTGACAATTCCCAATTTTCAGCCAGGAAGTACGGCTGGCCCTTTCAATTTGCCTACTGGCTTTTACACGATTGCGCTGTACCCTGCCGGAGCTAATCCAGCTACGACAACTCCCATTGTCAATACACCTGTAGGAATTTCAGCGACGCTTGCTCCAACCTCTATCGTGGCACGTTTGGATAGCAATGGGAAGCCAACGCTGCAACCAATCAGTGAGTCGTTGGATTTTACCGACTTCCCCGGAGAGGGTATGTTGAGCATACGCAATGCATCTACAGTTGCTTATCCGGTTGCTTTTGCCTGTGTAGCTCCCGTAGGCACTCCTAATAATTTCGTTACTCAGAATTTTAACGAGTACGTGAAGGCAGGGAAGTACAAGGTTCGTATCGTTCCTTTTGGCGCAACTGATTGCTCCAACCCACTTGCTACTACGACAGTAACGGTGCAGTCGGAAGTAGACCTCAACGTGTACCTCGTTGGTAGCCAGAGTGCTAATACACTACAGATTATCGCTCAGCCGCTTCCAGATCAAGGAAATGATAGATAGTAGGTAATTCGTGTAATAATTTTTGATTTGAACCATTTGTAGGAGTCTCATTCATTACACTCTGTGAGCGATGCAGTCTGCCAAAGGGGGTTGAACAGCGTCTATACGGTCTCCAAATTGATGCGTCGGCGAAAGGGTGTAATGAATGAGACTCCTACATTTCTCTTCTCGAATCAAGATTGGCGGACTAGTAGGGTTCAATCCCTCAAACGTGTCTCTCTGTAAGGTAGAAAACGAAGAGAGACGAATGGTATAGTATGTACAGGAGAAAACCGGAAGCGTTTTCCGAAACTTTACCGATGCACAAGCCAACAGGAGACACACGCACATGCAACGCACGCTCTTCACCGAGGAACACATTCTGTTTCGTGACACGTTTCGACACTTCGTAGAAAGAGAAATCGTACCTTACAATCAGCAGTGGGAGAAGGACGGCATCGTCTCGCGCGAACTGTGGTTGAAGGCAGGCGAGCAGGGCTTTCTGGGGCTAGCGGTGCCAGAGGAGTATGGCGGCGTGGGCGTCGATGACTTTATTTATAGCATGATTATTGCCGAAGAGACGGCTCGTGTCTACGCCTCTAGTGCAGGTGCGGGTATTGGTCTGCATAACGATATCGTTTTGCCATACTTCATGGCCTATGCTAACGAAGAGCAGAAGCGACGCTGGCTCCCCGATATGTGCGCGGGTCGCACGATTACAGCTATCGCAATGACCGAACCTGATACTGGTAGCGACCTTGCGGCAGTACGTACCACCGCGATTCGGCATGGCGACAAATACCTGCTCAATGGACAGAAGACGTTTATCACCAATGGCATTCTGAGCGATGCGGTGATCGTGGTGGCGAAGACCGAGCCGGAGAAGCGGCACAAGGGTATCAGTTTGCTGGTGGTCGAGCGTGGTATGGAGGGCTTCACGCGTGGGCGCAAACTAGAAAAGATGGGTTTCAAGGCCCAGGACACGGCGGAACTCTCGTTCGAGAATGTCGAGGTGCCCGCTCGCAATCTGCTCGGCGAAGAGGGGCAGGGCTTCTACTATCTCATGCGCCAACTGGCCCAGGAGCGTTTGAACGTTGGTGTGAGTGCCGTTGCCGCCTGTGAAGTCGCGCTGGAAAGCACGCTCGCGTACTGCAAAGAGCGCAAAGCCTTTGGACAGCCTATAGGGAGCTTCCAAAACTCGCGCTTCAAACTTGCGGAGATGAAGACCGAGGTCGAGATTGCGCGTGTCTTCGTTGATCGTTGCGTCGAAGAGCTTAACGCCCGCACTCTCACACCGGAGACGGCGGCGATGGCGAAGTGGTGGACCTCCGAACTACAAAAGAAAGTCTTGGACCAGTGCGTCCAGCTACACGGTGGCTACGGCTACATGCTCGAATACCCTGTTGCGCGTGCCTATCTTGATGCGAGAGTACAAAGCATTTACGCGGGTACCAACGAGATTATGAAAGAGATTATTGGGCGTTCGATGGGTGTTTAGCATTATCGCTTGATCCCGTAATTCCGTAGGGACCAGATTTATCGCGTCCGAAGGCGTGATTTATCACATGAGATCATGCCTGAGAAGTATTGTATATCTGATTGATGATTTCGCTCAATGAATTGAGCGGACGGACGCGACAAATTTGGTCCCTACGAAATATCTTCCAACGAATACGGGAGACCAATGCTACCAAAAACCGAGCGTTTCGAGTGTTCTGGTAAGCTCATCGACAAATTGTTTGTAAGAAGGCACATAGCGAAGACGTTCAAGGTTGATGCTAGTTCCTAACGGTTCGTAAAGCTTGCTTAAACCAGCATGTCTACGTCTCCGTGGACGTTCGGTGTAGGCTCTCTGCACGATTTCTTGCAATCTCTCTTTAGGTCTCGCTATTGACTCTACCTGGATTGCCCTTTCTGGTATTCTCAAATCTCGATTGCTCAAAGAAGTACCAATCTCTTTACGTAGCAGTTCGGAGTCGGCAAGCATCCATGCCTCGATTGCTTGTATGGGTATAATCGGTAGCAAGTTTTTACATACTTGTTGTTCTTTCTGAACAAGCTCAAATCCTGGTTGAATACGGTCCTTTATAGCTTTCTCTGCATTTGGAGCGTCGGCATCTGAATGTACAATGAGAGCCTGATATCGCATTGCTTTCTTAGCCGCAACTACAATACACCCATCGCGTCCTAAATTTTTCTTATCCACCTCTATCGCTTCGATAGGTTCTACTGTGACTTGTTGTTGTGTATGTTGAGTAAGAATATCTTGGGCTGTTCGTGCAATAATAGGTGGTAAAAATAGGTAATCAGTACTTCCCTCTGCATACAATGCCAGCTCTAATTTCCTCACCATCAACTACCTCTTCTCCAATGCTGAGCGTGCTGAATTGAGCAAGTCACCATTGAGGTATTTTTTGATTTGGTCGAGTGAATAAGCACTCAGAGTATTACCATTACTCTCTTGAACAGGTGTTATCTCTGTAACATGCATCGTTGGTTTGCCAGAGCCTTTCGGCTGTACTCTTGTCACCATATGAGCGAACAGTACCGCGTCGAGTATGTCGGGAATGCTAATGAGCGTAGGTGAATGTGTTGTCACCAGAACTTGACGTAGCGGCTCATCTTCTTGTTCTGGGTCAGTGAAATCCGTTGCCATTCCCTTGAGCAGTTGAGCAATTCTTTTGAGGTATAATGAGTCCACGCTGTTCTCAGGCTCCTCAAGGCAAAGGACGCCGTGCAATTCAGGATCATTTGCGAGAGTTGCCAGAGCTAGAAGGCAAAGTGTTCCGTCAGACATGGTGTACGATGAGATGGAAGGAGCATCCGAGTAGTTTGCCCAGATGCTGTATTCGTTGCGAATGTCGTCTCTTTTTAGCTCAATCGTAGTCAAATTAGGTACTAAGTTAGCTAAATCCAGCGAAACATCCATAAGGGCAAACTCATCCTCGTCTTGCATACGCGCTAGCACAGTTGGTAAGTTACCTCCATCAGATGTTAAGAAGGGAGGCTTTGATACAGCACTTGGTTGTCGTAGAATTTCTGGATTAAGATGCACCAGTTGTAACGAAGATAATTCCTTGCCAACAGCAATTGTATGTAGTGATAAGTTTAGAACCCCACTACTGAGCATTGTTCGTCTAACCCTTTGGGGAGTGAAAGAATCAAACTCGTCAAGTATTTGTATGTTATCTCCTATTCTCCTATCTTCATTCAAGTAATGTACTGTGAGGAAGGTGCTTTTTTCAAAAGAGAAGAATGTGTGTATATCGCCTTCATTTTTAGTGGGTAAGTATTTTGATGAAGCAAGGTTATATTTCTTACTCCACGCGTCAGTATTCTGTGGAATGGTCTTCAAAATTTCGTAGTTGACATAGAATCGATCTAGTGTCTTTACATCTTTATGCAGAGCTATTTCGACTTCGTACCGTAAACGAGTAAATACAAGTTCAACGTTTCTTCCTAAGTCGTCTTCCTGATGACGGTCAACCAGCATTTCCACCGCGAACCGCATTTTGTTGGCTCTTGTGCCATTAGGGTATTTTGTGAACTGGTCGTCGGCACTGCCGCGCAAGCCTTGAAATGCTGTGAGTAAATCGTACTCTGCCAGTCGTGATAACAGGTGAAGGGCGTCGAAGAGGTTGCTTTTGCCCGATCCGTTTGGGCCAACAAGCACCTGAAAGGGAGCTAATTCAAGTTTGAAGTCGCTGAACGTTTTGAAGCCGTCGATCTCTATCTGCGTAATCATGGACTTGCCTCTTTTTGGCTCGTGTGTTCTCTTTGTTTGTTGGAAGTATACCATAGGAGTACATTTTTTTTGGCGGTATGATATACTTTTGGCGAGAAGGAGGTGCGATTTGGAAGGCTTGAGTGTTTTTAGCGGGAACGCGAACCGTGCGCTGGCGGCAGCCATTTGTAAACATCTGCGTATACCATTGGGGGACGCAGACGTTTTTCAATTTAGCAACGAAAATATATTTGTGAAGATCAATACTAATGTGCGCGAGCGCGATGTGTTTATCGTTCAGTCGTTTAGCTCTCCCGTCAATCGCTCGATCATGGAACTATTCATTATGATCGACGCCTTCAAACGCGCCTCAGCCTCGCGCATCACAGCGGTCATTCCCTACTATGCCTATGGGCGCACCGATAAGAAGGATCAGCCGCGCGTCCCCATCACTGCTCGTCTCATCGCCGACTGCATCACCGTCGCAGGTGCTCATCGCGTATTGACTATGGATATGCATGCGGGCCAGATACAGGGCTTCTTCAACATTCCAGTTGATGAATTGACCGCGCAGCTCATTCTCTCGCGCTACTTCTCCGCGAAACACCTGGAAGATTTTACGGTTGTCTCTGCCGACGAGGGCTTCGCCAAAAAAGCGCGTCAGCTAGCCGACCGCCTACAATCTCCCCTTGCCATCGTCGAGAAACGGCGGCTTGGCAACGAGGGACACACCGAGGTAATGGGTATTATCGGCAACGTTAATGGACGCCATGCCATCATCGTCGATGACGAGATCGACACCGCTGGCTCGATTACCCAGGCGGTGCGTGTTGTGCGCGAGCAGGGCGCGCGCGACATCTATATCTGCGCCACGCATGGCATCTTTTCCGGTCCCGCTATCGAACGCCTTCGTGTCGCTGCCGTCAAAGAAATCGTCTTCACCGACTCCATTCCGCTGCCGGAAGACAAACGCCTCCCCAACATGACGATTCTCTCCGTCGCAGACCTCTTCGCAGGTGCCATTCGCAGGATACACGATGGCGGCTCTGTCACGGAATTGTTTCAGTAGGGACCGATTTATCGCGCACGCAACACCTTGAAACGTGTATCGCCGCCGACCTCCTCCACCTCTTTGAAATTTGCCTTGAGCGTGGGTTCGTATTTCAGGAAGCGGTTGGCGACAAGATAGAAGCGTCCCGACGGACGTAATACTTGTGCCGCGCCGCGTATAAAGTTCTCGGCAATGGCTGTCGTCTGAAGGCCACCTTGATGAAACGGTGGATTCGTTGCGACGAGATCGAAGCGTTGTGTGCGTACTGCCTGTATGCCATTGCTTGGCAGAACGCGTACATGGGTTAAGCCGCTCTCTTCAACGGCACGTTGTGATGTGGCAACCGCGGCGAGGCTCGAATCGACCATCGTCACCCGTCCTTGAGAGGCAAGACGGGCCATATGTAGCCCAACAAAGCCCGCGCCACAACCGATATCCAATGCCTCGTCTGTGGCAAGCACCTCCATTGTCTCTAACAACAGATGTGTCCCTTCATCCAACTTGTTGTCCGCGAACAATGTAGGGGCCTGATTTATTCCGCCCTCTTGTGACATCAAGGCCCTATTCTTCATATAAGAACACAATACGCGATGCCCTTTGCTGACAACCAGTGTCTCGACGTTGCCGAATAGCTCCTGCATGTGCTTGCCAATCGAGAGAATACCACGATCTTTGGCACCCGTGACATAGAGCCTTCCCCCCTGTTTCAGAACGGAAGCGGCTGCTTGAAGGCCATATAGTACCCATGCTTTGCTCGGTTGATACAGCAGATTCAGTACCGCGACATCAATGGAGGCCGTCGCAGAGTGTGAGAGATAGTCGTGAAAGGCAACCTGCTGTATATTCGTTGCCTGGGCATATGGAGGAAGTGTGGTGATATTGTCTTCCGCAAGCAGAATGGTGCCGTTGCGGAGCTTCTGGCGTGCGAATGTTACGAACGCATCGGATGCCGAGTTCAGGACAAGCACGGTATCGTTAGCGGTTAGTTGTACAGTATCGCAAAGTAAACAGGATGATGAATGCATGATATCCCTTTATATAGACGGCGTTTTTCTGAGAGGTATTATACTCCTTGCACGGACAAATTCCTAAGATGAAAAATCTGTAATTCAATTCGTTTTGAGTGTGTACCCAAGAATGAACTATTTTTCATAAAAAACGTTGGTAGTTTCACACCACTTTCATGAGGTCATGTTATAGTATGAATGTCGGAGGGAAAAGGGACAACGCATTCTCAATAAGGGAAATAATGGAGCGTCACAGATTCGGGGTTATGTGGGAGTGAGGGTAGAGTGACGTATCGACAAGTTGAGATGGAAGAGGTTGAGAAGGTGCGACGCATTGGGGTTATGTGGCAAGTGGAGTGGAGAAGCTAAATAGTGTTGTAAACGTGGTGGTGGGGGTTATGTGGCAAGGGCGGTATACGTAAACGATACATTGGAGTGGTCTCGTGGCAAGGGAGACGGGGTATCGAAGAGTAGGGGAGATATGTGGGGCTAGGTGGCAAGGGAGAAATGGGCAGGGACGCATATCTTGAGAAGCGAGTTTTTCATAAGGTGGGTTTATGTGGCAAGGGTGGTAAGAACTCGTGACGGGATACCAGAGAGGGAGTGAGTTCTGGTTTTAGGGTGGTAACGTGGCAAGGGTTGATATGAACTCACGAAAATAACGCATAAGACAAGATACGAAGACCCGAACCGAGGGGCGCGGCACATGGTGGGAAGCGGGGGGGGGGTGGGGTGGTGTGTT
>CAXUHG010000047.1:0-12172 GCA_964250805.1 uncultured Ktedonobacteraceae bacterium | reverse complement strand
AAACCCAAAAAAAAAAAACCCTACCACCACCCCGGCCCCCCACAAAACTTTTTTCTTGGCGCTCCTGTCTGGTCTTCATGTCTTGTTGAGAAGACTGGATAGGTTATTATATGTATCGTACAATAAAAATGTTAAGCGACCATTGTTACACCTTGTCCACTAAAACGTATTTGAACATATAGAGCATTAAAGGAGTATGCATCATATGGCACAACTGCTTGCTGGCGGCTTTGTCGCCCTCGGCGCACTTATTTTTGGGGTACTTATTTTTATCTTATCCAGAGAAAAATCGGTAGCATTAAACACGGCTACCGCAAAGACATCTCCACGCTCGGTAGCTAAACCTGCGCCGCCTGTACAATCTGCTACTGCCCAAATGCAAGAGGTAGAGCATGTTGTGGCTCCTTCTTCCAACACGGATGAGGCGACGATTGCTCCAACTCCCACCATAGCGCAGGTACAACCAGTAGCGAGCATCACAAAAGAGAATGTACCTACGGTTGTCGAGCGAGCAAAGCCTACGTCGTTCGCGCAAAATAACCTCCCCTTACCCGCATGGTGGCATGAGCAGTTCCAATCTTTGACGGTGCAGCTACAATATCTGCGTGAACATGCCAAAGACGTGGAGCAACAAATCGCCATTCTCAGCGAGATCGCTCGTCTCGCCGCCGAACTTGAGGCCATTCAGAGCAAACATGTTGTGCTATCAGACGAGAAACCGTTGCAATTTCCACGGCGTGCGAGTCGTGAGACGATGGATAGTGCATATCTCACCGATAAGCGACCTGCTGTACGGAAATATACAATTAAGGCGATGTGAGAACAATGTTGCATGATAAAAGACACAGATGCATGTCTGCGAATACAGACATGCATCTGTGTCTTTTATCATGCAACATTAGATTACATGTGCCGATTCCCTATATGCAACACCACCAGTAACACTACAATCACAATCAGCACACCAAGTGCGCTGATTGCTACGATGTCAGCACTGGACACCTGATGTTCGTGCAACGTGGTGCGTTGAGGTTTGGCACCAAAGGCCCGAGCATCAGCGACCATTGCCATGACGGAGGTCGAGCGCAGAGAGTCGATCAGGAGCGGCACCGTTACGATAGGGATGCATGCGAAGACGCGCACGATATAGCCAGGCCATTTGGTAAGCTGCCACCAGCGCGGCACTGTAAGGTCGTAACCGCGTACCTGCATCGCTTGCAGCAACACCGTCATGCGTTCGGCTAACTGTGGCACGAAGCGTAGTGCGGCTGTGAACGCGAGACCAACGGCGGCAGGCATGCGAAATTTGTAGAATGCCCAGACAATCTCGGATGTCTTCGTCGTGAACAATAGGATGAACGTTGCTGACCCACCCACGATCACACGTCCCGCCTGCTCTAAGCCGTAGAGCAAGCCCGTCGAGGAGAGGCCAGGAGAGCCAAACCAGGAGATCGTCGCTGGAAACGGATAGATGAGATGATGTGATACATCCCCCAATGTGTAAAACAAGCCCTGCGACCAGATAAGGCCAAGCGCGGGTGTTAGCACCATCGTCAACACCACACGCAGACGCAATGCCGAGGTACGTAGCAGTATCCAGGGAACGATGGTAAAGAGTAGCAAAAGAAAGACAAAATTCCAGTTCAGGAAGACGCTCAAGGATGTGATTATCAAGGGATAGAGTATTTTCAAACGTGGGTCTAGCCTGTGAATGATAGACTCTTTTGGCTCATACGAGAAGAGATTGCGTAAACCCTGGATGCCAACCAGCCTGACGAATATCACTGGTAGCGTCAGCGGCACAACGAACATCAATATGTAGCCCAGTACAGTGCGCCCCGCGATGTTGTGCAGGAAGATTTGTCCTAGTAGGCTCATATGCGTACCTCCACAACTGGCTCTAGCATTTGTAAGAAGCTAGGGACATCGAGGGCAACTTGGGTCACCTCTGGTCCACATAAGCGTGCATGTAGTAGTGCTATGGGCGGAGGTAGAATGTTGCTCTCAGCAAGCTGGTCTACATGCGCGAACACCTGTGCGGGCGGCCCGTCCAGTGCAACATGCCCCTCATGTAGCACCACAATGCGTGTTGCATACTTCGCAACCGCCTGCATATCGTGCGAAATCATGATATACGTGAAGTTTTTGTCGCGCCGTAGCTCTTCGAGAAATTGCAGAAAAGCATGTGCATGTCCCTCGTCCTGCCCTGTTGTGGGTTCGTCGAGAATCAGTACATCGGGATAGCGCGTCAACAGAACGCCAATCGCCAGACGTTTGCGCTGCCCGTGACTGAGTTGGAAAGGGTTATCCTGGCGATGCGCCTCAAGATCAATGGTTTCTAGTAATGTATCGACGGAGAAGAGTAGCTCATGCTTGCGCTTACGCCGATTTTTGACGCCAAACAGAAATTCTTTCTCTACCGTTGCGCTGAACAACATCGTATCGGCGGCTTGAAAGAGGTAGGCCATACTCTCGGCCTGTAGCGAAATGCTACCTGCTTTGACAGGCTTACCATTGTGACGTACCGCACCGCTTGTTGGAGCCTGAAAACCCATCGCAAGCGAGGCCATCGACGTTTTGCCCGATCCATTGGGGCCGATAATCGCCACCCATTCTTCAGTCGCTACATCTACATTGATGTTCTTGAGTACCTGTTTGGGTCCATATGCCAGCCCAACGTCTTCCCATGACACCACAGGGCGCGTCTCATGTTGTGGCGACACATTCACCGTTAGCGCGTCCATGCTCTGTATCGTGTTGTTGCGCTCTCGTAGATACTGAGCAAGCGGTGTGGTAGCGAGCGCATTGTAGGCTTCATCAACGGTAAGCGGTGTCGTAGTGCCAAACACATCGGGGATGCTTCGGGCAAGGCGTACCATTTGTGGCACTGAAACGCCCAATGCATCCCATAATGGAATATCGTTAAAGGCGTTGCGCGGGGGTTCATCGACCACGATTCGCCCCTTATCCATCAACAACACGCGATCAACCCACGGAATAACCTCATCAACCTTGTGTTCAATTAAGACGATGGTCATACCATACTGCTTGTTGAGCGTGCGTAGGACGCTCAATACCTCTTGCGTACCTACTGGATCAAGGTCGGATGTCGGCTCATCGAGGACGAGAATATTGGGGCGCATGGCAAGCGTAGCAGAGATTGCCACACGTTGCTTCTGTCCACCCGATAGCGCGAAAATTTCTTGTTTCGCTAGTGTGTTCATACGTGTGTAGGTAAGCGATTGTTCGACTCGTTCCGCAAGTTCCGCGTGTGGTAGCGCGAGATTTTCGGGTCCAAAGGCAACCTCCGACTCCACATCAATTTGAATGAGTTGGTTATCTGGATTCTGAAATACCATTCCGATGTATTGCGAGATTTCGTTAATCTCCATCTTGCTAATGCGTTTCTCATCCAGGTAAATTTCGCCTTCTATATCACCTGCAATTCGCGTGGGAATCAGGCCAGCTAGCGCGAGCGCGAGCGTGGATTTGCCGCAACCCGATGGACCCGCTAGCAGCAAAAATTGACCCTTTGGAATTGCGATGTCGATACCCCTGAGAACTGGCTCAGGGGTATCGAGATATGCGAAGGAGAGGTGATCTACACGCAGATCAGGCATACTACTCCTTGACTTCTGGCTCTACCTCGGTAGGTTGTACCTCGGCTCTTGTGTTGTCTGTTGGAGTCGCTTCTGGAACTGGCACGATTCCTTCATGGTTGGCAGCTCGTGTAGACATTACGAATGCGATGATAGTGATAACGAGCAGGATACCGGCTGCGATAAGAACCGTTGCCCCATCGTGCAGACCAAAATTCTGTGTCTCATTCCCGTTGTACTGCGACACCAACATATAGATGCCATCAATAGCCAAAAGAACGGTCAGAATTCCGGCAATAATTGAGAGCAGTCGTAGGTTCATGAAGCCCTCCCTTCGCTTGTCGCGGGAACAACACGATTTTCTGTGGCTGGTATATCGCGCTCAACAGGAGCGGTGCGACGTGCCGATGGATTGACCGAACGCGCGATACGAACGGCAAGTGGTGCGGAGATTGCTGCTTCGACGCCGTTACCAATTAGGTTGAAGAGCGTGTAGAATAAAATGTAGGCAAGTGTTTTGGTTTCGCCTGTGAGCAGTGGGCTTTGAATGGCGGACTGATAGGTCACGGCTGGGAAGGCGCGTAACACACCCATGATGAGGCCGTCGATAATGACCTGTGTGCCGCCACGAGCAAAGACCTGATTACCACGCAAGACGAAGTAGAGGTCCACGAACAGTCCTTGCAGTAAACCATAGGGCCAATCCAATACATTGATGCCTTGCCCACTATAGAACAACTGCATCAGCAGGAAGTTCAGGAACACCATTGCCGTTGCCGCTCCTGGCTTGCGTATCATTGCGATACCAACCATGAGCAGGAACATGTATGGTAGGTCGTTGAGTGCGAAGGCATGACCAAAGGGAATGAGATTAATGATAGGTGTGATGAATTGGTCGCCAATCAGATTGTCGTAGACCTCAAGCAAGACGCCCATCATCGCAAGAATCAGAATGTCTTGTGTCGTCCAACGCACAAATCCCAGTGCCCGACCACGACGCCAAATAAAGAAGAGTCCAGCAAGCGCAATAATCCAAACAAGAATGTAGATGGTAAGATTGACGGCGAAAGGTAATTGCACCGTTGCTCCACCAATCCAGGACTTAGGAAACATACTTGCACCTCCATAATGACTGTGAATACGGAAAAACTTGTGTATTATATGAGACATTATAACAATCATTTATGAAATTATCTTTAAGAGAAGATGATAAGTGTAATATTTATGTTAAGTAGATGTAATGCATACTCGACGCTCGGAAACGTTTCGTTATGCATGCCTCTCAATTTGTCCAACAATCGCTGTAGCTATGCGTATCCTATACATAAGATAGTTTCTTTAGAATTGTAACCTTTCAAAAAACTATTGGAGTGACGATACAATATCATGACAACATCAAAAAGCATGCAAGGCAAAATTTGCCTTGTCACTGGTGCGACATCGGGCATGGGCAAAGAGACCGCCCTCGGCCTTGCACGATTGGGGGCGACGGTTGTACTTGTGGCTCGTAATAAGCAGAGAGGCGAGGAGGCACTCAGGGAGATAACGCGGCAGAGCGATAACGAAAACATCGACCTGTTGCTCGCTGACCTCGCATCGCAGCAAGAGGTGCGCAAGCTCGCTGCGGACTTCAAAGCGAAGTATTCGCAGTTGCATGTGCTGGTCAATAACGCGGGTGCTGTCTTCTCCAGGCGGCAAACAACGGTTGATGGCTTGGAAATGACTTTTGCCCTCGATCATCTGGCGTATTTCCTGCTCACCAACCTGCTACTCGACACGCTCGAGGCTAGCGCACCTTCGCGTATCATCAACATCAGTTCGCAGGCGCAGGGAATAGGCAAGATTCATTTTGACGATCTACAAAGCGAGAAGAGCTATGGTATCTTGGGTTTTACTGCTTATTCTCAGGCCAAGCTCGCAAACGTAATGTTCACTTACGATTTGGCGCGACGTTTGCAAGGAACAGGAGTCACCGTCAATGCTATAGGTCCTGGCCCTGTTTCGACGAACTTTGGTATGGGCAATGGTGGACTCTTTGCCAGATTGACCGCTTTAGCAATGCGAAGAGCCAAGACACCCGCCGATGCCGCGAAGACGGCTATTCGTCTCGCATCGGCACCAGAACTTGAGGGCGAAACGGGGAAGTTTTATTATAACGAGCGCGAAATTTCCTCTTCGAGGCTGTCTCACAATGTCGCAGCACAGAATCGACTCTGGGATGTGAGCGAGGAACTCACGAAGGCACCAGTAACGGTGTAAACAAAAAAGAAAATGAGTGGGAGATGCCACTAGCATCTCCCACTCATTTTCTTTTTTGTTTTAGTGAGGCAACCACAGCGTGAGCGCATATTCGATGTGCCAGAGCGTGAGACCAAGTGTAGTGATTGCGATGCAGACATGCACGATGCGCCAGTAGCGAATGATGTAGCGGAAAAACTGTTCGCGCTGCAACGCCTGTTGCACGTCCTGTAGTTCCGCCATCTGTGCCTGCACTCCTGGAATAAGTGCCCCTGGTTCGGCAAGCGCACTTTTTCTATCGGGTACGAAGCGGTAGTGCTGTTCGTCGCGGCTCAACTCCTGTGGCGTTTCCTCTAACGAGATGTAGGCGAGGTCCCATGAGGATGCGCCACCAGTGAAGGTGCTTGTTGTGCCTTGTTTGCCAGGACGTGCCGGCTTCACAAAGGGTAGCCCTTGTGGTTTCTGTGCGTTGAATGGTTGCACCTCTTGTGTGTTGTAGACGACGATATCTTGCAACTTGCGTGAAATAGTTGTGATACGGTCATCGCCTTGGACGGTTAATGCTTTTTGCACTTGTTGCGTAATCATGCGTGGCATAAAGTGGTCAAGTGCCCGCCCGATGAAGCCACTAATGACCATTGCGATCATGCCATAGAGGGCGTAGGTTCCGGTGCGCGGATTGAAATTGCCGAACGAGTGCATAAAGAGCAAGGCAAGAGCGATGACGGCGAAGGCTATGTGCCATTGCAACGCCCCATTCAGTTGACCAATGGCGCGTTTACGAGCGCGTTTGCGCAACGTAAAAAGCACGCCCGCCATTATAGCAAAGAGCGTTCCGAGGACCGCAAAGGCCAAACCCACCACGCTATCAGGAGTAGGATCGCTCCCATAACGGCTATACCACACATAGAAGCCGCCACCTAAACCAATGATAGCAAGCGCGGCGAGTATGCTTTTCACCCGCGCACTTGAGAAGTACGAGAAGAGCCACGGATAGCCTCTTTCCTGTTTTTTATAGCTATCTCCGAATTCTGTACCATCGAAAGAGTCGATATGCATGTTTTACTCCTCCTCGCCCGATTGTAGTAGACGCACCTTGAGCCACATCATCATTGCATCTCTGTGTAGACCGACGGGACAGGGTGCGACACAGGCACCGCACTGATAGCAGGAACGTGTGAAGCGAGCCACTGCGGGCGAAACCTGCCCTGAAACCGTTTCGCGGTTAAGTACATCAATCGTGATGGGTTCAGCAATTGCAGGACAGGCAAGTAAGCATTCGTTGCAACCGATGCAGGCGCGAATCTCTTGTACGACCTGTGGGCCGGTTTTATGTAGCAGTGCAGGTTTAAACATTTAACGTCCCTTTCTTGAGTTGCCTGAATCGTTGTATGACCACAAGCTACCCGATGGTCTCTGCCCTTGACCTTGAGAGAATTCTGCTGGCAACGCCGCTTCATTTGTGTAGGACCAGAGCTTGCCCGAAGGCGTTTTTCCATCATACTGGCGTGGAGGCGCGGACTCAACAACGTTGTTCCCAAAGTTTGGTAGATGACCTGTAAATGTACCCAGTTCCTCTTCAACGATTTCGGGTGCTGGTCGCGCTGTTCCATTGCGCTGTATCGGTCCGGTTTGACGAAACGGCTGTCGCTGCAATTCATCGGTATGGCGTTCATGAGGCGGCAATGGGTCCGTCTGCACAAACGCGGGCTGGGGTGGAGGCAATACACGCGTCGGCTTGCTGAATTCACCTGCTATGCGGATAGGTTGCCGTTGCGCTGCTGAACCTCCATTGCCGCTGAGAACACCTGGAAGAGCAGGCAGACCTCTTGTACTGAGCATGCCCTGTGCGGCTCTCGTGTGCTGTTGCGAGAGATATCTTCGCGCATCAAATGTGCCCTTGAGCAGAGACTTTGTGATTGAGCGTATGGAGTGTCCTTCGTCGATGATGCGTTTGATGGCAAGGCTATCTGGCTGGCGTGGGCCAAGCGAGAGGTAGCCAACGAGCCGATCATCGACAATCGCCATGCGCCGATAGCCGCCTTGCCCTGTGTCGGTCAGCGTTGTTATTCGCTCGTGCTGCGTGAGTGGGCTGCCAACGGTGAGCATCGAAAGTTCACCTAGATGTGTCGCGTGCCACTGCACACCGAATGGTTCGCTGGCAAGTTCTTCGTGCCCTGTCATCACCGCGGCGACTGTGCGCCCCTGTGAGACGGCGGCGTACCATTGCGCTCGTGTTTCATAGACACCTGTCAATGGATTTTTCAAAGCGGCTACATCGCCTGCTGCATAAATATCGCGGACACTTGTGTGCAACTGGTCATCGACCAAAATACCGCGCTTGTAACGCATAGGGAGTGTACTGCGTTTCGCTAAGTCCTGTACAGGCTGAGTGCCTGTACAGGACAATACAAGCTGACATGGAATCATCTCCTGGTGATTGGTAATGACGCCAACAACGCCCCCGACACGCCCCACGACTCCCAATATCTCTGTCTCGGTTAGAATCGACACGCCCGCGCGTTGCAGACGCGCCAGAACCATCTGCGAAGCTGGTGCATCGAGGATGTTCGACATAAAGGTCTTGCTACGAATAAGCCAGTTGACGTGAATGCCCCAGTGCAATAATCCCATCACCGTCTCGATTGCGTGTGCGCCACCCCCGATGACGACAGCCTCACTCACCTCAGCGAGGTGCCGCCGTAAGTTTAGATAATCTTGCAAACGATGAAGTGTCATGACCCCATCAAAATTTCGCCCTGGCAGGTCCTCCGCGAGTCCCGTTGGAGTGCTACCTGTGGCTATTAAAAGCGAAGAATAGCCGAAGCCGCGTCCACCCGTTAACGTGACGTATTTGCTCTGTGCGTGTATCTCCTCGACGCGTGCTGGCATGATATGGATGCGCTCCGTCCGTTCGGTTCCTGCTGGGTAGGCCAGCAGTTGCTCACGAGTCAGTTTCCCTATCGCGAACTGCTTGAGGGCGGGCGTATTGATCGTTGGATGTATCTGGTCCGTGATAATGACGATACGTTTGTCTGGCGCAAGGCTGCGTGCCTCTAACGCAGCGGTCAAACCTGCGATTCCATTTCCTATAACAACAATATCGGCTCCATCCAGATACGGTCGTTGTATTGAAAGTCCCCTATCATTCTTGTTAATCACGGGTCCCCCTCTATTTTCAACAGTTGCCTGTTTCATGGTATGCAGTATTCAGTCCACGTCCAATGCTAAGAAATTATTTCCCATCACCACATAATACACATCTGTATGTGCCTTTTCCGTCTTGTGGCGTTCCATATGACCAAGCGCGGTGCGGCAGCGGTCTGAGCATTGAAAATGAAGCGTTCTATGGTCAGCAGTTAATAGTGTAAAGCTCATATCAGTGGGGTTCACCGTTTTGATTACCCCTGCGTCGTGTGCTGCTGTCCGGTTATGAGTCAGCGATGGTCCGACAAGAATCACGCTTCCTACTCCCAGCAGTGCGAAACACCCTATCAAGAGGAGTACAACAATGGCGGCGTTTACACGAGGAAAGGTCATATTTGCTATTATCCTGCCTATCTGTTAATTTATCTGTAACATAGAGATGTTCTAGTGCCTCTCCATGTTATCGACTAGCTGATGCTATTGTATATCAATTCGTATCTATTCTCTTGGCGTAAGACGGAAATTAGCCTAAATGTCTTATGGAACGAAACAGAATTGTAACCGGTAGCGTTTACTATTAGCCTAAATGTCTTATGGAACGAAACAGAACCTTCACCAGTACCGGACATTGGTAGCCTAAATGTCTTATGAACGAAACAAAACCGTCACTGATACCGGACATTGGTAGCCCTATTGAGATATTTCCGCTTTTTACACAGCAGAAAGAATATATATTACAGAAGCCACTACAAAAAAAGCAGTAAAGTGAGGGGAAATTCATGATCGATCTGAGTGACCCTACCAACCCGCTTGTACAGGAGCAACTTCGACGTAAAACCGCCGAAGGTCGTTACGAAATACACGAGATTGAGCTGGTAAAAGCTCTTCGAGCCTTGCATGTAAAAGGCAATAGTTCTGGTACGCGAGTTCTTGCGGAGGTACTGCTGTTACGCTGTCTACCAGCGTTTCAGAAGCATTCGCAGGGGCTGCGTCATCGACCAGACCTGCGCGAAGAGGCAATTGCGAACATGAGTGAACACCTGTTACGTGAGGCTCTCGACACTAGAGAGGTGTTCATGACGCAGAACTTTGTGCATTATTTGCGTTGTCTTTGTGCTGATGAGTTTAACCGTGTGCTACGGCAGGAGGGTCTGTACTATCGGCGCGATGAAGAGGGACGTCCATCAGGCCGCCCGCAACATGTGCCACAGGCATTGATTGACCCGATTCGTCCGGTCTCGCCCGACGACGACAGCTTCTCGAACGCAGATGTCGCAGATCCCAACGACGAGTACGAGCAGTTGCACGCCGAACATGAGAGCCAACGCATCCTAACCTATTTGCAGGACCCTCTAGACCGTACCATCATGGTGTTGCGTGCGATTGAGGGCATGAAGTGGGACGATATCGCCGTTGTGTGCAAACGTACCGAACGCACAGTACGCACACGATATGAGCGGGCACGTCGCTATCTTGGCGAGTGCATTGTTAAAGAGCAACAGAGAATATATATACCTGTAGTGCAACCGCAGTAGTGTGGAAGAAGCAGTGCAGCAACATAGAAAGGTATCGCGTATTATGTCTGAACTACAATCCTTGAAAATGGCTTGGCTGGCTGCTAAAGAGGCTGGCGATACTCAAGCACAACTCCGTCTATTAAAAGAACATCCGGCGCAACAGGATGCTCTTATCACCTTTATCGCTGCCTATTCCGCAACTGAAGGCAAGGATGAAGAGCAACTCTTAGCCCTGACACAACGTGCTATGCGAACCGCGTTAGAGCGCGTATTCGTTGCTCCACAAGTTGCGACACTCGCTGAACTACGTCAGCAGCGCAAACTCACAAAATCAGCGGTGGCAAAGGCACTGCGGCTGAGCCTTGATGTGTGGCAACTATTCGAGGATGGTACCATTGAACTGGTCAGTCTGAGCCAGCGTCAACTCGACCGCCTTGCGCAATTCTTCGAGGTTCCGGGCGAGCAATTCGGCACTCTGCTCACTCATAGTCAGTCCTCACTTGGCCTTAATCGACGCCAGGTCAAAACCACCTCACAGCAAGAAGAGACCACAAAAATTAGCTTCAAACAAGCCATGCAACACAGCACTATGTCAAAAGAAGATAAAAAATTTTGGAATCAATAAAATAAAACAAAACAGGTATCACTGTCTTCGACGGTGATACCTGTTTTGTTTTATTTTATTGCATAGCCTATGTAGGAGACGCTTGTGAACCAGCCGGGGCCAAGTATCAAACGCCCATTCTTGAAACCTCGTGGCATGAAGCCTGTTATCTCACCAATAAGCAACCCATTCGCTGTGAGTGCGTTGCGTAGCTCGTTTGGCTTGATAAATCTCCGATAGTTGTGGATACCAGGAGTAAGTCCGTTGATAGAGATATTTTCGCCGATCCAAATGAGTGCGAGACGCGCTAGAAATGTGCGGTTGATGGTGTCGAAAACAAAGATGCCGCCGGGGGCGAGGACGCGAGCGATTTCTTTGAGCGTCGCCTGTAGGTCGCTGACATGCTCCAATACATCAAGACACACGATAATGGAAAAGCTGCCATCAGCGTAGGGTAGCGACTCGGCGTAGCCAAGCTCAAAGTATGCATTTTGTCCCAAGCCGCTTGAACGTACCTTCTCGCGTGCCACCTCTAACGCATTTGGCGAAGGGTCGATGCCAATGATCAATGCCTGACGTTGTGCTAGCTCGTGTGCGATCAGTCCACCACCACAACCAACCTCTAACACCTCTTGTTGCCGTAATGCGTTTTTGCCAAAGACACGGTTGACACGCGACTCTATATAATCGCAGCGTTCATTGTTGATCTGAAAGAGTAAACAGTTCTTATCCCACCATTGATAATGCTGAAAAATCTCTTCCTCTGACTGTTTCGCTGGCTGAAGTTTTCTCGACATACAAAAGCCTCAATTCATAACGTAGTTGTTATGAATAATAGCACATGTAGGGGAGACCGCAAACCGGGGGCCCACCACCAAAAAAATAAGGAAAAATAGTTGGGGGCCGGAGGGGTCTCCCCTACACGTAAAATGGTCCGAAATGTAGGGGAGACCCTTGCGGTCTCCCTGCACTCCCTTATCTGTACGCGAAAAGCTTTTCGACTGCCACCTCTTCGAGGGCGGGTACGATAAGCGATGGTAGCGTTTGCTCTCCACTATAGACGCCAA
>CAXUHG010000046.1:7703-35669 GCA_964250805.1 uncultured Ktedonobacteraceae bacterium | reverse complement strand
AATTAGTTAATTTTTTTCATTGCCATTAAACCCTTTTTTTCGATTTATTTTCAGGGAAGACGAGTGGGGTTTCAATACCTCACGGTTTGCACAGGCCATTCAGACCTCAGAAGGCGACCCAGGCTCAAACTCGGCAGGTAGGTTTCAATACCTCACGGTTTGCACAGGCCATTCAGACGTTGAGTCGAACAAGTTGACCGGACGATGAGGTGCGTTTCAATACCTCACGGTTTGCACAGGCCATTCAGACGGCTGATCGCCGATACAATCGGCATTGGCGTACCAAATGGTTTCAATACCTCACGGTTTGCACAGGCCATTCAGACTGCTACCCCTCTAGTATAGCATCAGAGGCCGAGGAAAACAAGCGTTTGCGAGAGGCTCATTTTTGGGAGCAATTTTGAGATGACAAAACGCCTCATTTTTTGCCCAAATCAGGCTTATCGCTCTTCTGGGGCCATGCGAGAGGCTACGCTCAGAGATGTCATCACCGAGCCTCTCGCGGCTGGGCTTAGACGACAAATTTAAGGTGCTTATGGCGTTCCTCTCTAAAGCTTTTCCATCACCTATGATGATTATAACTACAGTGTCAAAGCGTAGCCATGTTTGTTATAATGAGGACATTCTGCGAAGCAAGAAACAAAAACATTGAGAAGGAAGTTGACTACGTTATGCCCTACACGTCCATACGCGAGGCCGCCGAAGAGATACATTCGGGGCTGATTACACCGACCGAACTCGTTCTGGAGACGCTCGAACGCATTGACGAGCAGGATGACGATATCCAGGCATACATTACTGTGATGCGCGAGCAGGCTCTCGAAGATGCCGATAGAGCGGAGGCGGAGTTGCGTACAGGACTCTATCGTAGTCAACTGCATGGTATTCCGATTGCGGTCAAAGACTTGATTGCGGTGAAGGGCGTTCGTACCACCGCTGGCTCCAAAGTGTTAGAGAATCATATTTCGCAGGAAGACGCGATGGTAGTTGAGCAGTTGCGGAAAAGCGGAGCCATTATTCTAGGTAAGACAAACACGTTTGAATTTGCGTATGGTCCCTACTCTCCGCCCACGCGCAATCCGTGGCAGCACGAACATACAGCAGGTGGTTCAAGCGGCGGCTCGGCGGCGGCTGTTGTTTCGGGTATGGCATTGGGCGCGATTGGCACCGATACGGGTGGCTCCATCCGTATTCCTTCGGCATGTTGCGGTGTTACGGGACTCAAACCAACTTACGGACGTGTGAGTTGTTTTGGTGTGATTCCGCTGAGTTGGTCACTTGATGCCGTTGGTCCAATTGTACGAAGCGCGGAGGACTGCGCGATTATCTTTGATGCTATTGCGAAGTACGACCCACGCGACCCTAACAGTGTTGTGGGTCCATCAAGCACTCCTGGTCGCTCTACGACAACGCTTATCAACGGCGTAGAGGGTCGAGGTCCGATGTCACTACAGGGTATCAAGCTCGGTGTGCCACAAGAGTCGTTTTATGCTCCCCTTCATCCAGAGGTGCGAACATTATGGCGTGCCGCCCTTCACGTTTTAGAGGAGGCGGGTGCCGAGCTTGTGGACGTGGAACTGCCGCGCCCGACGATGGACTTGTATCGAACGATACAGATGCCAGAGGCAACGCTTGCACACCTGCAAAAAGGCTGGCTCACCGAAAGCCTTGACCTCTATAGTGAGACAGTGCGTTCCCGACTTGTTCAGGGGCAGACTATTGCTGCCGTTGACTATCTACGCACTCAGTACGAGCGGCGCGTGTTTTCGAGCAGTTTGCGTACAATTATGCAACGCGTCGATGCCTTTGTGCTACCCACGCTACCTATTCCTGCTCCAACACTTGAACAGGTAGGACAAGATATGCAGATTGATGGGATAACGGAGAACGCCACAGTTGCGCTACTTCGCCTCACTATGCCCTTTAATCTCTCCGGTCTCCCTGCGGTCTCTTTCCCTTGCGGCTTCTCGACCGAAGGATTACCTGTTGGCATTCAGGTCGCGGGCAAGCCCTTTGAGGAGGCGACAGTGCTACGCATCGCTCATGCCTATCAACAGTTGACTGATTGGCACCGCAGGGAATTATAAGTATGAAACAGTTATCCCGCTTTGTGCCAGTGAGTATACTCTTTACTTTTGCCCTCAGCATACGCGTACTCTATAATGTTACCGTTGCTCGCCGTTACACACCAACGCATGACGCGTTTTTTTATCAGACAATCGGTTTCAATGCGCTTTCTGTGCATTGCTATTGTCTGCATTTATATTATCCAACCGTCAATCGCGCTCCTCTATGGCCTGCGTTGATCGCGCTTATTTCCATTCCCTTTGGTCCAAGTGATTTTTACGCGCGTCTCTTTTTCTGCGTGCTTGGGGCGGCTACTTGCGTCTTTGTCTATCTATTTGCCAAGGCTCTTACAAATAATACATATCTTGGCCTGTTAGCAGGGATTATCGCGGCTATCTACCCTGGCCTTTTTATTTACGATGGTTGGCTCTACACGGAGTCGCTCTACACCTTTCTCCTGTTCGCCCTCTGTTATACCGTGTATGGCTTGCAGCACACGCCTCGTCGCTATAAGTGGATTCTCTGTGGTATCTTGCTCGGTCTGCTCTCGTTGACTAGGCCGAACGGTCCAGCGGTGCTTGTATTGTTGGTGCTATGGGGAGTCTTTATGGCGTGGCGCAAAGTGTTTTCCTGGTCATTTGCGGGCAAAGGGCTACTTATCAGTACACTGATAGCGGTGGCAATCATTGCTCCCTGGACGATTCGCAACTACGAGGTTTCGCACAGTTTTGTTTCCGTCGCTGGTGGCGACGGCATTGTCTTACTCGGTGCATACAATGATCAGATAGTGGCAAACCCTGACTATGCAGGCTCGTGGATCAATCCCCTGCGCTCAAGTCCCACTATAGCCAAACCGTTTCCTCTATACACCTGTGATGCTCGTTGTGAAGTCGAGCAGGATGTAGTGTACACTGACGCGGCAAAACAATGGGTACTTCATCATCTCAGTGCTATGCCTCACTTATTGTTCTTACATTTCACAAACATGTGGACTCCTGTGACAGTCGAGGCCGACCTGCCAACCTCACGTTTTCCAAATATGATATCTACGCAGATTGTTGTCGCCTGGATGAATGTTATCGCTCCCTGTATCTTTGCACTTGCGGCTCTTGGCATACCCGCGTTCTGGCAAAGAAGGCATGACCTGTTCTTCGTCTATTTGATTGTTCTTTTAACGATAGCGCAAAATCTTGTTTTTTACGGTGGTCCACGTTTCCGCGCTCCTATCGAACCAATACTTGTACTCCTCGCCGCTGGTTCCCTTTGGTTTCTGTGGAGTATCGTGATAAAATTGCGTCATGGGAAGTTTAATGCGATGATTAAGCAATCAAAGATGTAGTAAACTTATGTTTACTTCTTGGATAGCAGCAATAAGTAATAAAATCATTGAGCCTAGCTAACGATTCATTTTGCTTGTAGTCGCAATTATAGTCATGCAAACATTTCTATGTTATGATAATCCAACTAATATCTATTGAAATGAAGCGAGGACTTTAGGCTATGAGAACTAACCTTAGCACGCCACTAAAGCTGTTCTGTTGTTACGCCCATCAAGATGAGGAGCTTCGTGATGAACTTAATGTTCATTTAACTGTCCTGGGGCGACAAAACCTCATTAGCACTTGGTATGATCGCGTGATTACTGCTGGTACAGTTTGGGAGCATGAGATCGATGAGCATATTGAAACAGCAGATATTATTCTTCTGTTGATTAGTGCTAGCTTTCTCACTTCGGATTACTGTTATGGCATTGAGATGCAAAGAGCACTTCAACGTCATGAGTCTGGAAACGCTAGTGTTATTCCAATCGTCCTTCGTCCTGTTGACTGGACAGACGCTCCATTCAGCCGCTTACAGGTTTTGCCTACAGGAGGAAAGCCTGTTACTACATGGCTAGACCGTGAGAGTGCTTTTGTAGATATCGTAAAAAATATAAGAAGAAGTGTTGAAGAACATAGTATTAGTAGCTTACAAGTTTTACCCAAGCCTGTTACGAGTTGGTCAAACCGTGAAATTGTGTATGAAGATATAGCAACAAATATAAGAAGAATTGCTCAAGAGTATAGCAGAAGAACTGTAGAATTCAGCGTCCAACAAGGTGATGTAAAAACCTTCAATTCTGATGTAATTGCCCTAAAATACGCTCAGAATTTTTATGGAACAGATAAAAAGATTGCGCTTCAACTAATAAGGGAGCTAAAAATACCTGAAGAAGATTTATTACTAGCCAAAGGGCAAGCTCAACTTATAGATACAAGAGGTCTTCTTAACAAAAAATATGTTCTTTTTGTTGGTGTCCCACCCATTGATGAATTTGATTACCCGCAAATACGGCAATTCGCTGCTGATGTATTGCGTATTTTAGCAATTCAGGCTCCACAAATCGAACATCTTGTTATGACCATTCATGGAATAGGATACGGTCTGGACGAGGTTGAAGCGATTCAATCGCAAATAGCGGGTTATATGGATGCTCTAAGAGAGGGCAAATTTTCTCAGCACCTAGCATCAATTACAATTATTGACATCAATGAGGCACGTGTGCAGCGTCTATGTAAAGCAGCAGACGAAAAGCTTACTCGTACTAATTTTGCAGAACCAGCAGGAAAATCTGGGCAGTTCCGCTTCATTATCGAATCTTCAGGACGTTTACCAATAAACGCTGCAAAATATGATGTTACTGGTACAGTAGAGTATGCGAAAAAGCATGCGTTTATTGCTATGCCGTTTGCAGGCGACATGGAGGATGTATTTCATTTTGGAATTCAAGAGCCAGTTCGCTCTATGGGTTTAGTGTGCGAACGTATCGACGAGACAGCTTTTACCGGAGATATTCTTGATCGAGTCAAAAAGAAAATCGAAACGGCATCAGTAGTAATAGCGGATTTGACTGGTGCTAATCCGAATGTGTATCTCGAAGTAGGATATGCATGGGGAAAGGGAAAACCAACATTACTTTTAGTGAAACGCGGACAAGAGTTACGTTTTGATGTACAGGGACAAAGATGCTTAAAATACAGTAGCATAATGAACTTAAATGAAGCATTGAAGCGTGAATTAAAGAGTTTACAAGAGGATAAGATTATATAAAATACGGGCAGAGGTCATGGCAGAAGAGAGCGACAAAACACTACAAACACTACAAAAAGAACTCATCGACCAATTGAAGGCGAAGGGCTATCTTCCTTCGCATCGTGTCGAGGCAGCTTTTCGTGCGGTACCGCGTCACCTGTTCTTGCCAGAGGTAGCACCGCAGGAGGTCTATCAGGACAGGGCCATTATCACCAAGACGGTTGATGGGCGTTTTGTTAGCTCTTCGTCGCAACCGACGATTATGGCGATTATGCTAGAGCAACTAGACCTGCATAAAGGACAACGCGTGCTGGAAATCGGTGCCGGTACGGGTTATAACGCAGCGTTAATGGCGCATATCGTCGGTGAGACTGGACAGGTTATCACTATCGACATCGACGAAGACATTGTAGAAAACGCACGTAAGCATCTCGCGGTGGCGGTGTACGAGCGCGTGCAGGTGATATGTGCCGATGGTGGTTTGGGTTTTCCCGATGCCGCTCCTTATGATCGTATCATTCTGACGGTCAATGCAGGTGACATCACTCCCGCGTGGAGGGAGCAACTGGCGGAAAATGGACGCCTTTTATTGCCTTTGAGCGTGCGCGGCCCGCAGATCGCGGTTGCATTTAAGCGTGTGGAGACACATTTTGAGAGTATTTCGGTACAACCATGTGGTTTCGTCGGTCTACGAGGCGTCTTCGCTGAACAGGGACAACAGGTACAGCTTGCGTCGGAAGAAGGGCTTGTGTACCTCACGCTCGGAGAACAGACTACGGTTGATACTGAGCGAGTAATGCAATGGTTGCATGCTCCTCCCTCCGATAGAACAACATCAGTCTCGGCGCGAATTCAGGAGCTTTTTTCTAACCTCACGTTCTGGCTAGCCCTACACGAACCTGGATTTTGTAATCTGATGCTGCAACATACAGCGATAGAACGCGGCATCGTGCCCGATCTTTTTCCCATGCTCGGCAATATTTCTGCCTATAACGTCATGGGTATTCTCGGTCAACATGCTCTCAGTTTGCTCACATATGCAGCAACAGACATAAAAAGCTCAGACTTGATGAGTACAGATAGTAAGCCACAGATACCATCTGTACCTTTGATAGTACGTACCTTTGGAGACGATGCTGATTTGTCACAGCATCTTGTCTCGTTACTGGAAAGCTGGCAGAGAGAGGGTCGTCCCAATGAGCAAAGGCTCACAGTGCGTGCCTATCCCCGCGAACAGACGTTTATTTCCTCATCACAAGATATACTATTAGAGAGACCGGAGACGCACTTTCTATTCCACTGGTGATTTATTCTATATTCTATAGAAAGATGTAGTGATGCAATCAATGCAAAAACAGGCAACGAACAAACAATTTTTACGCGACATTGCCGAAAATAACTGTATACTCCCGCGTGACATCGACAACTACGAATTTGCCCTAGCCCTCCTTGCGAATCTGAGTTCACCTGACGGTGAGTTACGCGACGAATTGAGCTACATGATTCTCGCAAGCGGCATTCTTGACAAGAGAATATTGACACAAGAGCAGATGACGCATTTGCTAGAGACCGTCATAGATGAGAACCATCTGTTTTATGCTATTGGCGAGGTCAATACCGACTCTGTGTTTATGCGAAGCTTCTCCAACCTTATCGTCGCCGCCATTCTTTACACTGATGCAAAGGAGGCCGCATTTTCACAATCAACTGTGCAAGGCGTAAAACAGGCGTTGTTGCGGTACGCGAAAGAGGAGAAGGATTGGCGCGGTTACGTGGATGGCAAGGGCTGGGCACATGCGATGGCTCATCTCGCCGATGCACTTGACGAGTGCGCTCAACACCCGACTATGACGCGACAAGACCGCGTAGACATTCTACAGGCGATTCGTAAGCTCGCACAATTATCGGAGCCACTTTATCACGAGGAGGATATGCGCCTCGCTACAGCGACACAACATATGATAGCGGGGCGACAGGTCGATGAAGATTTTCTCGATAACTGGTTAGAGGCGTGCTATGTACAACGTGGCTCCGACGTGAGCGCGTGGAGAAGTGCAGCTAACGTCAAAAATTTCTTGCGCAGCCTCTACTTTTTGTTGCAATGGGACAACATGCAGCCTGCCGTTTCCAAGAAAATTTCGGATGTTTTGCGACAACTCGATGATGTCTATATTCAAATCAGCGACGGTCGATGATGTGAAGGTCAAACCGCATGCCCAACCGTGATACAACCCTATTTCGTAGGGACCAGATGTATTGCGTCCACTGCGCAATTCATTGCGTGAAATCTTGACGAATCAAGTATAGAAGCTCTCTTAGGCATGATCTCGCGTGATAAATCACGCACTCGGACGCGATACATCTGGTCCCTACGAAAGACGATGCGATTACATTATTCGGTTATGCGCACTTCCAACAGAGAGAACGTCGTCTCTAGCAGGTTACGCTCCTCTGGTACACTCAGCTTGAGGTCGGTTTCGCCGAGGAGCATGGTGAGTGTGCCTGTTGGGTCTACGGGAACCGTGCTGCGAATGGCGCGAGGATTGCCACCTAGCCAGCGGATTGGCTCGATGAGCGAACCGAGAGCAATTGAGGTGGTGATGTAGTGACCACGTAGCGACTCTTCTAGGTCTTGCAGGTGTAACTCCAACATCTGCCCACGTTGCATGATGCTCCCCTCTAACGAACGCGATTGTAGGATAATCGCCACTGCATCCGCGTCCTTCGCCTTTGTTTTGTCGCCGCGCCTTGTCACTCCTTTGTTGCCAGCTAGAGCAGGGGTAAATGCATACTCAGCAGGGATACTTGAGGTTGAGGAACTTGCTGGAACATCGAAGAGAGTGGCGACGCGCACAAGGTCATGGCGAGCCTGCTGGCGTACAGCATCTTGCTTGATGTGCGAACTCATCTGGATAGCAGCCTGTAACAGGATGCGAGCCGCTACATCCTCGTTTAGATCGTCGTGTCGCGCCTGACGCAGTATCGCCTCAGCCTGAGTTATCCACGCCTGACACAGATGCGCCAACATACGTTGTGGCGTCGCGTCGAGTGTACGTGTGCCCTGACCAAGAATCGGGCGCGGTTCATGAGGGAAAAGGGCAGCCTGCATAGCATCATAGATTTCAAGATAACTCTGATGACAGACGGCGCAACCAGCAAGATGATAGAGCAGTGGTGCGAAGTGCGTCGCCGCCTGGGGATCGTTTTTTAATAAGGCTACTACAAAGTCTGGTATCTGTTGATAAAACCTTTTATGATAGCTACTGTCTTGTAGTACTAGTTCTAGTTGTATGTCCCGTTCACCAGACAGGAGACTTTTTGGTGGAGATGAGGTCGGCGTAGTTGGTGCAATGGTAGATGGAGTGTATACCATATCTTGAATCCACTGGGCGAGTTTACGCAGATCGTCGCCATGCGAATGGGATGTATCATTATGAATAGTGTTGTCCATATCCTTGTCTCCCTTGAGTGGAAACCGACGGGCGACCACCAGCTTCCTTGCATCTTGTCTGACCTAAGGTAGAATGAAATTCGTTGGCAAGATGTATCTAAAGTAGTCGCGCCCTACTATACGACGTGTGGACGCGCTTCGCGCGTGGAGTATAGTAGGGAAGCCCCTTGTGGGCTTCCGTCCTCCTCCGGCTTCCGTCCTGACCCCTTCACCGCCGTTCGTCTTATTTTGATTTTATTGTAGTTCGCGCCTACTCTTCTTTGTAGAAGCGTGTCAAGCGCTTCATCTGGACTGTAGTAAGATGAACAACATCTTCCCCCTGCCAGTTGAGTACCCCTTCTTCCACCAATTGCTTTAGACCCAGACGCACATCATGCTCGCTAAAGTCATGCTGTGCGAGGGTATGTAGAGCAACCGTATACTCGTTGGTAGTCGCGGCGCGTGTTCCATATTCAGTTAAACGCAAAGCTATCGTCACTGTCAAATTGGTACTTTGTTCTTGTAGACAATGACGGAGCTTTTTGTGGGCATGGTCTTTATGCTGGCTCATGTGGGCATTTTCGGGTGCCTCAAGTGCGTTTGTAGGTAACGCCTCAGCTATTGTTTGCAGCAAATCGTCTGCTCCCAACTCTTGTAACTCCTGCATAACTGCTTGGAGTTGGTGTGGGGCACTTCCAAGTATCATAATGCAGTGCTTCAAGAGATTGCGTAGGGCGTTTTGCGAGGCAAGGAAAAGCGTAATATCTTCGGGTGTGGAGAAGGGCGAGCTACCCCAGACCGAGACAACGGCATCATTGAGAGGATCGTCATCGCCTTCGCTACTCTCCGGTCCCTCTAGTTCGGCGGTTGTATTTACTGGCAAGCGGCGTTTGCGCAACCTATCAATTGCTTTGTTCTTTACACTACGGTTCAAGAAAGCGTAGAATTGAGCATCGCTCAGACTATCGAGGGCACCGAGAGGAGTTGTATCGGCGGCACCCAGGAGACCAAGACGAACAAGTTGCTCCACCACATGCCCGACAACGACATCTACCTCGAACGCATCATACTTGAGTCCTCCTAGATAACGCTGCGCATGACGATGTAGATAGGCATAGAGTAAGGGATAGTTTTGCTCAGCATGATAGCGTAAGTCGTGCGCCGAAAATGGCATCAGGAAAGCCCTCCAAAACAACTACGGTTTCTTTGCTGCCATTGTACAAGAAAAAAGAGTTTGGCACAATCAGCATAAGTACATTCTTGTACAAAAAAACGCACAACGGACTCTGTTGTGCGTTTTTTTGTACAAGAATGTACTTATTCCATATCGCTGCGCTTGCCTCGGCGCTGGTGATCGAAAGCCTTCTTGATAGCAGTCAAGCTTTGCTGCACCTCGCCACGCTCTTCAAGCATGTTAGCATAGCGGAAGTAGGCACCGGCGGCGATATCATCGGCGTTTGCCGACTCCAGGAGATTTAATGCTTGTGTGAAGAACTCATCCTCTGCCGCGAAATCGCCTTTCTTATGACGAATTTGCGCCAACGCGATCAAGGCTTGCCCCTGCGTTTGTGCATCGTCTGCGTCCTGTGCGAAGCGGAGAGCCTCTTGCGCCTGTTGCTCAGCCTCGTCCGCTTTGTCGCGCTTGAGCAGTAGCTCAGCTAGACTGGTGTAACAGACAGAAGCCGATACAGCATCATTCAGTTCGCTTTCGATAGCAATGGCCTGATGATACTCATGCTCTGCCTCATCCAGGTTGTCCTGCTTCTCAAACGTCTTGCCGAGTCTCTGGTGGGTCATACCGACGAGACGTTGCTCATCACGCATCTCGTACAACGCGAGACTACGCATAGCATAATCGCGAGCCATAACAATCTTACCAATTGACTTGTAGTGCTGACTGATCTGCATGTACTTCTGAGCGAAACTTTTGCTATCGCGATCCATCGAATCGAGCAGGTCTATAGCGCGACGGAAGTAGGTGACGGCCCTTTCGAGGTCGCCCAGGCGGAAGTAGTCATTGGCGAGATTGCTGAAAACCTCAAGCGAGAATACAGGGTCTGTGACTAGCCCTTGTTCGATAGCAGTATTACAGCGTAGGTGATTCTCCATCGCCAATGTGTAGTTGTAGAGGGAGAAGTACGCCTTGCCCAGCAGATTTCTTGCCCGCTCGGTGTACTCGCTATCGTTCAAGCTCTCGCCTTGCGAAAGAGCAGAACGGAGGTCAACCACCGCTTCCTGATATTCATTAGCACCGAGATGAACCTGACCACGAAGCAGATATAAGCGATACACCTGATCCGTGGTGATGCGCTCCGGTTGGATGGGTTCAAGCAGCTCCTGAGCTTGTGCAAACGCACTTTGCTGTACGTAAACATCAGCTTGTAGTAGATCGACATCAATTCGCTGATCTGGACCAGCATCCGCGGGAGAATAACCGACTGCCCGCGCCTCTGCCGCGCCTGCTGGCGTGCCTTCTAAAAGGAAGGTTAATGGCACATCAAGGCGGCGTGCAAGAATGGAGAGAGCCTTGAGGGAGGGGCGGATTTTACCTCGTTCGATGGCAGAAATGTAAGAAATGGAAAATTCTGGTGCGGCAAGCTGAGCCTGAGTCATACCTAGCTTTGTGCGAACTTCTCGAATATTTGTTCCAACTCTTGCTGCTACCGCCTTTCCAACATTTGTTGTTTCAAGGGATGGCATGGACGGATTTCCTTTCAATTCAAACATTATTTTTGGAATGCTTATCAATCGGTAGCGATTTTCGTCACTCTTAGTGGATTGTTAAGCCGATGTACTCACATTCCATTTTCTCCATAAAGACATACATATGTATCTACAAAAGTCTTTAGATAAAGCAGGCACGCATTCAGATATCATATATATACAAAAGAAAACGCGGGGGTGTGACACATCCTATATAAGATATTAGCATAGGATTGCAATTTTGTCAACAAGTAATTATACTAGAAATAAAAGAGATTTATATTGCTATGCTGCTGATGCTTATATATATCAGCGCGACATATTCTTATAAAAACAAATTCTTTTTCCATCAACAATAGACATTCATCTGACAAAAAGTAATTTTATACTACCATTTTGTCAATAACACTATGACAACACGAGTTGTACTTTGTTCTGATATTGATACTTCTTGTATAGGCAATGTTCAATGTAGGGTTTCCAATGGACGACGAGGAAACGGCTGTAGAGACCGATTTATCACGTCCTTGTGGGGGTTGATTGCTTATAGGACGTGATAAATCGGTTCCTACAACCAGCCCTTTTGCAGTTAAACACTAGCCAAATAGAACATCGGTGCATTATAATTGATTGGCACTACAACGGTGTTCTTCCCGTTTCGTTACTTTTTCTCCAATGTTGTACACAATGCTGTTGTATTCCGAACGCCATCGCTAGCAGTCAGTCAATGAAGAAAAGAGGCTAGATGTGACTACTATTCCAGAACTATTTTCGCGCAGTGTAGCACAATTCGCAACACGTTCAGCATTACTCGAACCGCTTGAGGGTGGAGAAATCACGAGTTTTACATATGCGGAGGTACAGAGGCGCGTCGAGGGATTTTCTGGTTATTTACAAAAACAAGAACTCGAAATTGGCAGTCGGCTCCTTCTCTGGAGTCCCAGCCGCGTCGATTGGCTGGTCGCGTATCTCGGTGCGCTCTACGCTGGTATGGTTGTTGTCCCGCTCGATGTAAGTAGTAAAGAAAACTTTCTACAGCGCATAGCTGAAACGAGTGAGGCGCGTTTTCTTATCACAACGCAAAAGCAATATGAGACATTGCAGAAACCACCCGTGCCTCTCATTGACATAGATGCACTGCCGCAAGAGAATTTCGACCCTGCACGCGTCCCCTCTATAAAAGATGCAGACCTTGCCGAGCTGGTTTTTACCTCTGGTACGACAGGTCAACCAAAAGGCGTAATGCTTTCCCACAACAACATTGTTAGTAATGCCCTTGCCGCTCTTGAGGTCATAGACATCACGGCGAATGATCGCGCCCTCTCTATCCTGCCGCTCTCACATATGTTCGAGCTTACTATAGATATAGCCATTCTTGCGAAAGGTGCTAGCGTTCTCTATGCGCGTACTCTTTCTCCTGATACATTGCTCAAACTCCTGGGAAGCCAGAATGTGAGTTGCATGGTACTGGTTCCACAGGCACTGCAACTTTTCCTCAGTGGTATTGAGCGCGAGGTGCGGCGTCAGAAGCGTGAAAGAGCATGGGAAGTGCTGCATCGGATCGCGGCTTATCTACCCTTTGGCTTGCGTTCCTATTTCTTCGGCACGGTACATCAACGCTTCGGGGGCAAATTCCGCTTCTTCGTGAGTGGTGGTGCCTATCTCTCGCCAGTCCTGGGGAGACGTTTTGAGAACATGGGCTTTCGGGTCATTCAAGGCTACGGCGCGACTGAGTGCGCTCCCGTTATTTCAGCGACTCCACCACGCGAACATAATCTCGTTTCAGTAGGCAAGCCACTCCCTGGTATCGAGGTCCGTATTGCTGACGATAAAGAAATTCTCGTGCATGGTCCAAACGTGGCACTTGGCTACTGGAAAAATCCCGAAGCGACTGCGCTGGCGTTTCAAAATGAATGGTATCATACAGGCGACCTTGGCTATATGGACGAGAAGCACGACCTCTACATTAAAGGTAGAAAAAAGAACCTGATCGTGTTGGCGAATGGCTTGAATGTCTATCCAGAGGATATCGAAAACGTGCTTCTCACAGTTCCTGGTGTGCGCGACGCCGTAGTGATTGGCTTGACCGAGGACAATTCAGACCCACAGGTACACAGCATTCTGCTGCTCGAAGATGTGAACAAAGCCAAAGCGATTGTCCAGCAGGCCAACAAGCAACTTGCGTCGCCCCAACAATTGCGCGGCTTCACAGTATGGCCCGAAGACGACTTTCCACGTACACATACATTGAAAGTGAAGCGGCAGGATGTACTTGGTAAATTGCCAGAGATACGTAAAAAATCTAATGCTGTATGAATGGACGATGAGAAGCACGAGGTTAAGGATTCGTAGGGACCAGATTTATCGCGTCCGAACGCGTGATTTATCACGCGAGATTCCCTGCGAGAATGCTTGCGGACAGAGTTTATCATGATCTCGCTCAATGAATTGAGCAATGGACGCGATAAATCTGGTCCCTACGAAAATCTTATCCTTCACTCTCATACGAGGAAAAACACTTATGCTCTACCTAGTCGCCACACCCATCGGTAACTTGCAGGACATCAGTCTACGTGCCCTCGAAACGTTGCGCCAAGTCGATGTTGTCGCGAGCGAAGACACGCGCAAAACGGGCTTGCTACTCAAGCATTTCGATATTTCCAAGCCGCAGATTGCTTTTCATGAGCATAATGAGCAGCGAGCTGGAGAGCGGTTAGAAGAGCTTTTACGGCAGGGACAATCAGTTGCCGTTGTTACAGACGCGGGTACACCAGGCATCGCCGATCCCGGCTTTACGCTTGTACGCCGTGCCATCGCCGCCAATATCGAAGTTACAATGATTCCCGGTCCAACCGCGCTCATCATGGCACTGGTGTTGTCGGGGCTACCCGTCCATAGTTTCACATTTCGGGGCTTCCCACCACGCAAATCGGTTGGCAGACGCAAATTTATGGAGGTGGATAGAGAGGCACCGCACACGCTCATCTTCTACGAAAGCCCCTATCGCCTCGAAGATTTCCTCAGCGACGCCCTCGCGGTCTATGGCGACCGTCAAGCCGCCATCGCCAACGACCTCACAAAGATGTTCGAGAAGATTGAGCGCGGTATGCTCTCCGAACTGCTTGCCTCTGTGAAGCAAACAAAAACCAAAGGGGAATACATCGTAGTTATCGCTGGCCTCAGCAAAAATCAAATTCTTCAATCACCAATAGACTCAGAAGACAACCAAGTGGGCTACCCCACTTCGTTGTCTTCTGAGTCTATTGGTGATTTTTTATATTCCCATTACGTTCACGAGTTCTTTCACGGCATCTGCTGACTTTTGTAGCAATCCACGCTCCTGCTCATCCAATTCGATCTCAACGATCTGCTCAATACCCTTCGCGCCGAGTTTGACGGGTACACCGACAAATAGATTTTGAATACCATACTCGCCAGTGAGATAGACGGCGCACGGCATAATCATCTTCTTGTCCAGCAGAATCGAATCGACCATTTGTAGCACCGAGGCCGATGGTGCGAAATAGGCACTACCTGTCCCCAATAGTTTCACAATCTCGGCACCACCATCGCGGGTACGTTGCACAATCTGCTCGATACGCTCTGTGGGTATCAACTGCGAGATGGGCACACCGGCAACCGTACACATACGAGAGAGCGGAACCATTGTATCGCCGTGTCCACCAAGCACATATGCCTGTACGTCACGTACCGATGCGCCAACTTCTTGTGCGATAAACGTGCGGAAACGCGCCGTATCCAGCACACCCGCCATACCAATCACCCGCTCGCGTGGGAAGCCGCTCACGTGTAGAGCAAGTTGTGCCATCGCGTCGAGCGGGTTGGTCACGACGACAATAATGGCATTCGGCGAATGTTTCGCCACTTGCTCCGTGACCTGTGTGACGATCTCCTGGTTTTTCTTGACTAGATCATCACGAGTCATGCCGGGTTTGCGTGGGAAGCCAGAGGTAATCACGACGATATCGGAGTTCGCAGTATCTGCGTAATCATTGGTGCCCGTGACCAGCGAATCATAGCCAAGCACTGGGCCAGCCTGCAACATATCCAGAGCCTTACCCTGTGGCATATTCGGCACAATATCGTACATGACTACATCGGCGTAGTCGCGTTCCGCCAATCGTTGGACGAGGGTACTGCCCACAAAGCCAGCACCGACAACAGTTATCTTACTTCGCATTACGCATAGTCCTTTCAAGTTCAAAAAATATGCTATGGCTATTGTATGCCTTGATTAAGAGGAATGGCAAACGTAGGGGTCTAATTCATTACACCCTGGAGCGGTAGGTGATGCATTACCAGGGTGTAATGAATTAGACCCCTACATCTTTATGAACATGTCGTATACTGAGGCCACAAATTTGTAGCAGAGAAGGAACGTGTAGCTATGAGAGCATTGTTACAGCGCGTTAGTCGTGCTAGCGTCACGGTTGAGGGGCAGGCCGTTGGTCAGATTGGATATGGTTTGCTAATACTGCTAGCTGTGGGGCAGAACGATGGTGAGGCCGAGATGAAGCAGATTTGCGACAAGATTGTGCATCTACGCATCTTTGCAGACGACGAAGGCAAGATGAATCGTTCGCTTCTTGATAATGGTGGACAGGCTCTCGTTGTATCACAGTTCACTTTGTACGCGGACATCCGTAAGGGGCGTCGCCCCAGCTTTACCGGAGCCGCCGCTCCAGTGCTTGCGGAACCTCTCGTCGAACGCTGCAAAGAGGCCATAGCCGCATATGGCATACATGTCGAAGGTGGCGTATTTGGAGCCGATATGAAGGTCGAACTTTTGAACGATGGCCCCGTTACAATCTGGATTGATAGCGCGGAACTATAGCTGCTCCTAGGAATACCCGTTTACGTATACAGTGACGAGCTAATAGAGCTATGCATCTTTTTGGCTCCTTTTCCCGTACAAGTCATGAATATACTCAAAAGGTGGTATACTCAAAATGGCATAGGATTGAATTTCCTAACACTCTTTGTAACGGAGAGTGTTTAGCTAGCAAGGGAGCAAACAGATGTCAGTAACACCATCATCAGCGATTGTAGGCGTATTTCGCGATCAGGCAACGGCAGAGCAGGCAACGGATGCACTTTATAACGCAGGTTTTACTCACGAGCAGGTTCGCCGCTCTGCGCCGGAAAATTCTAGCGGCTTCTTTGAGGAACTCAAGAACTTATTCACAGGCTCTAATAGTGGCAGTGGCGATGTTACCAGCGATCTTACCGGCATGGGCATTTCCGAGGAAGAGGCGCAATACTACGCGCATGAACAGAGTAACGGCAACACCATTATTGCTGTACATGCACCTGGACGAGAGCAAGAGGCGCAGGCAATTATGCATCAATATGGAGCATATAGTGCCCCAGACAGAACAGAGAACTTATCCCAAAACACAACTTCAGCAACACATGATACTACTCTAAGCGATACACCGGTTCAGCACACCGATACATCTCCTACTCAAGATACACCGCCATCCATTGAGGAACAATCCTCCCAGGACATGCAACACTCTGTCAACTTCGTACTCGTTCCCGACTCAGACCAGCCAGAGCAAGCCTCACAAACCTATACCGAACAAGCTGGCTCAGACCCATATCATCAGGAAGCTACGCATATGACTCCTGATACGACGCAATCTCCAGGTAGTGACGAAACTGTGGGGACGTATGTTCCCGACTCAGGTAGCCCAGACTACACCGACGCTGAGCAAGATGCTCAACCGCTCGTAGTCGATTATAGTGGTAGCGAGCTACATAGCGATACGCAAGATTCCAGTATACAGAATCAAACGTCTCAGCCCGAAGCAAGCACCTATAGCATAGAATCAGATAATAGTCAGCCTGTCATAACGGACGATACTACCTATGTCGATGATAACACATCTGCCTCAGAGCTACAGACAACGTATCCAGCGGAAGAAACTCCCATCGTCAATCCAACTTCAGCGGAGCCAGAGGAGCCTCAGTATGCAACGGATACACGAGATGTTCAGCCTCTAGCGACCAACACGACTATGGATCAACCTGTAGGAGACGTTTCCAATGCCGATACAGAGCCATTGGCAGCACACGCAGCCAACACCGATTCCTCAGTGACGGACAATCAGGATGTGCAGAATACATCGTTCGTAACGAACACCGATGTTGTAGAACCACAAACGGAACTGTCACCCATTGTTACCGATACAACCGACAACACTGTAACTCCAGAGGCGTTTACTTCACCAGTGACAACACCGGAGTCGGCACCATCCTCACTTCCCTCGTCGCCTTCAGTAAGCTCGACAGCAGATACGGATGACTTGCAGCAATTGCAAACACAGTTCGTAGCCCTGCAACAGCAACTGCAGGATGTCCAGGCACAGTTGCAAGCGGCAAGGGAGCAGGAGGAGCATCTTAGAACCGCGAAAGAGCGACAGCAACAGATCGAGACACTACGTCAGCAGATGCAGGCATTGCAAGCTGAATTAGCGGCAGCCCAAGCAGAACTGCAAGATACTCATGCTCGCATCGGTCAGTACCAATAGAGAATTTACGCAACAAGCAACAAGCAGGAACGCGGCATATGCCGCGTTCCTGCTTGTTGCTTGTTGCGTAAATTCTCTCCAATTTGGCGTATTACATATGTATGCGTTAGTTAAGAAGAGAACATAAATTTGTCTGAAGTTCATCCAGGAAGAGAGCATATCATGATGAACATATATGATGCGAGTAAGCGACGTATCGCTTCTCTCATATTGCTAGCACCTTTTATTGTGCTAACACTGCTATCTGTTACAACAATGCAAACCTATGCGGCGAGCAAAGTGACGATCAACGATGCCTCCAATGTACTTAATGTGCAGCAGGTGCAAGACGAGGCCAAGCAATTTCCCGATCCACTCTTGATATACACTACTAAGAACTTTACGGGTGATCAGAACGCGCTCAATAGTCAGACGAGTGCTTATGTGAACGATGCAGGTGAGGTCGTGATAGGAATCGACACGGTGCAACGTCACCTCTCCATTGAGAGTGGCAAAAGCTCGAAACTCTCTGATAGTCAGGTCAACGATGCCATTGACGCATTTCGCTCTAATATCAACGGTAGTGATTACACGACCGCAACGAACGCCGCCATCGACTCGCTGCAAAGCTCGATCACGGGCAAGTCGCCAAATGGCATTACGCCTTGGGGAGTGCTTATGGCTGGGGTACTGAGTGTAATCGTGATTGCCCTCGGCATAATCATCTTTAGAGGATGGCGTGCTAATCGTAACAACAGTGGTACCCCTCCGGGCGGAGGTGGTGGTGGACGCCGACGTAGTATCTGGAACAACGGCTACTACGGTGGCACCTACTATCCAGGGCAGCAAATATACAACGGTGGGAATCATACAGGCACCAATAGTGGGAACTATGGTGGTGGTGCGGGTGGCACCTTTGGAGGTGGAGGCTTTGGTGGAGGCGGCGGTGGAAGTTTCGGTGGAGGCGGAGGTGGTGGAGGTGGTAGCTTTTAGATAGAGATGCATAAGAATGTGAGCAAGTATGAGAAATCATACTTACTCGCGTTCTTATGCATACTTGTTCTTTTCTTTTCTATCACCTACACTTGTGGTATGCAATTATACTATGCAACGCATTCTTGAAAGAGGTACAACACATATGAAACTCGCCATTTTTGGAGCCTCGGGTCGTACCGGTCGCCCGCTTGTTCAGCAGGCACTCGATGCTGGAAATACTGTGACCGCTCTTGTACGCACACCCGCAACCTTTCCTGTTCAGCACGAGCAGCTAACTCTCGTACAGGGAGACGCTATGGACCCTGTTGTGGTAGAGAAGGTTGTACAGGGTGCAGATGCTGTGCTAAGTACACTGGGACAGACCAAGAATTCTCTCCCCGATATGCAAACGGTGGCAACAAAAAATATTCTTGCCGCCATGCAAAAATTCGGAGTAACACGCTTTGTTAGCCTGACAGGAGCAGGTGTAGATGCGCCAGAAGATCGACCTAAGCTTATCAACCACGTTATCAAATTCGCCCTCAAAACGATGTCGGGCAAGGTTCTAAAAGACGCGGAACAGCATGCTGAGGTGCTACGTAGTAGCGATGTCGATTGGACAATTGTGCGCGGTCCTGTGCTAAACGAGGGGCCGTACACGGGCAAGTATCGCGTGGGTTGGGTAGGAGTCAACACAGGAACACGCATTTCGCGTGCCGATGTCGCCGATTTTATGCTCAAACAGGTACGTGATACTACGTACCTGCGTCAAGCACCGATGATTAGCGATTAGAAAGTTCATCTGTTTGAAAAGAGGGTCAAATCTGGTAGAGCAGTTTTTTGTGCATCACAGAGAGCAGCGTATCGGTAATCGTCAACATATGCTCGAACTGCTCCGTCTGCTCTTCCAGTGATAGACTCTCATCATGCCAGCGCGGAACAATGTGTTGCTCATAGGCCGCGATCTCGCTACGCACCAGTTGTCTCAGTTGAAAGCGAATGAGAGCGGGTAGGGATAATGGAATGCCAAGCTGCTCGAAACGACGATAGAGTTCAACGAGTAGCGCGTCATCGCCATTGAAAACAAGCTCGCCTTCGTTCTCTTGCGGAAAAATCAACTCTTGCTTCGTTAAATCGTCAATGTATGCCAGCGTTACATCACAGTGTTGCGCTAGCTCTACTCTTGAAAGTCGTAGTGTCTGTGTTTGTGCAGGTAAGCCACGCGTGAAACGCTGATTGAGCGCGAGGTTCATCTGCATATCGCCATGTTGCGCCCGAATCTCCAGCAGTTGTTTGATGACATCAAGTGGTAGATGCTGTTGCTCTTTCAGCTCGCGAATAATCCGTAGCACCAGCACATGTTCTTGCTCGTAATAGGCGACGCGCCCACGTATGCGCGGGGGCGGCAAGAGACCCTGAGTATTATAAAAACGAATGGTGCGACTGGGGATGCCCGTTTGTTGTGCCAGACCATCAATGCGCCACCGTTGCGGCTCCATGTCGGTTCGTTCTACGCGTTCTTCTGCGTATTGAGCGTCGCTTTGTATCAACAACACTACCTCGATGCGATTTCGCTATGCTTCTCTGTTTTCCCTCTTCATTTTACAACACTCCTAGAAATATGTATATCTCTTCTTGGGGACAACCCGCATATTTCGTAGGGACCAGATTTATCGCGTCCGAGGTGCGATTTATCGTATGAGATCGATTTTCATACATCCACAGACAAGATTTCGCGTGATAAATCACGCCTCGGACGCGATAAATCTGGTCCCTACGAAAGTTTATTATGTTTCTTAAAAAGGATTGTGTCACGGCATACCAATTAGTCCTATTATGTCCCAAGACCTGAAGAACATCGGTACTTTTCTATAGACTTGTCATGTAGGGACCGATTTATCAAGTCCTCTTGACGATTAGAATGGGAAAGGGACGCGATAAATTGGTCCCTACAGAAAGGAATATTACGTATGATGATGGTTTCACGATGCCGCGTATTTTTGTCAGGGCATCCAGCTTCACGCTTTGTTGGTCAGATGAGCCGTCAAGCGGTTCTCCTCATCGTCTTGCTACTCGTGGCAACAGGTGCCATTGGTGGCTCCCTGCTTGGCCTCAGCACCTTTGCGCATGGCACCTGTCGCGCGGGCGACCGCGCTTATCGTGTTACATGGGGTGATACTCTCGGTGGAATCGCCTCCCGATACGGCACATCATATCAGACGCTTGCACGCTACAACGGCATCAACAATCCCAATCTTATCTTTGTGTCGCAGTTAGTGTGCATTCCTGGTAGACCCGTCGTCGCATCGGGTGGGTCGGGTAATACTGGTGGTGGCATTCCTGTTGTGTCGCATAACTATTATGTTGGGCTAGCTCAGCAGGATGCCTATAATGTTGGCATTCCCGCCAGTCTATTTGTGCGCCAAATCAATCAGGAGAGTGGCTTCCAGCCCTATGCACGTTCCTGGGCGGGTGCTATTGGTATCGCGCAATTCATGCCTGGAACGGCTGCTGGACTTGGCGTCAACCCCTACAACCCTGTGCAGTCGCTAAGTGGCGCGGCTCGTCTGATGGCCTCGTACTATCACCAGTACGGGAGTTATGCAATGGCACTCGCCGCTTACAATGCAGGTCCCGGTGCTGTGGCACGCTCGCTCTCATGTGGTGGTTCCTGGACATACTGTTTGCCCGCCGAGACGCAAAACTACATCCGCGTCATCATGTACTAACCGACAAACTCTGTACGATAAACGGACGGGCGACCTCATGGTCGCCCGTCCGTTTATCGTACAGAGTTTGTCACATATATCCTCAACATGCGTTCGGTTGCATCTGTTGCCAGAGATGCCGCATGTTCCATTGCATAGTGTAGCGTCATGGGAGCGGAGGGGAGGACGGCGATACCATCGACACCAAGTTTGTAGACTTGCTGGTAATTGTCGCCGAGGCTGCCCGCAAGAGCTAGCACAGGCAGATTATAACGTTTAGCAAGCTTGGCAACTGCACCGACGCTCTTGCCATAGGCTGTTTGTTCGTCGATCTGCCCCTCAGCCGTAATCACGAGGTCGGCATTGCGAAGGGCATCTTCTAGCTTGACCGCTTCCAATATCAGCTCGGCCCCCGGTCGTAATTTCGCATGCAAAAATGCGAGTAATCCTGCTCCCAATCCGCCAGCCGCACCTGCTCCTGGCACGTCGCGTACTCTCTCCCCCAAATCACGTTCGATAAGCCGTGCATAGGAGTCCAGTGCGGCGTCGAGTTCGCCAATCATTGCTGGCGTCGCACCCTTCTGTGGACCATAGACCGCCGTTGCTCCCCTCGGCCCACACAATGGGTTGGTGACATCACAGGCCACCTCTATTTCGCACTCCTGTAGACGCGAGTCCAGTCGCTCGATAGCAATGCGAGAAAGCGTCGTCAAGGCAGCACCGCCGCGTGCAATCTCGCTATTGTGGTCTGTGAGCAGCGAGGCTCCCAGTGCCTGCATCATACCAGCACCTCCGTCATTCGTCGCACTGCCGCCAATACCGAGTATAAAGCGATGCCGACCCCGTTCGATACATGCTAACAATAGTTCACCCACACCATAGGTCGTAGTGATGCGTGGGTCGCGTTGCTCCATTGGTACCAGTGGCAGACCCGCACACGATGCCATTTCGATAGCAGCAGTCTCGCCATCGCCTAGTAGACCAAAGAAGGCTGTAACCTGTGTACCCAGCGGTCCCGTCACCGTTTGTGTTACAATTTCGCCGCCCGTCGCATCGACCAGCGTTTGCACCGTGCCTTCGCCACCATCCGCGACAGGTATCAGCACCGTCTCCGCCTGTGGATATACCTGTTGTATCCCCAACGCAATTGCCTGTCCCACCTCTGCCGCCGTAAGACTACCCTTCAATGCCTGTGGCGCAACGACGATACGCATGAGTTACACCTCCTTTTAGGTATAGTACGACAATTGTAGCATGGCAAGGGAGAGCTGCTGTTACTATTATACATGTAAGAGTAGCAAAATGGTATATAATAGTGATAAGGCTATCCCTGTCATGCAAAATGAATGCCTCTATTTCCTTGTATAATTTCACCTACAGATTGTTCCCCTGGATACTAGCATATTTCCCTCCTTTTGAGTATGCTTGTTTTGTTTGCCGTATCTGTTTTGATGACGAAAGGAGTTTCCACAACAAAACGTCTTTGTTCCATGTAGCTAGCGTGTTTTATATTGTTTCATTGTGTTATCTCTTATAGTTGTTCTCCTATGCTTCTTCTGTTCTCGTAGAAATGGAGTGTTTGCATGTCGTTTCATCCCTTACGCACCTGCTCGAAATCCCCTGTTTCTGAGTCTTCCGTAAGACATCTCTTTTCCTCTCCTCGTCTGCTTCGTCTCGTGCTCGTGTCGTTGCTGCTCGGCGGCTTTGTGCTGGGAGCTGAGAGTGGAGTGGCTCGCGCTGCAACGCGTGTGGTGCCCGCCTCTACTCCCTCCACCCGTCCCATCTCTTCCTCTCACCCTCTGGGGCAGAGAGCATCCGCATCTCCTGGCTCCTCGCCGCTGGCACATCCTGTCCAGCCGCACAATGCCTCACCCAGCAATCCCTACGATATTGGCCTGGGCGTTTTACCCTTCTACACCTACATTCACCATCCCTTGAACACCTGTGCCTGTGGCAAGAAGGAACTTCTGGTCAATGTCGCTACGGGCAACCTGGTTCTGCACAGTGTCGAGATGCAGATTCATGGCACCGGACAAGACCTGGATATCGACGCCTACTACAACAGCAAGCTCAACACCAACTACTACCCGGAGATGGGCAACAACTGGAACCTGAGCCTGGGGCGACAGGTGTATCTGGATGAGAGCAACGTCGCCAGTTCCATCATCCTGTATGGCACCAGCAACTCCGAAGCCTATTTCGCCCACAACGCCAATGGCAGCTTCACCAGTCCTCCTGGTATCAATGCCACGCTGGTTGACAACCATAACAACACCTACACTCTGACCTATCACAGTACGGGACAAAAGTGGCTCTTTGGCACCAACAATAGCCTGTCCTCCATCACCGACAAGAATGGCAATACCATCTCCCTGAGCGAGAGCGGAAGTCTCACCACCTCTCTTACCGACACGCAAGGACGTGTCGTCACGGTGGGGCATAACGGCTCCAATTTTATCTCTGGTCTCACCGACTCCACGGGGCGTAGCACTGCCTACGGTTACACAGGCGGCAGCTTGACCAGTTCGAGCGACCTGATGGGGCAGACCACTGCCTACAACTATACAGGCACCGATTTAACCACCGTCACCGATGCCCGCGATAATGCAACAACCATTGCTTACGATAGCAACCACCGCGTCACCTCCATCACCGACCCGTTGGGCTATCCTACAACGTTCACCTACCAGAGTGGCGTCACCATTGTCACCGATGCGACGGGACACTCCACCGGCTACTACTACGATAGTGACTTCAAAGTGACGACGGTCAATGATGCGCTCAATCACAGCTTCACCACCGCCTTCGATGCCACCAACTACAACGTGACCTCGACGCAAGATGCGCTGCAAGACACTAACACCTTTAGCTTCGACCCCAACAACAACCTGACCACCGTCACCGATGGGGACGGCAATAGCAGTAAGGCAACGTATAACAATCCGTCCTTTCAGTACTATCCTGATACCACCACCGATGCGCAGGGCAACACGCTCAAGTACGGCTACGATACGGCGGGCAACGTCACCTCGACAAACGATCCACTTGCCAGCCAAAACAACGAGGCGTACAGCTACAACAGCAACGGCACGCTCTCGAAGGCGACCGATGCCGATGGGAACGCGACGACGTATGACTATGATAGCAAGGGCAATCTGACCAGCGTGACCCCACCGAGTCCACTGGGCAGCGAGACGCTGGCTTATGATGCTTTGAGCCGTGTGACCAAGGTGGTCGATGGCAACGGCAACACGACCACGTTCCAGTACAACAACCTGGATCGCATCACCACGATCACCTACAAGGACGGCTCAACGACGAACTACACCTACGATGCCGATGGCAACGTGGCTCTCCACCACAGACAACACGGGCACGACCAGTTTCATCTACGACGCGCTCAACCGCTTGAATACCAAGAAGTTGCCCGATGGCACTACACTAACCTACACATACAACAAAGTGGGCAACCTGCTGACCTACACTGATCCCGGTGGGACGGTCGGCTACACCTACAACAAGGTCAATCTGCTCACGACATTGGTCGAGCCGAATGGAGCGACGTACACCTACGCCTACGACAACGCCAATCGGCGCACGAGTGTCACGCTGCCCTCCTCGACGGGTATCACGGTCTTCTATGGCTACGATAACGCCGGGCACACCACCTCGATCAAGGCGGTCAAGGGCGGTAGTACGACGCTGTTGTCGCTGACGTACAGCTATACCAAGAGCAGTCTCAAGACGGGGGCGACGTACAGCGACAACACTTCGCTGACCTATAACTTCACGTACAGCTATGATGTGTTGAACCGTTTAACGGGGGCAGCAGGGGCAGGCAACACCAGTAGTAGCTATGCCTACGATGGGGAAGGCAATCGCACCTCAGCAACCAGCAATGGTGTGACGACGACCTACAGCTACAACGCCGCCGACGAACTGACGAGCAGCCTCACCAATGGCACGACCACGGTTTACAAGTACGATGGCAACGGCAACGAGCTATCGGGAGCGAGTCGTGGGTTCAGTATCAACGACAAGAACCAGATCACTGGCGTCACCAAGGGAAGTAGCAGCGATAGCTATACCTACAGTGGCATCGACTCGACTGATCGCGTGCAGGTCAACGGAGCCACCTCCATCTACAGTGCGCTGGGACTCAGTGTGGATGGAGCGGGAACATCCTCCGCAACGTATTACACTCGAACCAATGCAGGAGAGTTGGTGAGCGAGCGTACATCATCGGGCACCTACTACTACCTGACGGACGATCTCGGCTCAGTACTCAAAGTAGTGGATAGCAACGGCAACGTCAAGGACAGCTACTACTACGACGCATTCGGTAACAGCCTCAACAAGAGCGAGACAGTCTCGAACCCCTGGCAGTACGCGGGTGGCTACTACGACGCCACGACGGGCTTGTACAAGTTCGGTACGCGCTACTACGATTCACAGACGGGACGCTGGACGCAAAAGGACCCAATAGGTGGGAGCGTGGGCAAGATTGGATCAGGTAATCCGTATGTGTATGCAGGGGATGAGCCGAATATAAAGACGGATCCGAGCGGGAGAGACCCTATTACTCAACGTGGTTTGATAGGAGCATGCCTTGGTGCTGCGGTAGGTGCTGCTGTAATAGCCGCCCTTAGCATAGCTATTGGAATTGTTACTGTTCCAGTGGGAATAGGTGTTGGAGCGATAGGTGTTGGGCTGTTCATATTGGACTCTGCAGTTATTGCTTGCTTAGGAGCAGACCTTACCTATATCATTGTTAACCTCATTGGGAATTGAACAAAGGTACGTACTAGAACAGTAGAGGAAATACAATATTTCTCTACTGTTCTAGTACGTACCTTGCTGACAACTATATTGATATGAACACTCGTTTCCCTTGAAAGGAGATTACGCAGTTGAGGTGGAAAACAGCCTGGAATCGGCCTACGATGTATGGACTCATTCTCATTGGTATTGCTCTAGCGATTTTTATTTTTATAAACTATCAGCAACCATTGTTGAGGGTTGTCTTTGTCGTTCTCGCCGTTATTTACATAGTAGCAAATTGTATATTTCTATTTCTTGCTTACAAGAAGTAGAGTTATTAAGACATCAATGCAAAAGATAGATGAGAAAGAATAAAGATTGTTCGTAGGTAATTTCTTTCCCATATCTTTATCACTAGGCATTACAATTTCAGAGTTAGAAAGAAGAGAAATAAGTTGAATGAGTCACCTAAACAAACTCAACCTACACCCTGTCCCGAATGTGGGGGTGAACGTCTTTGGACGGAAGTTAAGCCAGGAATGTATCTTACTAATCCTCAATCGAAAAAAATCTTTCCTTCGTCAAGTGTTGTTGCTGATGCTCTCGTTTGTATGAATTGTGGATATACAGCTTTTTATGCTCGCTATCTATCAAAATTGGAGAAATAATAATTCAGGAAGATATAATTCAAAATATGCCAATACTAACAGTATAACTGTCTCAGCATTTTTTGCTTTCCTATAGAATATAAAGAAAGCAAATCTTACTCTTGACAAATACTCTGTACATTTATGTATACTTATATTGCTTCTCTTGAAGCATAAACTTAGAACACTCACGTTTCTCGTAACGAGAGGGTAAGAAATCACTCGTGTTTCCTTTGCCAGCCCTCTCTTGCAGCGGTTGCTCAACATCGCCTATGTCTTCTATCGCATTGGTGGGGAGAGTGCGATACGACATACTACAAAACGGCGAATAGAATACATTCAATCTTTATTTTGTTCCGTCGATGTCCCCATTCGGCATTATTACAATGAGAATCGGGGAAATCTTGTTATGGCGCGTCTGACACCACAGGTGCAGCAGGGAGTGCTGACGACGTTTCTGCGCGGTGGAGAGAAACAGGGAGTGGAGTTGGATGATGAGATGTGGCAGTGCTGGCTTCGAGAGAGCGGCGAGTGCAGTTTCCGCTTTCTTAGTCCGCTTGGCACGTTCGCGGTGCGCTGTAATAAGAGTCGCTACTGGTACGCTTGCCGTATGCACAAACGGCAACGTTATAAGCACTATCTTGGTACGAGCAAGCAGTTGACGCTTTCCGCTCTCTACTCGATGGCGGAGAGGTTGTACGAGGACATTTACGGAGAACCTCCCTCAGCCGACCTGCTCGCCGCTGTCCATGCCGAACTAGCCACTTATCAGCAACATTCCGCTCTCGTCGCCACGAGCACTTCCTCAATACCCGAACCACTTCCTCCTCCTGATATCCTCTCTTCCAACTTCTCGGACTCTTTTTTGAATCTCAACAAAGAACACAAGCCACTCACACCGCGCGAAAAGCAAGTTCTCGCCGCCCTCGCTATTTTCACGACTAATCAGCAAATCGCCTCTGCACTGGGCATCAGCGTGAACATGGTCAAACGACATCTGCATCATATTTACGGAAAGCTTGCGCTTTCCAGTCGTGCATCGCTCATTCTCTATGCAAAGCATCTTTATG
>CAXUHG010000046.1:0-7603 GCA_964250805.1 uncultured Ktedonobacteraceae bacterium | reverse complement strand
AAGCTTGCGCTTTCCAGTCGTGCATCGCTCATTCTCTATGCAAAGCATCTTTATGATAATATAACGACGAGGAATGAAACGTATATGCTTGCTGAGACAGATTAGATGTCTATTGAGTGATGGTATAACGGGGGCAACTATGCAAACAAATAGGAAACCATTTATTGAAGAACGGCATCAACAGATGGAAAACGGGATTGACGGGGACGAGGGCGTAATGAATTATGGCCCCTACATGTTATTAGAGGAGCAACTATATGGAGAACTTACTAGTACCTATTATCATGGGCGTTGTGTTGGCGGCGATAGCCCTACGCAATGTGTATGTGGGGGTGCGTACACTGAGGGCAGAGCCACATAAGCGGGGAGCGTGGCATGAGCAACCACCTATTTTGCTTGGTGTCGCCTGTACATTGGGCACGGTTTTATTTTTGACAGATTTCAGTATACGAAGGAATGGCGCGTATCCCTCTAATGTGGAGCTGGGGATTGAATTGGCTCTGGCTGGCATTGTGCTATTGTTGGCTGGATATTCATGGTTGTTGACTCGTGAGCGGAGAAAAAATTTATAATAGTGGAAATGAACAAAGAACAGGTTGAATAACAGCGTTATTCAACCTGTTCTTTGTTCATTTCCACTATTTTCGCTTACGAGAGGCTCGTCGTGCCTGTCAATATCAGGCTGTCGCTGGCAGCACAGGGGATGTGTCTGTTGCTACCGATGGCGGCGGTGCTGACGTTGAATTTGCCACTCAGAGCGGCTCCTAGCCTCGCGTCGAGCAGTTGCTCGATTTGCGCGTTGTAGGTGTTGTTGGGGAAGGTGAATATCTGGAAGACGGTAAGCGTGGTATTCATCACGTTCACAGCAAGATTGCCATTAGTCGCGGTTGGCTGAACGGTTGTTTGTGCCGTACCAAGACGGAACGCACCAAGCATGATGTCGGAATTCACCATGAGATTTCCATTTTGCACACTGATCTGGATGTTTTGCGCCGACAGGTTTTTGGTGATGGGTAGAGTGTCGATGCCGTTGCCCAGTGTTGCCAGCGATGTCGCGGGTACTTCAACGTAGGCGTTGATTGTATCTGCCGCCGTTGTCGAAAGCATATGCGATTGTGAAGGCTGCTGAACCATGCTCAGTACGGAAGTTGTCTGCGACGATTGTATCTGTCCCGTTGTCTGTCCACCGAGCGAGATGGGAACCTGTAGATTCGCGGCGAGGGCTGAGTCGCCACAGCCAGGAGTGGCATTGATGCCAGTTAGTTGTCCAATCGGAATGTGTAGTGTAGTAATCGGACCGTTGACAAGCGTGGGACTGCCAGAGAGGGGATACGCGCTGACTTGTACTGTACTTGAGTCGAGTACGCTGAATTTGAGAAGTAGACTGGCATGAATTGGATGTGGGTCGCCCGGATAGAGGTTGATACGCAGCGACGTGACAAGACCATTCTGTTGCGGAGTAAGGCCAATCAGGGTCGCGGTTGGCTGAATGACTGTTGATGCCATTGTGCCTGCCCAACTTTGATCGTTGGCGGGAAGCTTGCTAACAATAGCAGCTATTGCCGCGCTTACAGCACTCGGCACCTGCTGATTCACACGACCCTGAACAATGGGCGATAGCGAGTCAGTGCTGAGATAGGCTGTAGCGTTCAATGGAGTCGCCAACTGCCTCGTCTGTATATGTATAGGGCGTGTAGCGGCATTGACAGGTGTTACCGCGAGTGCCAGTATAAGTAGCGTGAGCAGGAATGCCCAACCACTGTAGATATATCGTCGTTTCATAAGTCATCCTTCCGAGGGTTTGGTATGAACATGAACAAAATAATCGTCATATGTAGGGGCAATAATTTATTACGCCCTGTTCCCCACGCACAATGTTTCCAATCATCGAGGAATGTATCCAATAATAAAAACGGGATCGATGTGTACGAGGGCGTAATGAATTATTGCCCCTACGCTGTGTTGTATCGGTTCATGTGCATAATCAGTCCCATGCATTATTTCTTCCTTCAATGCGGTAACAATTTGTTCAAGTCAGTCGGTCCTTTGAAGCAGAAGGGTATTGGCTTGGGCTGTGCCGCGACTCCCTGAATCGGTGGTGCCTTAATCAGCAGCACGAGCAACTCTGTTCCTTTGCCACAGGCGATTGTGGTGCTGGTATGTGCCGAGATAAGTTGTGCGTTCTTGAGTTGACCGCGCAACGCTGGCATAACAGAACCGGTGATGAGTTGATTCATCGCACTCTGCATCTGAGCGGCGGCAGTTGGACCGGCGTCGATACCATCACGCCGCAAATGCGTGATGCTCAAACTCAAGTTTTGCTGCTTATCCACCCCCAGTGTGCCGTCCATTTCGAGCGGCATCACGCGGTGAATACCATTGGCGTCGATGTGTAGGTTCAGGTTCAGCACGAGGCCATCATTGGGCGTAGGCGTGACGGCAAGATCGGTTAACACGCCGTTGTTGAGTTTGAGTTGCGATGCGAAGACCGAGGTGAGGGCACCTGCATCGAGGCCGAGTTGTATCATGCGTGGTCCTGAGATTGGTGTCGCCGCTGTCGTACCTCCGCCCAGATTTAATACCCCTCCGATGGGATTGCTGTTGTCATCGGGAGAGTCGTCGGGACCGAATAGGAAGGCTGCGAGAATACCACCGCCGACTAATAAGAAAATTAGGGCGGCACTGGCGATAATAATTCTGCGGCGACGTTTTCGCTTGCTCTTAGGAGCCGCTGGAGATATATCGTCAACCGCCGATGTTGCCGCATCGTGAATGTCGTCTGATGCGTCCGCGTCAGTCAGTACCAGCGGCTCCTCCTCTGGCTCGACCTCCGCGACCGATTGTTGGCGACCCCAAAGGAAAATTGCGGGCACCAGCGCGATTAGACATAGTATCATTGAAAAGAAAAATACTGCACTGTACACGGTATGTGCCGACGCGATGAGATGCGTCGCGTAACCCTTTGACCATGCGTTGAATTGGCTTGCGCTAGCCGTTGCTGGCAGCGACGGATAGGTGGAGGCGAGCTGTTTGAAGTAGGCCAGTGCCCACGAGGTCAGGGCCGCCAGACCAAGAATCATGCCGACCATACGCAAGGCCGTGACAATGGCGGAACTCACGCCCGCCTGTCTCGCCTTCACCGCATTGATGGCAGTGGTGCCGATTGGCGCAATGACCAGACCAAAGCCGAGGCCAGCCGTGATTGTGCTAATCGTAATCTGTGTCCAGTCCACAGAAATAGGCCATAAACTCATCAGGTAGAAACCGACGGCGGTAAACAACAGGCCGAGAATGGCGGTGACGCGACTCGAAATACGTTCACACAGCCAGCCACCCAGAATCGCGCCAAGCGGAATCATCACCGTCAGACGCAAGAGAGCCAGACCACTATCGAGAACGGGACGCTGCAAAACGGTATCGACAAAGATGGGAATGTCCGCAAGGGCGATGATGAGAGCGGCTCCAACGAAGAGGCTTACCAGCGAGGTCGCGCTGAATGCCAAGCGTTTGAATAGACGTACCTCGACGACGGGCCAGCGCACTCTGAGTTCTACCACTACAAAAGCAATGAAGAAGGCAATTGCGAGACCAATAGCGATGGGATTGTTCTGCGGGGCGGGTGCGTTCGCGATTGTAGGACCGAGTGATGTACCCTGCTGAGCCAAGCCGAGGCTGAGACAGGTCAAGGCAAGGCCGAGCAGCAATGTGCCGAGCCAGTCGATTTTCTCACGTAGTCGCTTGCCTCTTGGAATAAGCATCCATGCCGCGATCATCAGTCCGACGACGATAGGGATATTCAGGTAGAAGATATATTGCCAGCCGAGGTGCTGCACCACGATGGCACCATACAAAGGACCGAGGGCACCACCTGCTTCTGTCACAGCACCGATAATACCGAGGGCTAGACCACGCCGCTCCTTGCCGTAGAAATCGTTGGCAATCGCCATCGCCACAGGTACAATCGCGCCACCACCGATAGCCTGAAAGAGACGAGCCGTGATCAGCACTACGAGGCCAGGGGACGACGTATCAATACCAAAAACACTGAGAAAACTCAGGTCGAGCATGTCGCCGATCATAGGAGATAGCGCACACAGCAACGAGCCGAGGCCAAAAATAGTCAAACAGAGCAAGAAGATACGGCGGCGTCCGTAGATATCGGAGACACGCCCCATCAGCGGCATTACCACCACGAAGCCAAGCAGATACGCGCTCACAATCCATGCTGCATGGTCGAGTTGCGTAATCGGCACATGCAGATCGGTGATAATCTGTGGCAGTGCCGTAACTACCACCGTCTGATCAAGCGTCGTAAAGAAGACTGCGATACAGGCCAGCGTCAAGGCGGCAAACGCGACTTTCTGCGAACCTGCTTTCGCAGTGGTCGTCAATTGTTTCGATGCGTTTGTACTTTGTTGCGGTGCCTCCGCCGTTGCAGGAGTAGTAGGTGGTCCAAGTGACTCTTCCGTTTTATGTGGCAATGCAGGTAGCACGGATGAGTCCGCAGACTCGGCAAGAGATGGTGGCAATGTTATGTGCATCGTCCCCTGCTTCGCCGCTTTATGCTTGAGCGAGAAGCGTTTGAATAGCGAGGTTGTGGAGTTCCCTTCGTTCGGCAAATCGGTAACACCAGCCTCGAAATTCGCAAACGTGCCCGCTTGCGCCTCTTCTTCTGGCTTCCCCTCAATATGAGCATTTGTGTTCTGTGTCGTCAAAAAATCTTTTTTGTGTAAACGAGACGAGGTTTCGTTATCGTCTTCTAATGTATACATCTTCCCCCCTCGACAGGAATGACGGACAAGATATGAGTATAAGAAATTCTTTCGTAGTCATCAAATTTGTGGTGCTGTAATAGTAATATTTTCGTTAAAATTCGACATCGTGAATATACGCGTCGTCTGCGGAGTATCACCAGCCGCCGCCTGTCCCACCACACCGACATAATAGGGAAGGGAATCGCCTTTACCCATACAGGCTGTTGTTTTCAGAAGTGTGCCAGCGGGGACGCCTCCACCTGTGAAGAAGGCAAGGTCTTTGGCATCCAGTTGACCTGTGATACCCCAGCAGGGATTGGCACCGACGACATAGGATGCGGGTTGAGACACATTTTGTAGCTTGCTTACAACCGAAATAAGTCCTGTATTGGGATTGGTGAGCGTGCGGATATCGAGCATACCCTTAATAATGCGCCATTGACCCGTTACCGGATCGGTAATAAATTGATTATCGCCCACGCTAATAAGATTAACCGTCAGTGATTGACCCGACATCAGCACAGTCGCTTGCGCCTTCACTTTATCAGGCATAGATACATCGCCATCAGCACTATGAATTTGGATTTGGTCTTGCTGTGGCGTCCCTGCATTCTGCACCTGCATGGTGACATGAAACGACTTCACCACCCGAAAGCTTCTTTGCAGTGCGGTCAACAACTGCGCCGTTGTTGGTCTTGGGGCATGTGCCGCGTTCGTATTGGCATTCGTGGTTTTGTGGTGTCGCCAGGGTAGCGTACAGCCTGTAACCAGCGTCATGCTGAGCAGACACAGGACAAGAAAGGTTAGGGAGCGTCCAAAGAAGCCGCGTGCTACGCGCGGAAATCGTGCTGAAAACATAAATAATGCCTCTTCCTAACATGGGCGTGACTTCCGTTTACGCCCTACATGAGCAGTCCTTGCATAGGGGTCTGCCATTTCTAAAGAAAGAAACGTGCTATCTTGTGTGTTTCGAGGATAGTGGTACTTTATGGTACAGGATGAAAAACAGAAAATAGAGATGAAAAATAGAGAATGACCTCCACATGGATAGAGGTCATTCTCTATTTTTCATCTCTATTTTTTTGTGGTGGGTGTGCCATTGTTATTGAGCTTTGCTTGCTCATCTTGAATCTTGGCATGCAGCGCATTCAGGTAGGATTGCGCCCCATCGAGATCGGTATTGGTGATTGCATCGAGTTGTTGTGGCATGTGCGATACCTGATCGACCCAGGACTGCAACACTGTTTGCACAGCCTGCAGTATGCCGTTATCGAGGTAGGCATTCTTGAGCCAGCCGCGTGCGGTGGTCACGGCGTTCAACATCGTCTTCAAAAAATCACCTGTAAGAACTGCGCCAACCTTAACGATAGGCGAGACGAACACATCGTAGGCGACGCGTGTCAACTTGGCAGCACTGATGGCTCCATCAATCGTAAAGCCCTCAATGTTGTCTAGCTCGTTGAGCAACGCCTTGCGTGCGTTGGCAGCACCTTGAGCAACTCCTTTGTTAAAGGCATCCTCCAACTGATGTTCGATATTCGTTGTTGCGCTGTTGAGTACACCTGGTATCTTAGGTGCGAGTTCGTAGGCAGCAATTCCTGCTCCGCCAGCAGCAGCCGCACCGAGTCCGAGTAGCATACCACGACGCGTTATCTTTTTCTTACGTCTGCGTGGTCGCTCAGGCTCCTCATCCTCATAATCGTCCTCGTACTCCTCTGGCTCGACGAGTTGGCGTGTGCGTGGTGCGGCTACGCGAGCGCGAGCCACACGTGCATCGAGGGGATCAGGTTCTTCGTAGTAGCCCTGATCTGGGTCTACATCGCCGTAGCCTTCCCACTCGTCCTCGAAGTCATCGTCCAGCCCCTCTTCATAAACCTCTTCCTCGCCTGTTTCCATCAATTGGCGCGTCGAGGGAAGGTTAGGACGCGCAACGCTGCCGCTACGTATCTGACGGCGATGGCTATAATATGTAGGGTCCTCCTGCTCTTCGTCGGGACGGCGCGTTGGAGTTTCATATAACTCCTCTTCGCTCAACTGCTCTTCTGGTATCGCAACCTCAGTTGCTGCTTTTCCCTTGCTGGCAAGAATACTTTTACGTGTAAGTTGTCGAGTTCTGCGAAGGTTGGGGCGCTGTACGAGTTGTGTGCTGATTCTCTTTGACTGTTCAGCTTGCACGGTCGGCTCCCCCTGACCTTGACCATTTTGCCCGTCGCCACCGCGTAATGGATCGTAGTCGTATCCATATTGGCGTCCGGGACTCTTGTGATACATCTTTCGTTCCGAACGATCTTTTGCCATTTTCCTCAATCCCTCCTAAACACAGCGTGTGTAGTAAGGCAATTTATCTATCTTCGAGTCTCTCTTACAGGGATGCCCTAAATCCCATTCATCGCCTAAAGCCTTCACAAACGACTCAATCTTTATAAACGGGCATTCAATGCAAATTGTGTTTCCCTGTAGTGTACCACATCTGTATGAAAGCTGCATGTTACATAATCTCGAAATTCCGCTATGTGCGTACCAGATTTATACGAAGAACATTAACTCGATGGATACAGCCGTCTCAAGCGTTCTTCTTATATACATACGAAAGGTTAGACGGTTTCGTTATAGAAAAGTCACATGACCAGCTTATGCTATAATTAGTCTAACAACCATCATGCAACGGTTTTTCGTAGGGACCAGATGTATCGCGTCCGTCCGCGTGATTTATCACGCGAGTTCATGGCGAATGCTGCCTAAAAAGCAGTTTCAGCATGATCTCGCTCAATGAATTGAGCAACGGACGCGATACATCTGGTCCCTACGAAACTGCCGAAGCAGGAGCGCAATCCTTGTTTTTGCTGTCC
>CAXUHG010000045.1:17549-37189 GCA_964250805.1 uncultured Ktedonobacteraceae bacterium | reverse complement strand
CAAAAGATGCAATTCGCTCTTTTGGGGTGTTCTCCAAAAAACCTACTGTTGAAAGGCAAGGGGATGCCCCTCCCATATATGAATGCGCTTATGGAGTTTGGTCGTATGGGAGGGGCATCCCCTTGCGGGTGCCCTGGTGTTGGTGTCTCATATAGGGTGCCCTAGTGTTGCTATCATATGAACTTTGACTAGGTGCTACTACTTCCCAAACCTTCCTGCGATCAGCCTACATAAACCCGCGAACAACAATGCCTTGCTTCCCTCGCCCATAACAGCGGCGATGAAGCCGATTGTTAATCCTATCATAAGCCCAATGCGTCCGGCAGGGTGGCGAATCATCTTCTGCAATGTGTGCATACTCTTTTCCTTCTCTTGAAACGTCTACAACGCATATCCAAAAACTTTGTACATTTACTCTTTATTACTGTTACCAAGATAACACAAAAACTCCCTCTTTGCCTATGGAATGACGCGCAATTTTACGATGTTATTATTATGGTAATAAGTTATGGAAAGTGGATATGACCCGAAAATATTGGTTCCTCCATCCTGTTACTATTCTCGTTCCTATTCCGTTTATCTCTGTTATAAGGCACCTATAAGGTGCTTTAAGGATTTTCTAAGCCTTTATCAGCAATTTTTCAGCTTTCTTTTGTTGCATTAGTTCTCACAGAGAGTGTTGTGTAATGGTTGGGATGAACTACAGCAATCGCACTTATCAGCCTATCAATTCTTATGGTGTCATTGGCGATTGTCATTCTACGGTGCTGGTTGCACCGGACGGCTCGGTGGATTGGGGATGTCTACCCGATTTCGATAGCCCTGCTATCTTTTGCCGTTTGCTGGACGCGGATCGTGGGGGGTACTTTCAAATAGCACCCACAGACAACACTATTCCAGGCTTTCAACGCTATTTGCGTGGAAGCAACGTCCTGCAAACACGGTTCGCAAGTACCTCTGGTGAGGTCGTGTTAACCGATTTTATGCCAGTTGAAACATTGAGTGCCTGGCCTTATCGCGGTATGAATAACAACACATGGACGCGTGAAGATGGCTCCTGCCATTGTCTTGTGCGTATTGTGGAGTGTACACACGGCGAACTACCTGTGACGATGACAATGCGTGTTAGCCCTAACTACGCCGCATCGCCTTGCGAAGTCTCGCTCATACCTGATAACATGGGTGCGATGATATCCGATGGTAAGCAGCATGTTGGTCTTGCAATCGTGGGTGCAGGTCTCTTGCCTTCGTTTACGATGGATATCGAACAGACACAAGAGGAATGGCATCCAGCAGTCGTGGCGAACGTCGTACTCCACGAAGGTGAGCGTTTGCTCTTCGCTGTCGGCATGGGACGTAGCGCGTATGCTGCACGTCGCCTTGTAGAACATGAGTTGCACCAACGCAACTTTGACGCGGAACTCGCGCAAACATTGCACTGCTGGCGCAAATGGGTTGCCAATTCAAAGTACCAAGGACCCTATGCCGAGTGGGTTCAACGTAGCGCACTCGCGTTGAAAATGATGACGTATGCTCCTACGGGCGCAATCGTCGCGGCTCCCACTACCTCACTACCGGAAGATATCGGCGGTGTACGTAACTGGGACTATCGTTTCACATGGCTGCGTGATGCCACCTTTACCCTGTACTCATTGAACGTGCTTGGCTTTACAGAAGAGGCTAGAGCGTTCACTCACTGGCTCCGTCGCCTTTCCTATGCAAACGGCGAAGACCTGCAAATCATGTACGGTATTCGTGGTGAGCGTAACCTCGAAGAGCAAGAGCTATCCCACCTGGATGGCTATTGCGGCTCACGCCCTGTGCGCGTCGGCAACGGTGCGGCAGACCAGAGACAACTAGACGTGTTTGGTGAAGTCCTGGACTGCATTCACATGTACCGTCGGCAAGGAGGTTTCGAGCGTTACGGGGAAACATTAGAAGGACCACTATGGTCGATGATGCGTACACTCGTCGAGCATGTCTGTGCCAACTGGCAACTGCCCGATAACGGCATCTGGGAGGTACGTGGTGGTCTACGCCACTTCGTCTACTCGAAGGTTATGTGCTGGGTCGCGCTAGATCGCGGCATCAAAGCTGCTAAAGAGTTGAACCTCGATGCCGACTTACCGCGCTGGATGGCTGTGCGTGACCAGATTCGTGCAGATATTCTGTCGCGCGGCTACAATACTAGCCTTGGAGCCTTTACACAATCGTATGATAGTGATGTGTTGGATGCTTCGAATCTCTTGTTGCCGCTTGTGGGCTTTATCGCGCCCGATGATCCACGCATGCGCTCAACTGTAGATCGTACCATTGAGCATCTTACGAACAGACAAGGCTTTGTATATCGCTATCACGCCAACGATACCGATGACGGCTTAACTGGGGGCGAGGGCACGTTCACCATTTGTACATTGTGGCTCGTGGACAATCTTGCAATGCAAGGCCGCGTTGATGAGGCACGTTCGCTTTTTGAGCGCGTCTTGAGCTACTCTGGTCGCCTCGGTCTCTTCTCCGAAGAGATTGACCCCAACGGCTCTGGTTCGCTCGGAAACTACCCACAGGCGTTTACACATATCGCACTCATCAATAGTGCCAACAATTTACGGAAAGCTGAGATTCGTATGACTGAGCATCACACTGATCCAGTAATGGCAGCTATCACATTCCACAAATAGGCACTAACTAAGCAAGCGTGAGAACTATGTATGTCCCTCCTCTGTCGAGAAACAGGGGAGGGACATGCGCCGTTTTGCTCTTTACGTTTGTGAGATAATGAGCGAAAACAAGGTTTATCAAAGGAATAACATCGTGTCCGTTACCTATGCTACAGCAAGTTTAAAGCCCTACAAAGAAGAGAGTCTTGCGGGAGGTCACGCCTGGATTTTTTCGGGTGCATTGCAACAGCCTCCACATTGGATAGAGGCGGGTGGCCTCGTCGATATCAAATCATCGCGTGGTCAATTTGTCGCACGTGGCTACTATAACCCCCAGACCGACATCGCCATTCGCATCTTGACCCGCGACCCAGACGAGGCCATAGACGCCGAATTTATCCAGCAGCGTGTGCGTCATGCTGTAGAACTGCGCCGCGTCTTCAATCCAGAACAAACAAACGCCTACCGACTCATTCATTCCGAGGGCGATGGTCTCCCAGGTCTTGTCGTAGACCGTTTCGCTGACATTCTTGTCATGCAAATACACACGTTAGGTATAGAGCGGCTACAACCATTGATTGTGGACGCGTTGATGCAGGAAACGGGAGCAAGCGGCATTCTGTTGCGTAACGAAGGTATGTCACGTCGCCGCGAAGGGCTAGCGATTGAGGAACCTGTCGTTGTTGCAGGTGAAGTGCCGCAACAGGTTGTTATTCGCGAAAATGGTATTTGCTTCCTTGTCGATCCCTGGCAAGGTCAAAAGACTGGATTTTTTCTCGATCAGCGTGACAAACGCGAATCGTTGCGTAAGTACGTGCAAGGGAAGCAAGTCTTGAACTGCTTTAGCTATACAGGTGGTTTCTCTATCTATGCCGCCCTCGCAGGGGCAACCGACGTAACAAGCGTCGATATCTCCGCACCAGCTATAGAAGCATCACAGGTCAACTTCTCGCAAAACGGCCTCAACCTCGACAACTACAAATTTCATATAGCCGATGTATTCGACTACCTTGAGAAAGCCGTAGCGCAGGGAGAGCAATTCGACGTTGTGGTACTCGACCCGCCCGCCTTCGCTAAGACGCAGAGTTCGCGCAACAACGCCCTCAAAGCCTATCGCCGCCTCAATACACTTGGCATGCAAGTGCTACGACCAGGAGGTATTCTCCTAACCTGCTCCTGTTCGGGTGTCGTCGGCATGGATGACCTGCTTGGCGTCATCTCGCTCAGCGCACAACGCTTTCAACGTTCTGTACAGCTTCTTGAGAGCTATACGCATGGCGTCGATCATCCCATTAACCTTGCTATGCCTGAAACTGCTTATCTAAAGGCTGTGTTTTGTCGCGTAGGTTAGTTTGGCTCTTTCTCGCCAACCCAATTTATGTTCAATTACATAAAGTATCTCCGCGTCATTCCAGGTACTTGAAGCAGTGTAAACACGCTAAGCCAGCGTTCGTTTTCCTTTTTCTCACATCAAGCATAGCATAGGAGATACAAATGTATCAAGTAAACAAGCTTCACCAAGATAAGTATGGTTGTGATATCATAAATACGATTTGATAAGAGAATTATGGCATGATAGAAAGCAACTCCTATGCAAAGTGCTATTGAACGCTGGCATGAGATGATTGACGCACGAGCGCAACAGATGGACACAGCTTATGCTCGCCTGGGACGAACAAGCGTGGACTTCTGGGAACGCCGTGCCAAGAATTATCATCGCTCGACGAAGGAAAACGTTGCAAGCGATCCCTTTTTGCGTAAGCTACATCAGGTAGTTACACCCGATGCCTCTGTATTGGATGTGGGTGCGGGAACAGGTCGTTTCGCACTTACCCTTGCCCCGTCCGTATCACACGTTACTGCTGTTGAGCCGAATGCGGCGATGTTGGACTATCTGCGACAGGATGCAGCAGAAGAGGGTCTAACGAATATCTCGTATGTGCAAACGACATGGCAGGATGCGCCAACTAACCTGTATGCTGATATTGTGGTATGTAGCCATGTCCTCTATCCCATTCGAGACATCGACACCTTTGTAAGAAAACTTCGCACTGCTACGCTTGAGGCTTGCTATATTTACATGCGTGCCGCACACTTTGATGCTAGTACAAGTAGCCTCTGGCGACACTTTCATGGCGATGAACGATACTCTTCTCCAGGATATATTCACGCGTTGGATGTGCTTTTCGAGATGGGAATTTACGCCAGCGTCGAGATCGTTCGTATGCCCTGGGTCATGCGCTACCCTACGCTTGATGTGGCTACGAACGAACTACTTGAACAACTCATCTTGCCCGACAACGAACAGACGCGTAAAGAGCTACGAGAGTTGCTGAAAACATGGCTTATCGAGCGCGACGGCGTGTATGTACCACCCGTCGATGAACAAACGTGTGCCATTATCCGTATGACCCCTTAACAGAAGCTACTTGGCTTGCCATGTTCCAGGTAATCTACCAATATGTGCTATCTACGTACTTTTCTGAATGCACATGTGTTATACTTGCGCTAAATATTTCACGGTGTACCTTCGCTACTCAAACAAGGGTAAAAACAAACATTTTGTTAGTAGGGAGTCATGGCGTTGTACGAAGAACGGGATATGCAAGAGCAATACCACTGGCACGACCGCATGGCGCGGGAGCGGCGCGATATTTCAAGATCAATTGAGGAGACACTGGCAGACACGTCCTCACAAGAAGAATTGATCGACGATGTATACGAGGATGAGCGTTCAGGCACCAATACATTCCTTGTTCCTCCACGCCTCAGTTTGCAATCAAAGGCTCTACCCTCTGTCCGTTCCGAGACGTTCGTACAATCCGTGACAGCAGAACTCGCGGCACAAAAGAAAACTGGGGAAGAGCAACAAAAATCGCAAAGTACTGGTATATTAGCTCGTTTTGCTCAACACGTTACCTCATCAATTGCCGCATTCGGTTCTGCACTACAGCCCCCTGAATACATCCCTTCACCTTCCAAAGAATTGCCATCTATAGAGGAAAGACAGCGTATGAGCAAACCTGTGTATTTAGACTCTCCAAGAGAAGTGCAAAAAAAGCCAACTGTGGCTGTGATTGATGCGATTCCCTCTATCCCCTCTCCTGTCCCCACAGTGCTTCCTGTACGAAGCAAGCAACGGCTCGCTGGACATACTGCAAAGATACGTTTGCAGACAGCACCCGCTTCGAGGACAATGCCTCGACCCAAGGAGCAGGAATGGGATCGTGATTATCGTGAGCCTGTTCGTGAGCCGCTTACCGTCAATGTTCGTTTACACGAAAAGGCACAGGAACAGTCATATAGCAATGCAAGTGCTGCTATAACTCCTTACGAAGAGAAACAGGCGTTGCCTGTGACCTCTCGTGGCGAGACAAATTGTGCCTCATTCTTTGGTTCGGGGGCTTTTGAGAGTGGACAAGGCGAGCTAATGGTACGCAATGTGCAAACGACTGCAACAAGCGTTGTGCATGTCACATTGACCTCGAAGCCTGGACCTACTCTTGTGCAGTATGTATCGTTACATCCTGAGGTTGGTTTTACGCTCCATCTCACTGCACCAGTTGCCGCAAAAACGACCTTTAATTATGCATTGCTTGTGGACATGTCCGAGTAGTTCGCCCTTCTTGACTCAACAGTTTTTCGTAGGGACCACGTTTACGGCGTCCAATGCGTGATTTATCACGCGAGATCATGCCCGAGGTCGTTTGTAGACAGGGTTTGCAAAGACTTCGCTCAATGAATTGAGCAACGGACGCGACACATCTGGTCCCTACGAAAATCACCGAATCAAGGTTGGTAGATCAAGAATAATTACAACACACCCTCTATTTCGTCACGTAAACGCGAGAAGAAGTTCGCCATGTAGTCGTAGCGTTCCTGTGCCAGCATGCGTCCTGTTGCCGTTGTCATGCGTTCGGGCAGATTGCCGAAGAGGAGCTGAAATTCGAGGCTCGGCGAGTAGTCGGGGCTACGTCGCAGTTCGCGTACCTGTAGTGGGTCTACAGGTTCGACGATCTCTGGGGGAAGCGTCGAATAGATTTTTTGATTGTAACGTCCTGTAATGCAGTAGAGGCGACCGATACCAATGGCACCAAGACAATCAATTTTGTCCGCATCGTAGAGAATACGCCCCTCTATGGTATGTGGGACGTTTTTGCCCGTCATGCGATGATCTCCGATAGCCTCTTGCACAGCAGGTATGGCTTGCTGTGGAAATTGCGTGTGAGTCAAGAAATCAGCCGCCATCTCCGCGCCGATATAGGCGTGATCGCCGCCGTGCAGACGTTCGCGCTCTTGCCCGATATCGTGAAAGGCGACCGCCGCCCATATAATTGCTAGGTCTCCACCTTCTTGTGAATGAAGCCTATCGGCTAACGCCATGACGCGTACAATGTGATCGTAGTCGTGTGAGGCATCTTTGGCCTCTTCGTGCTGCATTGCCTCGTGTGCTAATGTGAGTAGCCAGGAACGTAGAGAGTGCAGGTTAGTCAACAGCGTTTTCGTCGCTTTCTAAAAGTGGCAGTGTTACAATAAAACAACTTCCCTCACCGTATTCGCCACTACTTTCAGCATGAATAGAGCCACCATGTAAGCGTAACAACTCAGCGACAAGATAGAGGCCGAGTCCAATACCCTTTGTCTTGCCACTATCAACATTTGGTGCGCGATAGAAACGCTCGAACAGGTGAGGTAATGCATCGGCAGGAATCCCAATACCCCTATCGGATACACGCACCTCCAATATGTTTTGACCAGTGCTACTGCATATCTTCTTCGTAGAAAGCGTGATAGGACCACCATATGGACTATATTTGATGGCATTTTGTATGAGATTGCCAAAGATTTGTTGTAGGCGTGCCCTATCACCTGAAACATAGTAAGGAGGTGCGTCTGTCCCTGACGTGTAGCAAATGGAATGCATTGTTGTCACAGCACTATGCGTATTGACCTCTTGTTTGAGCAACTCGTCCATATCTATTTTCTCTTGCTTGAGTACAATCTGACCTTTGTTGAGGTGTGAAACTTCAAGAAAGGTTGAGACGATGTTGGTGAGTTGATGTGCTTGCTCTTCAATGGACGTGATGCATTCTTGCAACCTGTCGCGTTTCGGTAACTCTGGAATACGACGCATGGTGCGTTCGATGAGTTGGCTGTTTGCCAGGATAATGGTGAGCGGCGAGCGAAATTCGTGGGCGGTAATTGATAAAAACTCATCTTTCAACGCGTTGGACTCTCGCATCTCTGCTTCGTTGGTACGCGCGATTTCTACCTCTGCTTGCCAGTGAACTTGCTCGATAGCAAGCCCTGCGAATTGTGCGATGCCTTCAACGACTGTTACGTCCCACACGCTGAACTCGCGTCGAGCGTATTGCTTGTGAGGAGGCAGAAGGCTTTCTTCATGCTCTTTTTGCGAGACCGCGCGATCAAGAACCATAACAGCGAAAAGCTTCGGCCCGTGTGTGAGTGGTGCAACGAGTACTGTATCGCTATGTCCTGTGTCTTGTTGCGAGAGGCGATGTTCAGGCGGAATAAGTGCTGCATGTCCTGCGATGAGTGAAGCAAATGGTTCATCTGTACGTTGTGTCCCAGGAGCAAACCAGTATTGTTGCTCCTTATTCCAAAAGGAGTTTGTGTCATCTGAAAAACCGATAGCCAGCAATGGCGTAAAAAACTCCCGTTCTGCATCAAAAAGATGTACAAAACCACGCTCACAGCCAATCGCATGTAGTGTCATGGTGAGGATGATGCGTATGATTTCTTTTACATCCGTCACACCCGATAAAACTTCCGCCGCGTTGAGCATGACATCGAGTGCTTGCCGAATACGCTGCTCTACACGCGCCTGTTCCGTGACATCGCGAAATGCATTGACGATACCAATACGCCTCGATTCGCTGTCATGCAGAGGAACACTGTTTATCTCAACGATGCGCTCTGAATTGTCGGCTCGCTGCGTCACAAAGCGTTCGCCGCGAATATTTTCGCCGTGTAGTGCGCGGGTGAGTGGAAAATTCTCATAGCTAATTGGTTGCCCTTGTTGGGTATAGGTCGGGTGGAGCTGCAAAAACTCTGAGAGCGAGGTCTTTGCATATAGTGGCATGCCAAGAAAATGTGATGCAGCCTGATTATTGGTGATGACCTGCCCATCTTGGTCGAGTACCAATACACCTTCGGTCATGGCATTAAATACCGCATTCAACGTGTTTGCCTGCTCTGATGCTTGCATCGCTGCATGATTCGCGCTGGTGAGCAACTGATTTTTCTCGATGGCAAGCGCACACTGAGTTGCGATATCCTGAGCAAAGGCACAGTGACCCTTCGATGGTTGACGTGCATTTTTAGAAAAACTTACAAAGGCAAAACCAACACAGTGTTTTTCTTCAATCAAAACTGTGTTTTTCTTTTTACGCTTATTGCCATTGTTGTTGCTATTAGAGCCTGCGATCAACGGCACGATAAAGAGGTTGGTCAAGCCAATCTGCTGATACCACTGCTGCTCGATGCCGCTTACCTGCTCTTGTGTAAAGAAACTAGGTGCTTCCTTCTCAAGTGCCTCACGACAGCGAAGAAGATCATCTAGTGGGGGCGACAGTGCCGCATTCATTATGTCGGGTTGTGTGGTGCTAGCAAGCAGTAACGCCCCGTTATCTAGTAGGAAGATTGAACCTCCTTTTGCATCCAAACCACTGACAAGGTGCTGTGTTGCGATCCCCAGTACGACTGAGAGGTCTTCATGCGAATTGACCGCCAGAGCTACCTCGTAAATAGACTGGGCACGCTTAATCATACGTTCGGCACGCTTGTTTTCATTTTGTGCATGTTGATACAGACGCGCGTTGTCTATTGCTACCGCCGCCTGTTGTCCAATCGCGCGTACTAGTTGCTGCTGTTGCTCTGAAAATTTGCTGGATTGTCCAGGATTATCGAGCGAGAGTATACCCACCACACGCCCCTCTCTATAGAGCGTGACAAAGAGAATGGAGCGAACAACGAATTGAGCTGCGAACTCTTGCATTCCAGGCTCTACCCGTAAATCTGCGCATTGGACTATGCCTTTCTTAGAGGTAATGCGCTGAAAAAAAGGATTGGAGGGAGACAGTACACTTTTGTACCATGCCGAATCGCCAGCCTTGATAGTCTGCTTATCAAAGCGTGGTCGCATGGACAAGAAATATGTTTTGGGGAGAAAGGCGTCGCGCGACTCCTCAAAGAGCCACACCGCGCAACGCTCGACCTCACAAACCTCGGTGGTACGTTTCACCAGTACCTGTAAAATATGGTTCATGTCAAGAGAGGAGGCGAGCAGTTCTGTTAGCTCACGCAAAATCTCGCTCTCTCGTAGGGCGTGCTGTAAGCGTAGACGCTCCTTATTACTAGAAACGGAAGAACTATCACTCGGCATGTTCTCAACCTCTCATGGAAGATAGTATTAGGTAGGAGTTCAGGCGCAATTGTTATAAGCGTATATATCTATTCGTCAACATTTCCGAATACATGTCACTGTTAAGCAAGGATATTCTCCTTGTTGAGTCAAAGTGTATCAGATGTAGATAGCACACGTCAAGCGAACTTGTTTACGACTACTATGCTTGTGCTTATGATGATATAATAGGGCGGCTAATACAATGAAGTAAAGGGAGCAAAAAGAATGTGCTTGAAAGCAAGAGATAGAAAATATATGGGTGTCACATGAGGAGAACTGACTACATGACCATGAGTATCGGTATTGACTATAAACCTGGATCGTGGAAGACCTGCTTAGCCGAAAATGGGCAGACGGTAGAGTTATGTACATTTTCGGGGAGTGGTGAGACGCTTGCTTATATCGAGGATGTATGTGCGCTCTACCCTGAGCCGATTCTCGCATTATCTTCGTCGCTGGAAACTACCTTACGTTCACTACAGACGCTTGCTGAAGAACAAGAGGCTTCGACGCCTGAAATGGCTGATTTACGTACATTTCTATTGAGCATTGGCTCGCTCAACACACAAAACTTTCATCTGCCATCGCTAAAAAATCTCAGGAGCGTACCGCGCTACCGCAAACGCAAGCGGAAAGATATGGGTGATGCCGATAAGCTTTCTACTGTCGCAACATTGCTGTATCGAATGCGGCAGCAAGAGGCGGCATGGCCTGAAATGCGCTTTCTCTATTTAGAGGTAGGCGAGAATAATCGTAGTATCGTCGTAGTCAAGGACGGGCGTATCGTCGATGGCCTGAACGTGACTATGGAGGATGATATGGCAGACGAGGAAGAGGACGAGCAGGAGCTAGAACAGGCATTCTGGGAAGGTTTATCTGAGGATGTAGCGGGCCTGATGGCTGTTCATCACTTCGAGGATATAGTGGTGATCGACCGTCGCTCTTCGACACAGGACAAACTTGACAAGGGTACCGTCGTTGATCGTCTTGGCGACACCTACCAATTCTATCTTTTCCCACGTAGTGAGTCTGAACCCGAAGGCTTTGAGGCTGCGATAGGTGCTGCGCTCATTGCGGAAGGATTATTTCATCCCAGTCTCGCCTCTGAGGTCGTAGAGCGTCTCCAAGTAAAATCATAAAAAGTTATGGGCTAAAAACGGGATAGAAGGCATGCCTTCTATCCCGTTTTTAGCCCATAACTTTTTTTATTTGCCGTGACGACGTAGGCGTAAGAATTCGATGACGACGGTGAGAACTGCACCACCGGCAATCTCCAACGCTGTAACTGCAGGAGATTGTACTTTCGGTTCCTTAGTCATTTCCTTTTGTGACTTGGCAAACTCTTTTTGCGATTTTGCTAAGTTCTTTTCCTGCTCTTTAGCTGAAACATTTTGTGATTTGCTGGAAGCCTTCTGATTCTTGCCAAAGTCATTTTGAGCCTTGCCAGAGTCTTTTTTCTGTGTGTTAGTGGCAGACTGTTGTTGCCTCTGACCATTTCTCTGGCCTGTATTTCTACCACGACCTCGCGTCTCACCAATACGTGCGTCATCAGCTTGCTCAGTAGGTTTAGCATTCATATGTGCAGGCGACTCAGCGTCAGGACGGTCTTTATTTACTCTGCCAGCCATCGTGCTGACAAATGTTATGATATCGTTCGGAAGTGGCTGAACCTTCTCTGAGAAGAACGCGTTGATCTCACCCCCAAGCAGGAGAATGACCGCGAAGTAGTAGAAAAACAGCAGCAGAATAATACCACCACCGACAGCACCAGCATAGCCTTTCAGAAAGTTGCTTGCATAAAGCGGAAACGCGTATAGGTAAATTTCCAAGGCTATCGAGGCCACGAGGGCACCAAGCCAGCTATGTTTAATACTAATTTTTTGATTTGGCATTACAATGTAAATAGCCTCAAACAGAATAAAACCAACAATGATACCACTAAGAATACCACCAATAGTAGTGAGTATGCTTGTGACAACTTGATTAGTGTTTAGAAATGGAATGTACTGTTTAAGACTAAATATCAGTGCTGGCGCAGCTGAAGCGACTACCATAATCGGTATAAGGATAACGAACAATAACAGCATACCAATTGCAACAAGATTCTGACGTATTAATGGGCGAGGACGCAGGTGGTATGTGAGGTCTAAAAATTGCTCAATAACAATGAAGAGACGTGAACCGCCGATAATAGCGGTCAAAAGTGCAAGTATCACAAGGAAAATACCAGTTTTTTGCAGTTGCACCGTTGCTGCTTCTACAATTTGTAATACGGTAGATTTTGAGCTTGGGAATGCATTAGCAATCCTGTTTTGAATGTCTGTTACTGCACTAGCATCAAGTTTGCCAAGTGTAATGCCGAGGATACCGATAAGTGCAATGAGGATAGGGAGCATCGCCAACATTAGACTGTAGGCCAATGTACCAGCGAAGGTCATTGTGCCATCGTTGTTGAACTTGGTGAGAAATTGTTGAAACGGTTTTACCTCTTTCTCAACCTTTTTTACGGGTTCCGAGGAGGCGACCTGTTTTGCCTTTTCGATAGGGTTGCTTGTCTGTGTTGCCATGATTGCCACTCCTTGTGTTATGGGCTGCTTAGGAATAAGGATTATTCATGTATGAAGGAAGTAGCATGCTATCTAACGGATAATATTTCATTGTGCGAGGACGCGATAAATCTGGTCGGACGCGATAAATCTGGTCGGACGCGATAAATCTGGTCCCTACTACTGCTTTTAATGACGGGTCTATAATTGAAAAACATTCCTGGTGCTACATATTCATACGCTTAGTTCACGGATGAGTACGCTCTTCCGTTTCATTTTGCACTGATTTGACGTATAGTAATAAGAAAGACGAATTTATCAAGATAGAAGCAAACCTATGAGTTCACGACCACCGAGATCATTTACCTCATTGTTATGGAGTGCGTTACGTATGGGAGCGCGTACTCTGTGGCAGAGCAAGGGCAACCCAGCGCGTGCATTGATTGAGCGGCAACGTGCGTTAGCGGTGCTAGGACTACCTGCGAACGCGACACCACAACAGATTAAGCGACGCTATCGCACGCTCGCCAAACGCTACCATCCAGATCGCGGTGGAGATAGAGAGCAGATGCAACGCATCATCGCCGCCTACGAATTGTTGACGAAGGATTAGAGGGGACAGGGTGTTCGCAAGGGAAACGCCTGTAGGGACCGATGTATCGCGTCCTCGTTGGCAATCGAGATGGCAGCAGGACGCAACAAATCGGTCCCTACGAGTTAAACAAGACTCGCTCCACATTTGCTACAGAAGCGTTTGCCTGGGCGTGCCTTCGTGCCACACTGATCGCAGTAGACAGCGGGCGTATTGTCTTGCAGTAATGGCTGTTGGGGAAATGCGGACGGCCTTGTGGCCTGGTAAGGTGGAATAGATGACGCAGGCTGCTGTTGTGTTGGATATTGCTGAACAGGTGCTGGAGGCGTACCCGCGTTTTGTGTTGGGGTAGCGGCCTGTTTGGTAGAAGCGTTTTGCGAAGCCTGAGTAGACTGAATAGTATCGTGAATGGTCTTCACCGCTTTGAATGCCACGCCGCCAATAGCTCCGGCAATCTTCAAGCCCTTTGCGATATCGTCCATGTCTTTCTTCAAGCGATCTGCTGAAGGCAAGAGCGTCGAATCGGAGACTTTGGTAAACACATCTTGGCCTACTTGTAGTGTACTTTTACTCTCAGCATCCACCCCTAGCTGTCCCTGTTGTTGTGTACCATCGTCGAAGCGCAGGGCGACTACGGAACCTTGAACAACAAAGGAACCTTCACGGCGTACTTCAGGTGTAGCGGTAGAAACCTGTTGTCCCGCCGCGAACGATTGGGCGGCGTGAGAGATGCGGCTACGATCTTGCACAATCAGCGTGAAGCGTCCACTCGAAAGTAGCGTGAGACGATCCACGCGCGATGTGAAGTAGTCGAGACCAATGCCAGAACGATGCACAGATTCATATTGACCAGTGACAGGTTTTGTCATAGAGTTTGTAATCTTTCCCAGTTTTGTTCAAAGCAACATATTTTTTATTATTGTACTATCTCTATTACGCAAAACCATCGTAGAAGTTGTTGGAGAAACTAGACAGCGACCTCGCCGAGAGTTCGATTAGTGCCTATCAATACAGCGTCGGAGAGTTGTTCTGCTTTTGCCAATTCTTGTTGACCTTTTGCAATCTCGCCCTTTTTAAGAAGATAGCTCCCGAAACGAACGTGAGTGCTAATGCGAATACCAATACGTTCAGTTTTTGCCAACTCGTCTATTGCGTTATGATATGCTTGCTCTACCTGCCGTGCGTAGACCTCATCTTGACTCTCAGTATATTTGGTCTCGAAAATGCGAGCTTGCATGATATAGGCGTCAGCACGTCTGAGAATGTAACTGCGCCTACCAGCTTCCAGGGCAAGCTGTGCATACTTCATTGCATTGTCGTAATGTTTGTCTTCAAGCTCTATATCTGCAAGTAAGCAGGCCGCCGTCGAAACGACATTCGCCAGTTCTTTTTGCCTACGCTGAGACTCCGCACGTGACGATTCTACCTCCTGAGTAGGCAGAGGCCACTTTTCTAAAATCCTGGTAAGACTACTGCGCGTATTCTCACGATGGCCTAATGCCTGTTCAATTTCGGCAATATTGCATTCGACGGAGGCAGCGTTCAGCGTTTCGCCAATGGTCTCGTAGAGGAGACGAGCATAATCGGCATGTTCAAGTGCCTTGTGAAGCTTCTCCTCCCGTTTTTCTGTATTGACGGGCATATCTTGCTGCATCTGTTTGGCTTGCGTTAGTGCAATCAAAGCCATGCCCCAACGAGCTTCGGCAACATAACCAAGGGGCGTCTCACGGCTCATCATTTCCAGGGAGATAGTAAATTGTTCAAAGGCTTCATCTAGCTGATGCAGTTCACGGTAGGTTGCGGCTAAGTGGAGGTGCAGTAAAAGCAATTCTTGTTTTTGGTCAGGTGGCAGGTTTTCTCGGTTTGGCTCTTCTTGTGTAGCATATACGAAGTCGCCCTGTGCCTTAACAAAAGCTCTACGCTCAAAGTAACACTGACCCCGCAAAGCAGCCAAACGCCAGCGTTGCAAAGGAGGAACTTGAGCGAAGTGCAGATTTACCAGGGATTCAAGAGCATCCTCTACACGTTTCTCTGCCAGAAGTTGCGCTACTGTGCTACGTCGTGTATCGAAAGATGTGTAGTCACGGGCCTCAACTTCAGACTCCCGATGTTGGTAGGCGAGAATTTTGAGATCGTCAATTGGCAGTTTGAGACGATCCGCAAGGAAGCGCAAACTTTCTTGTGAGGGATCGACCCGATTGCGCTCTATTTGCGAAATCAGGCTTGTACTATATTGACCGCTAGCGACCTCCGCGAGTGATAGATGAAGATGTTCGCGTGCCGCTCTTATCCGACCGCCGAGAGTATCGGGGGAAACATGTTTTGATGGACGTGGCATAGAATAATGCAGACCTTCCTAAAATGATGTTCTCTTGGTTGAGCTTATATTCCTACACTTGATTATAAAGCATTTTAATTGAAAATGCAATACATTACAAACATTGTAAGAATTATGTAAAGTTACGAAGGTAATATTGCATCCTCTCCCTTCCTATGATATACTCAAAATAGAGAACATGACATAATTTGCCTGACACTTTTTAGGGTACGATGGAGTAGAGAAACCTCGTAAGAAAGGCGTCTATCTATTATGGCGATCAGGAGCAATGAATTACACACTGACCTACAGTATCTCAACACCATGCTTACCACACATGAAGCTGCGAAACAGTTAGACCTCAGTTACTGGCACTTCATGCATCTTGTTGAGGCGGGACGCATTCCTGGTGTTCGTGTGGTTGATAGATGGCTTTTCTCCCCTGACGCCCTTCAGCAGTATCGACGCGACAAATTTGGCGAACTCGAAGACCTCGCACGTACTGCCCTCGACCATCCACAGATTGGTCTCACAGAAAAGCAAGCCACCATTTGTCGTTATCTTGTCTCCAACGAACGCCCCTCCGAAATCGCACGCAAACTACAACAATCCCGTCAAGCTGTTCACTCGCAAATCTCGCTCATCCGTGAAAAAGTTTCACGGAGTAAAACATCACCGATTTCTCCGCACACAACCAGCAAAACCTCTCGCAGCAAGTCTTCATCAATTTCTGTATCGCCTTTTGCCTGAAAACGTTTTCCGTGGAGACTAGATGTATCGCGCGACATCATGTCTTGTATGGCTTATAGACAAGGTTTGTCAAGATTTCGCTCAATAAATTGAGCCTCGAACGCGATACATCTAGTCCCTACGAATACTCGTTATATCAAAAAGCACAAGCATACATCGTAATTTTGTGTTATACTTAGAGGCAAGAAATACGCTTCTTATTAGAGAGTATTTCCTACAACACCCCTACGAAGAAAGGAGGACAGTCTATTCATCCTTTCCGGTCATCTACGCCTTAGCGAAGACGACCCATCTTCATTCATGCTTAACCAGGCACCGTTGCCTGCATTCTACATGGCTTTCAGGCGCTTCTACGTCTGATATCGGTACACAGAAAAAAAGTACACGTATTGCTGTTTTCATGAAAGGTGGGATACATTCAATGGCTCAATTCGCAGAAGAAAGAACACAAGGACCCGTTGCTCAAGCCGCCACATCTCCAGGCGTTGCAAATCCCGGCCCCCTCGGTCTCAGTGCCTTCGCCCTTACAACCTTTGTCCTCAGTGCTGTTAACGCTGGCCTTCTCTCCGCGACCGATACAAAAATCGTTGTTGGCCTTGCCCTTTTCTATGGCGGTCTCGCTCAACTGCTGGCAGGTATGTGGGAATTTAGAACGGGTAATACCTTCGGCTCAACTGCATTTACCTCTTACGGTGCCTTCTGGATAGCTGTAGGTGCCAGTGTGCAATTCAACTGGATTACCAGTGATAAAGCCTTTGGTTTCTTCCTACTCGGTTGGACGATCTTCACATTCATTATGTTCCTCGGCACCTTGAGAGTGAATGGCGGACTCATTGCCCTCTTTGGTCTTCTCTTCCTGACATTCTTGTTCCTCACCATTGGCGCATTTGGTGGTGGAACTACTGTATTTGGTGGCTATCTCGGTATTCTCACCGCCATTGTTGCATGGTATAACGCGCTTGCTGGCGTCCTAAGCTCTGGACGCTCCTCGTTCACGTTGCCAATATTCCCAATGCGCTAGCGTAGTGTTGTCCTTCGACAGGTCAACAGCAGGGAGACCGCAAGGGTCTCCCCTACATGTAGGGGAGACCGCACGGGTCTCCCCTACATGTTGGGGAAACGCAAATATGTCGGGGAGACCGTGGCGGTCTCCCTGTTCCCCAGAGGACGCTTCTTGTCATGTGTTACAATTTTTATGTTCGTATGAAGAACAATTCATACATAAGGAAGGCAGAACAAGTAGTATGAGTAACCTCAGCTTTGAAAACACGGACAGTATTTTAATTGAAGAGCGTGTTTTCCCGCCCTCTAACGATGTTGTCAATAATGCCAATATCACCGCTTACATGAAGTCGAAAGGCTTTGACAGCTACGACAAGTTCTTTCAATGGTCGCTGGCGAACCGCTTTGAATACTGGGAAGATCAGGCCAAAGAACTGCACTGGTTTGAACCCTGGCAAACAACCTTCGAGTGGACTACGAAGCCGTTCTTTAAGTGGTTCACAGGTGGCAAGTTCAATATCGTCTACAACTGTCTCGATAGACATATGGAGACGCCGACGCGCGACAAGATTGCCTTTCACTGGGAGGGCGATGATGGCTCAAGTCGCACCCTCACCTATAAAGACCTGTTCGTCATGACCAACCGCTTCGCCAAAGGACTACAAAACCTTGGCGTGAAAAAAGGTGATCGTGTCGCCATCTATATGCCCGCTATCCCTGAACAGATCGCGGCGGTACTCGCGGTGGCACGACTCGGTGCCGTGCATACCGTCATTTTCGGCGGCTTCGCCCCCAATGCGTTACGCGACCGTATCATCGACGCTCAGGCGAAGGTTGTGATTACTGCCGATGGTAACTATCGTGGCGGCAAACATATCGAACTCAAGAAGATTACCGACGAAGCTGTTGCCGAAACTCCCACCATCGAAAAAGTTGTTGTGGTGAAACGGCTTGGCTCCGAGGTCAACATGCAAGCGGGGCGTGATATCTACCTCGACGATCTCCTCGCGGATGTGTCCGAAGATACTGTTGTTCCCTGTGAGCCGATGGATAGCGAGGACATGCTCTACATCCTCTACACTAGCGGCAGTACGGGCAAGCCCAAAGGCATCGTTCACGTCCAGGGCGGCTATGCGGTTGGAGCCTATGCCACCACCAAATTTGTCTTCGACACCAAGCCCGACGACATCTACTGGTGTACCGCCGACGTAGGCTGGGTGACGGGACATAGCTACATCATCTACGGCCCTTTGATGAACGGCACAACCAATGTGCTATTCGAGGGCACACCCACCTATCCAGAGCCTGACCGCTTCTGGAGCATTGTCGAGAAGTATAAGGTCACGACCATTTACACCTCGCCAACCGCTATTCGTGGTTTGATGCGTTTCGGCGAGCAATGGCCCGCCAAGCACGACCTCTCTAGCCTTCGTATTCTTGGTACCGTCGGCGAGCCAATCAACCCCGAAGCGTGGATATGGTACTACAAAAATATTGGACACAGCCAACTCCCCATCATGGATACATGGTGGCAGACCGAAACCGGCTCGATTCTGATTAGTCCAACCGTCGCCATTCCGCTCAAACCCGGTAGTGCCAGTCGTCCACTTCCGGCTATTGAGGCTGCGGTCGTTGATAAAAACGGCGTCGCTGTTGGCAGTGATCGCGGTGGCTTTCTGATTATCCGTCATCCGTGGCCCAGCCAGATGCGCACAATCTTCGGCGATCCCGCACGCTACGAAACCTACTGGAACACCATTCCCGATGTCTACTTCGCAGGAGACGCCGCCACAATGGACAAAGACGGCTACTTCCGCATTCAAGGTCGTGTTGACGACGTTATCAAAGTGAGCGGTCATCGCCTTGGCTCTATGGAGATCGAGTCGAGCCTTGTGAGCCATCCCGCAGTTGCGGAGGCTGCCGCCATTGGGAAGCCCGACGAAGTGAAGGGCGAACACGTCAAAGTCTTTGTCATTCTCAAGAACGGCTTCGAGCCTTCCGACGAGATGGCAAAGGAACTCAAACTGCACGTTCGTGCTACCGTCGGTGCCCTTGCCGTTCCTGACGAGCTTGAGTTCGCCCCTAGCCTACCCAAGACTCGCTCAGGCAAAATCATGCGTCGCGTTATTCGCGCCCGTGAACTTGGCGAACCCGTTGGCGACACCAGCACTCTGGATGGCTAAAATCATTGGCTCCATCCATGTTGAGCCAATGATTTTCGTAGGGACTAGATTTATCGCGTCCGTTGCTCAATTCATTGAGCGAGATATTGACGAATCCTCCCATGTTGAGCCGATGATTTTCGTAGGGACTAGATTTATCGCGTCCGTTGCTCAATTCATTGAGCGAG
>CAXUHG010000045.1:0-17449 GCA_964250805.1 uncultured Ktedonobacteraceae bacterium | reverse complement strand
ATGATTTTCGTAGGGACTAGATTTATCGCGTCCGTTGCTCAATTCATTGAGCGAGATATTGACGAATCCTCTCCAAGAGGTTTCAGGCATGATCTCGTGTGATAAATCACGTAGCGGACGCGATAAATCTAGTCCCTACGAAAATTGTCATCTAATAGGACACCCGAAGCCGCATTCAGAGAACGATGTAGGCAGCGGACGCCCTCTCTATGGAGACATGCTTTGACAAAAATCCACGTCGATACCGACATTGACGGCGATATGGACGATTTGTGTGCGCTTGCAATGCTGCTCAAATGGCCTGACCTTGAAATTACAGGCGTGACTACTGTGTCCGATGAACGAGGACGACGTGCGGGCTATGTGCAGTATGTCTTGAACCTTGTGGGTCGCAACGATATTCCATACGCTGCTGGAGCAGATGTCTCCGACGGCTATTATCGCTACGAACTGGAATACCCTCCCGACGAAGAGAACTGGCCTGAACCGCCAACACGCCGTCCTGGATTCCTAGATAAGGCTTTATTCCTGCTCAAGCAGAGTATCGAGCAAGGGGCAGTTATCGCCGCGATAGGACCATATACTAACTTGATGCTACTGGAAAAGGCGTATCCTGGCACTTTGAGACAGGCTAACCTATTTTTGATGGGCAGCTATGTCTTTGATATTCCTGCTGGCTATCCACAATGGGATAAAGAGCATGACTACAATATTCAGGTCGATGTGAACTCGGCACGCTATGTACTGGAACATGCAAGCCCAACACTCGTTCCGATCACCATCACTGGTCAAACTGCTCTGAGACGCGCTTACCTTCCAGGGCTTGCTCGCGCGGGGCATCTTGGCGAACTTCTTGTGCGACAGGCCGAACTCTTCGCAAGAACCGAGCGATATGAGCAAATCTATGGTGCGACCTGTTCAAAGGTACCCGACGATATCATCAATTTTCAGCACGATCCGCTCACCTGTGCCATCGCTCTAGGCTGGAACGAGGGGGTCGAGATCGAAACGGTTCCGCTCAAACTCGAAGTGAAAGATAGTTATCTATATGAGATTCCCGACAAGGAGGGGATAGCGACGCGCGTTGTCACGAAAATTGACGGTGACGCGTTCAACGAGTTCTGGTATAGCACTTTGTGCAAGTAAAGGAGCAATACATTGTCCCCTAACACTATCGAAGCACAATACTCTTTCCGCTCTTTCGACGCAAACATAGATGTACCGCGTCTAGCGCAACTGCTCGCCGAGATCGAAGCCGTTGACCACGCAGGCGAAGATATCAGCATAGAGACACTACAAGCTCAAATGATGCTACCTGGACATGACCCATTCCAAGATCGCTGGGTAGTCACACTGCCTGACAATGACGAGCAGCTACTAGCCGTTGGAATAACGTGGAAGGTGCCAGAAAATAAGCACGCGGATATCTATGTCGGTGTACATCCCGCACGGCGCAAGCAGGGTATCGGGAATGCATTACTGCAACGGGTCGTAGCGCGTGCCCAAGCACTGCAAGCGCAGAATATCCTTGCCAGTGCCGATTTCCAGAACCAGGACGCGATAGACTTTTTACGCAAGCGAGCCTTCGCCCCCGTTGCGGCTTATACCGTTCTACAGCTATCCAGAAGCAAAGCTATACCTCAACCAGTGTGGCCTACTGGCTATAGCATTCGCCAGTACAATCCAGCAAACGATTTTTCACTGCTCTTAGATATGTACAACCGCGCCTTTCAAGGATTATGGGGTCACTGGGAGCATGTGACAGCGGAAGACCTTCGTGGCTTTATGGAAGAATGGAATCCAGAAGGTATCTTTCTCCTTTTTACACGGTCAGGCGAGGTCGTGGGCACCTGTCGTGGTGAAGTTAACGAGCAACTAAGCGAGAGAAGAGGTAAGCGCACAGGCTATCTCGATTCTCCGGGTGTGGTGCCAGCGCAACGTGCAAATAATCTCTATCTACCGCTATTGTTGCAATCTGCTAATTGGGTTCGCAGTCAGGAGCTTGTCGATATCGAGATAGAGTCATACGGTGATGATCCAAACGTACTAGCGCAGTATCAAGAGGTCGGTTTCGAGAAGATTCAACAGCAGGGTATCTATAGATGGCAAGGTAATTGATGTGTTAGAAATAAGTCGGTAATGCAGCATCAGAGGCGAATTCTTCACTTCGATGATATCAATCAGAGTCATGAGGCTATGGGCTTCTCTGGTCGTACCGATCTGCTAGACTTTCATGTCTACACACTAGAAGAAACGTATCCTTCTACAAAAAAGGTAATGCCGCCTTATACGCTACGCTTTTACTGTGTCTTACTACTAGAGGAGCAGTCACATGATGCAATCATAGAAATCAACACCGAGCGAGTGGAAGGACCGAGCAATACGATTTCGTTTCAACCACCGGGACATGTATCCACATGGATACGGGGGAAGGCGCAACGCGGTTTTCTCGTGTATTTTCAGCCTGAATTTCTAAGTCATCACGCACGCCCTTTGCTTGAGGATTTTCCCTTTTTCAATCCAATCGAGAGCAATATACTTCCGCTTACATCTCAAGAAAAGGACGCCCTACGAGACCACTTTATACGTCTGCTACACACCTTTAAGAGCCAGCATCACTATCGAGTGCCTATATTGCAAGCTCTGCTCCTGGCTTTGCTGTTCGATTGCAAAGGATTGTATGAAACATATCGTTTGAGCCAGGAGCAGACGACCTCAAAGCCGTCACTTGCTCAACGCTTTCAGCTAGCCCTTGAACAGCACTATCTTACACGACAGAGCGTCCAGGCATACGCAGAACTATTGCATGTCTCACCCAATCATCTGAGCCAAGCGGTCTCAAATACCTTTGGTAAAGGAGCGCATGACCTAATTGCTGATCGCTTACTCCTCGAAGCCAAGAAACTGCTACGTTATACTGATTTCACCATCGCAGAAATCGCGGACTACCTTGGATTCGAGGAACCTACCCACTTTGGACGCTTCTTTAAGCGCAATGTCTCCTTGACGCCACTTGAGTACCGTCGCCAATCTGTTGATGAGTCATAAGACCTAGGCGTTCACTTAACGAATCAATGGGGACTAGGGCGCCCGCAAGGGGAACGCCCCTCCCATACTCGATGACGGTCATGGAGCGAGTTCGGGTATGGGAGGGGCGTTCCTACTCCTTACTCATCTTGCCAACGAACTTCGTTCTAGCTTCGCTCAGGCAAGATGAAAGGAGGCTTGCGGGCGCCCTGGCCTCACCACAGACCTCTCTTTGGGCCACAGTTAACGCCTATGGGGTCGCCCCTATAACGTAGGAAGATACAAATGTGTAGGGGAGACCCTTGCGGTCTTCCTGTTCCCCTAATCGTAGAAATTGGTCATTTCTCTGTATCTTCTGGTTATTCCTCCGTCATTCAATTCTTATATACTCTTCTCAACGTGCATTTAAGCAAAGAAAGGGATGCTTCTATGAATAATAAGAATGAGAAAAACGTTGCAACAATTGTGGTGGTGACAGGTTCCAGTCATGGTATTGGGCTTGAGGTATGCCGCCAACTTGCGAGACAAGGTATGACGGTAATTCTTACGGCACGCGACCTTGCAAAAGCTGAGGCTGCCGCGCTGCCGTTGATTGAGGAGGGGCTTGACGTTCGCCCGTATATCCTTGATGTCACACAGGATAAGAGTGTTCGTCAACTTGCGGAGGTGATGGAGCAGGAGTTCGGGCGGGTGGATGTTCTTGTCAATAATGCTGCTGCCTACGTCGATTGGTCGGAGAAGGCCACTACTGCCGATTTACAGGCTTCGCATACTGTTTTTGAAACGAATCTATTTGGAGCGTGGCGAGCCATTCAGGGCTTCTTGCCCCTTCTTCGTAAAAGCGAACATGGGCGCATCGTCAATGTGGCAAGCGGAGCAGGTTCGCACGGCGACCAACAATTCGGCTTGACAACTAATCATGGCTCAGTTGCGAGTTATGGCATCTCTAAGGCCGCACTCAACGCTCTCACATCAAAGTTCGCCGCTGAACTAGAAGGTACAGGCATTCTCGTCAACTCAGTCTGTCCTGGCTTAACCGCTACCGCTCCTGGCATGGAGGCGATGGGCGCAGGTCCTGTTGAGAAAGGTGCGTCAAGCGTCATGTGGGCTGTTACCTTGCCAGATAACGGGCCGACTGGCGGTTTCTTTCGCTACGGAAAGCCCTTGCCCTGGTGACATGATTGTTGTAGCATGTGCTTGAGATGAACAGTGACCAACTACTACAATATTACGCCAAAGACCGCAAAGAGTGGCGGACGTGGTTAGAAAATAACGCCGCAACCTCTCCTGGTGTCTGGCTCATTTATTATAAGCAACAGAGTGGGCAGCCTCGTGTCACCTATGAAGAGGCTGTCGAGGAGGCTCTGTGCTTTGGCTGGATTGACAGTAGACCAAATGCTATTGATGACGAACGCTATATGCAACTCTTCTCTCCGCGCAAAGCGAAAAATCCCTGGTCGAAAATCAACAAAGAGCGTGTTAAGCGACTTATAGAGCTGGGGCTGATGACGGAGGCGGGCTACAAGGCTATCGAGGCTGCCAAGCAGAATGGCTTCTGGTCTATCTATGATGCTATTGAAGCACAAACGATGCCAGAAGACTTCGTGCAAGCGTTGGCGACGAAGCCAACGGCACGTCAAAATTTCGAGGCGTTTAGCGACTCTTCAAAAAAGCAACTGCTCTGGCACATTGAGAGTGCTAAGCGTCCTGAAACGCGTGCAAAAAGGATTGAGCAGATTGTCGAGGCGGCAAAACAAAATATCAACCCGTTGCAATATAACGCTAAGAAAAAATTGTAAGCAAACAGTCCTAGCGTAGCTTCTTCCCCATAATCCTATACGGATCGCTATAGCCAGGAAAAATAAAGTGACGTAGTAGCGTCACCCAGCCGCGCTTTTCGTACAGCTTGAGCGCAGTTGTTTCGACATCGTAGGTCGAGAGTGCGGCGGTGCGATGTGGGCGTCCGGCGAGGAGCGTATCATGAAGCATACTACCGTAGCCATGTCCTTGCGCTGAGGGGCGTACTGCTAGCTCTACAACCTCGAACACATTGCTCATCCACAGTTCGGCGTCCTCGTCGCTCAGATCGCGCAATACGAGGTTGTGCCACCATTGCCCTTCGGCACCTGTATAGCCGTAAGCGAAGCCGACAATAGCGCATGTTTCCTCATTTTGCGCGATGACACAACGAAACCCAGCGCGTTGCATATGTTGCGGCAAAACTCGCGCGAAAGAGCGTACTTCGTGTTCATCCTTATAATAGGGAGCCTGCCCAAACGCCTCGCGGTAAATATCCACGATCTGTTCCACCATCGGCTCAACTTGTTGTGAGTCGTCGAAAGCAACAACTCTCACCATCATATTTTCCTCTAAATAACCATGTTTTCCCAAAAACAAAAAAAAAATTTATTTTTATGTGTCGGAAAACAAGGTTAGTTACCATGCCTGAGATCCCGCCACTCTATCAGCTTTTTCGTCTCGTCAAAGTTCCAAGGTGTTTGCATACCGAGGATGAGATGTGTGACACCAGCTTTGACCAGCCCATCACGAGCTGCGCTGGAGTCATCTTTGTTCGTACCCGCTGTGCGCTCGATCTCTTGCGGATCGCGTCCAACCTCCTTGCACCAGTTGTCCAGCACCTCCATTTTGTGCCCAATTGTGGCAGCATCGCCGAAGCCGTGCCACATATCGGCGTATTGTGCCGTGATGCGGAGTGTTTTCTTCTCGCCACCACCGCCAATCAAAATCGGAATTTTGTGTACTGGTTTAGGAACATCAACCTCCCAGCGATGCTTGATGATTGGCAACGATGCCTCAAGTGCCGCTAAACGACTACCTGCCGTACCGAAGTCGTAGCCGTATTCTTTATAGTCACGCTCAAACCAGCCTGCGCCTAACCCAAGAATAGCACGACCATTGCTGATGTGATCAATCGTTTTTAGCATGTCGGCGAGCAAAGCTGGATTGCGATAGGTGTTGCAGGTGACAAGCGTGCCCACCTGCGCTCGCTTCGTGAGCGTTGCCATTGCAGTAAGTAGCGTCAAGCCCTCAAAGTGGTTGCCCTGTGGATCGCCATAGAGTGGGAAAAAATGGTCCCAGTTCCAGATAGTATCGACGCCCATATCTTCAAAGCGGCGCACAGCATCGGCATAATCCTGATACGTCGTATGCTGGGGATGCAGTTGTACGCCCACGCGCAGTGGACGATTCGTTGTAGATTGCGTCATGATGAGTAGCTATCCCTCTCTTGTTAGCACAACGTTGATAACGAAATCGCCGAACAACATTTGTCCGGCTCACTTACATTATGGCACCAACTAACTTTTTTACGCAAGGTTTACTATTTCCATCTATGTGATAGCATATGGTAATAGTCCTCCAACCATGATTCGGTGGTTTTCGTAGGGACCAGATGTATCGCGTCCGTTGCTCAATTTATTGAGCGAAATCTTGACGAGCATTGTCTACAAGCCAGTTCAGGCATGATCTCGCGTGATAAATCACGCCTCGGACGCCGTAAACGTGGTCCCTACGAAAAATCGGCACTTGAAGGTTGGGAGACTGGTAGGGACTGATGTATTGCGTCCTCGGTGGGGTTGAGGGCAATGCGTGGGCAACGATTCGGAGTGGTGACGTGTGCCCCACCCCCTGGACGCGATTCATCGGTCCCTACCAAATTCCAATACAAGTAAGCGTCCAAATACAAGTAAGAGGAAAATAAACGTATGCAGTCTCATTCAGCTAGTAGCCCCATTCGCTGGGGCATTCTAAGTGCCGCGAATATCGGTGTGAAGGCGGTGGCTCCCGCGATTAGAGCCTCCTCGAATGGAAAATTAGTGGCGGTAGGAGGACGGAACCCTGAGCGTGCGGCGAAGGTCTACTCGTTTGCGCCCGAAGTACGTATTGTCGAAGGCTACGAGAGTATTCTCAACGATCCCGATATCGACGCTGTATACATTCCTCTGCCAAACGGTCTGCATGCCGAATGGGCCATCAAAGCGGTCGAAGCGGGTAAGCATGTTCTCTGTGAAAAGCCATTTTCCACGACCGCGCAAGAAGGCAAGGCTATGATGGACGCGGCACAGGCTTCCAACGTACTGCTCATGGAAGCGTTCATGTACCGCTTTCACCCGCAGACGCAGTGGGCTATCGAGCAGGTCAACGCGGGTGCAATTGGTTCCGTGCGTCTAGTGCGTGCATCCTTTGCCTTTGACGTTCGCTCACGTCCCAATGACATTCGACTCAAACCAGAGCTAGCGGGCGGCTCGTTAATGGATGTCGGTAGCTATCCCGTAAATGTATGTCATGCGATATACGGTCAAGCTCCACATACGGTAGCGGCACGCGTGCATACAACCTCTCCAGTGAGTGTTGACATGGCGACCAATGCCGTGCTTGACTTCGGCGACGGACGCTTTGGCTTGATCGACTGTAGCTTTGAATTGCCGTCACGCCAGATGGTAGAAATCATTGGCGAATCAGGCTCGCTCACTCTTCCCGTCCCCTTCACTCCTGGAGACATCGAAGCGGTGATTCTCGTCGTCAAAAATGGGCAGATGACGGAGCAAAAATTCGAGCGCGTCGATCAATATCGCCTACAGGTAGAGCATTTCGCCAACTGCATTCTCAACAAGCAAGAGCCAATGCTCCGTCTCACGGAAACGCTAGAAAACATGGCAACCATCGAGGCCATCTATCAGGCCGCAGGCCACGACTGGCCTATGTTGTAATAAATGCGGGGATGCAAGGGGTGCAACCCCTTGACTGGGGTCTGGGGCTGTGCCCCAGTCTCCTTTTTTCTTTACGCCGCCGCAGGCGGCGTGAAGATCGAAGAGAGGATATTATTTATGGCACGCGTCGAATTTGGCTACATGCTCAAACAAAAGAACGAGAAGGGGCATTCGTGGCAAGACTTAATAGCCACGAACTCAGCAGCTATCAACGCCTTGACCGCAGGCTTCACCTCGCTGTGGGTTGAAGATCATTTGCAATGGGAGACCATCGACACCTTTGAGTGTCTCACCACGCTCACCTACCTTGCCGCACAATTTCCACAGTTTAAGGTGGGTACGCTCGTCCTCTCGCAATCGTATCGCAATCCCGCGCTTGTGGCGAAGATGATGGCGACGCTACAGGCACTCTCTAACGGGCGCGTCATCCTGGGACTTGGTGCTGGCTGGAAGGAAGACGAATATCGCTCATTCAACTATCCATTCCCCACCACAAAAATACGTATGGAGCAGCTAGAGGAGGCGGCTCAGATTATGCGTGCCATGTGGACTGCCCAGCAACCAGTCACATTCGAGGGCAAGCACTACTCTGTGTACGACGCCTATTGTATTCCGCAACCATCACCAACAATTCCTTTACTCATCGGTGGCGGCGGCGAGAAGCGCACACTAGCAGCAGTTGCACGCTATGCCGACTGGTGGAACTTCAATTCGTGCCCCGTCGAGGAGTACGAGCGCAAACTGTCGATTCTCAAGCAGCACTGCAAAGACATTGGGCGCGACCCCTCCGAAATCACCCTAACCTATCTCGGCACCGCCAGTGTATCAGACGATCCAGCCAAAGTGCAGCGTAACCCCAACAAACACTTTATCGCGGGCAACGCTGACGAGGTGACACAGGAGATTCAGCGATTTCATGATGTCGGCGTCTCACACTTCATCTTCCGCTTTCTCGACCAGGAGACGCTCGAATATTTTGTGGAGCGTGTTGTGCCGAATTTTGTATGATGCATGATAATTTATATAATGCACAATCTGTAGGGGCAATAATTCATTACGCCCAATACGCATCAACCTAAGAATTGCTGAGCTTGAGAGAACACAGAAAGGAATCGAAGATGAATACCGCTGATGCATGTGCTGCATTCGCATCTCCTTTTCACCTTGTCTCAAGAGAGACGAGAAGGAAGAGCATTCGCTCTTCTCATGAAGTTCTCTCGTTGTTTGTTCTCACAAAGCTCATCATGAGAAACGGGTACGAACGGTATTTCTATCTTTTTCCCTCGTTTCTCACGTCTTTTAAACTCAACCATTCCTAGGTTGATGCGTATTGGGCGTGATAAATCAGGCCCCTACGGGGTTCATGTCGTCCTTTCATATCATGGTGGCGACCTGGGAGTGATGTAGGGCGCGACCCTTGTGGTCGCCCGTCCGTTCTCTCCTTGTGGGCGTCTGTCGTATTACCGTAGTATTTCGTCAAGATACATCATTACGAGGGTCTCCATCCTTTCGGGTGAAACTGCTGAACAGCAGGGAGACCGCAAGGGTCTCCCCTACACGTAGGACACCTGATGAACATGTAGGGGAGACCCTTGCGGTCTCCCTGTTTCCCCTCAAAGGATGGAGACCCCATTACGACCATTGGTGATGTATCCGATGATGGTAGTTTGCGGAGATAGCTTAGACGCGTTTCAGGGCGATGATTGGGATGACGCGAGTCGTCTTTTGCAGCATCGCGCTAACTCCTGGCGCTTGCTTCACAATGTCGGCGACGACGCGGTCACGTTCCTCTCCCTCTAGGATCGTCGTGTGTGCCTTGAACTGCTCCGTGCCCACCTCAAGCGTGACATCGGGATGAGCGAGGATATTGTAATACCAGTCAGGATTAGTCGGGGCACCACCTTTGGCTGCGGCAATGATGAGGTTGTCGCCGTTTTTGAAGTACGTTAAGGGATGTATACGCGGTTGATTGCTCTTTGCTCCAACGGTGTGTAGCAAAAGCAGGTTTGTATCCGCGAATCGACCGCCGACCTTGCCGCCATTGGTGCGAAACTCCTCGATAACTTGTGTATTCCAATCGTTGGGACTGCTCATGAACGAAATTCTCCTTTATGTATGCATGTACACCCTGTCATATGTGTACTGTGCGGTACTCCAATCGAAGACATCGGCGAGGGCATGGCGAAACTCCTCTAGTGCCTGCTCGCGCTCCGCCTCGTCTGGCATGATGCTCTTTTTCCAGATCAAGACAATCTCGACCTGTTCAGGCTTCTGCTCTTTTGCCATTATATAACGTGCCACCGTGCCAGCAAAGGTAAACTCTTTGCTCTGCCGAATCTCCTCTAAACGCGCTGGAAAATGCTGCTCCTGCCCTCTGCGTATGCGTACCTCTATCGAAAGCGCAAACAACGTGTTCTCTTTCTTCGCTATATGCCACGCTGGAATGGTTGTACGCGGGCGTCCAGAGGCTCTAAATTGGAATTCTTCGATCTCTGCTTCTGGAATCATAATATTATTGCCAGCACGCACCGCTTTTATACGCCTGTTTTCAACGTAAAAGTAGACCATCTTATCCGAAATGTTTAGCCTTGTTGCTGCTTCTTTGATGGAGAGATAGTCTTGCAGTTTTGGAAGATCGTCGTTCTCATTCATGGTTTTGATTGTAACTTCTTCTATGTAAAACATAAAATGCACAAAAACCTAATTAAAATTATTGCTGGTTAATTTTCAATTATTGATATTCGTTAGAAGTAATGCTATACTCTGTTCTATCGGAGCGAAATGGAGCTTCGAGAGAGTCCGAGAAGAGGAGAAGCGAGCATGGAAGAAACAGGGGCGAAAGAAACGCTATCGGCGGCGGAGGTCAAAAGCGCGTGTGGGGCGGAGGAGGAGCAGGGCTTTGATGCGCCTTTCGCCACCTACACCTGGAAGCACTGGATAGATATGCAAACGACGATTGTGAAATGCCTCACGCGCTATCAACGTGCCATTGAAGCTCATCAAGCCCTGACCGCGACGATGGTGGTCCTCGATTTGCAGGAGGTGGCAGCCGAGATGCTCAAAGAGGCGGCGGCGTGGATTGGCGTCCCCGAACGCGAATAGCCGATGATCGGAGCCGTGTCTTCATCGTTCCCCAAACGGACAACAGATAAATGTAGCGTAGAGCAGGGAGACCGCAAGGGTCTCCCCCTACACGTAGGAACCACGAAGATGTAGGGGAGACCCTTGCGGTCTCCCTGCTGTATGAACACAAGAGAACGAACACAACAGAATGGAGTGCCCACACACATGAGAATTGACATGCATGACACACAACCTCTGTCACTATTTACTCCTCGTTATGAGGAAGAGACACGCGAGGAACGCTTTCGACGTATCAAACGCTTTTCTGAGCTAACCGGCATCCGCTACTGCGTCGCCTATAATAGAGATGAAGAGATGAGAAAACGGACGCAGGTAGGGACCAATTCATTGTGTCCAGGGGGTAGGGCGGCAGGGCATACGTCCCCACGCCGAATCGTTGCCTACGCGTTGCCCCCAACCCCACCGAGGACGCGATAAATCGGTCCCTACCATTCAATGCCACCTCTCCTATGTGATACCATATTATCAGTCCGACAATATCTATACCTACATATCTTAAAGAGGAATACACCATGCCAGAAATAGACGGCGATCACGTCTTTGGATTCGATACATTATCGGTTCATGCAGGACAACGCCCCGATCCAGCGACGGGTGCGCGTGCTGTGCCGATTTATCAAACCACCTCGTTTGTGTTCGATGATACCGAGCATGCGGCGCATCTCTTCGCATTACAACGCTTCGGCAATATTTATACACGTATCATGAATCCCACTACGGCGGCCTTTGAGGAGCGTGTCGCTGCTCTGGAAGGTGGAACGGCGGCGGTGGCAACGGCGTCGGGTATGGCGGCACAGATGGCAACGATGATGACGCTGTTGCGTCCAGGTGACGAAATCGTCTCATCCAGTAGTCTCTATGGTGGCACTCATACGCAGTTCGACATTACGCTACGCACATGGGGCGTCAACACGATCTTTGTCGATAGTACCGATCCTGAGAATTATCGCAAAGCTATTACGCCGCGAACTCGTGCTTTATATGGAGAGACAATTGGTAATCCGCGTGGCGATGTTCTCGATATCCGCGCCGTTGCCGATATCGCACATGAGGCGGGTATTCCTCTGGTCATGGATAGTACATTCGCAACTCCGTACCTCTGTCGTCCGTTTGAGCATGGAGCAGATATCGTCGTTCACTCGGCGACGAAGTTTATTGGAGGGCATGGCACCTCAATCGCGGGCGTTGTCGTCGAGGCTGGTAAGTTTCCGTGGGATAATGGCAAATTCGCGCATATTGTTGACCCGTCTCCGGGCTATCACGGTGTGCGCTTCTATGAGACGTTCGGAGATTTTGCTTTCTGTATGAAGTTGCGATGCGAAACGGTACGTGATACAGGGGCGTCCATCAGTCCATTCAACTCATTCTTGTTATTGCAGGGTTTAGAAACGCTGTCGCTGCGTATGGAGCGTCATACGCAAAACGCCCTCCGTGTCGCGCAATTTCTCAAAGAGCATCCCGCCGTGAGTTGGGTGCATTATCCGGGGTTGTCGGATGATTCTTTCTATCAGCTAGCAAAACGCTACCTCCCACATGGTGCGGGTGCAATCTTCACCTTCGGCGTCAAGGGCGGCTATGAGGCTGGCAAGAAGGTGATTAACAGTGTGCAACTGTTCTCTCACTTGGCAAACGTAGGTGATGCACGTAGCCTAATTATTCATCCCGCCAGTACAACACATCAGCAACTCTCGCAGGACGATCAATTCTCCAGTGGCGTGACACCCGATCTCATTCGCCTTTCAATAGGTATTGAGAATATCGAGGATATCCTGTGGGATCTGGATAAAGCCCTGAGCGCATCGCAAGCGTAATATGGTAGGGACCGATTTACCGCGTCAAGGGGCGGGTAGGGTAACATGTACAGGAGACAAACTCTTTCTCGATCCACTTGAGGATACAGCGAGCAAAAAGGGGATATGTGTATGATAAAGATTTATGGTTTTCTTGAAGGACCTGCCCCAATCGGCGGCTGGGAAGTCACCGCAACCTGTCAATGTGGAATGCGCTTGGTTCGGCATATCTCAGCAAAAGCGGAAGATGCCCAGCATGATATCGGTGTGACCTCGCATGAGCAGCATGAACTCTATCATGCTCATTGTTCTGAGCAGCATCAAGGTGAACCATTTCAAGTAGAGTGGGTCGATCATCCATCAAACTATCAAGGGGTACGCCAGTCTGAGGTCGAGGTAGTTAGCTGGCGCGAGGATGAGGTCTCTTCCCTGTTCGATCTGCTTCGGACAACATTTTCAGCGGAACATGAAAAATTGCCAACACCTCCAGAAGGCGGCCTCTAGGAGGTCAGTTGCTGATAGTAGGAAGAAGGATCGTCAATGAAAATACATACACTAGATCATGTCTCACTATTGGTCAAGAATGTCGAGGAAACGCGTCAATTTTATGGGCAGTTGTTAGGACTGGAAGAGATACCGCGCCCTAAGAGCTTCGATTTTGCAGGAGCGTGGTTCGCTATTGGCACGCAAGCGATGCACGTTATTGGCGAAGATGAAGCTGGACGGACACAACAGGTGCGACCGGGAAATTATCGCTCCGATGAACTCGCGCGTGGTCGTGCTACGCATATTGCCTTTGAGGTTGAGAGTTTAGCGGAAACCGTAGCGTATCTCAACGAGAAGAATGTGCCGATTGTGGGCGGTCCACGTCCGCGTGGCGATGGCGTGATGCAATTATACATCTGTGACCCCGATGGCTATGTCATCGAGTTATTCGCATGGGAACAATAATCTATGTTTTCTAAAGGAATATAAGCAGTGGCGGATGTCGCGCGAAAAGTTGTTACAGTATTTTACTCGTATGCATCATCCCCTAAAGATGATGGGCTGCGAGAGCAGTTAGAAATACACCTTGTTGGATTGCAACGCAGTGGACTTATTGAGAGTTGGTCGCGTCGTGAGGTGGTTGCAGGCAAAGAGGAGCAGCAGGAAATAGACCAACACCTTGAACATGCCTCCGTCATTCTGCTGCTCATCAGTCCCGATTTTATCGCCTCGGACTATTGCTATGGTGCCGAGATGCTACGGGCTATGGAGCGACATTCAGCAGGGAATGCTCGTGTTATTCCTATTTTGTTGCGCCCTGTGTACCTGGAAAACGAGCCGTTTACACGTCTTGCCGCTCTACCCAAGAATGGGAAGCCAATTAGCATGTGGCGCAATCGTGACGCCGCCTTTGCAGAGGTTGTAAAAGACATCAGAGCATCAATAAAAGAGTTACGATCCTTTTCCCCTGTGCTTCCGACCTTACGTGAAAATCCGGTCTACTTTATTCACAATGGACTCAGTTATTTTACGCCGCTTCCTACCTACCTCGCCTCAGAAGGACGGGAGTTTCAGGAGGATGTTGAACAGGGCAAGCTATACATTCCTAAAAAGGAATATTTCGCAAAAATTGAAACAACATTAGACACAAAGCATCGGGCGATCCTTACTGGACGTGCGGCGGCTGGCAAGACAGGTCTAGCCCTTGCGCTGGCAAAATATTTACAAGAGCAAGCGAGTTATATTGTTGGGTACAAAGACGTAAAGCATGCTGAGGTTGGAGACGGACGCATATGGTATTCGCTGGCTAAAGAACAGAATCGACCTAATCTGTTGTACATATTGGATAACTGTCATCTCGCACCAAGAGAGGTAGACGAATTTTGTAGCCAGTGGCAGGAGCAACCGCCAGCACATGCACAATGCCTGCTTGTTTCACGCACCGATCAAGCGGATGCTGAAGGAAACGCTTATCTTCAGACCTTCGCTGAGAATGAAAGAATAGAGGTGCGCTCAGAGGATATATTCTTACAGGTCATCGAGCAGTATATAGCGTCGTTGCATACACGAAGTGTGCGTTACAATGAACTATTGAGCAACGATGATCTCACGCTACTTGCAAAGCAGCACTCGCACAACCTTGTAATCTCACGGAACCGCTTAGAGGCATGGGCAGCATTGGGGCCGGAGCATCGCCTTAGTGAAGTTCGGCAGGAAGACCTGTACCGCACATTGGACACGAAATACCTCTCTCCCTATGGCACCGCGCTTGCGAAACTCTGCACGTTGCAACGCTACGAAATATCGGCGCATACTTCTTACGTCGAGCAGCAATTAGCACGAGGTGAGGTTGCACGCCTCCTACAAGAAAAGCTGCTCACAAGTGCTATCGTCACTGGTTACGGGCATCTCTACGATCTCACGCTACATCCCACTGAGGCACGAGAATTGTTTATTGCCTACGTTTTCAAGCAATATGGCGGTGTGACGCAAGACAACATCAATCCGCTTGTAACCTCCGCCCTCACCGAATATTTGAACATGAAACCCTCGAACTACCTCGCCGTGTATGATAGCCTTACACGGCAAAGACACGAAGATATCCTGCAACAACTACTCACCAACCGAAACCTGCAAGAAATCACCGCAAGCCAATTTACGAAAGAGCGTGTTATAGATGCCATTCGCTATGTCTACAAAGTTGCCAGAGCGAATCGAGAACACGCCCAACCGCTTCTGGAGAGAATAGTGCGTATTGCGGGTGTGCGTGGAATTAGCACAAAGCTGTTACACGTCCCGTTTGAGGATGTTGCGCGTCTGCTCGACTTCCTGAGATATCTTAGTGTCGAACTGGCACAGCAGATTGTAGACATGCTAGACGTACTCTCACTGGCGCAACGTGCAGACGCAGAAAGTACGCAAAGTCTGTTTCGGCTACTACAGGCGTTATGCGCCATTTCTCCAGCACAAATGAGTCTGTTGCTTACAACTCTTCCAATAGATGTACTTGTTGCTAAAACAACTGTGCGAAACTTACAGAGCATGATAAATCAGCTACAAATATACGACTATCCGCCCTCGCAATTACAAACATTCGTGAAAGCTCTGGATATGCACCAATTCGCATTACAAAGTGAACACATTAGCCTGCAAAGCCTGTTCTGGACACTTCGCGATCTCGAAAAAATCTCATCACAACACGTACAACAATTGTTACGCTCTCTTCCATTGTGGATGCTAGCAATGAAGGCCAGCACAAGTAACCTCGGTTCAGTAGACCAACTTATGCAGTTTATGCATCGTACAGGCTATACAAGTGACGAGATGAGCGAATTTGTGCTAGAGTTAGATGTAGAGCAGATTGTACAAAAAGCTGTTAGTCTTCGTCGTCTAGCCTCATTCCTTCGTACCGTCAAAGCTGTTGCACCCGCTACTATGAGTTCTCTACTAGAGATGTTTCCTGTCGCCGATGTTGCGCTCCTTCTTCATACTCAACATGTTGCACTAGACGACCTGGAACAGTTGCGAAAGGCCGTGCCGAGAGCATATTGGGAGTCCTTCCTACAGCATTGCTCACCAGAGGATTTAGCGATCATTTTCCACTATACATCCCTCGGTGTGGTTGGTACTTTCTTACGCTACCAATATAATGCTCGTTCTGTTCAAGAGGCGTATGCACTCTTTCAAAATCAGTTTTTGCAGGAGCACCTCGCTACAACAACCCTCGAAGAGATGGGCGAGTTTCTTGACCGGACACAAGAGATACGACATACCGGAAAAGCTATTGCCAGCAACGCATTAGACCTATTTCTGAATACAGATATAACAACTCGCGTAGCTTTTACTGAACTGCGCCAGTATGCTCTCTTACTGCACCATACGCGAGCAATCGAAAGAACCTACTTGCCACGCTTACTTGCACCTTTACGCCAGGATGGTGTACTTCAAACTGCTCTCGCGCTGAGTGATATTCATGGTATTCAACTGCTCATATTCAATATTGCCAGCATTGACAAAGACTACCTACTCTATCTACAGCAAGCCCTCACAGTCTCGAATATCACTGAGAAACTTGAACAAGCATCTCTACGTGACAGTGGACTCTTCCTGTGGAATACTTACCAACACCTCGACACTGCTCTAGCGCAAACGTATTGTGATTATCTCGACAGGCAACCGAGGACGCAAGTATATAGCGATGCATTGCCTGAAGACCTGTGTTTCTTTCTATGGAACCTCACTTCAATCAGTAACGCTGAGACCTTGCGGACATTTAATGAGCCAGTGATACAGCAGCGTCTGCGCGAAGGTTGGACTGAGGAGATGAGTTGGAGTTTTGTCTTGAGAGGCATTGCTACTACCACAAATACTTCTTATAGCCGAGAAGAATTTGCACTAGCGATACAACGTCATAGAGACGCATTGAGGGCATGGTTTACAACTTCTAACGCTGCACACAACCCCTATTATGTCGCATTAGCTCTACAAGGGTTACGCACTCAGGATGAGGAAGCGGCTCGTAAGTTTCTACAGAGTTCGTTGCCCGTTGCGTCAATGCGTGATCTGTTAGTTGGTGCAAGGGGAACAGCAATTACGCCATGCTCTATTCGTCTTATGGAAGAGATAATAGGATGGTTGAATGCTTTGCTGAGAGAGGTATAGAGGAAGGGAAAATATTCATGTGTGCGAAGAAAAATGCACATAAAAAAAGGACTCATCTACGTAGAACGTAACGTTCTAGTTGAATGAAGCCCTACGCGAGGAAGAGGGTGT
>CAXUHG010000044.1:5833-38356 GCA_964250805.1 uncultured Ktedonobacteraceae bacterium | reverse complement strand
CAGGGAGACCGCAAGGGTCTCCCCTACATGTTCGGACGCTACGTGTAGGGGAGACCCTTGCGGTCTCCTGCCTAGACAACATTTGTTGGGGAGATATTGGTTGATGCATGTCATTTCTATGGTGGTTGCACAAAGCGGTATCAATAGAGTGTTTTTTAGCTTGGGTAACATGATTACTGCAACGCTCTGGATTACAGGCTTTTTATGTCTTTTGAATATCGGACTTGCTATTTTATATCGTGGTAGACAGGCAAAAGAAATTGTCTCCTATTATGCTGTTTTTGCGTTCGAGTTGGTGATCTTTGTGTTCGCTCTCTTGCTGCATACGGGGGTTATTACACGCGTTCCTTTTCCTCTGCCGCCTAACTTGCCGATCAACCGTGCTGAAATTGGTGCGGCATTAGCTATTGGTATCGGTCTATTTCCTGCAACTTTTTGGCATCGTACTTCGTTCTCAGATATTGGGACGCGAATGGCAAAAGATGCAAAGGTGATGAAAGACCGCGATGGTGGAGTGAAGATAGGCCGAAAAAGTGCCCCTGGCGAATGGATGAATTAGGAATATAACAATGGGAACTCAATTGTATAAAGCTTTACATAAAATAAGTGCATGGCAAATTCGTATTATTGCCCTTGCTTCTCTCGTCGTGTTAGTAGGTAGTAGTTCACAATTTCTAGCGAATTCCTTCGCTTCTGGTGTCGGCCCAGAAGTACCCATACAACAGGTGACGCCTGTAATTCCACAAGTGTCAACGAGTACAACGCATGCTAAGCAACCTATCATTATTAGACACGCTGGTATCGACACCCCAGGTGGTTTCACCGTAACGTATAATCGCTAAAAAATGCTGCAACAAACATGCTAACGAGCCACCACTCGTTAGCATGTTTGTTGCAGCATTTTTTAGCGATTTGATACATCACACCCTTCTTCGTTTCCTTGTGTAGGAACTCTTGACAAAGGAGTATCCTCATGGTACACATACTATAGCAGATAGCTATACATCTAAAAGATGCGAAACAAGAAAAAAGAAGGATTGATTTATGACGACGTTTCCTGAACAAAACGCCTCCCCTCTTTCAATGGAACAGTCAATACCTCAACCAACTATGATGGCATCCAGTGACAATACACAATATGCGGTAGTGACACGCGATCTGATGCAAGTCTTTGGGCAGAAGGTTGCCGTAAGCCATCTTAATCTTGCGGTGCGCCCTGGCGAATTTTTTGGTTTTCTCGGTCCTAATGGTGCGGGAAAGAGTACGACTATCAAAATGATGGTTGGGCTATTGCGCCCAACATCAGGGACTGTTTATGTGGGTGGCGTGGATGTATGGCACGATTCGTTACGAGCGCGTGCGTTAATGGGTGTGTTGCCCGAATATCTCAATCTCTATGAGCGGCTCAGTGGTCGTGAATACGTGACTTTTGCAGGGCATATGTATGGCGTACCTGAGCGCGAAGTACGTACCCGTACCGAGGAACTGCTCAACGTGCTTGGTTTAAGCAACGACGCCGATAAGCTGGTCGTCGATTATTCCGTTGGTATGCGGAAGAAAATTGCCCTTGCTGCCGCCATTATTCATCGTCCGCAGGTGCTTTTCCTCGACGAACCGTTCGAGGGCGTAGACCCAGTGAGTTCGCGCGTCGTGCGCGACATTCTGCACGAGTTGACACAACATGGCACCACTATCTTCTTCTCCTCTCATATCATGGAGGTGGTCGAGCGACTCTGTACACGCGTCGGCATCATCAATCAAGGCGTGCTGGTCGCCGAGGGAACGCTACAAGAGTTGCGTGAACGTGCCAGCGGCAACAGCAAAGATGCCACGCTGGAGGATATCTTCCTCAATGTGATTGGCGTACAGAACGAGAATCACAATCTAAGTTGGCTTGAATAAAGACGAGAAAGTGGAGAGAAACAACATGGTTGTGCATTCGGACAAACTTCGATGGCTCTTCCTGTTGCGCTGGAAGACATTCTTGCGCAATTACACGCGTAGCTCAGGTCGTGTGGGGCGCATCATCGGTGCGGTCTTCCTGGTCTTGTTTGGCCTACCTTTTATGGGTGGTATCGCCGTTGCTACATACTTTGGCTACCGTTTTCTACAGCCACCTGCAAACGGCGAACTTCTGGTACTTGTTCTGGCTGGCGTTTACCTGTTGTGGCTGGTGTTGCCACTGCTAGAATTCACGGTCAACGAAGGTCTGGATTTATCAAAACTTGCTCTGTTTCCCTTAACGCGTGCGGAACTGATGTTGAGTTTGATTTTCACTTCATTGCTCGATATTCCTACGGTTGGCTTGCTGATTGTACTGGGTGCTGTGGTTGCGGGATGGGCATTTTCGCTTCCGCTCGCACTAATGGCGTTGCTCACAATGGTCGTATTCTACGCGCAGGTGGTTGGTATCAGTCAACTGGTACTGGCACTGCTGGCGCGTATCCTGCAGAGCCGCCGCTTCCGCGATTTGAGTATCATCCTGATTGGAGTTCTCACGTCATCGTGCTACCTGTTTCAACAACTGGTCTTGCGCGGCGTCGGCATAACACACATCTATGACAATCTTCGCACTGGCTCAATCTCGCCGTATCTGCAATGGACGCCTCCTGGTATGGCAACACGCGCTATTCAGCGTGCCGCTCAGGGCGATTGGGCTATCAGTTTCGCGTGGTTCGGCGGCTTGTTAGTAACAACGGTAATCGTGCTGTACCTCTGGCAAGCTGTGGTGGAACGTGGGTTGACCGCGAGCGAAAGTGGTAGTAGTAGTAGTGTCCGTCGTCGTAGAAGAGAGCCTATAGCTGCGCTTGCGTCGCAGCCTGCTAGTTCTACCGGATTTGTGCAACGCATTGCGGAATCGCAATTCTTTACTATCGCTGTGAAGGATATCAAGTACTATCGCCGTGATCCACAGTTGCTGCGCCTGATTTTTCAATCGTTCATCTCGATTATCATTCTCGCAGCGATAACGCTCTTCAATACCAGTGGTACAGGACGGCTAACGATTGGTCCGTGGGCGGTTATGGTTGCGCCGCTCTATGCGATGTTCGCGCTAACGACCTTCTCATACAACGTATTGGGCATGGAAAGGCAGAGCCTAACAAGTCTGTTCCTGTTTCCCGTCAACCCAAAACAGGTGCTGTGGGGCAAGAATATTGTAGCGTTCCTGCTTGGTCTTATTGAGGTACTGCTATTGGTGTTCGCCGCTGCCTTTGTATCAAAGGCATGGAGCCTTGTGTTGCCTGCGCTGGCAATCGGGTTAGCAGGTATCGGTATCATACTGGGCTGTGGCAATTTCTCGTCAATCTTCTTTCCACAGAGAATGCCACAGGCGCGGCGCGGCTTCCAAAATAGCAACAGTGTCTCGTCCGAGGGCGGTTGTCTGCGTGCAATCATGTCGCTCGCCGTCCTACTTATCATGGCAATTCTGCTCATTCCAGCGGCGGCAGGCTTAATCCTACCCGTTATCTATCACGCCCAATGGATATGGACTATTACTATCCCTGCCTCTCTGCTCTACGGTGCGCTATTCTACGTCATCGTAACCAATCTCGTCGCCCCACGCATGCTCACAAGGGCACCAGAGATTCTTGCGGTGGTGACAAGAGAATAATACAATGAATGCTGGCGAGACCGCCGGTCTCGCCAGCATTCATTGTATTATTTAATGCGCATTAGACCCCTACAGATGGCTCAATTGAAGATTGGCGGACTGCTACGGTGTAAGTACAGTAAGCTGAAAGGCATCTCTGTGATCGTGTGCATACTGAATCGCGGAATTCACCTCTTCGAGGGGAAAAACATGGGTTGATAATGCATCGAGACGGAGCAGACCAGCGCGAATCAGCCCTGCTAGCAACAAGGGTGCATGGCGTGGATACATATACTGACCACGTATCACGATGCTATTATGCATGACATATCCATAGGGGATTGCTATATCAGCATTGACACCTCCCATCAGGACGGCTGTTCCTTCGGGTCGCACTGCGATAATACCGCGACGAGTTGGCATAGCATCTTGCGTTTGCCCCAACATGTCGAGCATGCAGTCAATTGGACCCGAAGCCGCCTGTGCAATATGTTTCCTATTGCTTGCCTCATCGTCAGAGAGCAGAACGGGACGGACACGTTCGCCAAAGTGGTTTACCAGGACATCAAGACGGGCTTGATTGCGCCCAGGTGCAACCACTCGTTCCACGCCCATCGCTAGGGCAACAGCCACTGCCGCGCCGCCAAAGGAGCCGGTGGCTCCGTTCACCATCACCGTCTGTCCAGGCTGGACGTTTGCTGCTAGTAGACCACCATAAGGAACAAGTAGTCCAACCAGCCAGGTCAGCTTCATCGGGTCCATGCTGTCCATCTTGTCGAGTGGAGCAGCATTCTCAAGGGGAATGAGCATCTTCTCGGCAAACGGACCATTGCGAAAGTGCATCTGGAGTTTCTGTGGTCCCTCTCCTCTGGCTATCCATCCTTGTAGCATACTATTGGCTGGTGTCGTGCTGTCATCACGAGGGCGAACCATCGGATCACAAAAAACAAGCTGACCAGGTTGAAGTCGAGTCGAGTCGGGTCCTATCTTTTCTACGACTCCAATCGCTCCACAGCCCGGAGCAAGAGGAAGTATCAGGGGATACGGCCTCTCTCCACTAAAGACTTCTTGTGCATACCACCCAACAGGAGCCGCCAGCACACGGACGAGTATTTCACCCGCGCCAGGAACGGGTTCAGGAATATCTTCAACAGTAAGAGGCTGACCGAATGCTTTCAGAATTGCTGCTTTCATACAGAGTTTCCTTTCCACAGTTGTATTTATGTATGGTATTATCTTGCCATAGACTCGAAAGCTATACCAGAGCGTGTTGCTACTAGTAGTAGCACTACCAGGGAAAGGAAAGTAGGATGATGGAGAACGAACACCACTCGGAGCTAGCGCACTTCTTACGAACTCGTAGAAGTCAACTATCACCGTTAGAGGTGGGGCTACCTCTTACTGCACGCCGCAAAACAGTGGGATTGCGACGAGAGGAAGTGGCTTACCTTGCAGGAGTTGGCGTAACCTGGTATACGTGGCTGGAACAAGGACGAGACATTCATGTCTCGACTCAAGTACTCGATAGCCTAGCACAGACCTTCAGATTGACACCTGCTGAAAAAGCCCATCTCTTTCTTCTGGCAGGTCAAGCGTCTCCTGCATACCCAGTACCGCAACAAGAATACGTCAGTCCCTTTCTCACCCACTTCCTTGAGCATATGGGAACCAGTCCTGCATATATCATGGGTAGAAGGTGGGATGTGCTAGCCTGGAATCGGGCAGCATGTCAGGTTTTTGCAAACTTTGCACTTATGCCTGTAGAAGAGCGCAATATTGTGCGTCTGCTCTTTACCAATGAGGAATATCGTCGTCGCTTCGTGGACTGGGAAGGCATGGCACAGCGTGTTTTAGCACAGTTCCGTGCCAGTAGTAGTCAGTATTCCGACGATACGCGTTTGAGTCCCTTGATTCAAGAACTTCAGCAGAGCAACCCAGAATTTGCATCCTGGTGGTCACGGCACGAAGTGCAAGAGAGACAGGATGGACGGAAGGAACTGCTTCATCCCCTGGTAGGCTCTCTTATGCTCGAACATAGCACCTTTCAAATGGAGGATGCACCAGGATTGAAAATGGTGGTCTATCTTCCTGCTTGTGAGGAGACAGCAAGAAAGCTCGAACAGCTAGCAGAATGTAACGGATTTTTGTAGGGACCAGATGTATCGCGTCCGTCCGCTCAATTCATTGAGCGAAATCATGCCGAATCATGTCTACAAGCTGTCTCAGATGCAATCTCGCGTGATAAATCACTCCTCGGACGCGATACATCTGGTCCCTACGAAATATCTTCATAAGACAATTTATCCCGTCTTTTCACCTTTTATCTTATCTGACTTGGCATATCTCCTGAACAATATAATCGGTACAATGAACAGTGCCGCCACGAGTATGTAGGCGAAGATGTTGAGGAGAATGGTGAAGACCGATGCCTGTTGGGGTGTGGTGCCTATAACGGGTGGGTATAGGCCAGTGATGATGAATTCTGGATTGCCTCCGACGTGAATCATTTGCAGGACCTGTCTCCCCGGTACATCGATCATTGCGACATCGCCATTCGTGAGCGCGGCGAAGCCGAGTTGACCATCGCTAGTAATGGCGATTGCTTGGGGCTGCTTTCCATCAAGGGCAACGATGTGACTGGGTTCGTGTGGTAGGGGTGAGCCTGGATTGACGGGCGTGAGAACGACAAGCTCGTTCTTTGTTTTGTCTGGCACATATACCTCGCCCGTTGTTCCATCATAGTCCATAGGACCATAGGAGTCGCCTGAGATTAACGTAGTGACGTGTTGTCCGCTAAGGTCTAATGCCACTACACTTCCGCTACGGGTTGTGGCATAGACCGCCTCTCCTAATGGAATACTGACATATTCGGGACCCCCTGGCACTACGACGCTACTCAGTTTTTGCTCTTTTACATCGTCAAAATCGGTGAGCGAATCTTTGTCCGCAACCCACAACTGACTACCGTTACTTCCATTAAGGCCAGAACCAACCTGCGCCACGGACATCCCGTAGACGCCCCCATTAACCTGATAGGTGTGTTTAATGTGACAAGTCGTGGGGTCGATAGCTTGCACCGTTGGTGCATTATTGCCACCCGCAAAAAGTGTGTAGTTATTAGCACTTGTGTCGAGGGCTAGCAGCGATGGATTCCCAGGAACAGTGGCGCTGCAGACGGTGTTGCCGTCCTTCGCCCCAAAAACTACGACGCGGTTTTGTTCTGGCTCAGTGACATAGAGAAAACGCGCATCGCTACTGAGCAGAACCGCTCCAACCTTGGTACCCGTATGAATTGTGCTAGTAACCTGTTGCTGCGCTACATCAACCACGCTTACACCCGCGTTCGTTCCAGCAACATACGCGAGATTGGGGGCACCACCATCAGCATGAGCAATAGGCGTAAACACAAATGTAAACGCACTTGCCAGTAGCAGGACTGGGAGCAAAATAAAGAAACGTCTCACAGATTTACTACTTCCTATGCTTTTGGTGTCAACGAAGACCATGCTGTACTGCCCTGGTCGATGCTGTACATCTCGACTGGATACGAAATTGACAGGTACACCGTCGTTGGGGTATCTGCATCTACCGCTATGCTACTATAACTCCCTGCACTACTGCTATTGCTCTTGAGCGTTGGTAATGCGGTCCACATTTTACCACCATCAGAGCTACGCGTGATATGCAGGTATGTGTGGCTGTAGATGACGTTGGGCTGCAATGGCGATGCCACGAGTTGCGGATGATAGTCCTGGTCAACCTGTGTAAACGTTTTGCCTTCATCCTGTGATACATACGTCCCTTCGTCGCCAGAGGCGTAGATAGGGCTGTGAGGACCACTGGTAACGGCTGTATAGATGCTACTCGTGATTGCCTGTATAACCTGCCAGTGCTGACCGCTATCGCTACTACGTGCGATGCCATCACTGCCATAAATGATCAGTTGTCCAACGGCTCCAGGTATCGCAATCATGTTTTGAATATTGCCAAAGGGAAGCGTTCCGGTATCACTAAAGTGCTGCCCGTTGTCGTGACTGACCTTGAGGCCATGCGTGTTTTGAGTCCGCACATAGATGTACACCTCGTTTGGATCATCGTTTCCTGCGACCGCAAACGGAATACCATCCAGGGCGGCAGTGAAGTTCGCCGTCTTATTGACAAGCTGCCATGTTCGTCCCTGATCGGCACTAGTATAGAGACCTAGTACACCCAAAGGGTGTCCCAGCGAAGGCTGTGTAAGTAAATACAAACGTTGCTGATTAAATGGGCTAACGACGAGCGAGAGATCCATTACTCCTTGCATAAGCTGATTGGGACCACCCGACTCTTGTGTCCATGTCTTGCCACTATTCTCAGAGCGAAACGTGCCATAGTGCGTTGCGAGCAGTAGCACATGATTTGGTAATGCAACGAGTGAATGCACATGATTAGAGGCAATGCCAAATCCATTGACAGGGACCTGTGTTGGGTTTGGCACAGGTGTGTTGCTTACATCACCACATGCCGCTAAGAGTAGAGAGAGCATGCCCAAGACAATCCATTTGGTCCAGCGTAAAGAGTATGTTTTTTGTCGTATCATAATAATCATCACAATCCATTTATAAATATTGTGCTAAATACAACCCTATCATATCGTATAGATCAAGAGTCGGCGGGCGTAGTAAAATTTACCGTTGCGTGACTTATACCTTCTGGTGTACGAACGTCGATACGTACCTGCCAGTGCCCGCTCATATCGAGTTGATCACTCCCCTTGAAATGGCCTTTGTCAGTGGGTTGCAGGTCGAGATGACGAGTACCCATATCCATATCTTCCATCGTGTTGTATAAGGAGACTTTCACGTCCGTATCAGGTTGTCCCTTGCTATCAAGGACGAGTACCGTGAACTCATTGGCTCCAAAATGATTGGGTGTTACGTTAAAGGTGAGTTTGAACTTGCCATCCGTAGTCTTCGTGGTTGTCGTAAAGGCACTTGCTGATGATGGCTGTGGTGCCGATGGCGGTGCCAGTGCCGCCGTTCCAAGTGCCAGAGTGCCAGCGAAAACGGAAAGTAAGCCTGTGCAGAGCAACACTGCTATGCCAAGAAGTGACTCCCAGCGCACGGTATTTATGAGCGTGCGTCCTTGCATTTCAATTTCACGTTCGCTACTTTTTTCTTCTTGTGCCGTCGGCGTTGTCATCGCACTCCTTTGCGCAATCGGTTCCTCTTTTTCGTGCTTCTTATAGTCTTTCAGTAATTTAGGTCGTAGTACAAACAATTGGTACACACTTATGACGAGTAGGGCAACGACAAGCAGAAGTTTGATAAGAAGTACGCGACCATAAGCGGTTGTGAGCAATTGTGTAGATGACTCCATGCGTGCCATTGCCTCGAATGGACCTGTTACTGCCAGAAGAATGATGCCTGTGCTTGCCAGTGGTAGGTAGCGCGAGAGGACAGAGAGCAAGAAACCCGTGTGTTTCTCCGCTGGTAGAGCCATAAGTACAGGGAGATATGTGGTAGCAATATACATTACGCCACCTATCCAGAGTGCTGCTGCTAGCCAGTGTAGCCAATCCGCAAGAGGTGCGAAAACTCCACTATTATCACTAATAGTGTTATTGGAAAGTGTAAGTGCAGTCAGTAAAGCCAGTCCAAGCAGTAAATTGACCCACGAAAAAATCTCCTCGAATGCTTTGGAACGCTGCTTGACGAAGATTGTATAGCCAGTAGCGAGTAACGCAAGTATAAGAATGCTCTGAAGCACACTCCAATAGATGCCAAAATTGCTACCACGAATGAGACGAAAAAAGATAGATGGTGAAAATGCTTGTGCGAGTTGTTCCCCTGGCAGGAGCATGGCCTGTCCTAGGACGACTCCGATGTTCGCAATGAAGATGAGTAACAATGTCGGCAACGAAAAGATACGGTCGAAACGTTGCTCGGAGTGTTGCTCAATGGCGTGTTGCTCCTGCTCTTGTGTCGCGTCAGATGTCGATGTGGCAAACGAACGCCACAGTTGTGCCCCGACCCAGAAGACTGTTCCTAACTCGACTAGAGTTATCATAATCAAGTTAAACAGTGCAGGACCATCCAGTTGTCCTGTTCCTGAGCCACCGATGTCGCCAAGCTGATTCTGTGCGGGGAATGGACCGTTGAATTTTTGTGTGCTACCATCAGGATTAGCGATGTTGAACGTAAATGAGCCAGTCAAGATATGTCCGTCGTTTGCTGATTGTGTACGCCAAAGCACAACATACACCGCGGGCGGCAACTTGGGCGGCATGTTCACATCCAACTCGGTCGAATCGTTTGCAGCTACATGCGCATTATTTTTATCAACACGTTGCTGAGAGCTATTGAGGGCGCGAGCCGTACTGTATGTGGGGTTGAGAGTATCCGCGAACCACATATGTACTACTGTTGGTGATGTAGTGAGAATTGCATTATTAGCTGGATCAGAGCGCAACAAAATTGCGTGTGCCTCGCTTACTTCGGGCAAGAGGAATAGTAAGCAGCACGCTAGCGGCAGTGCTCTATAAAACAAGCGTTTTAGGATGCCTGGTTGTAATAAAGTTTTCATAACATATTTTTCTATGGACTTCCAACTATATTTCCTGTCTATAATAGTAACACGATCTCTACGATTATGCATCAGGGCATATACCTATTTCCCCCTATCATGCTTGCGAGAGAGTAGGATATAATGACAGGGTATGGAAGAAACTGCCGAATCTACACACAATCTAGCAGCATTAGAAGACCTGCTCCAGGTGCGTTTACAGGATCATGAGTTACTGCAGCGAGCAGTGACGCATCACACCTATTGTCCCGGAAGTGCCATTCGTGACTCTTACGACACGCTTGAATTTCTGGGCGATGCCATTATCAGCGCACATGTCGTCGAGTACATCTATCGTACCCGACCCACCGCCACCGAAGGTGAAATGACGGCTTTGAAGTCAGAGGTCGTTAGTCGTCGCACCTTTGCACGTATTGGGCAAGGTCTTGGCCTGTTCCCGTTTATTCGCGTTGACATCACCAATCTCCGTACCTTTAACGAGCGTTCGCGCGACTCGCTCTGCGCCGACGTATTGGAGTCGCTAGTGGGTGCCATTCAGATCGACCAGGGTTATGAGGCGGCTCGTACCTTTATCGCTCGTGTTATTCTACCTGTGGTGGAGGAGATCAGCCATCAAGCACTCGACACCAATCCAAAGGGACGCCTACAAAAGATCGTGCTGAATCGCTCCGGCGGTTTACCTCGCTATCGTGTCCTGGAGCAGAGTGGGCGTAACAATGACCGTGAATTCGTTGTAGGAGTCTTCGAGCGCGACGCCTTGCTGGGCATGGGCAAAGCTTCGAGCATCAAAGAAGCGGGACGCTTAGCCGCACACGACGCGCTGGATATTCTGGCGAACAAAGAGGAACTGTAATAAATGTTTTGTATGGGTCTGATAATTGGTGCATCCATCACGTACCGAAGCAATGTCCGTTCACTTAGTTACCGGACGCACCAATAATGGAAACTAACAAATTAATGTGGAAATATGAAACCGACGGATGCCCACAAGGAGCTACCCTACTATACTTTGTGTGCGAAGCACGCGCGAGTAGTGTATAGTAGGGTAGCTCCTTGTGGGCATCCGTCGTATTCCTTGATACCGAGTGGGGGCAAACCGTGCCGCGTAAAGAGACGTTGAACTGGTATGAGGCGAGCTTGTCGGAGCAAGAGCGCAAGTTGCGCGGTCATTTCTCTACCCCCCCTTTGCTGGTGCGCAAAATTCTTGATGCCTGTGGCTACGTTGACGACGTTGACCTTTCGCGCCTCAAAGTTCTCGATCCCGCATGTGGTAGTGGAAATTTTCTTGTAGAGGTTGCCTCCCGCATGCTTGCCAGTGGGCAGCAGAGAGGCGTGGAGCCACGTAAGATACTTGCCTCATTGCAGCGCAACCTGTGGGGATTTGACCCCGATCCCATTGCCTGCTTTCTTGCCGAAATGCAGGTGCGAAGCCGTATCGCACAAGAGCTACTCTCTAATCGTCATCCTTCGCTGCGTCTTCACATTCATCAAGCCGATGGGCTAACATTATCTTGGGAACAGGCGCGACAAGAAACGGTTGATCTTTTCATCGCAAACCCACCCTATCTCGCCGCTAAAAATACAGACCTCAGTGCCTATCGTTTAACAGAGGGACTGGGTCAGGTAGATAGCTATCTCCTCTTTCTACGGCTGGCGTTACAGGTTGTGCGACCCGATGGGTGGATTGGGCTGGTGCTACCTGATGCGGTGCTGGCTCGCGCCAACGCGACAAAAGAACGCCAACGCTTGTTGGAAGAGATGACGGTACATTCTCTCTGGCATCTTTCGCGTGTTTTCCCTGCATATGTCGGCGCGGTTGTGCTTATCGCGCAGAAACGTCCTCCTCAACCCCTACACTCGATCTCATGGGCACGGGAAAAGTGGGGAACACATGAGAAAGCAAAGCTCACGTTTACAACATCATTCGTTTCTCAATCGCTACTTCGTACACAAATGGGAGCCGAACTGCGTTATCTACTTGGTAACGAACAGGATACTCTCATCATGCGTTTACACACATTACAAATCCGCTCTCCTGAGACACATGCTTTCGCACCCCTGGAAAGCCTTGTCACTCTTCGACGCGGCGAGGAACTCGGCAAAAAAAGCACTCTGCTTACAGACGCGAGACCTGTTGAGCAAGGCTGGCATCCTTTACTACGCGGTGGCGTCGATATGCATGCTTACGCAACTCCACAAGGACAAAACTGGATTGCCGAAGCCGCTATTGAAAAACCACTTGCACGCTATGCTACACCTAAACTGCTAGTTGTGAAAAGTACTGGAAACTTACAAGCTGCTCTCGATGTACAAGGGCATGTGGCGTTGCAGACGCTGTATTTGTTGCATGCAAATGAACTCGATACTCTGTATTTCCTCCTAGCCCTCCTCAATTCGCACCTTTTGCAGCATTATGTCTACGTTCTGCATACAGCGTATAAATTAGTGCAGCCGCAGATAGAGCAGCGCGTGCTGGCACAGTTACCGATACCGCTTGTCAACTCAGAGCTACGTCAGGAAATCATTGAACGCGCAAAGCAAATTATGCTTGCTTGCAGCGTTGTATCGCCCGTTGTAGAATTGAAGCAACAGATAACCCTACTACTGAAAGAACAAGAGCGTGCAATCTGTACGCTCTATGAAAATGCAATTGTAGGGACCGATTTATCGCGTCCGCAAGCGTGATGTATCACGCGAGTCTTTGTAGCGAGTTCGGAATGGTAAGAGGACTCGCACAGTACACTGTGCCTCGGACGCGATAAATCGGTCCCTACCATCGGCGTAATCACGCCCTTAATGTTATTAAAAGCCGACAAAGGAGTTGACTAGTATGTCTAATGATGCCCGACCGATACGCGTGCTGGTTGCTAAGCCAGGACTGGATGGACATGATCGCGGCGCGAAGGTGATCGCGCGTGCCTTGCGCGATGCTGGTATGGAGGTGATCTACACCGGTATTCGTCAGACGCCGGAAATGATTGTGGAAGCCGCCATTCAAGAAGACGTAGATGCTATCCTGATGAGCATTCTCTCAGGCGCACACATGGCGATTTTTCCAAAGGTGATGGAGTTGTTGAAACAGAACGAGGTCAACGATGTGCTGGTGGCGGCTGGCGGCATTCTACCTGATGAGGATATTCCGGCGATCAAGGCGATGGGCATTAAAGGCTGTTTTGGGCCGGGAACATCAACCGATGAGATCATTAAGTTTGTGCGCGACAACGTGCAGACCGACCGCTTGACCGTCGAGGTATAGAGCGTGCAAAACATTGTTGAACGTCTTCTGCAAGGAGACCGCCGCGCCCTTGCTCGTATGGTAACACTGATTGAAAGCGAAGCTCCTGTAGCGCATACATATCTCGCGGAACTACATCGCGCCTCTGGTCGGGCGCACATTGTTGGCGTCACAGGTTCTCCTGGTGCTGGCAAGAGTACGCTTGTGACACGTCTTGTACGCGAATTGCGCCGCCGTGAAAAAAAGGTTGGCGTAGTGGCTATCGACCCAACCAGCCCCTTTACAGGTGGTGCCATCTTAGGTGATCGCATTCGTATGATGGAACTCTCTGGCGACCCCAACGTCTTCATTCGCAGCATGGCGAGTCGCGGCAACCTCGGCGGTCTTGCCCTTGCTACGCGCGATGTTGTGCGGGCGATGGATGCTGCTGGCTACGACCCCATCATCATTGAGACCGTCGGCACGGGACAGGCCGAGGTCGAAGTAATGCGAGCGGCGCAGACTGTGCTGGTTGTAAGTGCGCCAGGGATGGGCGATGACATACAGGCAATTAAAGCAGGCATTCTTGAGATCGCGGACATCTTTGTCGTCAGCAAAGCCGACAAGCCCGGAGCCGACCAGACCGTCGCGGAACTGGCGATGATGCTAAGTCTTGATTCTAATCGGCGCAAAGCTGGCTGGCGCATTCCCATTCTCAAAACATCGTCGATCAAAAACGAGGGTATGAGCGAGGTTGTTGATGCGATGGGGCAGCATCGCGTGTATCTCGACGAAAGCGGCGTCCAGCAGCAACGTACACAACGCCAGGTCCGTAGCGAGCTACAAGCCCTAGTCCTGCATACTGTCATGGATACTCTCAAGGCTAGGATTAGCGAAGAGGAGTGGAATACTCTTATCGAAGATATTGCTAACCGCAATCGTGATCCTTATAGTGTTGCCGACGAGCTAGAGGCACGCATAGGATTGGCACCTTCATAATACTCTGGCAATCCTCAATTAAAGAATTTCGTAGGGACCAGATTTATCGCGTCCGTCGCGTGATTTATCACGCGAAATCCTTATCACAATGTTTGTACGTTGTAAAATGATCTCGCGTGATAAATCACGCCTCGGACGCGATAAATCTAGTCCCTACGAATAAATTCAATTTTTTACAGAGCGGCGCAATGGTCTGTTGATTAGCGCAATTCCTGCCGCAACCGCGACCAATCCTATAGCATCGCGTAGCCCAAAGGGTTCGCCCAACAATAATGCTGCCAGCGCAAGACCCATGATCGGCGTCAGAAAATAGTAGGAACTGACTACGCTCGCCTCTCCCTGTTTCAAGAGCCAGAACCAAATGAGCGACGCGCCGACGCTGATTACCAGCACAAGATAAAGAAATGATTCCACTAATGGCATATCAATGTGTACCTGCTCTGGATGCTCGAATAACAGTGCTGGCACAATCAAGGCGAGACCAGCCGCACCCAATTGTACCGCGTTGACGACAAAGGCATGTTCACGCGGCGGATAACGTTTGTAGAAGAGAGTGGCACCCACGAGACACGCAGTTCCAAGCAAGGACACCAGCATACCGCCAGGAGTATCTAACTGGCTATTGCTGCTGAGACGCGCAACCATTACGAAGAGAACACCGCCGAAGCCTAATATCAGTCCCAGGATTTTCCACCACGTCAAGCGTTCACGCAACACAAAGGGAGCTACCAGTGTCAATAGCAACGGATTGGTCGCCGAGATAATCGATCCCATTCCGGCTGAGAGATAGCGTAGTGCCTCATAGTTACAGCCCAGATAAATGCCAGAATTGAGCAGACCGAACACTGCTAAGCGTCCCCATGCCGACCTTCCCTTTGGCAAAGGAAGCCTGAATATGACTGCAAGCAGTGCCATGACTAGAGCAGCAGCAAGAAAGCGAGTCGCCAGTAACGTCAGTGGTGGACTATGCGTCACGCCCACCTTCGTTGCAATAAAGGCCGAACTCCACAGCAGAATATAGAAAAGCGCAACTCCTATAACGAGAGGAGAGCGTTTACCTGGAAGTGTCGTGCTAGTAGTTGTCTTTTCCAATTGTTCAAATTCATTCGCCTGTATCCCCTCATCTGCCGTTTCCATGAGTTGTGTCTCCATTTTGAATATTGGGTAAGGAAACTAGGGCGCCCGCAAGGGGAACGCCCCTCCCATACGCGTTCTGTCTCCATAAGCCACCTCGTCATATGGGAGGGGCGTTCCCCTTGCTTTCAACAGTAGGTTTTTTGGAGAACACCCCAAAAGAGCGAATTGCATCTTTTGATAGTATGAAAACGCTGAGAAAAGCAAATGAATAGTCGGTATTGCCTTTCTTACATGCGTTTTTGACCATCTTTTGGTACCTTTCCAAAAAACCTACTGTTGAAAGCGTTCCCCTTGCGGGCGCCCTAGTCCCTCATGCCACTAATTCACAGGTATACCGCGTAACTGTGTCAAGCAATCGTCGTAGACAGCCAACTGTTTGCGCTGCTCTATGCGTGTCTCGATGCTCTCCGTGCGCTGTATCTCCGCCAGCTTCTCACGGTGCATACCGCGTACAGTTGATTTAATCTCCGTGATATTATCCGTTTCGTCCAGTAGCATCAAAATCGAAACCACCGCCTCGACATACGCATTGCCTTCATACGTGCGCTGGCTCTTCTCCGCGAAATAGTCGATAAGTTCTTGTTTGGTTGTGGTTCTGGGCATGAGTGGTGTGGCTCCTTTTTAATAAAGGTAAAAATATGTTTGTCTAAAAAATGCTATATTGCTATGATACCACGCTGGTTCGGGATGGTTACTTACGTGAAAAGCCCATATCTGCTGTTACACAATACTATGTGTTTTTAATAAATTTATTGACAGTTGTATAGAAAATAAATATACTATCTTAGTCTGAAAGTGAGTATTTTATGATAAATAATTTGTATGCGTAGAGGTGTAGTATGTCTCAAGAGATTACATGGCAAAGTCACCAACCCGAAAGATTGTTGGCAGAACGCTTTTTTATTTCCTCTGGTTTTCATCCTGGGCAACGCGAGATCATCGAACGGCTCGTACATGGGCAACGTGTTCTCGCCATTCAGCGTACAGGCTGGGGCAAATCGCTGTGCTACCAAATGGCAAGCCTTTATTACCCCTACCTAACCATAGTTTTCTCTCCGCTCATAGCTTTAATGCGTGATCAATGCCAACGATGTAATACACACTATAACATTCCTGCTGCTATCATTAGCTCAGACTTTAATGATGCAGAGAATCGACAGACGCTTGCACGTGCTGTAGTGGGTGATTTTAAGGTGCTTTTTATTACTCCTGAGAGACTAAACAATCCAGATTGGCAAGAGAGTGTAATCCACATGCGTATTAGCATGATTGTGATAGACGAGGCACATTGTATTTCGACATGGGGGCATGATTTTCGACCTAGCTATCGTAGAATAAAAAGGTTGTTAGATATATTGCCAGAAAAAACACCTATATTAGCCTTGACTGCTACAGCTAATAAACGTGTTGAAGAAGATATTTTGCAACAAGTGCGTAATGCACAAGTTATACGTGGCACTATGCAAAGAACAAATCTTACTTTAAATGTGGTATCACTGAATGGTGATATGGAAAAATTAGGCTATTTGGTTAGCATTTTACCTAATTTAGTGGGAACAGGGATTATTTATACTGCTACCAAGGCAAATGCAGAGATGGTCGCAAATTTCCTTAGTACTCAAAGCATAAAATCAACCTACTATCATGCCAAGCTTGATGATGGTGTAAAGCAAGACATAGAACAACGATGGATGAGAAATGAGTATAAAGTCATATCTTCGACGAACGCATTAGGAATGGGCATAGACAAATCTGACATCCGCTTTGTTATTCACTACAATATTCCTTGCTCCCCAATTCATTACTATCAAGAGATAGGGAGAGCAGGACGTAATGGACAATTTGCTCAGTGTATTCTCCTTTATGATACAGAAGATTTGAAAATACAAGAGTACTTCGTAGAAACTGGGAAACCAGAGGGAATGTCATATGCAGTAGTTCTAAATTTTCTGCGTGCTTCACCTTATAAAGTCTACGAAAAAAAGATTTTAGCAAAAACGGGAGTGTCCAAACGTGCTGTACGAACGATTTTAGCAGATTTGACAGAACAAGGTCTTATTGAGCAAGATGCAAAGTTATATACTGCCGCTAAGAACTTTCGACAAGTGGACTTTTCTGAGTATGATAAGGTTTTACAGCAGAAGCATGAAGAGCTTAACAACATGGCAAACTATGCTCTATTAAAGGGTTGTTATGCAGAATATTTGACCACATATTTGGGAGATCAACCTGGATATATGTGTGGCGTGTGTAAATATTGCCATCCAGACCTTTTTCCGCTTGTTACACCCACGCCAAGAATACTACAAATAGCAACACAATTTCTTATAGAAGACGATTTGCCTTCTATTCAAATGAGAAGTAGTGATGGATATACTATCCATGAGTCTGGCTGGTCACTTTCTTATTATGGAAGTAGTCGTGTTGGTATGCTAGTACATCAAAGTAAATATGAGAATGCAGGTCCTTTTGCGGATGAATTAGTTTCGCTGGCTACGAAATTGATATGTACACGATATCCTATTCAAACTATTAGTGGCATTGTGAGTGTCCCGCCTACCAAAAGTGGTAAACTGGTAGAGGATTTTGCAAAACGAATTGCCCCTCAGTTGCAAATTGATTACTTGCCTGTAATGAGAAAAACGCGTGTAACAGGCGAGCAGAAAAACTTTACCAACCAGATACAGAAGGAAGTTAATGTAAGAAATGCTTTCTCAATAACTTCACCTAAATTTATCAATGGTAGGAATATATTGCTCATTGACGATATCTACGATTCGGGATATACGCTTCGTGAAGTTGCACAGACCTTGATGAATGCTGGTGCTTTGGCTGTCTATCCCTTCACGATTACCCGTACATTGCATTCTGATGATCAGTGAGTATCTAAGAGGAGTTAAAATGGACCCACGAGAACAAGCCTGCTGGCTTCTGCTAGTGTATGAAAGCAGCCTCACAAGTCGTGTGGTAAATTGCATTATCAAAACGTGGTGTAAACAGCTTGGACGGTCCCTACAAGAGTTCTTCGATGCGGATGCACAGGAATGGCAGAAGGTTCCTGAGTTGAAGCCTGAGATGATGCAGAAGCTGGAACTGGCGAAAGAGAAGCGACTTGCACAGAGCTTTCTCGTAGAGCGACTGGATAACGAGCAGGTACGTATGGTAACGGTACTTGACCCTGAGTATCCTGCCCTCCTCAAGAATGCGCTTGATTTGACACACATACCGCCAATACTGTTTGTGAAGGGCGACTTACAGCTTCTTGAGAGACGTACTATTGCTATTATTGGCTCCCGCAACGCGAGCGAGACGAGTTTGGATTTCACTAAAACAGTCGCACAAGTTTTAGCGCAACATGGTGCGAATGTCATTAGTGGTAATGCGCGTGGTGTTGACCGTAGTGCCTACGAAGGTGCTACAAGCGTTGCTGAGGGTCACACAACAGTAGTTTTGCCTCATGGTATAGGTAAATTGAGCAAAGCCCAGATGCGCGACCTACAACCAAGAATTGAGGCTGGTAATGTTTTACTGATGAGCCAGTTTCATCCCGATGCTCAATGGGTTGTGAGCCGTGCGATGGAGCGCAACAATGTGGTGACAGGGCTGGCACAGATTGTAATTGTTGCTGAGTCTGATATCAAAGGTGGTACATGGGAGGGGGCGAAAAATGCGCTAAAGCATAAGCGACTGGTGTATGTACGACAGAGTGATGCAACATCGTTACCTGGAAATGATACACTGATACAGCAAGGTGGTTCGCCGCTTGCGTGGCCTGTGGACGATATCGAAGCAGCTTTGAAGCCAATTCTGAAAAAGAGTGGTGCCATCCAACGGAAACAACAAGAAATGTTGGCACCCGCTGAACAACAATCGCTCTTTGCTTCGTAAGGAAAAATATCATTGAGTGCTATCAATGCTACAATCACGCTCGCCCTACAAGGGCGCGATCTCACAATCACGCCGCCGGACGAACACGCCCATTTATCACGTTCACAGATGCTCACGTTACTCTTCGGCTCACACCTTCCTACCCATATGCGAGATAAGATCGAGCAGGATAAACGCTATTCTTTTCTACGCGCTCAACCAATACATTTCACGGCTATCAAGGATGCTTTACAACAGAACAACATGCCTTTCACTGTTGCCTTTGAGGAACGACCTGTATTGCCCTTCGAGACGACGCTGGCTCTCTCCTCGCGTCCGTATCAGGATGAGGCTCTGGCGAACTGGTTGGCGGAGGGTAGCAAGGGTGTGATTGTGTTGCCGACGGGAGCGGGTAAGACGTTTACAGCGGCGATGGCGATACATGAGACGGGACTGTGGACGCTGGTGGTGGTGCCGACAATTGACTTGTTGCAGCAGTGGCGTGTGGCACTCTCCAATGCTCTCTCGTTACCCATTGATGAAATAGGTGTCTTCGGCGGCGGTGCGAAAGAGATAAAGCCGATTACGATTATCACGTATGACTCCGCTTCACTCTATCCGCGTGAATTGCGTTTCTTTGGCTTGCTGGTGTTCGACGAATGTCACCACCTGCCTGCCCCTGGCTATCGCATGATTGCGGAAAGTGCCTTCACTCCGCTCCGTCTTGGTTTGAGCGCAACTCCCGAACGGAGCGATATGGCGCACACTGACCTCGATGAATTGATCGGACCAGAGGTGTATCGCCGTTCACCCTCAGAGTTGACCGAGGGCAATTACCTTGCACAGTATTCCGAGGAGCATGTCGCTATCGCGCTCTCCGCCGAGGATGAGAAACGTTACAAAGAGCAGAGACGTATCTATAACGCGTTTCTGAAACGCCGTCATATCGTGATTCGCTCGCCAGAAGACTTTCAGCAGAAAGTCATCTATATGAGTGCTAGAGACGCGGAGGCGCGAACTGCAATGTTGGCATGGCGCGAGGCACGCAATATTGCTATGAATGCACCAGCCAAGTATGCTGAAATCGAACGTCTGCTACAGCTACACCGCAGCGATCAGGTAATTCTCTTCTCCGAGTACAATCAGGTCGTCGATGAGATTAGCCGTCGTTTCTGTTTGCCCAGCATCACCTACAAGACGCCAACCGAGGAGCGACGTGCGGTGCTTGAACGCTTCCGCTCAGGTCAGTATAGCAAGCTTGTCACGGGGCGCGTCCTTAATGAAGGTGTCGATGTGCCGGATTGTCGCGTTGCGATTATTGTCAGTGGCAATAGCACAAAACGTGAATATATTCAGCGACTTGGGCGTATCCTGCGTCCCAAACAGGGGCAGGCCACGCTCTACGAACTCGTCACCAGCGATACCACCGAGGAAGATATCGCGCAGAGGCGTAAATAACAGAAAAAATCTCGTTCAGAGGAAGATGCCAGCATCTTCCTCTGAACGAGATTTTTTCTATGCAATTTTCTTTACATCCAACGTTGCCAAGTATTGACATTCCAGATAGGCGATATACCCACCGGCTGAACCTGGAATCGGGCGTGGTCCGTCGTTTGGCGGAAGTGTACGACCAGTGTACGAATCGCTGGCTAACTGCTGGACTTGTAAGGCGTTATTGGCAAGAGTAGTATCGGCGATGTTTTTCGCTTGTACAAGTGGAACATCATAGTTACGAAGCTGTTGCATCCAAGCCCGCAGGTCGGCGACTGCATTTTTCACGTTTTGAACGTGCTGTTGTATTGCCGTGTTGTTTCCCGCGTTTGCTTGCACCTTATCCAATTGAGTCGCAAGTATGTCGAGGTAGCCCGCCTGTGCTGGTGAAGAGAGTATGCCAAGCTGTGCCTGAACCTGACTGGGAATATTCTTAGGAAGATCGCCCGATGCTTTCGCGTAACTTGTGCCATCGACCAACTCTAAAATGCGTATCGCCTGTCGTTTTGCCAATGCATAGTCATGAGTCCCGTTAATGCTATCTACCAGACTACCAGCTTTATCGTTAATAGATTTGATCGTGTTGAACATCTCGACAATGGCACTATTATTTGTTGGCATCCCTGGCGTTTGATACAGAATATTCTTGATATATTGAGCGGAGGGCGAGTCGAACGTTGCTTTGTATACAACATCACCTTGCGGTGTCGCTGGTGCGTTACCGTCATTCTCCGTTGTAATAATGATTCCTTGTGTCAGCGCAACGAGGTTGCTATGCTGTATGTTCCCGTTGTAGAGCAGTGCTGCAGTATTGTTGTTGATAGCTACTGCGCCAAGTGATAATGTATGATGATGTATGTCTTGTAGCCATGCTTGATATGTCTTGCCTTGTGGCGGTGCATCGATATTCTGCAAATCGAGTCGTAACGTGTCGTCGTGTCCAAGCGCATCGTCTTGAAACAAGACATGCCCTACAACCACGTCGCCAGCACCTTTAGAGTTGAGTATAACGCCGCCGATAACTGCTACTATGACCAACAGCACAAGCGCGGCTGCCGCGAATATCGCATACATAGGCATGTCTGTTACACGCGAATGATGCCTGAGAGGTGGCTTAATCGGAGGCGTAGTTGGCAATGGCGGTGTTGGATCGGCAGGAATATAAGCCTGTGAAATGACCGATGCAGAGTTTTGGGGTACAACTCTTGCTTGCGGCGGTGCCACATTCTGAACGGGAATAGGAAGTGGTGTAGGAATCTTTTGTGTAACCGGAGCAGGTGTCGGTTGAATGACCCTGTGCTTTCCCGAAATAGATGTTAGTGGACCTGATTGCGATCTTAGCGGGCCCGACTGCTGTGTCGTAATCGGTGCGGGTGTGGAAGACGTAGCAGGAAGACGCGGCGATGTATAGAGGCGTGGTGCGGATGGCAACGGTCGTGATATAGTTGGATTTGGTCCTGTAGGTTGTGAAACGCCAAGAAATGAACCGCGCTGACCGTTTGGTACTTTGTATGGAGTTTCTGATTCCGCAACCGCCATACGGGGAATAGTGATGGGTGGGCGAATCGAACAAGCATCCGCGATAGCGGTTGCTAGTAGTGAAGCCATAGCGTAACGGGATGCAGTATCCTTTGCCATCGCACGAAGAATCACTTCTGATAACGCAGCGGGAATTTGCGCGTTGAGAAGCGTTGGTGGCATGGGAAGCGTATTGATATGCTGCATCATGACGGCGACCGAGCTTTCGTCACGAAATGGTTTTACTCCTGTACAGAGTTCATAGAGAACCACGCCCAGCGAATATACGTCGCTCCGGTTATTGAGCATATCTCCCTTTGCTTGTTCCGGCGACATATAATAAGGGTCGCCCACACTTACTGTATTGCCGAGCAACAAAGGCATTCCAAAATCGGTAAGCATGGGTTCGCCCTCGGTGAACCGTTCCATGTGCTGCTTGTCAAGCAGAATGTTGGCGGGTTTGATGTTACCATGAATGATTCCCTGCTTATGCGCGTAATCAATGGCAACACCAAGACTGGTAAAGAGATAGACGATATCATGGAGTGAGAGCCGTGTTCCCTGAGTGTGTGACGATGCAAGGTACTTCGCAAGCGTCTGACCCTCGATAAATTCTGAAGCGATAAACGCGGTGATAGTGTTCGTTTGTTCCTGAGAGTCAACGGCGACATCATAGACGGGTACGATGTTTTCATGATGGAGCGACGCAACTTTTTTACCCTCAGTGAGAAAACGATTCAGAAAGTGAGGGTCTGATTGTAGGTCAGTATGAAGAATTTTGACCGCAACATCGTAACCGTGCTGAGGGTCGTAGCCTTTCCATACCTCGCCCACGTTGCCCCGCCCCAGGGGTTGCCGTAGTTCATACTTTTCAAGTTTTTGTGGAGGTGTACTCATTCGTGTTCTCCAATTCGCTGATATAGTTGGGCGGGTCCCATAAAATTTCCATCATTACAATACCAGAAAAAAGACGTTTATTCAATCCTTTTGTATGTATATAGTACAGAATGCTTCATCCCATTATGCTAATTTCCTGCTTTTGGGCTATAATTCAGAACAGCATTATAAAAAAGGAACAATTTTGCGCTTCAGCCTACAAGACATCAAAAAATCAGTACGTAGACAGCAGGGTGAACTAGCCGTCTCTCTTCACTTTTTACAGAAAGACGAGTTGGCAAGCGAAATATCTCAACTAATTGTATACTATGAACGCTTGCTTGGTCAACCCCAACGCCTGTTTTCGCTTGACGATGCACGAGCTTGTATTGGCGACTATCGTATGGCTTCTTGTCTTCTTGCGACTTTGAGCCACTGGTACTCGTGGCAGCAACGCGAGTGGGCCGAGGTGCTGTCGGGCTTGGAAAGCTCGCCTCAGCTTGACGACATATCCTCATCGGTGCAGCTTCGTCTCGCGCTCTACAACTTTGTGAACGACCATTATCAAGGCTTCCTGACTACTTCTGTAAGAGATGAGGCACTACGAATGTTCGCGGAAATCTGTGCGCTGTCTGTGGACGAACTCATGTGTCTATTGACGCTTGATAGTGATGAAGAGGCGCGACTGGTGCGGCGTACTTCTGTGCCACCTACATCACAGGAGGTGGCACAACTCTACAATCAGTGGGCGTTCGAGGCCGCTCTCTTCAATGCGTCAAGCGTGCGTTTTCTTATCGACTGTGACGCTTTTAGCCGTGACCAGCTTGCACTCTCGACGGGAGTTGGTGCCGTGATTAAACGTCTGACCTACCTCGCCCGTAAGATAGGCGTCTACTACGATTTAGCTTACGCAGACACGCTACCTGGAATGCCTCCACTGCTAGCCTTAACTCTCTATGGTCCACAAGAGGTGACAGGAACGGCGCAACAATACGGTCTCCGTCTGGCGCGTCTCTGTCGTATTCTGATGGGATATAGTAGCACCGATTCAGGTGAGTCTCGTAAACCCAGGAAAGCAATTCTTGGTCATGCGATTGTGGAAGCAGCGGCAACGGTCCATTTTTTGCACCGTTCTTATACCTTCAAAATGGATGACGGCCTCTTGCACCTTCTACCTTCCGGTGAGGGAAAAGAGAACAGTAGCGTTGGAAATGAGCAGCCTGAACAGACTCAACTCTTTGACAGCAGCGTCGAGCAGTTGTTCGCTGAGGCTTTTACTGCACTAGCAACCAGTAAGGCAACCGATGGTTGGCGACTTGAGCGTGAGCCAGAGCCGCTATTGCTTGAGCGGAGTATCTTCATCCCTGATTTTGCCTTGACACGCGCCCAACGCCGTATCTATGTCGAGATACTGGGTTTCTGGACTCCAGCCTATCGCGAGCGTAAACTACAAAAGCTGCAACAACTTAAAAATCGCGACGATCTTGTCCTTGCTATTCCAGAGGAGGCGAAAGAGGCATTTGCTAGCATCTTTTCAGCCTTTCCAATCGTATCGTATACAAGACAGCTTTCCGCGACAGACGTACTGACCGTGTTGCGTACTCGCTACGACGATTTCGCCGAACGCATGACACAAATCGACGTAGCAGCGGTCCGTGGACGTGTGCGACATGACGGCTTGCTTGTTGAACGTGCCTGCTTTGACGTGCTTTCCTGCTATCGTCGTTCTGAACTTCAGATCGCGATTCAGCATGTGGTAGATGAAGACATTCTATTTTCGGCAGGTGTGGGTCTGTACACAAATACCTGGATGGAAAGGGTAAGGCAAACATTTCTTGCATGGCTACGGGAGCAACAAAGCGTGGCACTTGTAGATGCACTACAGGCACTAAGACAGCAGGAGAGCATCCTACAAACATGTGAAGACGAAGTGCTTGAGGCGATACTGGGTATGAAGCCAGAGGTGGTGATACAGCGCGATTCTATTTTTGATGCAACTATAACGTATATAGGTAACGAGAACGAAGCCCAACAGCGACAAGGAGTACGAGAGCAAGCAGAAGGCTACCTTGTTCCCGAAAAACCTAGCAAGTCGCGTGAGAAGCGAAGTAGTACCAAGAAGGCGGCGAAAAGCTCCCCTGTACAAACTACGCAAAAGGATTTGTGGGAGTAAACTACTAGTATCAAGTGCCTGAAAAGTTCGATGTTACAAATGTACAAAATAGTACGTTCTGATGAATGTAGTGGTCAAATACGGAGCGTCTTTTTCTCCCTTCAGTTATAGCCAGAGACGCAAAGCAATAAATCCCCTATGACACATGGCGCACTCTATAATTATGGTGAATACCTATATACTATCGCGTCATATCGCAAAAAAGCTGGGTTAACCCAAATATATTCAGATGGAAGTAGAGAGTTTTTCGCGACGAACGATAGACGTATGATGGGTGAAACAATTTTTCTTACATGGAATTTTTATTCTTAAAACATTTGTTCCAAAACTCATTGACAAATACGTTTTCCAGTGCTATCATTCGTATCTACTAGAACAAATGTTCTGGCGAACTCTCAAAATCCCCTAAGAGAGGACGGTGACAATGTGGATGAACAGAGTCACACACAGAGCGTAAGACAAAGCTACTCGCAGCGTCGCTCAGGAGACACGGCAATTCCTCGCAACACACGCCGTGATGCTTATGACGATGATGAAGAGTACGATGATGTATGGCCGTCGCGCATGCCTACCAGTGCGCGTCGCTATTCAGGTGATGTACGAACAGAGACAGGTCGCTCCTCAGCCGATGTACGAACATCATCGCAAGGCGGCTATCGTACTACATCGAATCCAGGACGTACTACGGGAGGCAACACGATTCCTCCGCGGCGTACCGCAAGCATGCCGATTGTACAGCAACCACCAGTGCGACGTACCGTTACACAAAATGTACCTGCTGTGCAGCCTGTGCGTCGTACTGCAACGCAGAACACACCCGCTGTACAACCGCCGAGACGACAACCTGTCGAGGACTTTGACGACGAGGATATACCGCAGCGCACATCGGGCTTGTTGAGACAACCAACTGGTTCGATCAAGCAAGCCAAGAGTCATAGCGGCAATGGGTTACATTTTCATTGGCTGGTCTACGTAGGACTTGCCATGATCGGTATGATTATCTGCTGGTTTTTGTTAACATCTTTTTTGAGTTGGTGGCAGATCACTCAAGATGATTGGCATTATGGTCGTCCGCGTACTGCTCAGTATGATGTGGTTGTTGGGCATGGCGACTCACTCGCGAACAAAAGTCATTTTATCGCAATCAATCTGAGAAAACATATTGAGGTGATCGAGTGTCCCGCGGGCGATTGCTCAAAGGCCAGAGTTTTGATTGGTCCTGTCTTGATTGGTCCGAACCAAGACCTTGCACCCGTTACATTAACCTTCAAGGACGTGAATAACGACGGGAAAACAGATATTATTGTCAATGTGCAAGACAATCATTTCGTCTTTATCAATGACAGCGGTACGTTCCGCCCCACGCGTCCTGGCGACAATATTCATTTTTAGATGAATTCAGTACGCCTGGAAACGGCGTCTCGTAAGGCGCGAGGGCGTGATGAGGCTATTGAACACGAGAAGAGGGGTAGGGACCGATTTATCACGTCCTGGTTCGGGTGTCGATTGCCCACAAGGACGTGATAAATCGGTCCCTACCCTTCTATATCTGTTAGACGACTTGAGCGACTTCGACGCCGCTCTGCTCTTCAAACATATGTGTATCAATGGATGAAACTACTGGCGCGGGAGCAGTAGGCGTTGTTCGTGTGGTTTGCGTTATTGCTGTGCCTGTAGCCGGTTCTACGACTCTCGTTTTCGCTTCTGGACGTAGTGCCAGCAATGCGAAGAGAAATATCCATATAAGAAGAATGCCGAAAAGGGTACCAGCTATAAAAAGGTGTGTAGTTGTCATTGTTGCGATAGAAACGTCCATGTGTAAGAAATTCTCTTTCAAGCTGTTTTTATAAGAAGCAGTATAGATAGATGACCGCACTATACTAGACGAAACGCTACTACGAAAATAACATTAGCGAAAAAAGGCTATTTTTCTCTTGTTCTTTTGGGTAAAACCTGTCACAATAGCAAGCAATAGTTATATTACATATATTCTACGAAAACACGCAAGCAAACAGACTCAAAGGATACAACGTATGGAGCATACAAATTGGCAACGCAGTAGTTACATTCTTTTCAGCATCATCTGTATTGGAATTCTCCTGTGGGCGACCTGGATTATCGCGGGACGCTTCGTGGATATTATTGTCATCTTGTTGCTTTCAATGGCGATTGCATTCCTACTCAATCCATTAGTTGATTTGCTTGTGAAGTACAAAGTTCCGCGTATAGCCGCGACGCTCGTTGTGTTTGTGATCGTGATCGCCGCATTGGCAGGCTTTGGCTCTGCCCTTGTCTTCTCACTGATTCGTCAGATACAGACTCTTTCAAACACAGTTGTAGTAGGTATCCAGAATATTCCTAATCTCAGCACGATTGAGAAGTTTTTACAGAATCAGGCGGGTATTCCCCCTTCAACGATTGACACCGCCATCTCACAGGTGCGTAATCAGGCAATATCGTATGCACAGACGGCGGCCCTGAATGCGGTCAACCTTGTTTTCGTGGTGACAGGGACGCTCCTCAACATTTTTCTGATTATCGTACTCAGTTTTTACTTCTTACTCGATGGGAAACATATCCGTAACAGTATCATCAGCATCGTACCGCAACGTCAGATGTCGCATGTGCTGGTGTTTGAAGACGCACTGAATCGTGTGGTTGGACGCTATATTCGTGGTCAACTTACGCTGGCGGCGCTTGTAGGTGGTATGTCGGCCTTGGTGTGCGCAATCACTGGTCTAGGACAGTATGCGATTATCATTGGTTTCCTTGCCTTTCTATTCGAGACGATTCCGATGGTTGGCCCAGCCTTAGCCTCAGTACCCGCTATCGCGCTTTCCTTGCTATTGCCAGACCCATTTCCGCGCACGTTCTGGATAATAGCATGCTTTGTGGTGATACAGATTTTAGAGAGCAACGTCCTCGGTCCCTGGATTGTTGGACATGCCGTTGGCCTGCATCCTGTTGCCTCTATTCTTGCATTGCTGGTGTTTGGTAGCCTCTTTGGACCATTCGGTGCGTTGATTGCCACGCCTCTCGTTGCCGCTATGTGGGTAGTCATTTCCAGCATCTACCGCTCCGCACGAGGCGAAACAACCGAACAGATGTTGGCGAAGAAACGTGCCCCCTGGACTCTTCGACGCCCTACTGTGCCCTCGTTCCGAGGAAGGCGGCGTACTAGTATGTTGGGGAATAGTGATGGAGATGAGAGCAGTAGTTCATTGAGGCCATCGCCAAGTGGAAACTACTATGCTCCTATTACTACTACAGAGGCCGATACCGCTCATTCTGACCGTATGGAGATGAACCGAGACGATCACGTAGAAGTCGGTCGAGAGGACGAAGAGGGGAAGCGTGTCGTTTCTATCGAACGCAACTCCGACAATGCATAGAAAGACTCATACAAAACAAGCTGCAGATGCAGCTTGTTTTGTATGAGTCTTTTTATATTGATGCACCGAAGGTGCGCTGCAACTCTGCCTCACCATCTGTATTCACAAGCGCGTATACATCGTCGTCGCCCATGAGAATTGTTTCCGCATTAGGGATGACGGGTTCGTCCCCGCGAATGATAAGCGCGAGGTTGGAGCTACGCGGCAGATTCACTTCGCTTAACCGTTTTCCTACAACTTTTGACTTGGGATCAATCGTCATCTCGACGATCTCTAAGCCTGCTTTCTTCAACCTCATGAGCATGAGAAACGGCGGGCGTGAGAGTTCGGATTCGATCAGTGCAAGAATAGAACGGGTTGGGCTGACGGTAATAGTTATGCCAAGCTTCTTGAATAGCTCTTCATGTGTGGGATTGTTCACGCGTGCGATAGTGCGCTTCACGTTGAAACGCTGTTTCGCCATCTGGCAAATAACAAGGTTGTCCTCGTCTTCACCTGTGACGGCGATCACCACATCGGCGCGTCTGGCACCTGCCTCTTCCATCGTGCGAGCTTCACAGGCGTCGCCTTTCGCAACAGATGGTCCCAGTTCATCGCTTAGCGTCTGTTGACGAGAACTTTCCTTCTCAAGCAGTAAGACTTCGTGCCCTCGGTTGAGCAGGTTACGCGCGAGATAGTAGCCAACATCGCCACCGCCGCCAATAATAATATACATAAACTTCGCCTCTTATCTTTTCGCCTCTGCAATAACGTCGCCTTGCCTACCAAGAAGCGTATTAAACAGCATATTCGCACCCAAGATGGTAGGGCAAAACGTTTGTAGCCCTAACTCTCGATAGGAGCTTTCGCGCAGCGGATCGTAAATGCGACACAGCACTTTTTTGACATGAAAAAGTTCTTTTGCCATCTGGCTCGCCATAATATTGCGGTTATCGCCGTTAGTCACAGCGACAAACGCATCCGCCTTTTCAATATTGGCGCGGCGCAACACCTCTTCATCGACACCATTACCCGTCACGGTATCGCCAGAAAATTCGGGATCGAGGCGCTGAAAAGCGTCGCTACTCTTATCAATAATAGTAACGCTTTTGCCTTCACGCTCTAGCTGTAGAGCCAACAACGCGCCGACGCGCCCGCACCCAAGAATGACTATGTTCATAAATATGTGGCCTCCTCTTGTTGGTCGAAAAACCAACATATGTGACTTCCGTTGACCATTATAGCACGGGAGAGAAGGTGTATATAATCTCTTCTATTAAGGAGGAGTAGGGTGAGACTTTTTATTGCTTTATATTTTTTATGTCTTTTACAAAAATTGTATATTGAAATAATTGCCTCTTCATTTTGTATGGAATTTTTTTAGCAAAATGAGGTGAGTCGCGTCTAAGTAGGTAAGGAAGAGCAAATAAAACAAAGCATCTATTTATTTGTGTTAGTGTCTCATGCATCGCTAAGGCGTTTGCCGTAGGTTACTCATTTTATTTCTAGTAATTAACGGATGCAAAGAGTGACATCCTGGCTACGTTCGCTAGATGATTGTATCGTCAATGAAGTTAGCAATAACCAGGGAGACAACACAGATGTTAGATGATGCACTTCCTCATTCATGGTCGAAAGTGGACGACAAAAAAGTAGTTCAAGCAATGCTAAGTAGTTCCTCGTCGGTGTATTGGCAAGAATGCCTTGCTCTTGTATATATATGTATTCGAGCGAAGGCTGAAAACATTTCTGAAGGCTATTGGGATGATATTGCTCAAGAAGTTATGATGCGTGTAACCAAGTATCTTTCGTCCTTCAAATTTGAGTGCGCATTTAAAACCTGGATTATTACTATCGTTAGTACTTGCATTGTCGATTTTCATCGTAAATCAAAGCATACAAGGTATCATATCCCTCTGCCAAGTGAAACATATTACGAGGGTAGACAAGAAGATATGATTGCTATTACCGAAATTATGACGACCGAAGAAGCATTCCTGAAAAAAGAACAACTACAAAAAGCCATCGAGGGACTGAAAGACTACGTTGATGCTCATGCTAAACCAGAACGAAACCTCCAAATATTAGAAATGTCTCTATTGGAAGGTCATTCCCATGAGGACATAGCGAGAGTCGTTGGATGTTCTGCCCCCGTTGTTGGTTATGTAGTGCGCTCTGCTCAAAGATATGTACGCGAAAAACAATGACCTTTTTATTGCATCCGTGTCACAATGATAAAGCTGTTATACCAGAACTAGCATGGTCTGCAGATACCAGTTGTCTAAGGTATGTGAAGATTTCCTCATGTTCGTTGATCAATCTTTTCAGTCTCACGAAGGAAGTTTAATGTATCTTTAATCACTGATCGAAGGCTAGAACTTTTCTTCATGTATTCAGCGAGTAGAGGAAACTGTTTATCTGCCTTTTTTTGCCCTTCGGTTAGTATTTTTTCTACATACGTGCCAATATACTCTAATCTATGAGCTTCTATCTGATCATGCAGTGTTATAAATTGTATTGATAAATCTTGAATAAACCTTTCTGAATAACCTTCCTTTGCTTCATATTTACCCCTAATAACAAGTAAAATTGACAAGGCAATGCGACAATCAGTACACTCACTCAAATGCATTGTTAGCTGTTGTTGTTCAGATTTAGTTGGTTGCCAAGCACCTACCAGCAAATCAATAAGTTTGTTCACAATATGAGGAGGTGCTAGAAGTTTAGATTGAGTATTATCTACAAAGACCCCTTTATTCTGTGTCATCCCAGGTACGTCCCTTCTTATTCAAGTATGTAGCGTGGTCGTCTAACGTTCTAGTGTGTCACCTGAATTTGTCTTACGTAATGCTGAGTTCTACAATACGGGAACATGTAACAGACATCCAAGAAAATTGTAATGTACACCTCAAACATTTGTGATAACAATACCTTTGACGTTGCTGAATGAGCTTTTGTAAGATTTCTAACCTCCTTTCTTATCTAGTTAGACGACAGGTTATTTGTGGAGGTGATATCATACAAATATCAGTCGTATATCAAATATATTCAAAGAAAAAAGTTATCTCAAAGCATCTTTAGTTTGATTGTCTAGTCGTACAGGTAAGTTAAGTTCTGTAGAGGATGAGACATGGGTACTGAAGATATATCTACTAGTAGCAAGAGTTCTAAGACAGCTAATCTACTCCTGAAACGAGAAAGAGAGCGGCTCGGCTGGACACAAAGCGAGCTTGCTGAACATCTAGGCACCACACAAGTAAACGTGAGTCGATGGGAAAAGAACATAACATCGCCTAGCCCGTATTATCGACGTAAACTTGCGGAACTCTTTGGCAAAAGCATTCAAGAACTTGGCTTTCTTTCTGAGGAAACCGAGAATGAAACCTTAGACTCCGAGGTTCCCAACTTCTCTACTCAACCAACTTCTCAATTGATCTGGAATGTACCATATCGTCGTAACCCATTCTTCACAGGACGAGAAGAAATTCTAAATAGCCTCCGCATTGCTTTTGCAAACAGCAAAGTCGCAGGATTTACGCAAGCACAGGCAATCAGCGGCCTTGGTGGGATAGGCAAGACGCAAATCGCGGTTGAATATGCCTATCGCTTTCGCAATCTCTACAAAACAGTCCTCTGGATTACTGCTTCTACCGCCGATGCACTCCGTGCTGAATTCGTGTTACTAGCAACATTGCTAGATTTACCCGAACAACACGAGCAG
>CAXUHG010000044.1:0-5733 GCA_964250805.1 uncultured Ktedonobacteraceae bacterium | reverse complement strand
TGCTGAATTCGTGTTACTAGCAACATTGCTAGATTTACCCGAACAACACGAGCAGGAACAGGATATAGTAGTACGTTCAGTGGTGCGCTGGCTAGCTACCCATACCGATTGGTTACTAGTTTTAGATAACGTCGATGACTTATCAATGATTGTGAAGCTTCTGCCCGTACATCACGTTGGAGACGTGTTACTTACCACACGGCTACAGGCATCAGGAACTATTGCCCAGAATATCTACGTAGAGAAGATGGGACTGGGTGAGGGGATATTATTTCTCTTGCGCCGTACAGAAGCTACTATAAGCAACCAATCTCTCGCTTCTATCTCTAAGGAAGTTCGAGAGCAGGCCACTCATATCGTTACAGCATTAGATGGATTACCGCTTGCTCTCGATCAAGCTGGAGCATACATCGAAGAGACACGGTGTGGATTATCTAGGTATCTCGACATCTACAGCACACGCCGCAAGGAATTACTATTGAGACGAGGCATGCTTCCAGTCGATCATCCCGACTCTGTTACCGCAACCCTCTCGCTCTCCTTTCAACAGGTGGAACAAGAGAACGCCACTGCTGCCAATCTTTTACACTTTCTTGCGTTCTTAGGTACAGAGGCTATTCCCGAAGAAATCTTGACCTCAGAATCGATAGCACTAGATGCTGTACTCGGAGAAATAGCAAACGATCCATTAGAGATTGACACAGTTCTCCAACTCCTTCAACGCTACTCATTGATTCGCCGCATACCAGAGGAGAATTTCCTGAGCATTCACCACCTCGTGCAAGCGGTTATCAAAGATAGTATTGCTAAAGAAGAGCAAAGTATGTGGGCAGAAAGAGTGATAAAGACACTAAATGAAGCCTTTCCAGAGGTCAAGCTGCTAACTTGGTGGCAATATGAACGGTATATCCCTCATGTGTATGCGTGTGTTGCTTATGTTCAAGAATACGACTTTGTGTTTCCAGAGATTGCACAGTTGTTCAATAGGGCAGCTACTTATCTTTTAGAGCATGCAAGATATAGTCAAGCAGAACAATTTTTACTTGTTGCTCTAAAGATATATAGGAAAATAGTCCTAAATAATGGACTTGATAGCGCACATATACTAAATAATATAGGCGTAGTTTACTACAATCAAGGACGATATCAAGAGGCAGAGTCCAATTTACTAGAGGCTCTTGCGATTCGCCAACAGATGCTAGGGGAAGAGCATCTTGACGTGGCGCAAACACTGTACCATTTAGCCGACCTTTATCGCGGACGGGGGGCTTATGCGCAAGCGGAGCCACTCTATTTGCGTGCGCTACGAATTCGAGAGGCTGCAGTAGAGATAAATTTTCCCAATTTGGCTCTGAGTTATTATGGCCTAGCAAAGCTGTATCATTCACAAGGAAGATATGAGCAAGCAGAGGTTTTTTGTGAGCGAGCACTCTCTATTCAAGTGCATCAGGCATTAGGTACACATCCTATACTTGCTTCCATGTTAAATATGTTAGCGAAAATATATCAGGGGCAGAACAAACTCCAGCAGGCTAAGGAGATAAATGTGCGAGCATTAGAAATTCAAGAGAATATCTCTGGGGCAAACCATCCAAATGTGGCAATGATACTCAATAGCCTTACAGACATATATCATGCTGAAGGAAATTATCATGATGCGGAGCCGCTTATCGCTAGAGCACTCAAAATTCATGAGGAGACTCTGGGTTTGGACCATCCTTTTATAGCGTATAGCCTCAGTAATCTAGCTGAAAATTTCTTCTTACAAGGGGATTACGACAACGCACTTGCCTATTATATGCAAGCACTGCAAATTCGCGAACGACACCGTGACTTTACTCATCATCATACGGCTTTTATATATCAGAATCTTGCGAAGCTTCATACTGATTTAGGAAACTACGAAGAGGCAGATATGTACTATCGCAAAGCATTGTCTATTCGCAAGGGTATCTCTGATGTTGACCATCCTGCTGTTGTTGAAGTACTGAAGCAACATGGGGATTTGTTGAGAAAGCTAAATAGAACGAACAAGGAGTAACGACTTATTGAGGGGCACCTTGAAGAGGTTAAAGAGAGCAATACACTCTCTTTTTTATTTTGTAGTGTAAAAGTTTGTAATGTGAGAAATTCGTATGGCGAGAATTGTTATCGTTGGGTCAGCAGGTTCAGGTAAGACAACCCTTGCAAAGAAGTTAAAGTCTATACTTAAAATAGATGTATATCACCTGGATCGTATCTTCTGGAAGCGAGATTGGGAGAGAAAAGCAGAAGAGGAACGAACGGATATCTTACAAGGTATAGCTCAAGGGAAACCATGGATTATTGAGGGAAATTACCCTAAATCATTAAACCCGTGCTTGGATGTAGCAGATACAATTATTTTTTTGGATTTTCCACCTCTATTATGTCTCAGAAGGGTAATTAAGCGATATTACAAAGATTTTGGGCTTCGTCGTCGTGATTTGCCTATGGACTGTACGGACAGGCTCACTTTACAATTTATCATAAATGTGCTACTTTTCAAGTTCACAAATCGACGCTCAATTATGCAAGAACTCGATATCTATAAGGATAAGCACAAAGAAATTATTATCCTTCGATCATCCAAAGACGTAGATGACTTCGTAGCAGAACAACAAAAACTTGTGCGTGATGTAGCAAATGTCCCTATTTTAGTGTCTATACCCTAACTTATTCTCTCAATTTCCGCACCTTCATTTACAATACCCAACAAATAACATATCATAGTATGTATTAGTATCACTATGTCACATTTGATGAGCTTATTATCACAACGTCTGTGATATCAAAGCCTGTCTATATTATTATCTGTGTGAATGAAGAGAGTATTCATGTCGTCTCAAGAGTTACTTCCTCGGTATGTTCTGCGTTCTGTATCCGTTGCGCAGCGCGATGCGTGGGATTGTTTTGTGAATGGGCATGTGCAGGGGCATGTATTGCAATGTTGGGGTTGGGGCGAGTTAAAGGCGAAGTCTGGTTGGTATCCACTACGGCTCGCGCTTTATGATACTACGAGTGATAAGATTGTCGCAGCTGCTCAAGTGTTGCAGCGTACTGCTCCGCATGTTCCGCTTCGGTTGGGTCATCTCGCCTACATTCCCAAGGGTCCCGTCCTCGATTGGTCGAATAAGCCTGTGCGCGATGCATTCTTTATGCAGTTGCATCGACAATTGCGTATGCACGGAGCTATTGCGCTACGTATGGAATTGGGGCAAGTGTGCGAGAGTGAAGAGGGCAATGCAATTCGTGAATATCTGAGAAAGCAGCATATGCGGTCGGTTCGGGCGGTACAGCCTTTGCGTAGCATTGTCCTCGATATCACGCCAGATGAGGCGACGTTGTTAGCGCAGATGAAAGAGAAGTGGCGTTACAATGTTCGTCTCGCGGCACGTAAAGGCGTCACAGTGCGTGTGGCGGAGACTATCGAGGATGTGCAAGCATGGTATCGTTTGTTGGAGACAACAGGCGAGCGCGATCAGTTTGGCATTCACACGCTTGCGTACTATATTCAAGTGTGGCGCATGTTTGCATCACGCGATGAGGTGCGTTTGTTGCTGGCTGAGCGTGATGGGCAATTGCTAGCAGGTATCTTTGTGAGCGTGTTCGCGCGGCAGGGTATCTATCTTTATGGCGCGTCGAGCAATGAGCAGAGGCAGCTTATGCCCAACTATCTGTTACAATGGGAGGCGATACGCTGGGCAAAGAGTCGGAGTGCCACCTCTTATGATTTCTGGGGTATTCCCGATACGGATGCGAGCGGTGAGGCGATGGCGGGTGTGTATCGCTTCAAGAGTGGCTGGGGTGGGCAAGTTGTCCAGTTCCTCGGCAATTATGAGTATGTCTATCGTCCATTGACGATGAGAGTCGCGGAGAAATTTTTACTATCATGAACGAAAACGTTATACATCTACCCTTTGCTCTGGAAACCAACCTGGAACGTACTATCGCCGCCGATCCAACGTGGCAACAGGGAGTTATCTGGGGCAAGCCACGCTCTGGACATCTTGAAGGAGCCGTACAATATCACATTGCTGATGTCCTTGCCAACATTGATCGTCAGCGTCTCACGCCCGAAGAACGCCGCAAACTTCGCCTGATTGCGCTCGTTCACGACACATTCAAATACCGCGTCAACGAACTCAAGCCCAAGATGGGGAACAATCATCACGCCCACATTGCACGCGTCTTCGCCGAAAAGTACATTCATGACCCCGAAATTCTCGACCTCATCGAACTGCACGACGAAGCCTACAACAGTTGGCGACTCGGTGCCTACAAAGGCCGCTGGGAACATGCCGAGGAGCGCGTCAACAATCTGCTTGCACGCCTCGGTCCATCGTTGCCCCTCTATGTGCGCTTCTTCCTCGCCGATAGCCAGACGGACTCGAAGGATCAAGCACCCGTTCAGTGGTTCATCCATTTATTAGAGTCCAGAGGGTATAAGCTACCGGTATCCTACTAGTGTGCGTTCTCTCTACTTATTTGCGAAACTTGTGATATTGTTCTCGTAAGGCGGAAAACGCTTCGTCCTCACTCTTCGATGCACTTATTTTGCCAATCATATCATCGAGAATGCTTTCATCTTGAACAAGATCGGCTAACTCTTGAGCTACAGAAACTAATACAGGAAAGCGTATCTGTATTACAAGTAGTAATATCCGCTTGGATGCATTTAAGCTTCCTTCTTCTCACCCCTCTTCCCATCCCTCACGCAGTATCTCTTGGTAAATTGGTGTGTCTCTTATTATTTCGTGCATCTCTCGAAACCTCCTGATGAGCCATTCAAGGTCTTTTGAAGATATTTCGTAGGGACCAGATGTATCGCGTCCGAGGCTCAATTCATTGAGCGAGATCATTACGAATCCTGTCTACAAGTCGTCTCAGACCTGATCTCGCGTGATAAATCACGCGAACGGACGCGATACATCTGGTCCCTACGAAAAATGTTGACTCAACATTGCGAGACTACTTCGGCAGTGTAACATAGAAGTGTACTATTGTCGAGTTATAAACGTTTCTATTCATCCCTCTTTGACATCTTTTTTTATACTATGAACAGGAGACAAAAGTATACATAATCCAGCTAGTATCACCCCTAGTACGCCAATAAGTATAGCGATGCGTATGCCAACAAGCGGCACTATGACAAAACCAGCAATCAGTGCGCCAATTGGTCCAACTCCACGCGTGAAAAACTGCATACTTGCGTTTGCTCTACCAAGCAGGTGCGAAGGAATAATACTTTGCCGTAAGCTTATTTCTCCGATGAGATATATTTCTACCAGGATATCGCCAAGAAGCTGAGCAGCGAATAGCATCGAGAGGACGACGAACATTGGTCCCTGCGCTAATGGAGTGAGGAGACCTGTAATACCGTAACCGAATAAAGCCCACCCAATGGTTCTGCCCAAGCTAAATTTTCTTAGTACACGCTCCGCAACAAATGCTCCAATTAGTGCGCTTGCCCCTCCCGTTGCAACCAGAAAACCTACTATAAGTGGATTGGCATGCAGTATACGAACAATATAGAGGATGTAGAGCGTGCCAATAAAGTTGCCGAAGAACTCGAAAATGCCCCCGCTTAGTGCTAGTACACGTAAGATAGGGTCATCAATAACGACATGCAAACCTGTGAGAATATCGTGCCATATGTGTTGTTGAGCTTTTGTTTTTGACAAAACTTGTTTGGGAGTGCGAATGAGACTCATA
>CAXUHG010000043.1:29482-38465 GCA_964250805.1 uncultured Ktedonobacteraceae bacterium | reverse complement strand
GCGCGTTGGTACACCGGGTGCCGCGCCACGAGAATTTCTTATCATCGGCACAACGCCTACCACTCCGATCTACACGCTACAACAAAGAAATACGGGCGATCTGCCTCTGCCACCTGTGCAACCAGTAACAGATGTCGAAGCGGTCGTTGTTCAACCCGGTACTGTTGTACGCGCACAGGCACGCGGTGCCGCTAGTGGTACTCCTGGTCGCGTGAGCTACGAGGATATCGGTGGTCTTGGTAAAGAGCTACAGCGTATCCGCGAGATGATCGAGCTACCTTTGAAGTATCCCGCCGTCTTCGACCGGCTCGGTGTCGAGCCGCCGAAAGGAGTGTTGCTCTATGGACCTCCTGGTACGGGTAAAACGCTGATTGCACGCGTCGTCGCATCCGAGACAAACGCCTCATTTTTCATTATCAATGGCCCCGAAATTATCAATAAATTCTACGGTGAGAGCGAGTCACGGCTACGAAGCGTGTTCCAGGAGGCACAACGCAAAGCACCAAGCATCATCTTTATTGATGAGCTAGACGCCCTCGCTCCCAAACGTGCCGAGACGGGCGGTGAGGTCGAACGCCGTATCGTCGGGCAACTGCTCGCGCTCATGGATGGTATGGCTTCACGTGGACAGGTTGTGTTGATTGGCGCGACTAATCAGCCGAATGCTCTTGATCCCGCCATGCGTCGTCCAGGTCGTTTCGACCGCGAAATATCGCTACGTGTACCCGATGTGCGTGGGCGCACAGAGATATTGCGTATTCATAGCAAAGACGCGGCACTTGCGAACGATATCGACTTCGCACGTCTGGCGCAACTCACTCCTGGCTTCGTCGGCGCAGACCTAGAGGCACTGTGTCGCGAGGCGGCAATGATTGCACTACGTCGCGTACTACCGCATATCGACTATCAGAAGGGCTATATTCCCTATGAGACGCTGGTCAACCTGAACATTACAATGAGCGATTTTCAAGCGGCCTTACGCGAGGTTGAGCCATCGACGACGCGTGAAGTGTATGTCGAAGTCAGTGAAACCTCGTGGGACGACATCGGCGGCTTGCAAGACATCAAGGATACGCTAACAGAAGGCGTCGAGTGGCCTCTACGCTATCCAGAGGTGTATGCGAATGCGAAGGTCGAGCCACCGCGTGGTGTTCTGCTAGCTGGTCCTCCTGGATCGGGTAAAACGCTCATTGCACGTGCATTGGCAAATCAGTGTGAGGCCAGTTTTATCTCCGTCAAAGGTCCCGAACTGCTCTCTAAATTTGTTGGCGAGTCCGAGAAGGGTGTGCGCGAGATATTCCGACGTGCGAAACAGGCAGCACCAAGCATCATCTTCTTTGACGAGATCGACTCGATGGCACCGCGACGTGGCGGCGGCAACGATGGCAACGTCGGAGACCGCGTAATCGCACAATTGCTCACCGAGATGGACGGCATCGAGGGACGCGAAGGCGTGATTGTGGTTGCGGCAACAAATCGACCCGATATGATAGATCCAGCCCTGCTACGTCCCGGACGCTTCGACTTAATCGTCGAATTGCACAATCCCAATGACATCGAGCGTCAGGCCATCTTCAAAGTACATCTACGCGACCGACCGCTGGCACCAGAAATCACTATTGAAGAACTGGCACGTCTAACCGAAGGGCGTAGCGGCGCGGATATCGAGGCAATCTGTCGGCGAGCGGCCCTCCTGGCGTTGCGCGACTGGATTAGCCCCAAGCTCAATCTTGGACGTGTGCAAATAACGGAGGCCAGCGAGAATGACGATACGCAAACACAGACATCGACAACTCAGAATACCTCCTCACAGGAGCCAACTGTGCCATCGGCACGTTTCTACATTCGACCAGAACACTTCGCTCGTGCTCTTGATGAGCAGCGCGAACGCTACTTCGTGCAGGACGAGGCCGAGGAGAAACGCGAACGCCAGGAGCGTGGGCGTCAACGCCTGATCGAAATGGCGGCGGATCAACAAACAGGCGAGAAACCTCCACTAAGAGGCTTCCGCCTCTGGCTAGCTCGCCTCTTCCGTCTCGTTTAATTCTACATGGGCAATTTTAGATACTCAATAAGAGCCTCTCGATATATGAATGTCGAGAGGCTCTTATTGAGGTACAAGGATGTTAGAGGCATGGTAAGGTAACAATAAAGCGGCTACCCTTGCCCAATTCGCTTTCGACCTCAATCTTTCCACCATGCTGCTCCGTAATGCGTCGGGCTATCGCAAGACCTAGTCCCGTTCCTGATTGAGAACGCGCATTCTCTGCCCGGTGGAAGCGGTCGAAAATGAAGGGCAGGTCACTCTTACGTGCCATACGTTCGGTCTCTACGCGTATACACTCCAGAGAATTATCATGGAACTCTCGATCCACTACCCCTACTTTTTTCATTAGGTCAAACGAAGAGAGCATGATAGTAAGGGGTGTGCGCAACTCGTGCGAAACATCAATGAGAAAGTGCGTCTGAAGGTCATTGACTTTCTGCACCTCTTGATAGGCGTCCTCAAGTGCATGAAGCATCCTATTAATGGTAAGGGTCAATCGGTTAATTTCATCGTTCTGCTTATGAGGAACGAGACGGCGAGAATGATCTTTCGTGGTTGCAATCTCGGCGGCAGTAACCGCCAAAGACTCAAGAGGACGCATCGCCCGACGTATGAGCAGCCAGACCAGGATTCCCACAAATACAAAAGCCTCAATGACGCCCGGAATAAGCAGATTTTTCAATTGAGCCAGAGCATAATAAATTGTCTGAGGAGCACGAGCCGCGAGAACATATCCTTGCAACCTAGAGTTAATAATCATTGGTTGGCAGTAGACAACGAGGGACATCGTATCAACCTGCACCTCTTTTATCTGGCCTTTTGCAGGAGTATTCTCCAAGATAGGCAATACATGGTTCTCCAGATTGCTCGAACTCGCCACCACTGCGCCATTCTGACTACGAACCTGCAGATAGAGGTCCGGTGAATGGAAGATAGCAAGCGGCGGCACACACAACGTTGTTTGTCCAGGGCACAGGTGAATGCGAGCCTGAACGTGGGTAGCTTGCTGCTGTACATCCTGGTCGATCCATGTGATCAAGTGACTATTCGTGAGTTGATAAATCGCGGTGCTAAACACAGCTAAGAGAAGTGTCAGAATCAGGAGAAACCATAATGTCAGGCGAGTGCGGATATACATAAGCTTATTCCCTTAAAGCGTAACCATAGCCTCGAATCGTCTGAATCAGACGTGTTTTGCCCTGTGCTTCAAGCTTCTGTCTCAGATGACCGATATACACTTCTAGCACATGAGTATCGACCTCTGTATTATAACCCCAGACATGCTCCAGAATTTGCTCACGGCTCAGTACTTGTTTGGGGTGGCGCAAAATGCAAGGCCGCGCTGAAGTAAGGGCAAAATCTGCATATCATCGTCTACCAATAGAATACGTGTTGTCACCTTTGTTCCTCCGTTATCACGATCTTTCCCTTTGGCACCTATCTGAAGCACAAACTCGTTCACAAACAAACTATCATCCGGTGAAGGCAAAAGTTTGTTCGCTTCGAGATTGTACCATACACGTCCCTTGTTTCCCTCTTGTCTTGCACTTCCTAGCCTGTTGAGAGTATAGCTCGCCTACCTCAACGGCAGTTCAATAAAAGGTAACAATTTGGTAAATAGAGAAACAAGGCTATAAAACTCGATTTACCAGATTGTTACCTTCTATTGCGCTAAAGTTGAGGTAGAGTTGTTATTCTCTGAATAAGACCTTCAGCGTTCCAGAGAATGTACCTGATCGCTTCTCGGAGGGATGATACTACTACAATTTTTCATTATAACGACGCGATTGGCACCACACACTCCGTCCAGGGCAATTTCCAGATACAAACAGGTGCATCACCACGGATTGCTGCCATGAACATGAAAGTTGACTTGAGAACACTCCAAACGGATTCTCAGATGCGCGATAACTACGTGCGCCGAAAGGCTCTCCAAACGGACACTTATCCTGATGCAACATTTGTCTCTGTCAGTACACAGGGTTTGCCGACGAGCTACACAGATGGACAATCTGTTCATTTTCAGCTCATTGGCAACATGATCATGCATGGGAAAACCAACAAAGAGGTTTTTGATGTGCAAGGCAAGGTAGTGGGCAAGACAATAACGGGCACGGCGACCAGCACTCTCTATATGACAGACTTTGGAATTCAGCCGCCAAACCTGGCAAACGTTGCGATTTCACAAAACAACGTCCTTGTCACCGTCACATTCACTGTGAAAGAGGCATAAGCTTCTCGCCACATGGCTTGAAGACAACTATCCTCTCATCATTCTCAACCAACATTTTGTGTTGGTTGAGAATGATGAGAGGATAGTTGTCTAGTTGTAACATACAATATGTTGTCTCTTTTGCACATATGTACAGATAAGAATGTAGTTTGTTTTACAACCACATTTCGTGTTACAAACACTTACAAATTTCGGGTATCTATGGTATACTTAGACATGGTGAGCGTAGTAAAAAGCGAAGGGAGAGCCTCCTTGCCACCAATATCAGATAACTCTTCTCCCGTCTCTCGTAGGCAGATCACCGAAGAGTACCTCACAGCATTACGATTGATAGACGAGCGTGTTGCTCCTCTGTTGGGGAAAGTGACTACTCGTGTCCTTGTGCAAGTCGCTGCCAAACGGGTCATGGATGACTACGGTTTCCTCTACTTTTTTGTAAACATGCCTTATACAGATATCGATCCCTCCATCATCCAAGAACAACTTTCCGGTATCACGCCACAAGAACTTTCAGCCGGTCTCGATGCACTCTTAGACGCTTGCTTTGCTGGCCTTACCGAGTTAACAGGAAACATTATCGCACCGCCGCTCCATACTGAAGTAACTCAGTACTTACAACAAAATCAGCCATAATTCTGTTTGGAGGGTAGTGTGCAGTCGCAATCCGTAACAACTGACGTTTTGTATCGTACCACGGGCATAGACTCTCGTTTCTCTAAGCAACAACAGAAAGCAGTAGGAGTAGAGGATCACATTGCAGCGATCAGCTACGAAATGGATTTTCTCAATACTATGGGAAAGCGTTTCGTTGCCGCAATGGACCGCTTTCACGTTCATCGCGCCCTTATGACAACATTACAAGACCTGTATAGCTTCTCGGCATGCTGTGTTCTACTCAAAGGCAATCCGCACCAACTGTTCATTATTCCCTGTCACCCACTCAGTGCCTCGTTCATTCAGGATATGCTTCAGTGCATTACCACTGCGGCCCAGACACTTGACTTTCCCGATGTCGATGCCAAACAACTTGCGCAGACCGCGTACTTTGATGCACCAGACGAGGTAGCTCAATTTCGGACGGCGGAGGCCATTGAAACGACAGATATGGGGTCGTTTCTGAATGTGCCGCTGATCGTTGAGAACCGCATTATCGGCATCTTGACCCTCTTCGATGAACTGGTGGGAACGTTCGATAGTAACCTACTCAAGCTCACAACGATGATCGCCGATTATGCTGCCGTCGCTCTCGAAAATGTGGGATTGCGCGAGCGCGAACACGGGCTATGGCGACTGGCAGAATATGAGCGGCAACGCCTCGAACTTGTTATTAGAAGCATGACAGAGGGTTTGCTCATTACCAATGAGCAAGGGGCTGTTCTCTCTATGAACTCATCAGCACGTCAGCTACTCGCGCAAATCGTTGATGACCTTCCCACTGGCGTTCCTTTACGCGAACTGACACACACATCGAACATCCAATGGCTACACGTTCTCGCTGATTGCGTCGAGCAGGCGTTGCAGGGGAAAACTATTGAAAATCAAGAGCTAGTGGTTGGCGATAGCAATGAAAATATTCCCCTCATCATTAGTGTCAGTGCCGCTCCTCTGCACGATGCAGGAGGTATAAGCGTAAGTTCAACAGGGACAGTTGTCGTACTGAACGATATCACGGCAAGCAAAGAGGTTGAACGCTTGAAGGATGAATTTGTGTCGGTTGTGTCTCACGAGTTGCGTACTCCGCTCACCAGCATCAAGGGTTATACACAACATCTTGTACGTCGCCTGGAACGCCGTATACGCAAAGCCAACGAAAGCTTACAAACATCTGACCTTCCTGGAACTGATTTACCAGAGAGTATTGATCTCCACAACCTTATGATTATACAAAGCCAGACCGACCACCTGGAACGCTTAGTCAACGACCTGCTGGACCGTTCACGTATTCAATGGGGTCAGCTCACGCTTGAGTATAGCGACTTCTACCTTGCCGACCTTCTAGCAGAATGCGCCAAGTCAGTTCAAGCCAGTGCTGAACAACATATCCTGTTTCTCGATATTCAAGCACCTAATACAGAGGTTGTGGCAGATAAGAAGCGCATCGAACAGGTCGTTGGTAATCTGCTTGACAACGCCGTCAAGTATTCTCCACAGGGCGGACACGTGACCATTCGCTTACAACAGCAGCAAGGTGACTACCTCATCAGCGTCATCGACCAGGGCATCGGCGTTAGCCCGGAACACTACGAACACATCTTCGAGCGTTTCTACCGCGTCAGTAATTCAGCAACTCGCCAGTATTCTGGAGTTGGTCTGGGTCTCTATGTTGCAAAAGCCATCGTGACAAAACACGGTGGACATATATGGCTTGCCGAGAACAAAGGAATTGGCGGCTCGATCTTTTCCTTCACTCTTCCACGCACACCCGCGTAAAGCTCCTTGCCTATTAGAATGCCTGCATCAAATCCATCGGGCTGAAGCCAAAATGGTCATTGAGATAGCTATAGCCGAAGGGTGTGAAGTGAACCTTTGTCCAGGTCGCACGGAATAACAAGATTGTGCGTAGAATACGCGCCTCACCCCACAGAGGATGACGAACATCGCGTAAGGCATTTACAACGTCTACGGTGCTGGTCAGTAGTACACCACAAAGAATAGTGAGAATTTGGAACAGAGGATTGTGTGGTAAAGAGATAGGAGCAAGTTTAGAGAATAAGCCAAGCCAGAGGATACTTCCCGATACACATGCAGGGCATAACACATCGAGCCAGATATAGAGAAGTGAGGGTTCATGTAGCGACATAATAGTTACACCAAGCGGTCCAACGGCCCAGCCAATAAGCGGATCATGACGTAGTAAAGGGAGCAACACATGGATACACCTGAAGAGAACAATCCAGAGAACCAGGAAGGCCACCAATCCAACGGGATTGAGAATGTGTATAAATGCGGTTAAGCCTGGCATACTTCTAAACTCCTCACGCTCCGACACAGCAAACATTGATTTACTTTTATTATAAGCTATATGCCGCATGTTGTGCAATTTTTACAGGTAGCACAACCCTTTTAGCTATAAATTGGAGGAAAAACAGGAGAAAATATGATGGGGATGGGCGTTACTGGGATCGAACCAGTGGCCTCTTCGGTGTGAACGAAGCGCTCTCCCACTGAGCTAAACGCCCTCGTAGCTGATAGAGAGAACTATAGCATTGGCTGGCAAGAATGTCAAGCATTTTTTGCCACTAGCACCGCTGAGCTACACGTCAAAAACAGCAAAAAGTGCAACTTTCAGGAAAGAAGACACGTACTACAACTAGCGGTAACGAACGTTTGCTCTACACTGTTTTTAGTATGTAGGAACTTATTATCACCTATTGCAAAGGAAAACAACATATGAAAAAGACTCTCGCCAAGTGGGTTGTTGGTGCGATAATTCTGCCAGCCGTGATGATCGCGCTCCGTAAACGCATTAACAATTTGATCGATGAAAAACTTTAGTATGAATACAAATGATAGCTGGCATAGAGCTGTTGGCTCTATGCCAGCTATCATTTGTATTCATACCACCCCTTAACTACACGAATAGCGGCTCTACGTGCAAGCGTTCAACCAATGCCTTCATCTCTTCATCTGATGGACCTGTTTGAAAGCGACTCGCGGCGTCAAGCACTTTGGGCAATAGATGAATGTCACCGACTGTATTGAGAAAGATGTCCGGCTGCTTCAAAACCCAATGCACCGCAATATCAATGTCCTGCTGCTCTTGTAGCGGCTCGTACCATGTCGCATGCGTGTGTTCTCGTCCCAACCAGGGTTTGTATGCGATAGATTTGATGGTCTGTACAGCAACCTTGCGCTGTTGACAAGTTGCCAGTAGCGCGTTGAAGTTTTCAGCGTAGTAGGGATTTTGCATCGTGATGTAGTTGTAGGGCACCAATACAGAATCGAAATCGAAGCGTTCCAGGCTACGGCGATGAGTAGCAGCGATTTGCAAGCCATGTCCTGTAACGCCAATAGCACGCACAAGTCCCTGTTTTTTAGCCTCTACCGCCGCCTCAATCACTCCTCCTGGACTAAGGGCGATATCCCATTCGATGGGGTCGGCGAGATTATGCAATTGCCATAGGTCAACATAGTCAACACGCATCCGTTCCAATGAACGCTGCAACTCCTCTTTTGCCTTTTTCGCGGTGCGTGAGTCGGTTTTCGTTGCCAGAAAAAACTCCGCACGATGGTCTCTCATCCAGGGTGCAACTCGGAGTTCGGCATCTCCATAGCTGGCGGCTACGTCGATATGGTTGACACCATAGCGTAACAACACCTCAAGCGTGCGATCTGCCTCTTCCTGTGTGACACTCCCTAGCGATGCAGCACCAAAAAGTGTGCGTGTACTCATATGTCCTGTACGACCAAATGGTTGCTTAGCGATAGCCATATTGAATCCTCCCATAAGCAGACAAATAACCTATGAGACTTTCACGTAGCGAGGGTAGACAAAGAATACAGCAGAGAAATCCTTGGTCTCTCTGCTGCTGTTTTATGTTTCGTTGAGGTTAGCGACGTATCGTGCGATCATCGGCTGCTGGCGGCAAGTTCTGCTGTTGCGGAAATGGTTGTTGCGGAACCGATGGTTGCTGCCAATTGGTTTGACCGTTAGATTGAAATTGACGGGGTTGCTGCCCATACGGGCTTTGCTGCTGAGATTG
>CAXUHG010000043.1:0-29382 GCA_964250805.1 uncultured Ktedonobacteraceae bacterium | reverse complement strand
CGTTAGATTGAAATTGACGGGGTTGCTGCCCATACGGGCTTTGCTGCTGAGATTGAGCATTTTGCTGATTCCACACCTGAGAACTGGCGTCCTGCAAAGTGGTATTGGTGTCCTCTGCTAGAGCGGCACGAGCTTTGTTATCATTTCTGATATGTCGCCAGATGTAGAGCGCAACAAGAAGCACAAGCACAACAAGAATGACAACATCCAGACTATGGAAGATAGGGCTAAGCTTACTTAGATTACTAGAGCTACCTATCTGTATACCTATATACGCAAGAAGAATACACCAGGGAAACGAGCCAAGAAAGGTGTAAATACAAAACTTTATGAACGGCATTTTTGAGATACCAGCAGGAAGAGAGATATAGGTACGTATCACAGGAAGAAGACGAGAAAAGAATGCTGTAGCATTTCCCCAACGCTGAAAGAAGGAATCTGCTTTATCAGCATCGTGTTGAGAAATGAGCAGATAACGTCCATATTTTAACATGAGAGGGCGACCACCACTATAGCCAATTCCATAGGCCGCTATCGAGCCGATGAGACAACCTATCGATCCAGCGAGGGCAACTAAAATTAGGGCTACAATAGAATTGGTGCCATGAAGAATTTTGCCGCTTGCAATCATAATACCAGCTAGCGGCATCACGATTTCACTTGGCAAAGGAATACAGCAGCTTTCAATCGCCATAGCCAGTAGGATACCGAATAAGCCAAATGTAACATAAAAGTTTGTAATCAGAGTAGTTAATGTATCGGTCAAATGAGATAACATTCATAGCCTCCTGAGTAGACATACTATTTTCACTATAGTAGCATACTTCAACCAAAGAGGCTATAGGAGCAACTCCAAAAACTATGTCGAATTAGTCGTTTTCGTCGTCTTCATCGAAACGCGACGAGCGGCGCACAGTTGGCGCCTCTAAGTGTTGAGCCAATTCCTGACGGAGAGGATCGTCATCATACATGTAGGGGGCACGACGCACAAGCGGTTTATTCACGCTCCCATGAGTACTATCCGCCCCAGAACGCTGTTCATGTTCTTGTGTAGTATCGCGGCTTCTACCACCTTGCGAACCACGCCGTAGAGGACCGGTTTGAGGATACGAGCCTTCAATGGAATCGGTGCTAGGTTCCAATCTTCGTATCGGCTCATCGTTGCTCTCGGAAAGAGTACGACGTCCGTCTTGCGGCCCTGTAGCATCTACGACACGACGTGTTTGACGTGTCGAGCGTGCTGGAGGTTGGGGCTGTTGACGGGATGCAGGACGCGGAGGGACGATAGAGGTTTCCTGATTGTTTTGCTTAGCAAGCGATTGAGTTGGACGGACTATCATACCCTTTTGGGGATTGCGAGTTGGCAGAACTTCAACATCGTCATCTTGCTGTTGTTGAGCCGCCTCTAAACGCGCTAAACGTAGAGCTTCAGAGCGATGATAGCTGATTGAGGAACTTGGCTCAAAATTAGGTGTCCCCCCGATTTTTTTAGTGGTAGCATGCAAGACAGTTGTCTCTTTGCCTCTTGTCTTGTCTTGCGATACGCGTTGCGCGGGAACAGAAGTGCCTTGTTGTACAGCAGGCAAACGCTCAGAATTTCTAGTACGTTGTGGAGCGGGCAAGGCGCGGGGTACCCTTTGTGCATATGTATTTTCATCTCGCCAAACTGCTGGCGGAGTCTCGTCGGTAATTACATAGCCCTCGACTTCTCGTGGTTTACGCATGACACGAGCGGGTACCCGCGCGTAGGCATAATCGTCCTCTATAAACCCTTGCTCGTCTTGTTCTTCCGCTTGCAAACGTTCATCGTGACGTTTAGAGAGATAGGAGAAAACCATAAGGGAGATAGGAATGCTGAGGAGTAAGGCTGCTAGACCACCAATCAAACCACCAAGTACCCAAGAGTTAAGTGTATTACCATACCAGAGAACCACTGCGGCACCGGCAATCAGCACCAATGCTGCGGCAACAGCCTTCATGATGCTTCCTTTCTGCGCTTCCACCCTACTGAGGCGTACTGAACAATCTAGGCTATAAGACGTACTTTGATATTGAGTATATCACTATTGGGGGAAGAATACAAGGGGAAAAGCCATAAAATGGGTAGCAGAAGCAAAAATAGAGGTAGAAGCGGAAAATTGACAGCGCGTACAGCTATCACAGCCAAACGCGCTCTCTTTGCGCCTCTTTTTTATTATTCTCTTGATAAAAGGAAGAGGATGTCGATCAGCAAGACCTTAGCAATGCTTAGGCGGCTGTTCCGCATTGGCGGAAGATTGCGACTACCTTACCCTGTACTTGCCACTCACGATCCCAGATGTTGCGTGGAATCAGAATCGGATCAAGTTCCGAGTTTGCGGGCTGTAAGCGTACCCGATCATGATCCTTCTCCTGGAAGAACCGTTTCAGAGTTGCGCTACCTTCGACACCTTCTTGCATATGTACCGCGACCACGATATCACCGTTCTGGCAAGTAGATTGTGGCTTCACAACAACATAATCGCCGTCGCAGATGTGGTCTTCGATCATCGAGCGGCCTTTCACGACGAGAGCGTAGGCGTTATCTGCATCAACAACACTGCTCCCAACGCTAATTGTCTGTTGCTCCTCCGATGAAAAGATATCTAATGGCTGACCAGCAGCAATTGTTCCCTTAACAGCAATACCCTCGTTTGCTATCTTGGTAAGTTTGATACCGCGACTCTTTTTTTCTTGCCGCGAAATCAAGCCTTTCTTCTCTAAGCTTGTGAGATGATAGTCAACATGCCCGGTACTGGCAATATTCATGGCCCGCCCAATCTCACGATTCGTGGGGGGCATTCCTTCGGCCTTGATGTACTTCTCGATAAAATCGTACATCTTGCGTTGTATTTCGCTCGCTTGCTCTGACGACATAGCTAAACTCCTGTCTGGTAATACGCCTCTACCTACACCCCAATACTACCCTGCATCCCAATGCCGTTCATCTCTTGCATGCTAGTTCTGGACTGGTAAGTATGCATCAAAAACTAGAACGGCTATTCAAGAAAATAATACCACAACAGAATGGGCAATACAAGGTTTTTTGGAACGAATTTTCGGAATTTCTTTTCCAAATGGCTAGAAATAGTTGCACTCCTTTGTTATAGTAGGAACGCAAAGCATTTCAGGTCGTCTTGAAGTATCTGTATTTTTGACGACAACTTTGTTATACTCCTGAGAGAGTTTTGTAGGACAGATAGCGGTCGGTGCATTCCAACCACGTCGGGGAATTTGCGCCCGATACGACAACGGTTGTACAATAGGGGTGTTATACCTCTATTCGGCGGATGCAGACCATGAAAGAGAGTCAAAAGTACATGGTTGAGATGACAGTTGAGAGCGTGCGAATAAACTTGGCTACGCAGCAGCGGGTGGTCATCTTGAAAGCAACGAAGCAAGAACGCTATTTATTCATCTGGATAGCGCAAGCGGAAGCATATGCTATCGCCGTCGAACTTCAAGGGACTAATTCGCCTCGTCCGCTCACTCACGATTTACTGAAAAATGTCATCGGTGAATTAGGCGCGAATATTGAGAGTATCGTGATTTCTGATCTCATCGACGAAATCTTTTATGCACGCCTTGTGCTTGATGTATCAGGTCGGCATGTGGAAGTCGATGCACGTCCAAGCGATGCAATTGCCCTTGCCGTGCGTGCCAAAACAGCCATTTTTGTGGAAGATAGCGTTCTGGAGCGTGCAGGTGTTGCGCTCGAAGCCAACGAGGAGCCACAAAAGGCTATTGGTCGTCCTGAACCAAGACGTGGCGAGGTAAGTCCAGAGGAAGAGGAGAACCTCGATGCATATCGAGACTTCATTAACAGTTTAGATGTACTGGACGAGTTCGGGAAAGACTAATTTCTCTTTCCCGATTTGTTCGAGCTTCTTCCTTCTGCATGAGGCACACGCTAGCGCGTTTTCAACAACAATTTCAAGCTTCGCACGATAATACGCGAGACCACGCCATAAATGAGAATCGCGAGCAGTGTATACACCTCTAAGGTGCCGAACAAGGGGACCGAATATTGTAGGAATAGGAGCCGAAACGGTAATACAAACACATTACTGATATCGTATATAACTCCAACCCAGGAGTTATCCGCCGAGGACTGCAATAATTTCAGGAGAAAGCGCACTAGGAGCAACATCTGAATCGCCACAAAGCACATGCCGACGATAATCGGCACGAACTTTCTTCTTGCATTCTGCCCTTGTTTGGGCGTCGCTAGAGACTCTCCTTGAGAAGGCTCTCCACCCTCTGGTCGTTGTCCACCCTGCACACTAGGTCTGGGTGGCAAGAAGGGATAGCTGCTCCCTACATTCGCGGGAGGAATATAAGCAGGGCTATTCGGAATTACCAATGGTTGTTGCACGTATTGGTGTGGAAATGGGTGCGTCGAGGATTTCGGCGACGGTAAGTCTTCGGCATTCAGCGATGGAATAAATGCGGCAACATCTGCACGTCTCATTGGTTCAGTAGGCTCGTCGTGTTGATCTATCTCTGTTATAGCATCGTTGGCTTGCAAACCACCTTGTTCATGTAACATAACAATGCGCTCCACTCATTTTTCGCTAACAAATTATTCTTCTTCGCCATACCGTGCCAACATATCCTCATATGTTTCTCTATGTTCCATTATACGTACTTGTCTCTCGTCTATCAATATTACGGCTGGACGTGGAACCATGTTGTAATTGCTCGCCATTGGCAAACAGTACGCGCCCGTTGTCGGTAGCAGGAGATATTCGCCCTCCCGTAATCGTGGCAGTGATACCGCGTCAATCAATACATCGCCCGACTCACAATAGCGACCAGAGATACACACCGTTTCCGTAGCAGGTCGCATCACGTCCTCTACAGGTAAAGCTGTGTATTGTGCATCATATAAGGCAGGTCGAATATTATCTGCCATCCCACCATCGACGAAGAGATAGGTAGTGCCGCCAGCCGTAGCTTTTCTAGCTCCTACACGGTATACCGCGACGCCTGCACGAGCAATAATCGAGCGTCCAGGCTCGATAATCAACATAGGTGTAGGAAGATTTTTGCCGATACGTGCCATTGCTTGCTGCATACTTACTTGTAGTGCCTGAGCCAGCACTGAAATGTCAGGAACCGGCTGCTCTTCGTCAATCGTGTCGATACCCCAACCACCGCCAGGGCTGATTTCCGTGGGCCACCACTTAGTTTTACTATATACCTCAGCAGCAAGTGCAAGTAGACATTCTAGGCATTCCTGGTACGGGCGAACTTCACGCAGCATCGTACCTGTGTGTGCATGCAGTCCAACAAGCTGCAATACGTCGGCACGTAGAATGTCTTCGCATGCACTTTTCGCCTCGGTAAGCGCAAAGCCAAATTTCGACGAAGCATGTCCAGTCTGTAAATAGCGATGCGTCTCCGTCTCGACCTCTGGCGCAACTCTTAACAAGACAGCAGGACGCATATGCAACTCCTGAGCAAGCCGCGAGAGCAGCACTAGTTCGCTCTCATTATCGACAACAATGCGCCCTACCCCCAATGCAAGCGCAAGCCGTAACTCAGCCTCAGACTTATTATTGCCGTGAAACGACACATGCTCCATTGGAAACCGCGCCCGTTGTGCCACCAGCATCTCTCCCCCCGAAACAACATCCAGCCCAAAGCCTTGCTCTTTCATGATTTGAGCAATATGTGGTGAGGTGTAAGCCTTTGATGCATACACGATACGCACCCCAGAGGCAGAATAGGAGGTGCTGAACGCGTGCCGATAACGTTGACAGGCGTCTACAATTGTTTCCCGGTCAAAAATGTAGAGAGGAGTGCCAAACTGTGTGGCAAGTTCGGAAATAGAATAATTGGCTATACGAATTTTGTTATCAGAATCAATAGTGGTTGAAATGGGCATGAGGCGAGGAAGAATTGTATACGCATTGCTCATATATTTTTGTTCCTAACGCTGAAAAAAACAGCTTTTCACATAGTATCATACTATGTTACAATAGCTCGGAATAGTTGAAGACGACAAGGAAGGTTTTGAGATTATATGACACAGATTGACGACCGCACACAGGAGCAGCAGACTCCGCCGCAGAACAAAATACCGCGTCTGCGCTTCGCTCCCAGCCCTACTGGATTTCAGCATATCGGTGGCTTCCGTACCGCCCTCTTTAGCTGGCTCTATGCACGCCACACTGGGGGGCAATTCGTCCTGCGTATTGAGGATACTGATGAAGCCCGTACAGTGGTAGGTGCGGTCGATTTTCTGATAGAAGGTCTGGATTGGTTTGGTATGGATTATGACGAGGGTCCTGTAATTGGTGGTCCTTACGGACCGTATTATCAGACACAGCGCAAGGCACTCTATCAGTTCTACGCCAACCAGCTTATCGAGTCCGATCATGCCTATCCTTGCTACTGTACGCCAGAGCGACTCGATGCCATGCGTAAAGCACAAGAGGCACAGAAACTCCCCCCACGCTATGATCGCCATTGTCGCTATCTCACGAAAGAGCAGCGAGCGCAGAACGAAGCTGAGGGCAAGACATGGACGGTACGCTTCGCCATGCCTCTTGATGGAGACACAGTGGTACACGATGAGATTCATGGCGATATGGTTTTTAAGAACTCGAATCTCGATGACATGATTATTCTTAAAACCAGCGGTCTACCTCCTTATCATCTAGCGCACCTTGTTGATGACCATGAAATGGGCATCACGCATGTTCTGCGCGGAGAGGAATGGATTTCAAGTTCACCACTTCATGTACAGATGTACAAGGCACTTGACTGGGAGGTTCCTCTTTTCTATCATGTGCCAACCGTATTGGGAAAAGACAAAAAGAAGCTAAGCAAACGGAAAGATGCTCCTGCATGGTCAGACTTACAAAAATTGGGTTATCTACCAGAGGCTGTCTTCAATTTCATGGCTCTTCTCGGTTGGTCATATGATGATAAGACAGAGATACTTACGCGCGAGGAGTTGATTCGAGCATTCACACTCGACCGCATAGGGAGCGCGTCAGGCATCTACGATCCTGATAAGCTAACCTGGATGAATGGCGTCTATATTCGCAATCTGTCACTGGACGAGTTGACGCAGCGCACGTTGCCCTATCTGGAGCGTCCAGAGGCCGAAGGTGGGCTACCTGATAGCGTCAAAAGACCACTCGACCCAGAATATACGAAGCGTGTGCTGGCACTTGAGCAGGAACGCCTCAAAACTCTCGGCGAGTCCATCAAAGCAGTCTACTTCTTTGAGGACGACCTGCACTACGATGCGTCTATGCTTATTCAAAAAGGCATGGACGTGCCGCGCACTCACGATGCTCTAGTACGCGCCCAGACGCGCCTTAATGAGCTAGAGCAGTGGGAGAGTCTCGTACTTGAGGCGGCAATGGATGAATTAGGCACGTCGCTCGGCTTGAAGCGTGGACAGTTCTTCGGCTCGCTGCGTGTCGCCGTCAGTGCCAGCAACGCTACGCCGCCGCTCTTCCCCATGATGGAGGTGCTTGGGCGGGAGGTGAGCATGAAACGTATCACACAAGCGATTGCAAAACTTGCCTAAATTAAATATCATCAGGAGACCTAACGGTCTCCTGATGATATTTAATTTAGGCAATACAAGAGGACAACTCTATGGTCAACAAAGATTACATTCTGCGTATGGCGGAAAAATTCGGGCGAGCAGTGGCAATTATTCTACACCTGCGCGAATACAACAAATATGAAGAGGCTCTCATCACCGTCGATGATTGGCTCTTGCAAACTGCTGGCCTCACCTCAAGCTTCATCAACTCTGTCTCCGACGAGATGCTGATACAGGCAATTTCCCCTCTTGGCATACTCAATGTAGAAAAGTGCCTCTGGATCGCTGTATTGCTCAAGGCTGAGGGCGAGATTTACGAGGATCAGGGGAAGATGAATGACAGTTATTACCGTTATTTGAAATCGTTGCATCTCTACCTGCTCACCATCTCCCACGAAGCTTTTGCGCCCGATGACATCATCTACACAGATATACAAGAGCTTCTTACCAAACTTACCGAGTACGAATTGCCGCTCTCGACTCAAGAGAAGCTCTTTTCCTACTACGAGCGCATCGGTCAATATGATAAAGCCGAGGACATTTTGTTTGAGGTAGTAGAGGAAAACAGCACCTTTATTGAGCAAGGTCGCACATTCTACGCTCGTCTTGCTGCGAAAAATGATGCTGACTTGCAACGAGGCAACTTATCACGCGAGGAGGTTGCAGAGGGTTTAGCGCAACTCAATACTCTCACACTAGACATATAACCCCGTTATAGATTACACTTACTTAACATTCTCTTAACAAAACTTTGGTAGATTGGAAAAGTAGGTGTTTTTCGTGGCTACATCAACGCAAACGCAGAAGATTTTTTTACCCAGGAGAGGCTCAAACGTGTCATCGGGACAATCAACACAGGTCGCTCGCTCTACAGTTGCGAACTCGTGGAAGTGGATGTGGCCCGACATCTTGATGCGTATACTGCCAATGGGAGCCGTTCCCTTACTCTATATTGTAGTTCTCCATCTTCCACTGTCGTTCCTGGGCTTGACGCTGCACGATGTACCACAACAGCTTCTGCTCGGCCTCATTGTCGGTATCGGTATGGCTGCGTTCGCAACAACATATCGTATCTTGATAGTAGGTCCGTGGTTCCGCTGGCCCACACGCAACGATCATCTTCTTCAAGGCTTTTTTTACCTGTTCATTAACGGACCAGTCGAAGAACTTTTTTTTCGTGGTTTCTTGTTAGCCGTCGTGACGCAGTGGACAGGAATGTTATGGTTGGGCTGGCTCGTCAGTACTGCAGCCTACACACTCTATCATCGTCTCGGCAAATGGAGTTGGCGCAGCGTGGGTGGCGTGGGACTTGCGAGCCTTGTGTTTAGCCTTGTTTATCTGGCACAACCAAATCCACGTTCACTACTCGCCGTTATTATCATACACGGATTTACGACCAGTGGTTTCCTCAGTTGGGGCGACGAGGTGATGTATCGTCGCTGGAAGTATAAACAGTTTAGACACGAATGAAAACAAAACGCAACACTATTGCGTTATATTCGATAGACGATACGTTATGGAGAGGGACAGTAGAAAAATACTATCCCTCTATATATTTGTCCTATTCGTTACCTTGTTTATACCCATTCGTCTTGCCATAAGGTACAATAAATAAGATGTATTCTTAAAAAGAGACAATTTTGTGTCCTGGAGGTATAATTCTTTGAAAATCGTTGTTACTGGAGGGGCTGGCTTTATTGGCTCCAATTTATGCGCCCGTTTGATTGATGAAGGCCATACCGTGCTGTGTGTGGATAATCTCCTCACTGGCTCTGTAGAAAATATTGATTTCCTCGTTTCCCATCCACGCTTCACTTTTATTCAGCATGATGTCACGCAACCATTCTCATTTGAGGCGGACGCTATTTTTCATTTGGCAAGTCCAGCGAGTCCTGTTGGTTATATGAACCATCCCATCGAAACAATTCTGGTCAACAGTCAAGGCACATATCAGATGTTGGAAGCAGCGAAGAAACAGCACGCCATGTTCCTCATCTCTTCTACCTCTGAGGTATATGGCGATCCTCTGGTTCATCCGCAGCGCGAAGATTACTGGGGTAACGTCAATCCAATCGGTCCTCGCGCCTGCTATGATGAGAGCAAGCGACTCGGCGAGACGCTCACGATGGAGTACTACCGCCAGTTCCAACTCAATGCGCGTATCGTGCGTATCTTCAACACCTATGGTCCTAATAGCCAGATGGATGACGGACGCATGATTCCGAACTTCATTACACAGGCACTGAAGAACGAACCACTAACCATTTACGGTGATGGCACCATCACGCGTAGCATTTGCTATGTCAGTGATCTTGTCGATGGCTTGATGAGGGCAATGTTCCAACCAGAAACGGCTGGCGAGGTCTTCAATCTCGGCAACACAGAAGAGCATACCGTGCTTGAGTTCGCTCAAACGATTATCCGCCTTTGCAATGCATCTTCAACCATCGCGTTTGAATCGAGCCGCATTGATGATCCAGAACGCCGTCGCCCAAACATCTCAAAGGCACAAGAGGCGTTAGGCTGGAACATTCAGGTCGGTGTCGAAGAGGGGCTACAGCGCACCATCAAATGGTTTCGCCGCCATATGACTCAGCTATCAACGATTTCTAACGAGTCTCTAGCACATAGAAATTCAATATAGATATGTATAATCTTGGCTTAGAGCAAGTGAGGCGTACAGTTTCTACGCCTCGTACATCGCTCAATACAAGAATAATAGGCCGTTTACAAGAGAGCTTCACCTTCGCCAACATTGTTGGACTGCTTGGTGCGGTTCTCACAATTTTGTGCCTGTTAGGGCTACCCAGCTCGAATTTCTGGAATATTCGTATTCCACTGTATTTGCTCTTGAGCATCTGTACATTCCTGCGACCACGCACCGCTCTCTATCTGCTGCCAATTGCAATTCCCTGGGGATCGCTCGATACAATTACACTCGGAAAATTAAATGCAAATAGCGCGGACATCCTGGTTATTCTTCTTATTGCTAGCTGGCTGAGTGGGTATGCTCTCCGTTCGCAAGGTATCATGAGAAGCGGACCACTTGACCAGGAGGAGTCTCCACTGCCGCGCTATCTGATCGTGAGTGCCTTTGCCCTGCTTTTCGCAATGATTCTTTCTACAGTAACAGCACATAGCGTCAATGCGAGCATCAAAGAACTGATTAAATGGATTGAGTTTGTAGCGGTTCTGTTGCTGGGAGCGAGATACCTACGGACTCGCAGGCAGATATGGACGCTCGTGGTCATTATGTGTCTCGCGGGTATCTCACAGGCTTTGTACGGGTATGCACAGAACTTTTTCGACTTAGGTCCACAGTCGTTTATTCGCGATGGGGGCCTACGCGTCTATGGCACATTCAACCAGCCCAATCCCTATGCGGGCTATATCAATATGTCTTTGCCCATTGCGCTCTCTTTGATGCTACTTGGAAGAAACTTAGCGACACGTATTCTTGCAGGAGCGGCGGCACTGCTTCTCGGTGCCGCCGAGTACCTCACGAAGTCGAATGGTGGCGAAATAGCTATTTCCGTCGCAGTGCTTCTTATCCTGATTGTTGGCTTTCCACAACTTCGCAAGCTTGCAGCCATTGTAAGCGTCGGTGCATTGGGACTTATAGCAGCACTCATAGCTGGTGTTGTGCCTATGCGCCTCACCAAACCTATTTTGAGCAAGCTCGGCTTGATCTCGATATCGTTTACATCTCCAAGCCCACAAAACTATTCGACCGCCGAAAGACTAGCGCACTGGCTAGCTGGCATCGGCATGTTCTTAGATCATCCATTTATCGGCGTTGGTATTGGCAATTATGGCACAGTCTATGCTCACTATCATGTGGGCATCTTTGTAAATTCATTGGATCACGCGCATAATTACTATATCAATATTTCGGCGGAAACTGGTGTGATTGGTCTTACGACCTATATATTCCTGATCGCGGCTATCTTTGTCGCTGGCATTCATGCATACAACGTAGTGAATCAAAGCTATAGGTGCTTGCGAACAACATATATGACGCCAAAGGGCGGTAAATCGAGATTAGAGACGTTACAGCTATTTTCCGCGCTATGTGATACGACGAATGATCGTGCATTAGTTATAGGGCTGATAGCTTGTCTTCTAGGCATATGTGTGCATAATTTGGTCGATGACCTGTATGTACATGGCTTGACTATTCTCTTCGCGTTACTTATCGTTGCACTTGTGCGCATAGCAGGAATACATACGGCTAGTGAGAAAGGGACGATTATTCATGATAGAGGACCTGCCAACTCCTCGCTTGCCCGATGAAGACGATGGAAAAGACAAGCACGCTGCATCTGAACAAGGTGCAGCACAGCCGCAGGTAGAGCAAGAAATTCCGCAAGAGCAACTATCATTGAGCAAGCGTCTCTTCAATTGGCGCACTATTGTACCGCTGGTAATCGTGATTGCGCTCCTTGCCTATCTTGCACAGAAAGCGCATATCGACCCTAAGCAGACGTGGGCAACACTCAAACAGGCCAATCTGCTCTTCTTTCTTGTCGGCTTTCTCGTCTACTACGCCTCGTTTCCACTTAGGGCATTGCGTTGGCGTATCCTGCTAGAAAACGTTGGCTTCACTGAAGAAAATGGTATTGTCCTACCTAAGTTCTGGAAGCTTACAGAGATTCTCTACATCTCCTTCTTCGCCAACTCTATTGTGCCAGCGAAGCTTGGTGATCTGTACCGCGCCTATCTGTTGCGTCAGGAGATCAAGGTTTCCGCCTCACGAGGTGTGGGCACAGTGCTAGCAGAAAGACTCTTGGACCTGATTGTATTGCTCCTCCTCTTCATTCCTGCTATCATCATCAGCTTGCATGAGAATTTGCCTCCAGAGCTACGCATCGCTTTAGAGATAACGCTAGCCGCCGTTATTGTTGGCATTGCGGCACTCTTTGTGTTACGACAGGCGCGTGAACCACTCGCGAAACTTGTCCCGACGCGCTTTAGAAGCCAGTACTATCACCTACAAGAAGGAATACTTGGCTCGTTTCGCCGCCTTCCTCTGCTCGCTGCCCTCACAATTAGCATATGGATGTGCGAGGCATTGCGTTTTTTCTTCGTTGCGCTAGCGTTACGTTTGATTCCTGGGGACCCAATACATATCCTGGCAGCATGTATCTTTATCGGTCTTGGCGAGGCGCTGCTAACAGTGATTCCGACGACAGGTGGCGGCGTTGGTCTGGTCGAGGGTGGCATGGTCGCAATGATTGCCTTGTTCTATAAAGGGGCTGATATTGCGAATTCCACCGCCGCTGCGATTGTACTGGACCGCATCATCAGCTTCGTCAGCATACTGGTAATTGGCTTCGTTGTCTTTACACTTGCCTTTGGTAGAAAGGCAGTCAAAGAGACACGTCGCCAACCTGAGTCACAAAGCTTGACAGCAAAATAGCTCTCAACTATAATTTTTTGCGCGGACCTAATTCCGCACCTCTCATTTCTATTTATTGCTCGGAGGGATTTCTGTTATGTATGAACGTCCACAGATAGAGCTATACGTCAATGTTGGCGATGACCAACAAAACGCGACCATCGAGCAGTTGCTTGCCTCTGCCCCCGTAGATAACGTGGTAAAACAAACGTTAGACACAGTACACGTTACTCAGCCAGTCATGCTTACACTGCTTGTTACCGATGATGCAGGTATTCGTGATATGAACAAACAATACCGCGCACAAGACAAACCGACTGATGTACTTTCGTTCCCACTTTTGGAGCAACCATTGGTTCATGCGCCTGCCGAACAGTTATGGATGTCATCTGAAACGGAAGGCAACGACGAATCAAAAGCACAAATACCGGCATTTGTAACACCACCAGACGCCGATACTGTAACGAATCTTGGTGACGTGATTATGTCATGGCCTACGCTTGTGCAACAGGCAACGGAGGCATCACATTCGCCCGTTTACGAACTGCTGTATCTGCTATCACATGGTGTGTTGCATCTTGTTGGCTATGACGATCAAAACGAGGCGGGTTATCAGGCGATGGTAGGCATTCAGCAATCAGTGCTACAGGCGGTAGGGCAAAAGGCGTAAGAGGAATGAGCCAACTGCTCCCTGCATCGCAACACATTAAGAGTGAATGGGCAAAGTTTATCGCGGGCTTTGGCTACGCTTTTCACGGCCTCTGGTATGCATTACGTACTCAGCGCAACGCACGTGTTCACGCTGCGATTGCTACGCTTGCTATAGCGGTGAGTATTTTTTTACGTATCTCCTCGGTTGAGTTCGCAATGATTTTCATTGCAATCACAGGTGTCTTTATCGCGGAAATGTTCAACACCGTCATCGAAATCTGCGTTGATCTTGCCTCTCCTACCTATCATCCATTGGCAAAAATAGCGAAAGATGTGGCTGCAGGCGCGGTTCTGCTCAACGCCATACTCTCAGTCATTATCGGCCTCTTCGTCCTCGGTCCCCATGTCTTGACATTCTTGTCGCGCTATCTCTAACTGGTTGTTTAGGCCACAATTTCTTTTCTACCTATTCCTTATATGATGAAGGCTCAACAAGACACGCATTACTCACATCAACGCCACTCATATCGACAACACTGAAATCTACGCCGCTACAATGAGTACCCGTAAAACTCGCCCCCTGCAACACCGCTCGATGAAGTTGTGCCCCAAAAAGACGTGCATCATTGAGTAGTGCCATACGTAGATCGCTTCGACACAAATTAGCACCGCTCAAATCGGCTTGATGGAGGTCGGCATCTCGCAAAACGGCTTTTGTGAGGTTCGCCCCACGCAACCTTGTTTTTCGCAGATGCGCGTTCTGTAAAATGGCTTTCGTCAGATCGGCACCGTCAAGATAAGCATCGTTGAGAAGAGAACCACATATATTTGCCTCCTGCAGAGTTGCTCCACGCAAATTCGCAGAAAGCAAACAGGCATCCCGCAGCACAGCCTTTTTGAGTTCGGCACGACCCAGTTGGACGAGTACCAATGTTGCATTATTCAATTGTGCTTCCGTCAAATTTGCGCGTCCCATACTTGCATAAATAAGATTGGCATTCGTCAGATTGGCATGATTGAGATGGGCATTGTCCATTTTTGCTTCGCTACAATTGATGTTGTGTAAATTAGCACCGACCAGATTAACGTTGCTCAGGTTCGCCTCGCTCAAGTCAAAATCCTGTAAATCCATCTCATGCAAATCCGCGTCGCTCAAATCTAGCTTCTCTTCTGCATTTTCCAAACGCCATCTCTTCCATTCAGCCGCTCCTTGCTTGAGTATGTCGAGATGTTGTGAATTAGCCATGTATCTTTCCTACACTTTCTTCTCTTTATGCAGCTAAATGGAATTACCCCGATATTGTATCTATTTTAAGCCTCCTTGCCAAGTAGCACATAACATCTGTTAAAAGATGCTATGATGTTTGTGAGCAGAGATGGAAAGCAGCATCCTATTCAATACTTGTGCAGAAATGGAAAGACACATGGCTACAACCACACCAACTAAAGTTCCCCCAGGCCCAAAAGGTGAACCATTCATCGGCAATGCGCGTGCTTTTGTGCTAGACCCGCTTGACTATCTCAAGCGGTGTGCTGAGGAGTTCGGCGATATTTTGCAAATTCGGCTGGGCACAACTGCTATCTATATGCTAAGTCATCCCGACCTTATTGAGCATGTATTGGTGACGCAGAACAATAAGTACAAGAAGTCGCGCTTTACACAACGCCGCAAAAGTCTTTTCGGCAATGGGCTTATTTTTAGCGAAGGCGATTTCTGGTTACGTCAACGTCGCCTGATGCAGCCTGCATTTCATGGGAAGCGTGTCGCGTCCTATGGCGCAGCAATGGTGCAACTTGCGGAGAGAATGGGGCAGAGTTGGCAAGATAACACCACACTCGATATGCATGCGGAGATGATGCAACTTTCGCTTGAAATTGTGCTGAAAACGCTCTTTGATACGGAGTCGGAGGGTGACGCAGAGAGAATTGGCAGCGTCCTCGATATTTTGATTGATCAGGTAAGTGCGGCAGCCGTGCGCCCAATTCAGTTTCCAGACTGGCTACCCACTCCTGGCAATCGACAATACAATGCGGCATTGAGCAAGCTAGACGCGATTATCCAGCGCATCATCCAGGAACATCGCCAACGAACTACCGATAATGGCGACTTGCTCTCTACGCTCTTGCACGTTCAGGATGAAGATGGTAGCCGTATGACCGACAAGCAGCTACGCGACGAGGTGGTCAATCTCTACATTGCAGGACATGAGACGGTTGCACTCACGCTCGCCTACACATGGCGACTCTTGGCTGAGCATCCAGAGGTTGAGGCAAAGTTGCATGAGGAACTAGATCGTGTGCTAGGCGACAGAACACCTACGATGGAAGACATGCAAAATCTGCCCTATACGGAACAGATCATCACCGAGTCGCTACGCCTCTATCCCCCCGTCTGGGGTATCTTTCGCGATTGCAAAACGACGGACGAAATCAGTGGCTATAACATTGCCCCCGGCACCGTCATTCTCCTCTCGCCCTGGGTGGTTCAGCACGATGCCCATTACTATGTCGAGCCGGAGGCGTTTATGCCCGAACGCTGGGATAAAGCCTCAAAGCAGCCAATTCCACGCTACGCCTACTTCCCATTCGGTGGAGGGCAGCGTTTGTGTGTTGGCAACATCTTTGCGCAAATCGAGGCACGGCTGGTCTTCGCTACGCTTGCTCAAAAATGGCGTTTTACGCTCGCGTCAGACGATAAGCTAGAACTCGTGCCATCCATCACGATGCGTCCTAAGCAGGGGATTCACTTGATTACGCACAAAAGAGCTTAAAGTAATGTGAGAACAAGTAGTTGTAAACGCGAGAATTTTGTAGGCGAATTCTTGACTGGTCTGTGAGCGATCAGATAGCTGGGTAGGAGCATATACAATCTAATTTCTCTCGGATAAGTCTGAGAGGGTGCGTGCAGGTACCTCAAAACTGTTCGTTTCTTGACATAGAACTCTACTGAAAGCACTTGATCGCTTTCTTCTAACAACTGCCTGAAAGAGAGGGGCAAATGGGATTATTTCACAGATTGTAGGAGCCAGCTTGCACCTAGACATACGAATCCGCCAAGTAGAAGTGCTATCCACAGCGGTAACTGTAACTTGATTCCAAGAAGTGCGGCTACAAGGTAGGCTGCTGTCGGCAATAATCCCCACAAAACTCCTCGTAGGAAACTGCTGATCTCTTGGGTATTTCGATGATCGAGCAACAGCCAGAGAACAGAGAGTAATGAGACGAAAGGCAAAGCAGCAATTTTTCCACCTATCAGGGGACTCTTCTGAGCAATTTTATTGATTCCAAGAATCACGCCAGCCGAGACTACGGCTTTTATAAATATTTGCATCATCTATTCGTCTTTCATCGTTTCTAGTGCTTGAGCCAGGAGTGTCATGCCTTGAGTAATCTGCTCGCGCTGATGAGGCAGCAAGGCTGTCAAGCCTTTGACCAACTTTTCAAGTGCTAACCCTGTGTTTTCCTCCAAAATCTGGTTTCCAAACTCTGTTAATTGGGCATGTACAACTCGTTCATCATTTTGTGAACGCTTGCGAACGATGAGGTCTTTATCTGCTAAGCGACGCACGATTTCCGAAGCTGTGTTATGAGCGCATGCCAAATACGTCGCCACATCTTCTATCCGCGCAGTTGGATGTCTACTAAGAAATTGCAGTGCTCGTACTGCTTGGTGACTTAGGATAAGTGAATAGTGAGGATGAGCATAATAATAAATGTCGGCAAAGCATTGAGAAATGTTTTTTGCATCTTGTTGTAGCAAGGACATATCTTTTTCTCTCCTTTTTAATATAACCGTCCTTTAAGACGATTATATCGTTACTGACGACATATGTCAAGCCCCAAAAGTCGGACTATTAACGGGAAAATTGGGATAAAAGGATAAGCCTATAAAGATTAGTTATGGTCTATTTACAAAGAACAGCGCGGCAATGGGTCTGCATTGCCGCGCTGTTCTCTGACCGTAAAACTATCTCACACGCTCAACATACTTCCCTGTGCGTGTATCTATACGCACCTTGTCGCCGGGGTTGATAAAGAGGGGAACGTTAACCACTGCGCCCGTCTCTAGCGTCGCGGGTTTGGTAACGTTGTTCGCGGTATCACCACGCACTCCTGGCTCCGCGCTTTCGACTCTGAGTTCCAGGAAATTTGGTAGTTCGACCGAGATAATGCGATCATCATCGACGAGCATCTCTACCTCGTCTTGCTCTTTGAGAAACTTGATGGCGTCACCCAGCATTTCTTTTGCAATGGGCTGCTGATCGTAAGTTTCTGTGTTCATAAAGACGTAATCTTCGCCATCAACATAGAGGAATTGCCAGTTCTGATGCTCGACGCGTACAGCATCAACCTCTTCGCCCGCACGGAAACGTTGCTCCAGCACACCTCCATTCTTCAAGTTCTTCATACGCACTTGCACGAATGCACGCCAATTTCCTGGGTTTCTATGATGAAATTCAGTGATAGTATACAAGTCATTATTATAACGGATTACCATGCCGTTATAAAAATCTGCGGTTGTCGTGGTAGCCAAGGGAGTGAACTCCTTTCACAATACTTGATTTTTTATTCTATACAACTATAACACTTTGTCGCTATTTTCAATTTCGCGTGCGGGTTCGGCAACGAAGATACTTGCTGGTTGCCCCAGCACAACAATCACGACCTTTTTGGTCACATGCCAGCCAGCATCGCGTAGAGTTGCCTCCCACACGCGATCATCGCTGGTAAGCGTAACCAACAGACCGTCTGGAGTAAGTACGCGTTTGAACTCTTGCGCGAGAACGGTGTAGAGACCAACATTCTCTTCACGGCTACTCATCTGTTTGCCAAAGGGCAGGTTGGTGAGAATGCGGGAGACGCTAGCATTGTCGAGGGGCAATGAACGGGCGTCCCATGTTGACCATGTGGCCTTGACATGGGCGGAGCGTCCATTACGAGTCGCCATCGTTACCGCCTCTTCACGAATATCACCGCCGCTCGCGCTTGCGTATGGAGCGAGCAAGGCGCGTTCGATAATCACAGTACCCGCGCCACAAAGAGGATCAAGTACGATATCTTCAGGAGTAGGACGTGATAACCAGCCCATCGAGGCAGCGACAGTTGGACGTAGCGAGGCTGGGAGGTGTTCGCGCTTATAGGTGCGGTGTCGCATCGAAGCATCGCTTACGCGTAATCCTACTAGAGCTTCGCTGCCTCCAACCCAGAGCCAGAACTCGATATCGGCCTCATCCTCGACAAGACGCATACCACGCGGCATGATACGCCGTAGTCCATCGCTCACCGCCTGACCTGCATCAGAACGCCGAAAATCATGCGTACCCACCATCTGGCTCACGACACGCCATGTTCTAGGTTGTATCGCTTTATGGGCGCGTCGCCACACTGAAAGCGTCCCGACTAAGTCCTCGACATTCAACATCGCACTATGAAAAACGCGAACGGCATCGCGTCCACGCCCTAAGCCAGTGATGTGTGCAATGGTAATGAAAACGTCCTCGACGGTTCGCAGTTCTAATAAATTTCCGGTGGGTGTACCGGTGCGGAAAAGAGTTATTCCACGCGCGAACTTCACCAGTTCAGCATCTGGCATCTTCGCGCGAATTTCGCTGAATGCCAGTGTTTCCAGTCCTGGCATCGTCATCGCGTAAAAAGAACGTAACATCCCTACTACTTCTCTCAGCCCTCATCTCTTGGAGAGAGCGAGATAACATGAATAAAGGTGTGCTGGTATACCAGCACACACAAAAACAACATTATAAATTACGGCTACTAGTGTATCACGTTCCGCCAAATTTGACGAATGTCATTTTTAAAATGCTTATGCAAGCATCTTCGAGAGCGTCTCAGTATCCTCGGTGAATTTTGCCAAGCGTTTCTTCTTCAGGTTCTCGCGCAAAACCCACAAAATATCGGCATCGTTCCAGGTCGCGCACTCACGCATCAAAGCGAAACCTTGTTCGGGTAGAGCAACCGTGACAACGCTCAATGTATAACCCAATGTACGCCGTAGGGTACGTAACTCTTCTGTTTTACGATCAGGCTTGGGAGCTTTGCGGAGACGATCAAGCACGATTTTTTGCAGATTCAGAGCCGGCTCCAATAAGTCCTGATTGTAGAGCAGAGGTGGCTCCGCAATCGAGGCTATGGCGGCTCTCTGTTGCAGATAATTGCCAGTCACGGCAAGCTGAGTGAGTCGGAGCAACGTCTCATGCGGTGATGCCTGCAGCATATGCTGAAACGCGATAGCAACACCTTCGCGCACACGCCACTGGTTGCTACACGCATAATGCTCAAGCATCTCGAAGCTCTCATTCCGCCACGGAGCATAGACGGCGGCGCATGTACCAAAGGCGATAATACCACAGAGCATGACAAACTCTTCTGGCGTATTGCCAGCAACTTTCTTCCGATCACCATTAGCGAAGCGGTCGATGAGCTTCCATACATTCTCAGGATACTTGGGAACTGAGGAAGCGAAGAGCAAGCCTACATCGTTAGCGAGTTCCAGGTTTGCACGTGGCCCCGGCAAACGACTGTGATCACGCAAATAAAACTCTAAGGGGCGAGAGTTGCCCGTTAAAGCTCTTTCGACCAGGGATGAGAGGGTATCATGCACGTCAACACGTCCTTGCCTGAAATAATAGTGAGAAAATAACTACAAGACGACTACCGTGAACACTCGATTGTCTCACGGTAACGAATATTATTTTATCACAACATGTACACTTTCCTGAGAGCATTTATTATTCTCTTTTTGGCTTTTAGAAATATATAAGCTTACGCTGTTTACTTTGACGTTAACGTTAATCTTGTGGTATACTACTAGTATAAATATTCGGGAAGAAATTGTACCCAACGATGAGGTATGAACTATGTTTGCTACTAATCAAGAACTTCCAATGTCGCCTCAAGAAGAGAGGTCGCAAGACGAGCAATCTTTTTACACTATCGAACAAGTTGCTACTCGTACAGGTATGACCAAGCGCACACTCCGTTACTATGAAGAGGTAGGGCTACTGCTTCCTACGGGACGAACTGAGGGTAACTACCGCCGCTATAGCTTTGAGGACGTACAACTTTTAGAACGGATCAAAGAACTGCGCGACCTTCTAGGCTTTTCACTCACCGACATTCGCGAGCTACTTAGTGCAGAAGAGGAGCGCGATCAGATTAAAGCTGCCTATCAACAGGAGACAGAAAAACTCGCTAAGATAGCGCAGCTTGACCGCGCCGATGAGTTGATACATGGTCAACTGCTGCTGATCAATGAAAAGATTACCGCGCTAGAGCAGATGCGAACCTCGCTTCATGTGAAGTTAGAACGTCATGCGGCGAAACGCGCAGAGTTACAAAAACAAGAACAATAAACTTACTCAATTCTCTAAATATACATTTGAAATATCTACTAGAACGGACTTCTTGATTCTATGAAAACACTTTCCGCGGAAGCGTCCGCGTTACCAGCTAAAAATCCCAACGGATTTATTCGCACATTTTCAGCCTTGCGCCATCGCAACTTTCGCCTTTTCTGGCTAGGCCAAATGGTCTCGCTCATCGGTACATGGATGCAAAGTACAGGACAAGCGTGGCTTGTCCTGCAACTCACTCATAGCGCGTGGTGGTTAGGACTTGTGGGAGCCTTACAGTTCCTACCAGTCATGCTGCTTGCTCTGTTCGGTGGCGTCATCGCTGATAAATTACCTAAACGAAGACTACTACTCTTCACGCAATCCTTCGCGCTAGTACAAGCTGCCATACTCTGGTTGCTTGTTTTCACCGGAAACGTGCAACTGTGGCACATTCTCGTACTGGCGTTAATGCTCGGCCTTACCAATGCGCTTGATATGCCAACACGTCAGGCGTTTGTGGTGGAGATGGTGGGACGTGAAGACTTGCCCAATGCTGTTGCACTCAACTCGTCGCTCTTCAATATGGCACGTATTCTTGGCCCTGGTCTCGGCGGCCTACTCATTGCGTGGCTCGGTGTGACTCCACTTTTCTTGTTGAACGCGATAAGCTTCATTCCTGTGTTGATTGGCTTAGCGTTGATTGACGTGAGTAAACTAAACACATACGTAAAACCTATAGCAGCAGGCGTAGTGGCAGCAAAACAAAGTACCATGCAAAGCTTGCGTGAAGGGCTATCGTATATCGCAAAAACGCCCTCAGTCTTGCTCATCATCGCCGTTATTGGCACTGTGTCGCTGTTCGGCATCAACTTCAACGTTGTCTTGCCGTTGTTCGCAACGGATGTGCTACATGCAGGTCCCGCTGGTTTCGGATTGATTTCATCAGCCTTTGGCTTCGGCGCGTTGATCTCAGCTCTCTGGTTAGCATGGGGCAATAAGAAACCGAATATTCATTCGATGCTTCTGGGAGCGATTATCTTCTGTGTGCTTGAGGCGGCGTTCGCGCTTTCGCATCTGTACATTCTGTCAATCGCCCTGATTATAGCTGTTGGCTTCGCGCAGATCACCTTCTCTGCAACAGCGAATACCGCTCTACAGACCGTGACACCCAACCATTTGCGTGGTAGAGTAATGAGTGTGTACATGCTTGTTTTCGCAGGGAGTGTGCCACTGGGTAATCTCTTCACTGGCGGTCTCGCGCACCTGTATGGCGCACCCATCTCGCTCTTAGCCGGTGCAGGACTTAGCTTTATCGCCGCTATCATCGGATGGATACTACGTAGTTCAGCGGAGAATAACTTTGCTCAGTCAACAGAAGCTACACAATCAGTTGCAACCGGAGACTAACGGCTATACATGGCGAATAGCTCCGCTGGTAATCGCCGACCAACAACAGCATATCGAGCAGAGCGAGGCATTTTTCACGCAACCTGATGAACAAGTTGCTTCGCTCTACTGGTCACTAGCAGAGCCAACAGGTCTCGTACTCGGCTTCTCACAGAAACACGAAGTACTGAACCCGATGGCTCTACACGAATTACGGATACCAATTTATCATAGACGTGCAGGTGGGACTGCTGTCTTAGTTGGGCCGCATCTGCTAAGCCTAGACGTTTTTTTGCCAACAGGCCATCCACGAATCTCAGCCGACGTGGTAGAATCGTATCGCTGGTTCGGCGAGGCGTGGGTTGAGGCATTGCACTTGCTTGGTGTGCAGACCCGCATTGTTCCTATCACAGAGGCACACGCACAACGTGCATTGCTTAAACAACCAGAGGGACAAGCATATGAGCGATTGATGTATCGCGCCTGCTATGGCACGCTCTCACCCTACGAAGTGGCAGTGGGACAGCGCAAGGTTGTCGGTCTGGACATGATTAGACGGCGCACCGGTACCCTGTTACAAGCAGGAGTCCTACTGCAGTGGGATAGTACATTACTGGCCTACCTGCTTGGTCACACAGAGGAAGAGCAATTCCTGTTACGCGAAGGTTTGCTTCAACGTGCTGTAGGACTAGATACGCTTGCGGGAAGAACTATCACAGCCGACGAGGTACGGGAAGCTTTTGAGCATGTGCTACTGTTATCATGATCAAACACAATTTCGTAGGGACTAGATTTATCGCGTCCGAGGCGCAATTCATTGCGCGAAATCATGACGGACCCTGTCCACAAGCGGTATCAAATCGATCTCGCGTGATAAATCACACGGACGGACGCGATAAATCTGGTCCCTACGAAAGATAGAGAGACACTATAAAGAGAGGTTATTTCATGGGAGATAGAACAGCACCAGGAGCGGTGCCAGTAATTACAACACCCGATTATGAGGCAATGGTTATCGGTGCCCATCCCGACGATGATGATTTCGGTGCAGGTGCCACCAGTGCGCTACTTGCGAAGCAAGGGAAGAAGGTTGTCTGGGTTATCATGACCGATGGCACCGAGGGGAGCGAAGTCCCTAGCATGGTCGATACCGAACTCATGATTACACGTGAGCATGAGCAACGTGCCGCTGCCGAGACGGTTGGCGTGCAAGCAGTCGAATTCTTGCGCTTTCCCGATGGGCACCTGCAAAACAATGATGAGACGCGTAAACAGGTTGTGCGCTTAATTCGCCAATATCGCCCACGTATCGTCATTACGCACGATCCGACACAGCAAGTCTACGCACCCGATCCAGATGAGAAGCCGAATGATACAGGTTTCCTCAATCACACCGATCATCGCACAACTGGAAATATTGTACTCGATGCATTGTACCCGTTCATCGGTAATCCACGCTCGTTCCGTGAATTGTTGGCACAGGGTCTCCAGCCATTCAAGGTACACGAACTGTACATGTTCTTCTCGGCGGGCGTCAACACCTACATTGATGTGACCGAGACCATCGACTTGAAGGGCGAAGGCTTGCTCCGTCACGCCACACAGTTCTCGCCCGATTCCGAAATTCCCAGCCGCATCAAAGAGCGTGCGGCAGAGACAGCGAAAGAGGCCAAAGAGAAAAAGGGCCTTGATATGCAGTATGCCGAGTCGTTCCGTCGCATCAAGCTCTATATACCAGAAGAGCAGAAGGCCGAAGGAGAAGCCCCTGGCGTCGAGGAAAAAGTAAAAACTTCGTAAGAAGAGATGTAACAAAAACGGGAGGCCGACGCGTCGGCCTCCCGTTTTTGTTACATCTCTTCTTACGAAGCAGGGGTGGCAACGACGGCGAAGCCGACCCAATATTTCAAGAATGTTTTGCGATCCATTGCTCGCATGTTGAGCCGTGACGAGTCCGCAAGGTACACGTAATTCTTGTTGCCACCAAGCGCGACGAGCAGATGCCCACCAGCCCAACGATAAGGTGGGAAATTGATGATAACAGGCGTTCCGCTATTTGCCGTAGCAACAAGATCATCCACAGAAGGATTGTTCAGCCAACGCGTCGTAAAGTTGAAGCGAGCAAGCGTTTTATCCAGCCCATGCGGTTCCAAGAGGCCAGCATCTGGCGTAATCTCTTTCACGTTTGTCTCAACTTTAAGAATGTCCGCAATGCGGTAGTTATGACCATAGGAGTTGATAACCTCGGTCATGGAGGCGGCAGAGCATGCAGAAGGCCACCACGTATTGTAATCTTGCATAGAGGCATACTGTGCTGGATCAACCTGACTGATGCGCATCAACGCCTTCGATGCACCAGTAAATACTTGTGTAGGCTTCGAGTTACTCCCACTTGTTGAGTTCAAACTAGTATTCGATGCATCGGGCATTAATGCGAGCAGTGCAGGTGTTGGGAGAACAGTACGTAGGAGATAGACGCCGAAAACAAATAAAGTAAGAAGTATAAGTATCAAACCTAGCCAGGGTGTCTCTCTTTGTTTCTTCTGTCGCTCGAAAAGCTGACTAATGTTCAGTGAGGCAAGAATATTCGACCACACGCGCTGTTCCACAACGACTTGAGAACGACGCGAGTTCATGCGTCTACCTTCTCCTACAGGAGCGCGGTTAGAACGAGTACGACGGATCGTTGAACGGCGTGCATCCGCTTGTTCAGCATAAAAAATGTCGCCTCTATGTGTGGGAGCAGGTCTACGTGGTGAAAGCAATAATCCGGCAACAGTAACGGCAACCGCCAATGCCAGCGCAAGCAGAAGAATAAGCATGCGAAAAGGTACTCCTACCTCATGGGATACTACATGAGTAGCCGCCTCCGTGCGGAACTGCTGGCGAACTCATATTCAATGTCGTACTGCTTATTATACCACGACTTTTCCCTTTACATCAACAAAAATGCATATGATTTCTCAGGCTCACCCAAAAGATTAGCAAATATAGGAATGCTTTTGGGATGAGAAAAACTGTTGTATCATAGGACATGTCAAAAAATACAAAAACACTTAAAGGATATCTCCATGTATACCTACTATATTCTACGAGGAACGCACAACGAGCAGCCTGTAGAGCTTGATGGCGAGATTGACGAGACACTCTTCCCCAACATTGATCTTGGCAATGGTCCACTACTCATTCCTCAGATAGTCGAGAAGGTACAAAACGAGGGCGAGGTTGGCGCATGGGAAGAATGCGATTTAACCGATGACTTCTTCAATCGTGAGGACAATTATATCAATTTTAATGGACGTTGGATGCGCCGTTCTGATGCGCCTTGGCGCAAGGATAGGAATAACTAGGTATGCTCTTTCCCTATTCTGTAATGTCCATATTTTTATCTTGAAAGGCTATAAGAAATAATGCCCGTACTTGCTGGATGGTTAACAGGTGAGCAGGTTCCAAACGAGGCGATTGAGCAGACGTTAGGGGCGATGGAAACAGTTCTCGCTATCAACGGTGGTATGCCTGCTCGCATTGTGCAGCCTGGAATGGGACTGGTCACCTTCTCTGATGCCACTCATGCGATGCAACACAACGACGAATCGCCCGTACTCGATTGGGTGCCTAGTCGCCGCACCTTTGTCTATCGCCGTCCGCTTTCAGGTCTTCATCCACTCTACTACATCGAGGATTGGCCCGCGCAGGGCAATCTGCTCTTCGCAAGCGAGATCAAGGCTCTGCTCGTATTGGGAGGTGCAAGAGAGCTACACGTTGCCGCTCTCGATGCACTCCTCCGTTTTGGCTTTGTTCCCGCTCCGTGGACGATGTTCAAGGGTATTTCGGTAGTTCCTGCTGGCTCCATTCTACGTTGGCAACATGCGAAAACCGTTGTCAGCCCCTCCACCGATTTTCAATTCGAGCCATCTACTGCTTCGCCAGAAGATACAGCAGAACATCTTAAAACGCTGCTCACAAAAAACACTGCTAATCTGCTTCCGCCTCATGAACAATGGGTCGTACTCACCAATAGCGATATGCCCTCTGCATTGATTACACTGATCGCCAGTCAGGTCAGCGATGTGGAATTCACCTTTGTCAATTTTGACCATAAGGACAAGGAAGTTCCAATGTGGCGCGGCATATCTCGGCTGCAACTGGGTGTCAAACGTCCTCTCTTCACCATTGTAGGCCATGATAATCCAGAGTTCTGGCGTGCCACCATCTTGCAGAACGAAGCACCGTGTGTAGACACAAGACCAGTAGCATTACATCAGCTTTTATATGGCGTGAAATCTGAGCTAGATGTGAGAGTCGCGCTCACTGGCCTCGGCGGAGGTACATTGCTAGGCAGGCGTAAAGCAGCGCCCAAGCGCATACGGCCTATTTTTTCGCAGGATTTCCAGCAGAGAATACAGCAGGAAGAGCGGTGGGAAGATACATTACACGCACGCAGGTTGCAGAGACGTGCCGACCAGTTCGAGAGCGAGTCGCAAAAACAATACTATCTCGACCTCCACACCTACCTACCCGACAGCGTCGTGAAACAGGCCGTGCAGATAGCCACCGAGGAAACGATGGCATTGCGCTCTCCCTATCTCAAAAACGATGTTATAACACTGCTCACACAATTGGATGAGAGTCTCCGTAACGAGACATTTCTATCCGCCATTTCCATAAACGACTTCACTCTGTTAGACGACAAACAGACACAATTACCACTGGAGCTTCGTGTACCATCATTGTTGCGCGTCGATGAGTCTGATCTACTTCAAGCGGTGCTTTCACGCGAAGCGATACAGGCAAGGGGAATTTTCGACGTTGAGCGCGTCGAGGCTCTTTTGAAGCAGAAGAGTGTATCACGAGAGTTGATATTGGTGTTTACAACACAGTTGTTCTGTGAGATGCTTGGGGTGGATTTGTAGGATATCAGGAGATTTCAAGCTCATAGAGTTTACGAATCCAAGCGACAAACTGTTTAGCATGAGGAGCATCTGCATCTACATATTTTTTTGTTATAGCTTGCCCCATTGGTGTCCCCGGCTCTTCCTGCCAAGCAAGCCATGTATGTATACGTGCTTTATTTACATAGCTTAGCTTAAAATTACGCTTTGTTGCCATGACTCTTTGTAAAACCTCTACTGTAAGAGGCCATAATATGTCGTCTTGAGGTCCTAGAAAGCTAATAAAATCTTCTGTCATACCAGGTAGAACATTGTCAGGCATAATCCAAATACCAATTTTAGGCAGATATTCTTCCTGAATAAGCGTTCCACCAACTTTGGCAGCTTTAGGTACTTTACTATAGCCGACATTTTGTAAAATATTAGATATACTCTTCCAAGTATCATCTCTTGTATCATCAGCGTCTACTACAACTCCAAATCGCTTGATTGTATCGTCTTTATCTTTCAGTTGTATTCTAAGCTCATCTAAAACTTGTGTAATACTGCCACAGTCCTTAATCTTAAAGGACTCGTTTTTTAGCTTAAATCGGTCTCTAAGGTCGAGAGCAGAGTCTGTAATACCATAGTGATTAAGTAAGTGAATAAAGACCTGTTTATCGTCATTACCTTCAACAAACAAATAGTTCTTAGGAACTTCCCTACTCAATAATTTACTACTCACAACTACCTTACCTCAATTTGGTCACGCGTAACAATGCTCAATTCTTCCTCATTATACAAAGTGGCAAGTATCTCATCTCGCCTACTTTGTAGACGAATGAGCATCGCTTCTTCGTGCTGATCTTCTTGCGCCGCTTTTTGAAAAGCTTCTATGCAATCCCAACTATGTGTAGTAGCAAAAACCTGAATATTGAGACGATGTGCTAATTGGAAAACAAGACGCCATAAATCTGGCAATACAGAATAATGAAGTCCATTCTCAATTTCATCAACAAGTAACATGCCATCTTTAACATTCACAAGTGCTAGAGCAATACCTAACATTCTTTGCATCCCATCCCCAAGACTGCGAAGGGGAATTGGATTAGCCATATTAGCGACTCTGGTAATTGGAATAGACCGTTCTCGCACAGTAACAGATGTGCCTTCTAAAGTTCTATCTCTCGTACCTGGATCACCTGCAAAACTCAGACGCTCAATTCCAGGGGCTACAATTCTTAACGCCGTAAGTACGTTTTCTTCTAGTTCTGTCAGAACAATTCTATCCCAAAGCTTCTCTACCAACACCTGATCTAAGCCACTTGCTATGATAGAAATACAGTTAACAACACGAATCTCTGACTCTACTGCTACATTAGTAAAAGACAACACTCTTCTTTGTTCACCGAATTGAATAATAAAACTAGGAATTGGGTTATCAACATCACTATATTCTTCCGGCTGCAAAAGGTATCTTCCGCTATTTCCACCTTCATCAGTTTTAATAGTGGACAAGCCTATACCTATTGAAAGTGTGTTGTCAGACCTATTTATAGCGCCTATTAGAATAGGCTCAACAGACGGAGTAACATCTTCGCGTCCGTAGAACAAATATCTAAGATTAGAAAGGAGATTTTTTATCGATGCAGAAGAATTACGTCGTAGTGTACGAATATAATTACTTTCGTCCCGTAGTTTCAATATGTCCCATATCAATGAGGGAGAACCACCTGCTGCATACAGAGACAAAGCTTCTAACAAGCTTGTCTTGCCAATATTATTCTTTCCCACAATCAAATTGACACGTCCAAGCCGCTCAATCTGTAAATGCTCAAAGCCGCGAAAGTTGCGAATTTCTAACGAAGGTAGGATGAGGTTGCTCATAGCTTGTTCCCTACTCAATATTTTTGTCACTAATTGGCATAATATCAGTCTTATTTGCAATATTATAACATACTAGCGTTTGAGCTTATTCACATACATCAAAAAGCAGTGCAGAGCCACTTACAAGCACCTCTGCACAGTTTCTATAGAGTATCGTACCTAGCCTTGCTTCACGCTACTAGAAGCTCCGAACCTATTACGCAGCACCTTCTTGTCGAACTTACCAACGCTGGTTTTGGGCACGGCGTCGAT
>CAXUHG010000042.1:0-39966 GCA_964250805.1 uncultured Ktedonobacteraceae bacterium | reverse complement strand
CCCCACCCTGGACGCGATAAATCTGGTCCCTACGAAATCGTGCATCACAGAGCGCGAACCCATGTTTCCAATCGTTGCAGTTTCCGTTCAAGTAATTCAGGCGAACGAAAGCTATTGCTCAATACGTAAATGCCTTGTAGCGATGAAATCAAGTCAACAGCTAAATCATTGGCCTCTTGCTCGGTTTTGCCAAGCTGACGGAATTGTGCCTGTATCCAATTCAGGTAGACCTGGAATAAGCGAGATGCAATTTCGGCTAACTGATTGTCGTCTTTATCCAGTTCCTGGCAGAGACTACCATGTGGGCAACCATAACGAGCAACCATATTCACTTCATTCCGCCCTGTAACCAGCAATGCGAGTAGACGTTCGCGTGGGTCGGCGTGTTGTTGTTCCCAGTGAGCAAACATCGCCTCAAGTTCCTGCACATATTCCTGAATGACAGCCTCTACCAACGCATCCTTTGTGCGGAAATGATAGTAGACGTTACCAAGTGGCACTTGTGCCTGTTGCGCGATATCCGCTAGCGTGGAGCGTGTCACGCCTTGCTGATAAAACATTGTCCTGGCAGCCCCAACGAGACGGTCTCGTTTCGACGTAGTAGTCATGAAGAATCTCCGAAATTTAGTAAGTTAACTCACTTATTACCTCTTGAAGTATAATCAGAATACAGAGTGCCTGTCAAGCTCATCCTTTTTAGTGTTTCTACATGCATCAAAACATGTCATTTTAGAAGCCCTATACACTAACAAAGAGAGAAGCTATTCATAAAACACGTTCTCAATAATCTCACTCTCTCCTAGTGGTACCGTTTGACGCACTCTTTCATAAGTTAGGAGTGACCATGTTAAGTCAACATTTTCGTCCCCGACTCCTACTAACGCGGACTCGATCTAAAGTGATGCTTGCCTGTAGCCTTTTACTGCTATTGGGAAGTTTGGTCGGAGGCTCATCAGTACTGATGCCATCGCCAATTATTGTCGCTCCCGCACTAGAGCTTCTATCTTCCCCAACAGTAAAGGTTGCGTCAACGACGACTCCTTCGTACAGTTGTACAGAGCTAAACATAGGGCTTACTAACGGCGATAGCCTCGACTTCATGACAGCCGGACTCGACAACAATGTATGGTTTACCGAATACAATGGCAACATTCTTGGAAAAATCACTCCTGCAGGAGCCGTAACCGAGTATATCGTTCCTACGGCTAATAGTAATCCGCAAGGAATTACAGAGGGACTCGACGGCAACCTATGGTTTACTGAGTATAGCGGGAACAAGATTGGCAAAATTACTTCTGCTGGCATCATTACCGAGTATCCACTTCCCACCGAAGCCAGCCAGCCAGAGGGTATTACAACAGGATTTGACGGCAACATGTGGTTTGGCGAAGATGGGACGGGCAGGATTGGAAAAATCACTCCTGCTGGTGTCATCACTGAGTATACCGTTCCTACGGCTGGTAGCCTCTTCTATGGTTTGACGGTTGGACCTGACGGCAATGTATGGTTTGTCGAGCCGAACGAGGCGAAGATCGGACGCATCACTCCAACAGGGAAAGTAACGGAGTTTAGCCAGGGAATCGCTGGTAGAGACCCTTTCGACATCAAACCGGGCTTCGATGGCAATCTGTGGTTTACCGAATTGAATTCAGCGAAGATTGCCCGCATCACTCCAACAGGAAGAGTAACAGAGTTTGGCGCAGGCATTCCCTCTCGCAATCATCCCTATGAGATTACCGCTGGTGTCGATGGCAACCTGTGGTTTACCGAGTTAAACTCGAATATCATAGGCATCATCACGCCGACTGGAAAAGTGACCACATTGCACCTCTCGATACCCCATGCTCAACTCGGAGCCATTACACTAGGAGTGGGCAACAACATCTGGTTCTCAGATAGTGGCACAAGAGAAATTGGGCATTGTACTTCTTGAAATGTATAGGATACATGTGTAAGTGATATCATAGGAAAGACGACACAATCTTACCATTGAACATCATGATAAAGGGGAAATCGACCATGAGTTGCGACCAACTGGCTGGAGAATTGAGAGAGCTTGAACATCTTCTCCAACAGACATCAACCGAACACAAAAGACAAGAAATCATAGGGCGCATCGACAACTACGTCGCTATGATGTAACTTGCGCCAGCCACTGCTCGATCTCATCCGCTAGCGCATCATTCCCATTTTCCTGGGCCAAAGTAAGTCCTTCATGCAGGTAAACTTTGGCCTGATTGGAATCTCCTTGTTGATACGCTGCAATGCCGAGATGAAGCATGAGAGTCGCAGTTGCGAGCGTATTCCCAGACCAGATTGTGAGTTGATAGGCACGCTGCAGATGTAGCGTTGCCAGGTCATAGAGTCCTCTTGTCATAAGAAACGGAGTGAACAGAACAACGCCACGCACGAACTGAAGATGTTGTCCGGCCTCAAATGCGTATTTCAAACCAGCAAGTATATTACCGCTCTCTTGCTCTAGTGTTTCATAGTTGGTGGCGTGACGCTCGATATAGGTGATGGTGTAGGCAACAAGCCGCTCGCCTGCGATATGTTCTGTCAAATGTTCATTGGCATAATCGGCTATGGTCTGGTGCAAGCTATAGCGATCCGAACTGTTGTATTCGAGTAGGCCAGCATCGCATAGAGCATCAAGTGTCTCCGGCGTTGCCTGAGTGACAGCTAACGCCGCCTCTTCTGAGAAGCTGTTCGGTCGGGCGGGGAAGACAGAGAGCGAACGCAATGCGAGACGCGCCTGCTCATCTAGTTGCTGATCGCTTACTGCAATCACAGATTGAAGCGAGAGCGGTACGCCTTTAGGAAGAATAGACGAACGCTCTACCGGAGACTGTGACTCGGTTATAACAATACGATTCTTCGCGCCTCGCAAATGTGCGAGGGCGGACTGCAAGCGACGCGGTTGACCGTTATATGCCTGAGTTTGTAGATATCTACCCATTAGCCTCAAGGCAAGGGGAAGACCTCCAACCTCGCACACGAGCGTCTTCACTGTCTCGTTCTCATACTTGATTGCTTCAGGAGCAAATTGCTCAAGCAGGGTAAGACCATTCTCCACAGATAATTCGTTGACACTATAGACGCTTTCGCGTGCAAAGTGTAGGGCGATACGTGGGAAGCGCGTTGTGACAATCAGGGCGCAGTGTGGCCCTCCTACATTTAATGCCAGAGCCGATTCAAGCTCCCATACGTCGTCGATCACCAAAATCATACGTCGTTTGCCAATAATCGAGTGAAGTGCTATTGCCCATCCCTCAGTGCTTGTCTCTTTAACCTCCTCCGATGAAAGCCCCATCAGCATTCCCCAACGGCTGAGATGACGGACAATATCTGGACGAGGGCCGAGGCCAGCCCATAGGATGCCATCACAAAATGTATTTAGGACCTGCGGATAATGAATAAGCGTAATCGCTAATGCTGTTTTTCCGACACCAGGAAGTCCACGCAGCACTACGCTTCGCTCCAAACAAAGTTGCTCTATCAACGTGTTCAGCAAGTCCTGCCGTCCAACCAGTGATCTTCCCTCGTTGGGAAGCGGCGGAATAGAGGGGTCGTAGGGCGGAGATACGGCGACTGGCTCATTGGAAGTAGGAACAGGTATGTATGGCTCCTCATTCCCGACAAATCCTAGTTCCTGAGCACTCTTGCCGAAAAGCTTACACAGCTTTTCGCGGAAATAGGGAGACGGGATAGAAAAACCTCGTTCCCAGCGACCGATATTTCTCTCCGAGGTGTCAATTTCCTGAGCAACTCTCGCTTGTGACCATCCTCGAAGCATTCGTTCATGTTTGAGACGTAAATTGGGATTCGTCTGGGGCTTCATCCTTGCTACTCCTTCTGAGGCTGGCAAAGAGAGGACCTATGCATACTCCCGTTCTCCTATGCGAGCATGCACACATTTCCATTCATCATTCGTCCTCGTGCGTACCTTCCGCTCCCCAGCCGCCGCCCCCTGGCGAGGCAACCTGTAAGCGGTCACCGGGCATAGCACGAAAGTGAACTTTTCCAGGCAACATCTGCTCCTGTCCATCATGAAACAAGCGATTTTCGCCGCATCTACCGGGTTCTCCTCCTTGCAGACCATAGGGTGGGAAACGCCGCCGCTCCGTCAGTAATGTCACTTCAGTCGGCACCTCGAAGATAATTTCGCGCAACAGTCCATCACCGCCACGCCAATTGCCTTTGCCGCCAGAGCCACTCCGCAATTGATACTGAGTGATACGCATCGGGTATGCATACTCGAATGCTTCGACTGGTGTATTCAATGTATTGCTCATATGCGTATGTACGCCTGAAAGCCCATCGAGGCCGTACTGAGCACCCATACCGCCGCCCATCGTCTCGTAGTAGGCAAATGGCTGTTGTGTGCGCGGATCGATACCGCCTGCTGTAATATTGTTCATGGTGCCCTGGCTTGCAGCGGGCACGGTGTTAGGAAGCACCTGTGCAAAAGCGCCAAAGATCGCATCCGTAATGCGCTGGGAGGTCTCAACGTTGCCCTGAGCAACTCCTGCGGGGGGCCTTGCATTCACTACTGTCCCTGGAGGAGCGATAACCGTGATTGGCTCGAATGTCCCATGATTCATCGGAGCATCGTCTGGCATCAGGCAGCGAATGACATAGTAGGCGGCGGATTTCGCGACGGAGGCAACGGCATTGATATTTCCCCGAACCTGCCCATCGGTGCCGCTAAAATCAATGGTGGCAGAACCGCCCTGAATCGTCGCCGTCACCGCAATAGTAATAGGCGTATCAGTCAAACCATCATCGTCGAGACAGTCAGTAAATGAATAGCTGCCATCAGGAATGGCCTCAATACTTGCCTGTGTAATGCGTCTGGCGTAGGCAATGAGCGCATCAATATGTTCTTCAAGCACAGGCAAGCTCCAGCGTTCTACTATCTCCTGCATGCGTCGCACAGCAGTTCGATTGGCGGCAACCTGCGCGGCAAGGTCGCCGCGACGCTCATCTGGTGTACGCACATTGCGTAGAATCAGCGAGAGCAGTGCATGATTGGGCTGTCCAGCATCCCATAGCTTAACGGGAGGAAGAATAATCCCCTCCTGGTAGATCTCAGTTGCCAGGGGCATTGAGCCAGGGGACATACCGCCAACGTCAGCGTGATGGGCGCGGTTTGCAGCAAAACCTATCAAGCGCAGTTCCTCATCAAGAGAGACGAAGATGGGCGCGATCAACGTGATATCGGGCAGGTGAGAGCCGCCCAGGAAGGGATCGTTCAGGGCGATGATATCGCCCGGAGCGAAGGAATCAAACGTGACCAGCGCGGCTGCCACCGAATCGGGCATAGAGCCAAGATGCACGGGAATATGGGCAGCCTGAGCGACCAAACGTCCACGAGCATCAAAGAGCGCACAGGAGAAATCGCGCCGCTCCTTAATATTGGGCGAGTAGCTGCTGCGCATGAGGACCACTCCCATCTCTTCGGTGAGAGCGGTCAGTGCGCTGCGAAAAATTTCTAGGCTAATAGGATTCACTCCAGACGTAACCTTCATCGCTATTTTGCTCCTCAACTCGTTCAACTCGTTCAATAAGAAGATTGCCAACGGCATCGATCCTGGCGTTCCACTCAGGGGGAACGACAGTTGTTGTATCATATTGTGTCACAATAGCGGGTCCTGAGAAGCTCGCTCCTGGACGCAACGCCGCACGTTCATAGACCGGAGTGTTCTCTCTCGTCAGCCCTTTCACGCCCGCAAAGATCACGCTTCGCATCATCGCAGGGACGGCGGAGATGTTTTCTCCAACCTCCTGGCGTTCGAGTCCCTTAGACGGATTGAGACCACGCGCCTTTAGCCGCACATTGACCACCTGAACGCGTTCGTTGGGGTCGCTGTAGCCAAATCTCTGCTCATGCATCCGATGAAAGCTCGCACATCCATCAACCATATCACCCTCGAAAGGAATAGTCAGCTCATAGGATTGTCCTCTATAGCGCAAATCGAGGAACGGCTCGATGACGATACGCTCGCTGGGAATACCTTCTCGCGCAAGATCGCGGCGTCCCATCTCCTCCAGTTCTATCAGCGTCGAGCTAACGAGTTCCTGTGCATCTTCAACTGGAACCATAATCGTGCGCACATAATCTTTGAGCGTATCAGCCAGCAACATGCCAAGTGCTGAGAGTACACCAGGAGAGGCCGGAATCAACACGCGAGGTATACGAAGTGCGGCGGCAAGTCCGCATGCATGAAGCGGACCCGCACCACCAAAGGCGACAAGTGTGAAAGAACGAGGATCGCCGCCACGCTCAACAGAAATCACGCGAATCGCAGCCTCCATATTGGCATTCACGACACGAATAATGCCTAGCGCAGCCTCCTCTTCGCTGGTCTCCAACCGTTGTGCAAGCCGCGCAACGACTTCCCGTGCCCGCTCGCGCTCAAGCTGCATAGTCCCATCAAGAAAGGCTTCGGGCAAAAGGCGTCCTAGCACCACGTGTGCATCCGTCACGGTCGCCTCCTGCCCACCGCGTCCATACGCCGCTGGTCCCGGCTCAGCTCCCATCGACGCGGGTCCCACCCGCATCGCCCCACCTGGATCGAACCAGGCAATACTCCCTCCGCCAGCACCAATCGTATGAATATCGATCATTGGTAGCCTCGTCGGATAGCCCCCTATCTTGCCCTCTGTCGTCTCTGTCATGGTCTCATCAACCAGTGCCACATCGGTTGAAGTGCCACCAATATCAAGCGTGATGATACGATTATAGCCCGACGCCTGAGCAACATACGCGGCACCTACTACTCCGGCGGCTGGTCCCGAAAGTAGTGTACGCGCCGCCTCATGTCGCGCCATCGCGCTCGAAATAGAGCCACCATTCGATTGCATGATGCGTAGCACACTTGCTTCTGGTAATGTGCGTTCGAGGCGAGCAAGATAACGATCAATCAACGGTCCCACGTAAGCATTGAGGACAACTGTGCTAGTACGTTCGTATTCGCGAAACTCAGGCAGCACTTCATAAGAAGCGGAGACATATATATCGGCGGAACGGATGTACTCGGCAACCCGTTGTTCATGCTCAGGATTGACAAAGCTGAACAACAGAGAAATAGCCACCGCCTCGACCCCCTCCTGCTGAAGCGTCGCTAGCGCAACCTTCAGAGATTCCTCATTCAGTGGAGTCAGCACCTCACCGCGTTCATTCAAACGCTCAACCACCTCTAAGCGTCTTACACGCGGCACAAGCGGCGGCACCTTCTGAGCCTTGAGATCGTAAAGTTTAGGCCGGGTTTGCCTACCAATCTCAAGGACATCACAAAACCCTGCCGTTGTGATCAGTCCCGTCACAACCCCTTTGTGCTCCAACACGGCATTTGTCGCAACGGTCGAGCCATGCACGAGTACATCCAGACCGTTGAGAGCATCCTGCTCTTGCAGGCCACGCAGAATGGAACGCGAAGGATCATCAGGAGTCGAAAGCACCTTGTACACCGTCATCTTGCCATCCCGTAGCAAGACAATATCCGTAAACGTGCCACCGGTATCGACTCCAGCCAATATCTTGACCATCTCTATTCTCCTTCCTCTATCGCTACGTTTTGTAGATATATTACTACGAGATTATCAATCGTTGTCTTGATATTTCGTAGGGACCAGATTTATCGCGTCCGAGAGCGTGATTTATCACATGAGATCATGCCTCAGACGCTGTGTATACTTGATCGACAAGAATCTCGCTCAATAAATTGAGCAAACGGACGCGATAAATCTGGTCCCTACGAAATATCATCTTAGCAGATTGGTACGGGCCGATTTATCGCGCCCTTGTCCCCATCGATTCCGTTTCCCGTCATCATATCCATTCCTCAATCCTTATCAACATTGTCAGTTGCCCATAGGACGCGATAAATCGGTCCCTACCCTCGGCGTATCCCATCAATACCATTCCATGCTAGCGAACAGCAACCAATTCCTTCCCTCTTGTTTCCGGCAGGAAAATCAGGGCGAGCAGACAAAGGGCATAGCCGAGAGCACCAAAGCCGATTGCGCCACCTAATCCGATGGATGTTGATAAGATGCCGATGAGAGTGGGGAAGAGTGCCCCCACACCGCGTCCAAAGTTATAGGTAAAGCCTTGACCCGCTCCACGCGCACGACTGGGGAAGAGTTCCGCAAGGTAGGAGCCGAAGCCACTAAAGATGCCGGAGGCGAAGAAACCAAGTGGTGCGCCCAGGAACAGCAGGAGCGTATTCGCTCCGCTTGGTATCTGCGTGTACAGGTAAATGAGAATGGCACTGCATACCGCAAAGATCATGAACGTGGGGCGACGACCAAGCCAGTCATTGATGTATCCGCTGGCAACGTAGCCAATAAACGAGCCAGCAATGATGAGCAAGAGATACGGTAAACTGCCGACGACCGAGAGATGCTTTGTCGTCTTGAGAAAGGTCGGTAGCCACGTAAAGATGGCGTAGTACCCTCCCTGTGCCCCTGTTGCAAGCAGACAGGCTAGCAGGGTTGTGCGTAAAAGATCGGGTCGGAAAAGCTGTACAAAAGAGTTGGTCGTTGCTCCCTGCGCGACTGCATCCTCTGTATGAGTCTCCTCGGCGTTACGTGTCTGCTTAAAGATATCCGAATCCTTCTTCACTTTTGTACGCACATAGAGAATGAGCAAAGCCGGTAGAATGCCCAGCCAGAAAACGATACGCCATCCGAGAGCGGGCGCGACCAGACTGAAGACAATTGTATAGGCGAAGAGCGAAAAAGCCCAACCAATTGCCCATGCGCTTTGAATCATGCCCAGGACGCGGCCTCGCTGCTCCGGGTTGGAGAGTTCTGCAATCAGTACCGCCCCTGCCGCCCATTCACCGCCAAAACCAAGCCCTTGCAGAGCGCGGCATATAAGCAAGACAGGATAGTTCGGCGCGAAACCACAGAGGAAGGTGAAAACGGCGTAGACGCTAATTGTTAGTATTAACGTATTTCTGCGTCCAAAAGAGGAGTCTGAAAGGACACCTGCCAGCATACCGCCAAAGGCCGAGACGAGCAGCGTCACCGTTGCAATTAGACCGGATTGTGCCTGTGTGAGCGTGAATGACGCTGCAATAGCTGTTAGGATGAAGGCGAACATCTGATAGTCGAAGGCATCCAGTGCCCAGCCGAGAAAGGATGCCCAGAACGCATGGACTCCCTGTCCTGATAATGTACGGTACCAATCAAAAGTGAAGAGTTTCTGCCGTTGTACGGGAAGATCGCGACTAGATTGCTCAACGTTCATAGCACCATGTCCCTCCTGAAAGTCGTATGACTTAAAACTAATAGCCAGAGGAGATCGTTCAAGGAAACTATACCGGATTTCTCGCTGAGACATCAGGCCAACAAGAGGCCATGTACAGGACAACTAGAGCTACCAGACTAGTTCCGTGTTGCCACGTATGACGTTGACTATAAAGCGGCACAGCACACGCAACAACCATAGATGCGGTAAGACTCCAACAACAAGAAAGAGGGGAATACAGAAAGCAAGTCCCAAGTAGTCCCCTAAGTTCACATCCTGCTTATAGAAGGATGCCTGCATAGGATTGGCGGCATTATACCAACACTGATAGGTCTGGTGAGTCCGAAACGCAGAGACATATCGTTGTGCATCGGACTGTTGAGAAAAGGAACCGGGCCAGTAGTCATCCGTCTGATAGCTCTTCCCAGCCGGTGTCAGTAGCGTAAAATTCACCGTTGTGTCGTAATACGTACCGTTATCGCCCTCGTCCGTCTGTATATCTGTGCTTATCACTGTGCAAGTGCCACTAGAGCGAACGTGTAGCTTCGCTTCAAAAGAGGCGAGACCTACGTAAGGGATAAAAATGCCAAAAAGAAAGATAGTACACCCGTAGATGGTGATAGCGAACAAGGCTTGCAGAAGCCATATGAGAAGCTGCCAAAAACTAGGATTAGGAAGAAAGTCGCGTATGCGTACTTTTGTCACGATCTTTGGTGGCAATTGGATCACGCGCGTCGGCACATACTCAGTGGCAAGTGCCTGGAAGAGTCCACCCATGTCGGGTGGACTCGCCTTCGTATATCCCTTCTGCTGCAGCCGTGCCTCGTAGTCAAAAGGCACGGCTTTTTTGTCAACGGGCAGCAGTTCGGCGAGATTCTTTCCTGTGAAGTCGAACTCATCTTCCACCATGAGGGTCTCTCCTATGCGTGCAACCAGCAATGAACAAGGTAGGGGATACCAACATCATGTCCGGCCTCGATGAGAGCAATCAGGATTGGATCAGTGTACACTTTTCGAGTGATGTAGATGGTCTCTTGCTTGTATTCAACCTTTGATGGCGTCACATGTTGCTCCGCCCACAAAAGCCATTTCACTGGTACTTCGGCTATACGGGCTAGTTCCAGTTTCTCTTGCGCCTCTGCTGGAATAGCGAACCGTTGCACTTTGCTCACGCTGATACGCTCAACATGCCAGTATTCAAGGGGGTGAATTGTGTACCTACGGGGTAAGTCACGCACGTTGACAAGTCCCGATAGCGGGAGCAATCCCGCCTTTGCCGTAGGCGTAGCCCAGCGTTGACGTAGCGCGTCGATGTACGAAACATCTGAGGCATCGAAAGTCGTTGGAGATGTTTGCTCGAACAGGCGAGCAAGGGAGTCACTGGTGATTGTCTGTGTCAAGGTTTTCTGCCTTCCTTTCAAAGTTGTGAGACAAAACAGAGAAGTAAGAGCGTTTGTTATGCTCTTGCTGTCATAGTACCTGGAAAATCGGCGAGAAAGAAGGCCAGCTATGTGCCATGTGAAGGACATTCAGAAACCAACGGACGCCCACAAGGAGCTACCCTACTATATTACGTGTGGATGCGCTTCGCGCGTTCAGTATAGGAGGGTAGCCCCTTGTGAGCGTCCGTTGACTTTTAAATCGCTCTGCAGGACATTTCTATCGCATTGACACTAGAACAAAAGTTCGGTATACTATATCCATGCTAGTACAATCTCTGCCCGATATCATGACAAAGCTTGCTCTGATGAGCGACGCTACACAATTTGAGCCTGTTGGCGACAAGCCACAACAGGAGCGTCGCCATGCTCAATACCAGTCACGTAGCCTCGCTGAGTGCATCACAAACGTCTCGACTCCTCGTGGACAACTTCCTGTACTCAAGACGATGGTAACAACTGCTTGCGAGAAAAACTGCATGTATTGTCCGTTCCGTGCGGGCCGTAGCAAGATGAAACGCATGACCTTTTCACCTGACGAAATGGCAAGTGGGCTGGATACGCTACAACGTGCTGGACAGGTGCAAGGCATGTTTCTCTCGTCGGGAATCATCAAAGGTAGCATCACAACCCAGGATAAGATTATCGACACGGCAGAGATCGTGCGTAAACGCTACAACTACAAGGGCTATCTGCATCTCAAGGTGATGCCCGGCATCGAGTACGAGCAACTCTACCGTTTGATGCAACTCGCGGATCGCGTCTCGGTCAATCTGGAAGGACCAAATCAGGAACGCTTGGATGCACTGGCACCAAAGAAAGACTTTCAGCGCGAACTTCTAAGTATGTTGCAGCTAGCAGAACAAATACGCCGTACTCACCCCTATGAGAAGCTGGCAGGGACCGTGACACAATTTGTCGTGGGAGCGGTGGGAGATACTGACTCCGAATTGCTCACTCTAAGCCACTCGCTCTATCGACAAGCAGGTTTGACGCGTGCCTACTACTCTGGCTTTCATCCCATTGAGCAGACGCCGTTCGAGAACCTTACCGCAACTCATCCTTTGCGCGAACACCGTCTCTATCAAGCCAGCTTTTTGTTACGCGACTACGGCTGGAACATAGGAGATATCCCATTTTTGGAGAATGGCAACATGCAATTGGAGACCGACCCCAAACGCGCATGGGCAGACATTCATCTACGCTCTGCTCCTGTCGAGATCATGACGGCAACGCGCGAGCAATTGCTTCGCGTCCCTGGCATCGGACCAAAGGCGGCGGATGCAATTCTCCGCGCACGCCGTTTAGGACGCATCACAGATATCTCGCATCTGCAACAACTTTCCATTCGCTCTCCACAACAGGCCACACCATACATTCTGCTGGATGGTCATAGAGCCGCAACGCAGATGTCGCTGTTCTAGTCTAGTAGTCAAGATTAAGGGTGTGTAGGCTCCTTTTTATCTGGCAGATCGGAAGCAGAGAGACCCTGTAACCACTCTTCTACCTCTCTCACACGGCGGTATCCCATCTTTCGCCAGTGGTACAACACCGCACGTCCTTGTTTCTGGGCTTCACGTTGCCGCCCTTGCGCCGCTGCAACATGAGCAAGCCCATACTGAGCCGTAGTTTGGGCAAGCACATCTCCTGCAGGAGCATATCTCTGCATTTTCTCAAAGGCTTCTGCTGCCTGCTGAATATCTAGTAGTACGAGAGCGTATTCCCCTTGTGCTTCATACGCTGTACACAATTCGTCCGAGGTTCCAGCCTGTTTCGCAATTGTCATACCTTCTTGGAGATACTCATTGGCGTGAAGCATGTCGTTTTGCCTTAGTTTTGTTATCGCTAGATGGCAGAGAATAAGGCAAAGGAAGTACTTGGGAAGGGTTACCTGTTGTACAAAGGCTAAAGCCTCATAGTAGATAGCTTCTGCACGCATATAGATTTCTCCCCCATACGCAAGATCACCAAGGTTAATAAGGGACGCTGTAATGAGTTCAGCATGTCCAAGGCGACGTGCAAGAGCAAGCGACTCTTGCAAGTACGCTTCCGCTTGTGAATCGTGCCCCTGCTGCAACGCAAGTAGTCCTAAACTCATCCGCTGAAGAGCGACCTGCTCAAAATAGCCTGTTTGCTCTGAAAGCGTAAGAGCTTCTCGGTAGTACTCTTCCGCTTGTACGTACTCTCCGCGTCGCCCGGCAATGCGCCCTAGATGCCGAAGCAAAGAACTGATGAATTCCTCATTGTGAGCTTGACGGGCAACATGTAGTCCTTCAAGGAAATACTGATGCGCCTGTTCGTACTCTCCACGAAGCCCATGCAGCATTCCAACAAAGCGCAGGAAACTGCACCTCTTCGCCGCATCTTCCACAGACGCGAGAAGTGCTAAACCTCGTTGAGCATAGCTTTCTGCCAGTTGCAAATTATCTTGTTTTATGCTCAGTTGTCCATAATAGGTAAGCAGCAAGCAAAGAGAATTATTCTCAGACCAGAGAGATGCGAGCGACAAGCCTTCTTGAAAAAACGCTTCTGCCTCTGGATACTGTCCACGATTCATGGAAATGAGTCCTAGACTCGCGAGAAAAGACATTTGCTCATTGCTCTTCCGATGACGTGCAATACTCAATCCTCTGCGCAGATACTGCTCTGCCTGCTCGTAAATTCCCTCTTTCTCTTTTGTCGTTCCTAGTTGAAACGAAAGGACGAGTAGGGCATGGTCGTCACCTTCTTTCTCTGCTGCTTCATAAGCCCACTGCAGATATTCTGTTGCCAAGGAGTACAGGTGTTGCGCCTGGAGAAAAGGTGTGATGACGAAACATTCCTGAATGAGTGCTTGTCGTTGGTCGAGTCGATGCGCTGCGTCCATTGTGGCAACAAGCAGATCGCGTTCTTGCTCCAACGCACTATAGTTCTTTGCATAGGTGTGCAAATAGCTCATCCCTACCTCCATCAGTCGTATGTAGGCTGAGTCGTCCTCAAGGTCAAGGCGAGCGTAGTCGGCAATCGTCTGATGCAACATATAGCGTTGAACGCCAGCACTTTCAATCAGTCCTGCATCGCTCAACTCATCTAACATATCCAATGATTGCTTCAGCAATGCACCTGCTATCTCCTCGGAAAAACTACTTGGCTTCGTTGGCAGAACACAGAGAGTTCGGAGTGCCGCTTGAGCAGTCGGTGACAAGCGGTGGTCGCTGAGGGCGATCACCGCTTGTAGCGAGAGCGGCGCATCCGGCATCGTAGTGGAAGGATCGAGGAGCGCACCCGGTACACTCAACGTGAGCCGATGCTCGGCATTCTCAAGGGCATGCAGTGCTTTGTGAATACGGCGCGGTTGCTCATTGTAGGACTGTGACGCAAGATACTTACCCATCAGCATGAGACTCAGGGGAAGGGTTCCTGCTTGAGCAAGCAGGGAATGTATGACGTCTGGCTCCTGTGTCACTAGAGTGGGAGCAAAACGGGAGAGCAGCGTCATTCCCTCCTCCATGCTTAGCTCTGGCACCAGCATGGAGCCATCGTGACCAGCGATCTGAACTGCGAGGAGAGGTGAACGAGTGGTCAGCAACAAGGCGCAGTTTCCCCCTCCTAGCTGTAAGAAAGGCGAGGCATCTTCAAGGCTCCAGACATTATCAAGTAACACGAGCAGGCGACGCTCACCAATCACAATGCGTAAGAGCTTGACCCAATCCTCCATCTGTCGCACGCGTTCCAATTCAGCAGTGGGAACGCCCAGGAGACGACCCCAGCGACTCAAATGTTCGGTTGCATGAGTCTCAGGTCCCAGGTCTGCCCAGAGGATTCCATCACGAAACGTCTGGCGAATGGTGAAATCCTGAGCCAAAGTACAGAGTAGGGCAGTTTTTCCCACTCCTGGCAAGCCATATAAAACACCTGTAGAAGGTGTGAGAGCAGAAGTACATCGTTCAACCAGTTGGGACAAGAGAGTTTCACGACCAATGAGCGTTTTGCTTTCGGGAGAGAGGAGTGGAAGTAGAGGATCGAGAATGCTCACCCTTTGTGCATCTTGTTCGTTTTGGCTCTCCTGCTCCTTCCTCGTCTCTGGAAGCAGTCCTAATTCCTCAGCACTTTTTTCAAAGAGAAGGTAGAGTTGTTCACGAAAATGGGGAGAAGGTAGATACACTCCCCGTTCCCATTGACTGATAGAAAGAGGACTGGTTCCTAGTAGTTCTGCTAGCCTGGACTGCGACCAGCCTCGTCGTTCTCGCTCACGACGCAAAGGGTGTTGATGCTTCATGAAAAGAGAGTCCTTCCTCTGTAGTCAATACATTGATTTTGTCTACACAAAAAGAAGTATACACATCGTATACAAGCTTGCATGTCCCTCAAAAGAGGTATTTTTGTGCATATTTCTCCTAACATAACTATAGCTTATCAATCCAGGTTAGAAGCGTAGATAATTACATAAGTAGACCAAAAAGGCTAGCGTTTCCCGAAAGTAGATAATGTACTTTAACTATTAGCAAGCGAGCTTTCTGCTTTCGCATTTTCCATTCAGTTATAAGAAACTTATAAGCAATTATAAGTTTTCTGTTGAAAACTTATAACGAAATTTATAAGTATGTTCTATGGGATTTTCGTGTTTTATTGAGCATACTTACTACAGGTTCTTCGAGAACAGAGGAACTCGCTACAGGTGCTACGGTTGTTTCTTTCAATAGGTTAACATGTTGAAGGAGAAGCAGAATAGCACACTTTTATCCATTTGAACGAAAAAGGAGGTTATTCATGGACAGTCAAGTGTTTGCATTTCATCAAGTACAAGATATGGACTCCATCAAAGTTGAGGGTTCTTACGACAAAGATCTTCAACTCTGGGTTGGAGGAGCTGGTATCTCTGCTGATGGAACATTCACATTTACCACGACAACCACATTCACGACCACGTTCACAACCACACAAACGCTTATTGATGGTCTTCCTGTTGATAGCGATTACAACCCAGACTTCGGCACAGATAATGACGGGGATGATGACTCTGACTAGATGCTGTTGCGTCTCTAGGATTCATTGCTCTTAGCATCAGCGTTTGGCTCTGAAAGATTTCTCTTTCAGAACAGGGTAGTGAAACAAAAAATCGGTCAGCCGAAAACAGTTTCACTACCTTTCTAAAATGTCTATATTATGAAAGGCAAGGTACGTAAAATGACTGGAAAGCAACGTATTGTCATTGTTACCGATGAATTTGATCCTCATGCAGATCGGCTCATTTTAACTCTACGTGCTATGGGTCATGAACCTTTACGCATTCATCCTGCAGATTTTCCATCCCGTTCTCATGTATCATTCCTCTTACAGCAGGATCAATGGTCAGGATACATTCAGACGCAAACACACACCATTGCATTAGAAGAGATACGCTCTATTTGGTGGCGTAAACCTACTCCTTATCAAATACCGGAAGACTTAAGCGCAGATGAGCGCGACTTTGTGCGTAAAGAGTTGGATCACGCTCTGCATGGTTTGTGGAGTAGCCTCGATTGTTATTGGATGAGCTATCCCACCTATATCCAATTTGCCTCTTACAAACCTTACCAACTCCAGCTAGCAACAGAACTTGGATTTACAGTTCCACGGACATTGATTACGATGGACCCTGCTCAAGTACGCGATTTTTACGAGGCATGTGATGGAAATATTATTTACAAAGTTCTTTCAAATCCTCAAGTCGTTAAAAAAACGCAAAAAGCCGTCTATACCACTCCTATTACTTCTGACCAAATAGAAGTGTTAGAAACCGTGCGTGCTACTCCTTGTCAATTTCAAGAGTACATTCCTAAGAAGATTGAGTTACGAGTAACTGTTATCGGTGATGATATCTTTACGGCAGAAGTTCATTCACAAGCACATGAACGAACAGCGTTCGATTGGCGCCATTATGATGTAAATATTCCAGTCCGAAAAGGGAATCTACCCGATCAAGTTGCACAAAAATGTTTTGCGCTGACAAAACATTATGGTTTGAACTTTGGCACAATGGATTTGATCTTAACACCTGATGATCAATATGTTTTCCTAGAAATTAACCCCAATGGTCAGTGGATGTGGGTTCAGGACCTAGTTCCAGAACTACATATGAAGGAGGCGATGGCATCTTGCCTTGTCAATGCCGCTCCTACAGCCAGCAATAAAATTGGACCTTTGACCAAACTAGAGCAAGAATAGGGAGTTATTGTATGCCTGCAACAAGAAAGAGCAACAACTATTTTACAAATATGGGTAAGATTGTGAAGATATTGTGGCAGGCACAACCATCCTTTTTGCTTGTCCTCTTGTTTCTTACTCTATGTACAGGGTTGCTTACACCTACGCTACTATTAATTAGTTCTTTTATCATTGATGTGCTTGCAAAATCACTCCAAAACCCGCAAACCAGCACAATGCTACCTCAGAATCTTCTCTTTCTGCTAATTTTATTAGGAGGTATCAATGTTGTTGGACAACTATGTACAGCCCTACGTTCGTCCGTAGAGAGCTTGTATCAACAGCGTATTACGCACTCCATCAGTTTGATTATTGCACGTAAAGCTGCAACATTGGATCTCTCTTTTTTTGAAAATCCCGAATTTCATAATCTTCTCAACAATGCCTCAGCAGAAGCATCATACAGACCCGTTACAATTGCCACACAGATGATGACGGTTGTATCAACCACCATCACCCTAATTTCAGTATCGGTAATTATCTTGTTTTGGCAACCGTGGATCATTCCACTAGTGTTGGTGACGGCCTTACTGCGATTTTTGATATCGACCCGTTTAAGTCGTAAACGGGTTAAGATGTTAATTGAACAAACTCCCCTTTCTCGAAAAGCACAGTATGTAGGAACTTTGCTTGCCTCGGATTTATCAGCGAAGGAGGTCCGGCTGTTTCACTTAAAAGACTTTCTGCTTACCCTTTACGAAGATTTATTTCACCAACTCTATGCTAAAGAAAAAGAAATAAATGCACCCAGAATACGTAATGCACTGACGATAGAGCCGCTACTTGCACTTGTGCGTCCCTGCCTTGTCGCCTTCATTGCATTTGAAACGCTTCAACGCTTCATTTCACTTGGACGCTTTAATCTTTATACCCAAGCTGTTGGACAACTTGATTCTAATTTGTATAGCCTTATGTACACACTATCTCAGTTATACGAAAATAACTTGTTCATGGATAGGCTCTTTCGTTTTCTTGCCTTACAGCCTGTAGTTGAAGCTACGCCTCAAGATCAGTCAGTGATTCCAGATTCTTTCCCTCTACCACCTTCGATTGAATTTTGTGATGTATCATTTCACTATCCTGATAGTCAGAAGCCGGTGCTAGACCACGTAAGTTTTCGCATAGAGCCAGGGGAGACGGTCGCTTTAGTAGGAGAGAATGGTGCGGGAAAAACGACCTTAGTTAAATTGCTTGCTGGCCTTTACCAGCCAACAGGAGGACGCATTCTTCTGAATGACATTGATATCTCCACCATAGATAAAAGAGTATTGCGTTCCTATCTAGGGGTCATTTTTCAGGATTATTCTATCTATCACCTCTCCGTATACGAAAATATTGGTCTCGGCTCTGTAGAGGCTATGCATGATCGTACTCGAATTGAGGTATCAGCGCAGCAAAGTGGACTTAGTAATGCCATTGAACAACTACCTCAAGGATATGAAACAATTCTAGGGCGCTGGATTGAACGCGGGCATGAACTTTCAGGAGGGCAACGTCAGCTTGTTGCGCTGGCGCGTGCGCTTATGCGGCGTGCTGCAGTACTCATTCTGGATGAACCTAGTGCGGCACTTGATATTCACAAGGAACGGGCCTTTTTCCAATCGTTGTTTGAGCAACACAAAGACAAACAACAGACTATCGTATTCATCTCCCATCGTTTTTCAAGTGTGAAGCATGCAGATCATATTATCTTGCTCGAAGCGGGTACCGTTCTCGAAGAAGGGACGCATGCAGAGTTGATGAAGCAGCAAGGGCGTTATGCCTATCTTTTTTCCTTGCAAATCCGCACATACGAGGAATCATTTCCTTCGCGTGAGCTAGAGTCGTCTTCCCTCTCAAATGATTGAAAAATGTGGTAGGTGCATTACTTATCATGTGTGACCTGACAGGTTTTCGACAAAATCATGTGTCGTAAAGACCCATTTGAGCATAATCTTGAAATGTGTTCAATGTAAGAAACAGTAAAAGGATGAATGGTAAATACGATTCTAAATAGAAATAAAGCATGAAGGAGAGGATACACACTTGGAAATAAACAAAGAAACCAATGGCGGGGGAGAACACAATGCACTTCTGCTCATCGAACAGATAGTAAATAGCATAAAACACCTAGAACAAATAAGAGGTAGCAATGTCATCGTTTATGTCGGTCAAGACAAAGCACCTTTTCCGAAACCGATTGAAGATGAAGATATTTCAATGTTGTTTCACTGTCTTGAACAAATTGGGCATGTTGATACGCTTGATCTTGTGCTTCACACATATGGAGGAAACGTTGTATACGCGCAAAAAATGAGTCTCCTTCTACGAGCCTACTCACAGTGCTTTAATGTTCTTATACCATATAAAGCACGTTCTGCTGGCACACTTTTATGCCTAGGTTCCAACAATATTATTATGAGTGTACTTGCAGAGTTAAGTCCTCTTGATCCGCAAATTCATACAGCAACGTCAACAGGCGGACCAACGACTATTTCGTCGGAAGATTTGCACTCTTTTGTACAAATGGCAGAAACTTGGTTTCATGTAAACATGGAAGATCAAGGAATGCATCTCTTGAAATTACTATGTGAGCATTTTTTCCCCACATCTCTTGCCAGCTTCTTTCGGGCGGAAGCACTGGTGAAAACATTAGCCCTTGAGTTATTACGTTTTCATCTCCCCTCAGTCGAGGAGCAACAAAGAGAAAGTATTGTTACCAAACTTGTCAATGGCTACCACAGCCATACTTGTGCTATTAACCGTGAAGAAAGCGAGAAAATCGGGCTGAACATCACGAAACCTACACACGAGGAGGACCAATGTACGCAACATATTTTGCATAGCTGCGAGCGTTTTCTGCAAGTCGGTTCCACAGATATGCAAAAACAGATGATTGATGGAATCATAGCGACAAAGCACCTCTATGCTTACCACATAGTAGAATGGCAGCCAGAGGTCGTTCCCTCTGCTGGACCAGGAGGAAGCAATCCCACGCCATCAATCACGACGCGTAGTAGGCGGTCTTCACGTTGGGAAATTGTATCAAGTGAAAAACATTGATAACGCCATTAGAGATACAAAATTAGAAGCCGTTTTCAAACGGTAAAGCATACCTATAGAGCTATAGTAAAGCAAAAAAAACAGCGATGGAGAGAAATACTATGGAGACACTACCTTCAAATGAGAAAAGACTTCTGAGCGTTAAAGGCACGAAAATTGGTTTGGGACCAGTGTTGCCAGAGCACCAAGAGCTACTTACAAGTGGCAGACAAGATCCTGAAATTGCTGTTTATTATTCCGCTGCGTTCTTTCCTGCATCAACTCCCATAGTCACGAATGTATTTTCGCCAACAGGAGGTCCTCAATCACAAAGTTCAGCTATTACTTCCACTGTGGTTCAAGCAAACTCTAATGTTATTAGCTTCACTATTTATGAATTAGAAACATTCCTAGCACTTGGTCAGACAAGCCTCAGTGCGTTAGACTACCGGAACGACACTGCAAACTTTTCAATTGAGATTGTTCGTAAAGAGTTCTGGGGAAAAGGGTATGGAACTGAAGCGACGCAACTAATGCTTGAGTATGGCTTCCGCTTTCTGAATATGCACACTATTTCCTTGCAAGTCTATGCATTCAACAAGAGAGCTATCAGAGCATATCAAAAAGTTGGGTTCCAAGAGACGGGCAGACGTCGGGAAGCAATATATCTCAGTGGTGTACGTTATGATGTTATCTACATGGATTGTTTAAATAGCGAGTTTAAACCATCTAAGCATAATTGGTTTACTCTCTAACCTTCAGCTTCGACTGATTCTGTTATCTTCCTCGATATCCAACTGCCACATATGAATGGATATACCGTTTGTCAGCTCCTTCGCAAAAAGCGTCGTGCAAAGATATTCTCATTGTAATGCTGACAAGCAAGAACAGAATAGCCGACAGGATGTATGGACGTTTGGTAGGAGCAACTGACTATCTCACCAAGCCGTTTGATCCAGAAATGCTGGTACACATCGTTCAGAAACACGTAGCACACTGGCAACAGCGTGTTTCTCCTTATCGACAAGAGGTACGCTCTTTGACGGCACGCTTCTGGGAACATTCTCTCCCTTAAAGAGTTAGGAATATACGGACATATCAGCAGAGAGACTTTGTACCCATGCTTCTACCTCTTTCGCACGACGGTATCCCATCTCTCGCCAGCGGTACAACACCGCACGTCCTTGTTTCTGTGCTTCGCGTCTTCGTCCTTGTGCCGCCGCTACACGAGCAAGCCCATACTGAGCTGTACTTAGGGCAAGCACATCTCCTTTGGGGGCAGACTTTTCCAAATTCCTAAATGCCTCTGCCGCTTGCTGCACATCTTGTCGGGTGAGCGCATATTCTCCTTGCACTTCATACACTGCACACCATAGGTCAGGAGTTCCAACCTGTTCCGCAATCGTCATAGCTTCTTGAAGGTAGTCAGCTGCTTGCAACATCTCATTTTGCTTCAGCTTTGTTGCCGTAAGGATACACAGAACGAGGCAGAGGTTCGTCTTGGAAGTGTCTACCTGTTGCACGAAGGCCAACGCCTCACGGCAAATCGTTTCTGCCCGATCATAGGCTTCCATCTCGTAGACAAGAACACTAAGGTTAATCAACGATGCCGCAATTAGTTCTGCATGTCCAATGCGCTGAGCGAGGACAAGTGCCTCTTGCAAGTACGCTTCCGCTTGTGAATCGTGTCCCTGTTGCAACGCAAGCAACCCCAAATTCATCCACAGAAGAGCTGTTTGCTCAAAAGACCCTGTTTGCTCTGAAAGCGCAAGTGCTTCTCGATAGTAAGTCTCTGTCTGCCTGTACTTTCCCCGTCGCCCAGCAACGACACCCAGTTGACGGAGCAGGAAACTGATGACCTCCTCATTGTGAGCTTGACGCGCCACCTCTAGCCCCTCCAGGAAAACCTGCTGCGCCCGTTCGTACTCCCCTCGAAGACTGTGCAGCATGCCGACAAAGCGAAGCAAACCACACTTCTTCTCTGCGTCGTCTACCGCGTCAAGCAAAGCTAAGCCCCGTTGCACATAGCTCTCCGCCTGCTCCAGGTCGTCTTGTATTGCGTATAACTGCCCATAATAGGTGAACAGCATGCACTGTGCATTCGCATCACCGTGTACGGATGCCAGTACCAAGCCCTCTTGTAAGAAGGCTCTTGCATCTGCAAGCTGACCACGCTTCATCGCAATATAGGCAAGACGGGCGAGAAAAGAGAGGTGTTCCTTGCTCTTGCGCTGTCGTGCAAGATTCAGCCCTCTGTGCAAATACTGCTGTGCCTGCTCGTAGTCTCCCTCTTTCTCTTTCGCCATTCCCAGTTGCAATGACAGGTCCACCACAGCCTCCTCATCTGCTTCTCGCTCTGCCGCATCATACGCCCAGAGCAAATACTCGGTTGCCTGTCCATACAAGTGCTGAGCCTGGAGAAACGGCGTTAGCACACGCCCTCCCTGAATGAGCGTGGTGCGGTGAGCGAGTCGATGCGCCACGTCCATCGCCGCGCCTAGCAGGTCACGCTCTTGCTCCAATGCACCATAGTTCTTTGCATAGGTGTGCAGATAGTTCATCCCCACCTCCATGAGCCGGAGGTAGGCGGAGTCATCCTCAAGATCAAGGCGAGCATAGTCGGCGATGGTCTGATGGAGCATGTAGCGTTGGACGCCGTTGCTTTCGAGCAGTCCTGCATCGCTTAACTCATCAAGTACCTCCAACGGATGAGCGAGCAGTGTACCCGCTATCTCCTCAGAAAAACTGCTCGGCTTGGCTGGCAGCACACTTAGGGAGCGTAGAGCCTCTTGCGCCGCAGGCGACAAGCGGTGATCACTGAGGGCAATCACGGATTTGAGGGAGAGTGGCACATCGAGCATTACGTTGGAAGAGGGATCGAGAAGCGAGCGCGGCAGACTGAGTGTGAGACGATGTTCGACATCCTGCAAAGCTTGCACTGCTTTGTGGATACGGCGAGGTTGCTCACTGTAGGACTGTGATGCAAGATACTTACCCATCAGCATCAAACTCAAAGGAAGAGTTCCAGCCTGAGCCAGCAGGAAGCGCACCATCTCTGGCTCCTGCATCACCAAAGTGGGAACAAAACGGGAGAGCAGTGTGACAGCTTCTTGCTCATTTAACTCTGGCACCAGCATGGCTCCATCCTGACTAGCAATCTGTACCGCAAGCAGAGGCGAACGCGTCGTGAGCACAGCTATGCAGTTCGCTCCTGCTAGTTGTAAGAAAGGCGCGGCATCCTCAAGACGCCAGACATCATCGAGCAGCAGGAGTAGGCGACGCTCCCCAATCACCAATCGTAAGAGTTTGACCCAATCCTCCACCCCTTGCGCCCGTTCAAGTTCAGCAGTGGGAACTCCGAGCAGACGACTCCAACGACTCAAGTGATCGGTGAGACGAGCATCGGGTCCCAAGTCTGCCCAGAGGATACCATCATGAAACGTTTCACGAATACGAGCATGCTGAGCCAGTATACACACGAGAGCCGTTTTTCCCACTCCTGGTAATCCATACAAGACACTTGTAGCGGGTGTGGGAGCGTTGGTACACCATTCAGTCAGTTGGAAAAAGAAGGTCTCACGACCAACAAGCGTTTTGCTTTTAGCAGAAAGATGTGGGAGTAGAGGATCGAGAATACCTGCTTTTTGTATTCCCTGTTCTTGTTGTGTCTCCTGTTCCTTCCTCGTCCCTGACAGCAGCCCTAGCTCTTCCGCATTTTTCTCAAAGAGGAGACAGAGTTGTTCACGAAAATGGGGAGAGGGTCTTGCGACTCCACGCTCCCAACGACTAATGTTGTCAGGAGTACTTCCCACCAACTCGGCAAGTTTGGCTTGAGACCAGCCGCGTTGTTCTCGCTCATAGCGAAGCAACGAACGCGCGACAGAAAGTCCTTTTTCGTCTACTTGCATCGTCTGATACTACTCCTACAAGGAACTTTACTTTCTGCACTACGTACAAAACGATTTGATGCATTACATTGGTAGTCTCTTCGGAAAGACAGTATTTGAAAGCTAGCATGGTATTGACAACACTAAGGATACTCATTAATCAGTATAACGCAAAAAAATACAAAAAGATGCGTCCTAGTACATATGGGGAAAACTATTCTTCTCATATAAGTACACGCATCGTGTGCTTGCAGTGAGAGATTTTGAAGAAGATGTGGAGTGAAGCAGGAAGAGCATACTGACAAGGGATCAAAAAGAGACGACACGCTGAGATTTTGTCAACCCGTTATTGGGATAACGAAAATACAAGCTGTGTACAAGCTGTGGTAGTACGACACAGTACAAGGCATACTGTTTGTGGTACTGCTGTACCGAACGTGCTGGGGCAGTGAGGAAAGAAATGTGCTTTCTTTCAAAAGAGTTCCCCAGTTCAAAAGTATATACAATGAAAGGTCCCCTCCAACACATGAAACAAGCTGAAAAACACTTTTTGGGTGAAACGCAGGGTATCTCCCCTATGGATACGAAGCAACCAGTGAAGAAGCATATGCTACGTCGCTCGTTGTTCATCGTCTTGCCACTTTTGACCCTGGTTATTGTTCTTGGTGGCACGCTCTTGAATTCGTCTCTTCACAAGAGTCCTAAGGCACATGCAGACTCAGCCAATTTCCAGATAAGAAACGAAGGAAGTGGCTTGTGCCTCAACGCTAGACCTGATCAGGCAGTTGGTGGTAATCCATACTTTTACCCATGTAATACTAATGATCCCAATCAACTCTGGCACTTTTCAAACAATAGTTACAACCATACCTACAACGTTGACACTTATAACGGTCAACCTATATACGCAACTACTCAATTTCAAAGCGTAGAGAGCGTTTCCAGTGATAACGCTGGACACCCTCTTTGCCTCGATCATGCCAACCAGAAGCAAAATACAGGCTACCATCCATACCTGTATGATTGCTATGGAGGCGAGGGACAGGCGTGGCGTGATAGTGGGTACTATTATGGTTTTGACTACATTGCTAATCAAGAAGTAGTACATTATTACGTCGATAATAATGGCGTTGAACTTGATCCCGCCCAATTTGACCAAATTGGCTATGTTGAAGGTAGCACATACGCACTTGATGGGGGGCAAAATGCTCAGGCACCAACCGGCACTACTCCCTACTTATACCCGCATGCTTCAGGAGACTCCTATCAGAGTTGGGATATTCAGTACGTGTAAGGATATGCCTACTCGATAGAGGATTTCTATAGGAGCGGAATTGCCTGACTACGACTCGCCACTCTCTAAAACAAAGTCCTAGCCTCGATCCCTGTAAGAGGGAGAGAAAACGACATCCCCCCCCGTTTTCTCTTCCTCTTCGTGTTTCCTGGAAACAACGTGTTCACCTAGTACCTAACAGCTTTACAAGACCAATGTTTCCAAGCGGATTTTTTCCGCCTCCTTCCTTGTTACAGTGTATAGGTTGACGCTAAGTGGTCGAGATTTGCTATAGTAAGTAGAGAGAACGTTTCTCTCTAAGCATATACACTATTGGGTAGCAGAGGAGTCGGTAATGCAGGACATTGCGCCAGAGGTGGTATCCATCGCGGATGCTTGCCTTGGTGGTCTCTATGGTCGGTCGGCATTGTTGATTGGGCCACAAGAACAGCGATCCCCATACGTCACGCTCCTGCAACGTGCAGGCATGGCACATATAATTCAAGAGGACGTCCCGTCTTCTGTCTCTTTCCACTTAGCACAGGTACAACTTTTAATCAGCGTTCCCGCACCAGACGTGTTTGAGTCTTCGCGGATGCTCACGGCGGCAAATATTGCACAGGGCTGCAACGGACGCCGCACGCCATTACTCATCTTCGACCTCGCCTCGTCTACCTCAGTCGAAGAAATGGCTGGTTTGCTCCCAGCCGTCTGCCTCTACACACCGGAGGATGTGCGCCGCATTCTATTGCAGGTGAGTGCTGGCAGCTATTGATAGATGTGATACACTATAAGGAATTACATATATACAGAAGCCCGAATAGAGGAAAGAATATTCAATGGAAGTTATAAAAGTATCGCCGCGTGGCTATTGCTATGGAGTGGTTGATGCATTACAAATCGCACGTCAAGCGGCAAAGGACACTACATTGCCGCGTCCTCTTTATATTATCGGGCAGATCATTCATAACCGTCACGCAATCAATGAACTCACCAATATGGGCGTTGTAACGCTCGATGGACCAGATCGTGTCAGCATCTTAGAGCAGGTGCGAGAGGGAACAGTCATTTTTACCGCACATGGCGTTTCGCCGCAGGTTAAACAACGGGCGCAGGAGCGTGGCCTTCACTGCATCGACGCCACCTGTCCCGATGTCACTGTTACGCACGATCTGGTGAAAAAGCTGGTCTCACAGGGATATTACATTCTCTACATTGGCAAGAAAGGCCATCCAGAGCCAGAGGGTGTGATGGGCGAGGTGCCTGGAAATATCAGTTTGATTGAAACTGAGGCTGATGTTGACGCACTTACGCTTACACCCGAACAGGTACAAAAACTCGCCGTCTCCACACAAACGACGCTCTCGCAGTGGGACACTCACCGCGTCATTCAATACATTAAGACGCGCTACCCGCAAGCTGAGGTGCATGTCGATATCTGTGCCGCCACCCAGACGCGCCAGGAGGCAGTGGCGGAACAGGCGAAGGGAGCTGACCTGACCGTTGTCGTAGGCGACCCCAAAAGCAACAACACCAATCGCCTCGTGCAGGTCTCTGAGGAGCTAGCACACGTTCCCGCCGTTCGCATCGAAGATTTATCACAACTCGACCGCACACTGCTCAAAGGCAAAAAGCGCATCGCCGTTACCGCGGGTGCCTCGACGCCGAGCCAGCTTACGCGCGAAGTTATTCGCTACCTGGAGCAATATCAGCCCAAATAAAAAAGCAACAGGGACGAATGAATATATGAAAACGATAAGACAAGTACTAGAAAACGCTAGCGACGAACAACGTACCTCGATTCTTCGCCTCTGGAATATCACAAGTGAAGTCGCAGGAAAAAACAAGCAGCAGCAAACAAACCTTCTCGAAAAACGTATGCGTAATCCTATCGCAGCCCGCTTCGTATGGAACTCTCTCACAGAGGATGAGCGACAGATACTCTATCGTGTCTTGCCATATGCAACGCGCGATGGTGTTACTCAGGACAACGCATTTATAAAAAAGACACAAATTACGCCCGAACGCTTTACAGCGGCGGTTTCCACACTGGTTGAAAAGGGGCTACTTGACACACGTGAAGAACCTGCACGGCGCAACATGTACGTTGCTACAAAGTCGAAAAAAACTTCAAAGCCCGAAAAGGTGACGATGCTTGCTGCCTTTAGTGATAACGCCGAACTGCTTTACAATACCAGCCGTGAGTACTTTACTCCTTCAGGAGATCATTCACGGTGGGACCTGGATAGGCTTTTAACAACGCTTCCCTATGGTGACTTTAGCAAGGTATTGTCCCTCTACGGGATTTCGTATAAAGCCTCGTTATATTACAACGAGGCAGCCGATCCAATGACCGTCGCGGATAAACTGATCGACATGGAAGAGCCACTCGATTCCCTCTCCGATTTAGACGCAACCGCGCGCAGGCTTTTTGTCTGGTTGCGTGAACGTGGGGGAAAGGAGTCTATGGCATCGGCTCGCACGTTTCTCAAGGACGACGAGACGCTGTTACAAGCAGTGAACACTCTTACGCGCCACGCGTTGGCCTTTGATAGCTTCTCGAAACGAGAACACGTCCTGTTCGTGCCATCTGACTGGTACAGCAACATGGTCTCGCTTGTTTCGGATGCAAAGTTGAAGCAAGACGGGGGCAAGGTTACTGAGTTCGAGGGCACTCCCGCTGCCATAGTGCCTGGCGAACATATTGCGGTCTATGACCTCGCCATGCTGATCAACACACTCTATCAGCAGACTATTGAGCCAACGCAAGCAGGTCGCGTGCCAAAACGTATTGCTACCAAAGTTCGCGCTACACTACGTGGCAAGCCACGCCCGGATTATAACGGCGACGATGACTATATCGAGATGCTGCTGGAAGTGCTTGAATATTATGGTGTTGTTCAACTCGCCAATCCCACTTTTCAGGACATCAAGCCAGCTTACGAGGTGACTGCAACAATAGAGCAGTGGGCAAAAAAATCCTTGCTGGAGCAGACGGTTCATCTGTTGGCATACTGGCTTGAGAACTTCAAGTGGATTGATGTCTACGGCACCAATTACAGAGCATCAAGTGCTTTTTCCTGGGATGCGGCAGGCGGACGCAAGGCACTTCTCAAACATCTGAACAACTGCACACCCGGACGCTGGTATACCGTCGATTCACTGCTGCAAGAGATATGGAGAGATGACGCCTTCGCCTATCGTCCCACGCCAACCTATGGTCGCACCAAACAGCAGATTAAAGACTACGATACGCATGTCAAATGGGAGCGTTGCGAAGGCGAAGTCTATCGTGGCATTCTAGCTTCGACCTTCTCCGAGTTTGGTCTGGTTGACGTTGGCTATGCCGATGGGAATGCGCCTGGAACGGAAACATCGCGCAATCCCGACTACTTTATGGTGACTGAACTCGGCGGCAAGATTATGGAACTGACACGTACACAGGGTAAAGGCTATGTAGCGGAAGAGCAAGATACAACAGCTCGTGGACTCGTGATACAACCAAACTTTGAGTTGCTACTGCTTCAGCCAAACATGTCCACGCTCTACGCCCTGCTCCCGTTCACACAAGCCAAGCAACTCGGTCTGGTCAGCAGTTTCACGCTTACAAAAACAGCAGTGACACGCGGCTTGAACAGTGGCCTGAACATAGAGCAGATTCTTCAGACATTGCAGGAGCGAAGCCAAAAGGATATTCCACAAAACGTCGATTACACACTGCGCGATTGGACTAAAACGTACAAGAGCGTCACGCTCTCGCAAGTCTTGCTGTTCGAGGTCTCAAGCGAAGACGCGGGCAAAGTCCTATCGGTTATTCCAGCCCTGGAAAAGATGGGCGTGCGGCAACTTGCGCCCTGTATCTTCACGGTGAGTGGCGATGTCGATCTACAAGCGTTGCGTAAAGAGCTAGAAAAAACTGGCGTTTTTGTACATATCAGCGGCGACATTCTCACCAGACCCAAGCATTTTTACGACCCGTACTCTACTTACGGCAGGTACTGATCAGTTGCATAGCCTGTTCTCGTGCATCCAAACGCGTTAGAGTGACAACCTGCTGAAAGATGGTATGGCGCAACAGGCTACAGCGAAAAGTGTACTCCTGTGTCGGCTGCTCTGTGCCTTCGTGCGATTGTTCGAGTTTGCGGAGCTTCAACACGAAAAAAGCTAAACGCAACAACTCAAAGCGACGTATCTGCTCTACTGTTTCCAACTCACTACGCGTAGGAAACGTTTCAATCGACACAATCTCATCTCCAGCTAGCTGATTTGCACCAAACATCATCGTTTTTCTCCTGTTGAATGCCTATTATATCGGTAATTTCATATACACAAATTGCTTACAGGAGAAAGTATAGCTGACACAGGAGTATTCACAGTTGAGAACATGTATGGTTTTGGTTGAGAAACAAGTGGAGGTCATTGCTGTTTAGCAACAAAAATTATCGTAACCTTTACGAAGGCGAACGTAGAAAACATCAGGCGTAGATACCATCTTGATTGTCAACTCCTCTCATTAGAGCGAGGAGTTGACAATCAAGACGGTATCTACTATCGTGGTCCCAGCAGCGTATGACGAATCAGAGTGAGATGAGTAAGTGGGCCGAGGCCGCCGGGGACAGGAGTGAGGAAAGAGGCAACTTCTCGCACAGCAGCGAAATCGACATCGCCCACCACCCTACCATCAACAGAGTTGATGCCAGCATCCAGCACAACCGCTCCTGGCTTCACCATCTCCGCCGTAATCAGTGCTGGACGGCCTACGCTGACAACCAGAATATCGGCAGTTCGCGTAATCTCGGCGAGATTGTGCGTGTGCGAGTGGCAGATGGTCACGGTTGCATCGTTGCGCATCAAGACAAGAGCGATTGGCTTGCCACCAACATTGCTTCGCCCCACGATAACCGCGTTCTTGCCCGCGATAGGAATATCGGCGTCGCGCAACACCGCCTGCACAACGTCAGCAGTCGAAGGGATAAAATTGGGGAAACCGAGAAGTAGATTGCCAGCATTACTTGCGCCGAGACCGTCCACATCCTTCTCGGCACGCAGACCATCAGTCACGATGCGTTGCCGAATGTGCGAAGGCAAGGGGAGCAGCAAGACAACACCATCGGTGGTGGGGTCGGCATTCAACATATCGACTTCGGCACGCAACTCCTCTTCCGTCATCTCGAACGGGTACGCCAACGTCGCGCAACTCAGGCCAATCGTGCGACAGGCACGCATCAATTGCCGACTGTAGACCTCGGCGGCGGCATCGTGTCCCACGATAATTTGTGTCAGACGGGCTGAGCGTTGATGGTGGACGCGAAACTGGGCAGCCTCGCCGCGTAACACCTCGGTTAAACGCGTCACTAAAGAACGACTATCGTAAATAATTGCAGACATGGTTACCACATTCATTCATTTTTTCGTAAATCATATCACATACCGCATACACTTGGGGGATGGAGGTAGCAAAGAGCAGCAAAATACGCTACAATGCCTCGAAGATAAACGTTGCAGCAGTAGGGGTCTAATTTATTACACCCTGTAGAGTTTGGCCTTCAATGTTCGTTGATAGCCCTTTTGTACCATGCACACAAGATAGCGAGGATTTTATGGCAAGTGACAGTTCATTCGATATAGTATCACAGTTCGATGAGCAAGAGTTGCTCAACGCCATCGACCAGACGAGACGCGAAGTACAAACACGCTTCGACCTGAAAGACACGAAGACGGAGATAGCACACGATAAAGAGAACATCACGATTCTCACTGAGAGTTCGATGACGCTGAAAAACGTGCGCGACATTCTTGAGTCGAAGGCGATACGGCGTAACCTATCGCTCAAGATTTTCAAACAGGGCAAGGAAGAGAACGCGGCGGGCAACAGAGTCCGTCAGGTGATCGAGTTGCAGCAGGGCCTTACCACGGAGCAAGCGAAAGAGCTAAGCAAGCTGATACGCGAGAACAATCCAAAGGTAAAGCCACAGATACAGGGCGATGCGGTACGGGTGAGCGCGAAGAGTCGTGATGAACTGCAAGCAGTTATCACCCTCCTCAAGCAAAAGGATTATCCGGTCGCGCTACAATTTATCAATTACCGTGGATAAAACGTTCTGCGATGTTCCGTATTTGCCTTAACCTCGGTTAAAGCAAATACGGAACATCACAGAACAAGCTAGCAAGGTACTTTAGTACCAAATAAGTGTTCAAGTTCAAGAATTGTAGTACCCTACCTATACAAGAGAATGGATCATTCTTCTCCTGAGCGGACGGAAAGCAAGTGCGTTCAGGAGATGCCACGAACTGAGAAAGTGACGCCTTCATGCCTGGGAATCAGCAAGTCTTCAGTACAGCGATCAATGCAGCCGACCGTTTTCGTTGGGATAGTCAATGGATGGAGGCAGCCCAGGAATACCAACGTGCGCTGGCAGAGTTTCCTGAAGATGCGACGGCTCGCGGTGGTCTTGGCTTCTGCTATATGCAGACAAAGCAGTGGCAGGCAGCACTCGACGAATATGAATACATTCTCAAGCGAGACGCAAGCAATGTGATAGCGTTGAGTAAAACGGCGGAACTGTATGGCATCCTGGGCCGACGCAACGATGCATACAGAGCGTATCTTCTGCTGGCAGACCTCTACTCACAAGCGGGACAAGGAGCAAGGGCGGAGGCGGCATGGCAGAAATCGGTGCAACTGGCTCCTGGCAACCCGGAGCCACATGAGCGACTCGCCGCCTATTATTTTGAGAAAAAAGATATCGCGCTCATGATTCAAGAGCGTCTAGCGGCTGCACAGGGCTATCTTGCTCGCAACGAATGTACACAAGCACGTATGCAATGTGAAGAGGCGTTGCGTGCCGACGCGAGTAATATAGAGGCACAACAACTATTTGCACAAATTATGGGTATGCAAAGCTCTCCCCAGGGAACAGCTCTACCAGCCCAAACATATAGAGAGCAATCGGCTCATACAACACAATCATCCGGTCCATTGGCATTCAACGAGAGCGCGAGCCAGTCGCAAGCTGACTCCGCTACAACGGGAAATATTAGCGGAGGGAATACTGGTAATATGGGTAACGCAGGCAATTATGGTGGCGCAAACTACGCGGGTTCCCCGCCCGTAATGGGCGCGGGAAACAGTTCTATGGGAGGACAAAATTCGGCTCCCAATGCTCGCAAACGCATTCCCGCCAGTCAAGTTACAGGCGTTTTGAAGCAGGCACAAACCTTTCAAGCTCAGGGACGTTTTAATGATGCTATCGACCTGTGTGAGCAGATTATCGAAAGTGGCATCGACCGTCCCGATGCACGGTACTTCCTCGGCTGGCTTTATCAAGAGCAACAGCGCTGGGATGATGCGATTCGTCAGTTCCAACTCCTGTTGAACGATCCCGACTATGCGCTCTCCTGCTATTATGCGCTGGGACAATGCTACCGCGCACGAGGCGACCTTCGCACAGCCGCAGTTCATTTTGATGAGGCGGTAGACCGTGTCAACCTGGATGCATTGACGGTTGAAGAGTCGGACCAACTGGTGCAGTTGTGTCAAGAAGCTGCAGACGCGCATCGTATGCTTGGCGAGCAAGAACAGGCGTTGACGGTATATAACGCCTTGCTCGGCTTCCTGCGTAGTCGGGGTTGGAGTGATAAGGTTGCACAGGTCGAGTTCATGTTGCAGCAGATACAAGACGCACCTCCACCACCACAATCATCCTCATCACAAAATAATATTGGCTTCGCTGGATTAGATCAGAAGCCACAAACGTCGCTTTCAGAGGCCGCAACAATGGCCTTTCATGTGAATGGGAACGCGAACGGCAACAACGGCAATGGACTTTCACCAAACATGGCTCCGACCAATTCGGCACCAATACAACCAACGCCTCCACCACCAGCACCACCAACTCAAATGGTTCCGGTTTCTAATCCCAACAGTTCTGTTGGTGAACTTCCTGATTGGCTAACGGGCATTCTTAGCGAGGCCGACAAAGCGCAGATAGCACAGCCACAAAATGCGCAACCAGCGAAACCATCGGTAACTGATTTGCCAACAATGGAGCAGCGTGTTCCGCCACCCCCAACTGATACCGCAGCAGCCAAACCTCCGGTTGAATCCGTTGCACCTGCGGAACAACCAATTGCCGCGCCGTCCTGGTTAACCGAGGACATCAAGCCTACCACGAACACGAGTGGCTCTCTGCAATCAGAGCAAGTTGTACAGGGGAACCAAAGCGCACCTCTTCCAGTGCCAATAGTTGAAGAGCCGCTACAACCACGCATAGTTCCCACCTCTGCACCCCCAGAGCCAGTGCAGCAAGCGGCAGCAATTCCAATATTCGATATCTCTTCTACAGAACCTGCACCGCCACCGCACAGAGGCGCGGAAGACCTGCTTAACCAGATGGCGGGAACAGGAACGGACGTCGAACTCAAGCATGTCGCGGAGACCGTATTAACCAGTACAGCAGCCTTACCAGAAAGCATTCGCCTGCAAGTCATGCGCTCAATGCAAGACATTCAGAGGTATATCAATCATGGCTTGCTGAACTCCGCAACGGAGGAATGCTTGAAGGTCATCGACATGGCACCTCAGTACCTCGATGTTCATCAGGTACTGTGCGAGATTTATGTACGCCAGGGCAAAATCGAGCAGGCAATTACAAAGTACGCTATTCTCGTCGATACCTACATCATCAATGGTCGTACCGAAGATGCTATCGCAACGTATCGACGCATCTTGCAATTAGAGCCAAATAACCTGACGTATCGTATGCGCCTGATTAACCTGCTTACAGCGCACGGCAACAAAGAAGACCTTCTGCGCGAACGCACAATGGCGGCGGAGTCATACCTACGTCTTGGTTATACGGATCGTGCGCTTACTGAACTTGAACAGGCTCTACAGGAAAGCCCAACTAGTGTACCCACACGGCTAAACTATGCTCTTGCACTGCAAAAGCTAGGACGTTCACAGCAAGCGGTGACAGAGTATCAGCGCGTGTTGCAGATCGACCCACGCAACCTGACCGCACTAGTACGCTGGCATATCTCAATGACCTCCACTCCTGGTACCTCACGTGCGACCATTCTTGAAGTGCTTTCACGCGTATGCTGGCAGTTGCGCGGCGAGGGCCAGAAACATTACGATGCTGTTGCTCGCGAGTACATACAGGCAGCGGACATGTATCCTAACAACGCAGACCTCATCTACTCGCTTGGTCAGATTCATCAGCAAGCAGGCAACTACGACAAGGCTATCGACGCCTATAATCAGGCGATGCGTGATAGCATCGTTGAGGTGCTGGCCCGTACCAGCGCGGCACAGTGTTTTCTAGCGCAAGGCAAGCCAGAGGCGGCGATTCAGCAGCTTGAGCAAGCATTGCAGAGTGTGCGCCGCTCACCAAATGCCATAGACCCCGGCATCTGGGCTGCACGACCACGCGAAGCCGGTGAGGAGCATCAGGCACCGGAGATGGAAATATCTTTGATGCTGGCAAAAGCCTACGAGCGTACAGGACGCATGGACCAGAAAGAGGCTATTCTACGTCAAGTGCGACAGGCACGCCCAGGACAGAACGAGGTTGCGCCCGCGCTAGCAGAGATTTCAGCGCGTCAAGGCGATGTATCGGGCGCATTACAAGAGTACACCGATCTTGTAAAACACTATCGCGCAAACAAGCAGACAGACAACGCCCTCGGCGTGCTGAACGAGATGGTTCGACTCGCACCGCAAGACCCACGCGCACATGCCGAGCTTGCGGACATCTATGTTACGCGTGGACATCTCGACGAGGGTATTGCCGAGTTGCGCTTGCTCACGGATATCTACCTGCGACGCAATCAGTTTGAACCAGCGAGTGAGACGTTGCAACGTATTGGCAACATCTATGCTGAAATTGGCGATAACGATGAAGCACTGGCAAACCTGCGTCGCGCTGCTGAACTCAATCCCGACTCGATGGAACTCTTGCGCGAGGTGGTAAGCTTCAGTCTGCAACTTTCGCGCACTGTTGATCCCAAGTACACACAGGATGCCGCGAAATACCAGGCGGTTATCGCGCGTCACTACTTCGACACGCATCAGGTGAAGGAGTCGGTGGCGGCCTTACAACAGTTGATAACGATTGATCGCAGCAATCACGAAGCCTACGACCTGCTCGGTCAGACCTATCAATCGGTCGGTGAGTATGAGCAGGCCAGTCGCGTCTATCGCAACCTTGCGAAGCTCGCGCCGGATAGCGATGTCGCCCGCGAACGGCTGGCAACTCTGCAGGAGTTGCGCACGCGCTAAAATTTGTAGTTAAGCACAAGATATGCCCTCAACTGATGCAGTTGAGGGCATATCTTGTGCTTAGGGCGCGACACATTGACGGATTTGAGAATTTACCCCTGTGCAACGAACACAGCATTGATGAGAAAAATCGTCAAACAGATGACACCTAATGCCGCAAGTCCAACAAACCATACGAAAAATGGTCGCACAACATCGGCAGGGTTGTAGTGATGGGCATGCATCTTTGGATGAGTATGTAAAATGTAAGTAGAGACGGAATCATGCTAGATGAGAGAAGCTACTAGCAAAGAATTCACAGCGGAGATGTTGCACCGAACGATGTGTAATACAACAGGGAATGTGTGCAACCAGGAGAAACCCATTATGTCACCACGCACGCCCTTGCCCAACAACGAACAAGAACGCATAGCTGCTCTTCACCAACTCAATATTTTAGATACACCGCCCGAAGAACGTTTCGAGCGGCTTGTACGGTTAACACAACGCCTCTTCCACGTTCCTATTGTTATTATCGGTTTGATAGATACACACAGACAATGGTTTAAGGCATATTGTGGGCTAGTCGAGCGCGAAACGCCGAGAGAGCAATCGTTCTGTGCCTATACGCTTCTGGATGGTGCGCCTTTGATTGTTCCCGATACACTTGAAGACCCACGCTTCGTAGATCATCCAAGCGTCATAAGCGAACCCGGTATCCGTTTTTACGCAGGCTACCCTCTGAGGGATCTAAAAGGATACATTCTAGGAACTCTCTGCCTCGTTGATCGAGTTACACGTGCGTTTGAGAAGGAAGAGCTTAACCTGTTGCAGGATATGGCACGGCTGGTGGAACATGAAATATACATCTCTAGCACGCAAAAGGAATTATTGTCTCAATGGATAGAAGGGCAGCTACAAGAAAAGCATGTAGAAACCGAGCAATTCAAGAATGAGTTTGTGTCGCTCGTCTCACACGAACTACGCACTCCTTTAACCTCAATCAAGGGCTTTGTCGGTCTGATGATGGAGGAAGAAAGCGGTCCACTGAACGAGGAACAGCAAGAATATCTCTCAATTATTCGGGAGAACTCGGAGCGGCTCATCGCGTTGGTGAACGATTTGCTTGACGTTTCGCATATCGAGTCGGGTAAGGTGGAGTTACAACTCAAGCCAGTGAATCTTGAGCAGTTATATCGTAATCTAGCGAAGTCGTTTGAACCGGTCTTCGTTGCTAAAAAACAGCATCTGACATTGCAATTCTCGGAACCCATGCCTATCGTCCTGGCTGATGAACAGCGACTGCAACAGATTATGAACAATTTGCTCTCAAATGCGAGCAAATATACACTCGAAGGCGGCTCGATCCAACTATGGACGCGCTGCGAAGAAGATATGATACGCATCGGCATTGAAGATACAGGCGTCGGGATGACGGCAGAGGAACAGGAAGCGTTATTTACTAAGTTTTACCGCATAAAAAATCGTTTGACAGAAAATGTGAGCGGCACAGGACTTGGGCTGACAATAACCCGTTCACTGATCGAATTACATGGCGGAAAGATTCAAGTAGAGAGTACGCCAGGAGAAGGCTCTACCTTCTCGTTTACGCTTCCGCTTGTTCCAGCTCTATCGTCTGTAAAAGTACTCAGCCCCTCTCCACAAGAAGGGACAAAAATATGAGAGAGTCTATTGTTATTGCCGACGACGAAGAGGATATTCGTTACCTCTTGACGATTCTGCTCCGTCGCTACACTCTGTATATTGCTACCACTGGTGAGGATGCTCTTGCATTGATTCGAGAACACCAGCCAGATGCAGCGGTTCTCGATGTGATGATGCCATACATGAGCGGACTTGAAGTTGTCGCACATCTCAAAGCCGACTCCTGTACCGCCTCGATTCCGCTCATTCTTCTCTCAGCAAATGGTCAAGCCGCTGATATTGAGGAGGGATATCGCGCAGGTGTACAGCATTACATAGTCAAACCGTTCGATACAGACGAATTACAAAAAACTGTCGCCACTCTTTTGCAGTCGCCAACAAGAACATGAAAATAGAGGTTCAAGAGCATACTAAAAGTAGGGATGATTTGTGGAAGGGGGGAAATGACACATTATGGTTTATATACAAAGCAAACAGAAACCAGCGCAAGAGGATTTAGTAGGTAAGACGCTGTGCGACGACGAATATTATATACATCGCGTTATCGGGCACGGCGGCATGGGCAAGGTGTATCTCGCCGCCCATAGCGAACTTACGGTTCCAGTAGCAATCAAACAGGCTCGCTCTGATTCGATGCTACCAGAAAGCGCGACTGCTACACTAGATTGTCTCTTACAGGGCGAAGAGCCGCTCCCAATGCAAGAATTTCCCACAAGCGGTGGAGGACATACGGATCGTTTCTTCCGTGAAGCACTCTTTCTCGCACGGATGCATCATCCAGCACTACCCTCACTCTACGACTACTTCTATGAGGATGGCTACTGGTATATGGTCATGGACTATATTCCGGGGCAGACATTGACGGCCTATCTACGCCAGCAGGGGCCGCTACCACCACTGGAGGCACTCAGCTATGCGCTCCAACTGTGCGATGTGTTCGACTACCTGCATAGACAGACACCATCAATTGTCTACCGCGACCTGAAACCATCGAATGTTCTGATCACGCCAGACGGTACGTTGATGCTCGTCGATTTTGGCATCGCTCGCTACTTCAAAGAGGGACAGAGCAACGACACCACTGATTTCGGCTCCCCCGGCTATGCCTCGCCAGAGCAGTATCTAGCCGAGGGGCAGACGGATGGACGCTCAGACCTGTATAGCCTCGGTGTCCTGCTCTACGAAATGGTGACTGGGCAACGTCCTACAGCAACAAATGGGGGGACGCCTATAGATACGATGAGCAAAGACGCTACCCTATCGTCGGTTATGAGCGGGCTGATCGCGCTGGCTACGCGTACTGAGCCAATGTATCGCTTCCAATCCGCGCATACCTTCTTTCTCGCGCTTGAACGAGCCTATGCCATTGAAGAACACGCTACGTATCAGCAACGGGTCATGCTACAACAGGTAATGGAGAGCCAAAACGACATCGCGGTTGCGGAAACGATAGAGACCAGCACCGTAGCAAGAGGAGATGCGCTCCACATCAATCCATTAGACCCGTCTCAGCGTCAAAAGATACGCGAGGTGCTGCAAGACATGCGCCGAAGCCGCATCGCCGAAGAGGATTTAGAGAGCGAATTGGCGACATTTGATGAGAACCTTGACCAGCGCGTATCAATTGAGCTACCCAAGATTTCCCTGTCCGCTCCTCCAACAGAGGCAGAGCCTCGGCAACGGACGCCACCGCTCCGTAGTCCATCACGCCACATTTCATCGGCATCGCGTTATTCATCAAAAAACATTCTTCGTGCCAGCTTTCTAGTTGCCCTCGTTGGATGTTTACTATTGGTATCACTGCTTGTGACTGCACGAGCCATTCGCAACTCTCCAAGCACTCCGCAGAGTCAACAGAGTGTGGCAACGAAGCAACCCACTCCTGCTCCCTCAGCAGTGGCAACTGCGACACCCTCAGCAGCGACAACTGCTGTATGGCAACACCTCCCGTCGCTTCCAGATGCACAAGCCGACAACACAAGCGTCTATGTGCAGGTAAAGGGACGCGCCTATCTGTATGTAAACGGAGGCTATCGCGGTGCGAAGGCGTCGCCGCATTACGATCATGTCATTTATCGCTACGATATTGCGGCGACACAATGGGAAACGTTGTCGAACGCACAGTTTCCTGGCATGGTCAACAATGCAGTTGTCGCCGATGAATCTGGTCGCCTCTTTTATACAGCAGGGTACTCCACCACAACCTTCTCTGTGACCTCAATGCTCTACATGTACCAGCCCACAACCGACACCGTACAAAGAATCGTGCCACCATCTCCAGTCGCGCTCGGCTTCGGCAGTAGTATGGTTGCGGACTCTCAAGGACACTTATACATCACACAGGGCTTTCTGCATAGTGGCAACGGACAACAAGCGGGGACAGGCTGGTATCGTTACGACATCAAGACGGGTCAGTGGCATGTGTTGGCACCACTTCCTGTAGGACTGGGCTATGTTGTGCTTGCCAACAGCAATACGGGCATCGTCCTCATTGGCGGGGCACAGGATACAGGCCAGCAAGAACAGACCAACGGCGTCTACATCTACAACGAACGCACAAACACATGGGCGCAATTCTCTTCCAACGCGCCACTCATGCTCAGTGGTGCCGCAAGTTGTATTGTGCAACCTGGGGAGCTTGCGATTATCGGTGGCTACGACCCCACTCACGGTGCTGGCTCGAATCAGGTATGGCTCGTCGATCTCAACACGCTAAAATGGACCCACGAACCCAATCTCCCAAATGGAGGGTCAGTCTTTGGAAGTGCCGCAAGCGATGGACAGGGGAACATCTTTCTGTTACGCGGGGCTAGCGACCCTAGCAAACCAACGGCTGATTTCCTTGAGTTGGCGTTATCGTAGTACATCTTCTATTGATGGTCTTTCGTAGTACACAGTCAAGCTTGATCTGACCATTTTCGTAGGGACCAGATTGA
>CAXUHG010000041.1:26349-40026 GCA_964250805.1 uncultured Ktedonobacteraceae bacterium | reverse complement strand
GAGCCAGCCCCTCCTGGAAACATGCTTCGGCTTGTGCATACTCCCCTTTTTGACATGCTACTTGTCCTACATGTTCAAGCAGAATAGCCATCTGTTCGTGAGAGCCACTTTGACGGACAAGCGTTAAGGCTTCTTGATAATACTCCTCTGCTCGTTGAAAGTCTCTCTGCCATTCCAGCACTGTAGCGAGATTTATCAACAGGTTGGGCATGTTTTCGCTCTGCTTGAACTGACGCGCAATATGGAGTCCCTGTTGAAAGTACTGCTCTGCCTGTTTGAGGTTTTCTTGCTGAATGGATACAAGACCCAGATGCCTGAACAGTTCACTCATGGCGTCTTTCTTTTCACGGTCATGCATAAGTGCTAGCCCCTCATGCAAATACTTCTCTGCTTGCATGTTGTCTCCTCGTTGCATCATCACAAAGCCCAACTGAGAAAGAAACATCCCTGTATACACAACGTCTCCTGCCTGCCTCGCAAGAGCTAATCCTGCTTCGAGGTAGCTCTGCGCCTGAATATAGTCACTCTGCCATGTTGTTATCTCTCCAAGAGAATACTGCATGAGCAGGATGTTTCCTTCATCGTGTTGTGTAGTGGCGAGCGTATATGCTTGTAGTACATGCTGTTTCGCCACGGCAAAGAATCCCCGCTCCCTAAGATAGGGAAGAAATGCGAGTATGCCCTGCACCAACTCGGTCAACATTGCCTTCTCATAGGCGATGTCTAGGGCCGCCAGTACATTGGTGTTTTCTTGTTCTAAGGAGTCAACGTCGTTCTGGTGTACCTGAAGATATGGAAGATAGTACCTTACCATACGACTATGAACATCCGTCTGCTCTGGCAGAAACACGCGTGCATAGTCGGCGATGGCCTGATGCAGCATATAGCGTTGTTCGCTACTCTCTAGCAGCCCCATATCACTGAACAGGTCGAGCATTTCTGTAGACTCTCCACAGATGGCGAGGGCAGCTTCCTCCGAAAAGCTGTTGGGCTTGGCGGGAAAAACGGCGAGTGTAGAGAACACATCCTGTGCATGCTTTTCTAGAAGTTGGATGCTCACCACGATAGTTGCTTGCAACGAGAAAGGTGTCTCACGCGACAAACTGGGTGAACGTTCCAGAGAAGCAGAAGGAACTGCAATGCGTAAACGCTCTTCTGCATCGCGGAACCGTTCCAGTGCAGCCTGTTGACGACGAGGATGCTTACTATACCCCTGCATCTGTACATATTTTCCCATCAACGTCAGGCTAAGAGGTAGTCCACTGGCGGCAGCAACAATCTCGTGTGCAACGTTCATGTGTGCAACGTTGAGGTCTGGCACGTAGTGTGTAAATAGGGCTATGCTTTCCTGCTCATCTAATTCTGGAACCTTCATAGCTTCGTGTCCAGCAAAGTGAACGGCAAGAGGTGGAAAACGTGTTGTGAGTATAGTGGCACAATGTGGTCCCGCGACTCTGAACGCTTGAGCCATTTCATTTTCCCATACATCGTCTATTATTAGCAACATCCGCCGTAGCCCAATCGCTGCACGTAGCACTGGAACCCACTCATCGAGATGTTGTAATCGCTGTGTCTCGTCTGTATGAATGTCTAACAATCTTGCCCAGCGACTTAGGTGAGCCGTTATATTTGTCTGAGGTCCCAATCCCGCCCAGAGCACTCCATCAGGAAAGCATTCGAGGATATGTGGCCTGTGTGCTAGTTGTGTGGCAAGGGCGGTCTTGCCTACACCGGGCAATCCATAGAAAGCAAGCAAAGGCGTGTGAGCAGTACATAACTGATGCTCAATGTGTAGGAGTAGGGCGTCGCGTCCAATCAAGTGCGCGGCAGGCAATGGAGGAGTTGTTGGATCGTAAAGCCGTGTGCTTTGAGAAGAAACAGTAGTATCTTGTTCACTTTCTTCCAAAGAACGAGTATCCTCGGTGTCAGCGTCTGTGAGCAAAAACCCTAACTCTTGTGCATTCTTGTTGAAAAGGGTACAGAGCTTCTCTCGAAAATAGGGATAGGGGCGAACTTCGCCACGCTCCCAGCGTCCCAGCGTGATTCTATCGACTCCGATTAGTTCTGCGAGCCGTCCCTGTGACCATCCGCGCACTTCTCGCTCGTGTCGCAGAGAGGAATTTGCCTTCATGCAGTCGCTGTACTCCTCGTGTCACTTAAAAGAAAGCAGAAAAACGTAGTTGTAACATAGCTGTAACATAGTTGCTTCTCAGTTTTCATTGTAACACAAGTTTCTTTACGGCATACTTGCTTTAGCTAAAAGGTGGACTTTTAGTACTAATCCGCAAGGGGCCGGAAACAATGCTGTCATATGCCTTGCAAGAGACAGTGTTTGTCTTCGATAGAACCCCCTTTTACCATTGAAAAGAGGAATGTTCATATGCGTCACTTACGATTCTCCCGCACACTTTCTCTACTTTCGCTTGTCCTACTTTTGAGCATAGTGGCAGGCGGTATAAGCTACTTTCATGTGGTACAAGTTCGTGCCGCTGCGTCAGGCACTTCGCCTGATGCAGTGCTGAATGCCTACCTCAAGTCAATCCATCCTGCGTTGCACTATGAGGGTAAGGCGACAGGAAGCCCTCAATTCCAATGTCAGATTCCTGTTGATGGTGGTCGTTGTTATATTCCCTCGCAAATCACTCGCGCCTACAACATTGATCCGCTCTACAAAGCAGGAATTGATGGAAAAGGCCAGACTATTGTGATTGTCAATACAAACCAGGATCCTACAGTTCAGCATGACCTGCAACTCTTTGACAAAACGTTTCATCTCCCTGATCCTCAACTCAACATCCTTGCTCCGTATGGTACTGATCCAGTTGCACCAAGTGCAAATGGAGAAACATCGCTCGATGTCCAGTGGGCGCACGCGATAGCTCCAAAAGCCACAATCGACCTTGTGTATGCAAAGATTGGCGATCCATCAACAGTGAAAACGTATTCTGATGTTTACACGTCCTTCTTTAAGGCAGTCAAGTATGCAGTCGATACTAATCTGGGTGATGTGATCTCCCTGAGCTATGGTTTTACCGAACCCTGTTTGACTCCGCAGGCTCTCGCGCAGTCGCATCAGGTTCTCGCCGCCGCCGCAGCCAAACATATTACGGTTCTCGCCGCCGCAGGTGACTCTGGCGCGAGTGCAGTTGCAGTCCCACAGATTGGTTGCGGTTCAGACTCATCTCCGTATTTCTCCACGCCAACGGTTGCACAGCCTGCAGCAGACCCGTTGGTAACGAGCGTGGGGGGAACCTACCTGAATACCGACCTAAAAGGCAATTACCAGAGCGAGACCGCTTGGACACAAGTTTCGTTTGATCCACAGACTGGGGGATCAAATGAAGCTGGCGGCGGCGGTTTCAGCAGTGTGTATCCTAAACCCTCCTATCAACAAGGCATTGCCACGATTGGAAAGCAGCGCGGCCTCCCCGATGTCGCTTACAATGCTGATCTACGGACTAATGTAATAGCATTCTGTAGTTCCTGTGGTCTTGGTCAGGATGCAGTCCTCAATTCAGGAGGAACCAGCTCAGGCACGCCACAATGGGCGGGGATTGTCGCACTTGGAAACGAGTTAGGCCATCATCGCCTGGGTTTTCTTAATCCTGCGCTGTATCGTATCGGTAAGAGTCCCTTTTATAAAACCGCGTTTCATGATATCACCAGCGGCAACAACACCTACAAATTCCTTGATGCCAACAATAATGTCGTTACCGTTCCTGGCTACGAAGCTGGTACAGGGTGGGATGCGGTAACTGGTTGGGGCACTCCTATCACCTTCCATCTTCTGCCTCTACTCATTCTCGCTGATCGCCTCGATGATGGAGCAAATGCAGCATAAGGTTTTAGTACTTTCTCAACAAGAAGGGAGAGAGGAAAATATACTCGTTGAGGATGTTTTTCTCTTTCCTTTATTCATTCTTTTCTTACATTAGGAGAACTCGCTCATGCGTAGATCACGTCTTCTCTATGCTCTCATCAGTTTGATGAGTGTATGTATAGCAGTAGCAATTGTTCTTAATATATATGGTATCGGAGGAACAATGCCTGCTCACGCAGCGAAAGCAAGTGTGCAGCAGCTATTTCGTCCCGCTGATGCTTACACGGTACGCCCTTTGTGGCAGAAAGCCGTGAAATGGAACACCGCTTCGGGGGAAATTCCACCATGCCTGACAAGTGCTGTGCCTCCTCGTTGCTACGATCCACAGCAAATCCGCAAAGCCTATGGCATTCAGCCTCTTCTTGATGCTGGCATTACCGGAAAAGGGCAGACTGTTGTGCTTATTGATGGCTCTTCAAGTCCAACTATTCATGCGGATGTTCACCTCTATGATCAGCTTTACGGACTGAAAGATCCCAAACTCAACATCATCTCGCCTTTTGGACCAGCATCATACGATCCCAGTGCGTATCCTGAAACGGCTCTCGATGTTGAAATTGTCCATTCGCTGGCTCCTGATGCCACGATTGATCTTGTTCTTTCTTCGACACAATTTACCAAAACTCCGCAAGAATTCGTTGCAGCACTTCTTCGTGCAACAAAATATGCTGTTGATCACAATCTTGGTGAAGTGATTTCACAAAGCTTTAGTTCTGGTGAAAGTTGTGTCGATGCAGCCTACCTTCAGGCAGAGCATCAAGTCTTTAGTGCTGCACGAGCAAAAGGAATTACAGTCCTTGCGTCAACAGGTGATACAGGTGCTGCTACCGATTTTTGTAGTGGTTCTGTCATCTCTATGGGAAAAGGAGTGAGCGTCCCTTCAGCAGACCCGTTAGTTACGAGTGTAGGCGGTACCACACTTAATGCAACGTTGAATACAGGTGCCTATGTGAGTGAGACGACATGGAACGAAGACAATAGTGGTTTTGGCGCGACTGGTGGTGGCATAAGTAAAGTTTTTCCCGTTCCGAGCTATCAAAAAGGAATTCCTAGCCTGACAGGTCGGGGTGTACCCGATGTAGCCTTTGATGCAGATCCATTAACGGGCGTGCCTTTTGTTCTGAGCGTTGGAGGGCAGACCGACATTACTCCAACTGGAGGAACAAGTATTAGTTGTCCTTCCTGGGCGGCAATCGTTCTTCTTGCCGATCAATATAGAGGTCATCGCCTGGGATTTTTGAACGATACGCTCTATTCTCTTGCAAGAAGCTCCTCTTATACAAGCTACTTTCACGATATCACGGAGGGTAACAATACCGTCACGCTCAAGCTACAAGGAAATCCAAATCCGGTTACTATTCCGGGTTATAGTGCGGGTCCTGGCTGGGATGCTGTTACTGGTGTAGGAACGCCAAAGGCAAGTGCATTGGTTCATGCCCTTGCAACGAATAGCTTGACTTAGCTGACATACTGTACACGTTTAGTACAACTACATTAAATGATGGAAGGTCATACATGAAGCTTAGGTCTATCGATATGACTAAGCCTATTCATCGCTTAGTGTAGTTGTACTGACGTTATAATTTTCACTTCTTACTGACAACCCTCCCCCTTCCATGCTATAATTCCCTTCACGATGCAGAAACTACAGAGCCAACAACCATCACCCAATTCTACAGAGCAACTACAGCCACAGGCGCAACAATCGACGGACAGGCAACTCTCGACGGCGATTGAGAGCGTGTTGTTTGTGTCTGGTCGCCCTCTGGAGCGTGCGGAGTTACGCAAGCTACTGGATGTGGATGAGGCGCGATTGATGGTGGGTTTGCAGCTTTTGGAGAATGAGCTGGTGCAGGCTGAGCGTGGGATTCGTCTGCAACGGCTGGGTGAGCAGGTGCAGTTGGTGACAGCACCAGAGAATGCACGTCATGTTGCCGCTCTGCTCGGTTTGCCGATGACGGCGAAGTTGACAGCTTCGGCGTTGGAGACGCTTGCGGTTGTGGCGTATCGACAACCGATTACGCGCGGACAGATCGAGGCGGTGCGTGGCGTCAATAGTGATCGCGCTCTTGCCAGCCTGTTACAGCACGGTCTCGTCGAGGAGGTTGGACGCGCACAGACCATCGGGCGGCCCGTGCTTTTCGCCACCACCGCCGAATTTCTACAACTGTTTGGCCTGACCTCACTGGAACAATTGCCCGTTATTCGAGAGAATGCTCAATCAGATTCGTAGGGACCAGATTTATCGCGTCCTAGGCGCAATTTATTGCACGAAATCCTGTTCAAGCATATTTATAAACGTAAAAATAATGATCTCGCGTGATAAATCACGCAACGGACGCGATAAATCTGGTCCCTACGAATGTTTCGTTGTGCGTTGGATATATCTATCAGAAGGAACAATAGCATGCGTATTGGTCGTCATATGCCCACGCACTCGAAGATGGTGAAGGCGGCGGAGATTGCCGCCGAACTTGGCTGTGAGGCGATTCAGGTTTTTGTGAGCAATCCGACGGGCTGGCGACCTACGGCTGACGATCCGACGGGTTGCGCGGCGTTCAAAGCGACGGTTGAGGCTCTCGCACTCTATCCCGTTGTGATTCACGCCCCCTATCTGATTAACCTTGCCTCACCCGATGATGCCATCTGGGAAAAATCTATTAAATTGCTGACGTGGACGATGCAACGCGGCGCACAGATTGGCGCGTCACATGTGGTTTTTCACACGGGCAGTCATCGTGGTTCAGGTGTCGAAGTGGGCATAACGCGTATCGCGCAAGGTGTCGAGCGTGTGTTGGCGGAGTCACCTGTGTCTGTAATGCTACTCCTAGAGAACGATGTTGGCGCAGGCAACGCCGTTGGGCATAGCTTCGAGCAGTTGGCGGCTGCCCTATCCCTGCTGTTGCCTGACCTCGATGGACGAATTGGTGTCTGTCTCGATACGGCGCATCTATGGGGTGCGGGTCACGATATCTCGAACAACGAATCTGCCCTACAGGTCTTACAGCATTTCGACGATACTGTTGGATTGCAACGCCTCAAGGTCATCCATCTGAACGATACCGAGATGGGGCTGGGCAGTCACCGCGACGTGCATGCTCGACTTGGTGAGGGCATCATCGGCGAAGAGGGGCTACGCACGCTGCTCACAGACCCACGTTTGGAGCATGTAGCCGTGCTGCTAGAGACGCCCATTCTCACAGACGATAAGGATAAAGAGGACTGGGTACACGACAAGACACAGGTGGCAAAAGCGTTCGCGCTAGCGAAGCGTGATAACTAAGCAACAATGTGATGAATGATGATTAGAACGAACGGACGCCCACGAGGGGCTACCCTACTATATAGAGTGTGGCGCGCGTAGCATGCGTGGTTGTATAGTAGGGTAGCCCCTCGTGGGCGTCCGTTCTCGTATCTCGTATGTATCTTGTATTATGTATCTTGTATTAAAGAAGGAGCCAACACATGATATCCGCTGTTGTATTGCTCAATGTGCAGCGTGGCGAAGTGAGCGCAACCGCGCAACGTCTATTGGAGATCGAGGGTGTGTCGGAGGTGTATTCGGTCACAGGCGAATATGACCTCGTGGTTTTATTGCGCTTGCAACACTACGATGATCTGGCTGATGTCGTCACCGCGCACATGGTCAAGATACCCGCTATTCTCAAAACGAATACGCTCATGGCGTTCCAATGCTATTCTAAAGCCGACCTGCAACAGGCGTGGGATATCGGCGTAGAGTAAACGGTAGGGACCGATTTATCGAGTCCTCGGTGGGGTTGGGCGGGGGAACGTGTAGGCGAGATTGTGGATGGTGACGTGTGCCCCACCCCACCCCCAGGACGCGATAAATCGGTCCCTACCATTAGCGCATCATTCGGTCAAGAACGTTGTTAAGCCCGTACATTTATGGGGTATCATAGAGGAAAGATATTTTTGTCTATGATACACGAAGGAGTGCATGATGGGTTTAATTCATGGCGGTTGGCTCGTTGCCAGAATGCTGAAGCGCGAAGGAGTCGAGGTCGTCTTCACCCTAAGTGGTGGACATATCGCGGGCATTTATGATGGTTGTTTGCGTGAGGGAATACGTGTTGTGGATACGCGCCACGAACAGGCCGCGGTGCATGCAGCGGAAGGATGGGCGAAGACGACACGTAAACCAGGAGTTGCTCTGTTGACGGCTGGTCCTGGCGTGACTGATGGCGTGACGGGCGTGGCGAATGCCTATCTTGCAGGTAGCCCGATTCTGGTGATTGGTGGTGCCGCACCGCTTGGATTTTGGGATCGCGGTGCGTTACAGGAGATGGGGCAGATCGACCTATTGCGACCCATCACGAAGTGGGCACGCACGGTTCATGATACCTCGCGCCTCGGCGAGTATGTGGGCATGGCCTTTCGCCAGATGTTGAGCGGCAAGCCCGGCCCGACCTTCCTCGAAATGCCAATGGACATTCTCAACAATTTTGCCGATACTGATACGCTCTTCGACCCCGGCGAACCCGCTAGCTATCGTGCAGGGAGTCGTACTGCTCCCGACCCTGATGCGGTTGTACGTGCCGCCGCTCTGCTTGAGAAGGCTCAGCGACCCGTAATTATGGCTGGTACCGCTGTGTGGTGGTGCGATGCCGCAGAGCCGCTACGCCAACTCGCGGAACGCCTACAGGCACCTGTTTACCTCAACGGTGCTGGTCGCGGTTGCCTACCTCCCACACATCCGCTATTCTTCACCGCTTCACGTCGTAAAGCTCTGGAAGGAGCCGATACGATTCTCGCCATCGGTACGCGTATGGATTTCCGTCTCAATCATGGACAGCCCCCGCTCATACCAGCCGAGGCAAATGTGCTGTGGTTCGATTTAGCAGCAGAGGATATCGGCGTCAATCGCGGAGCTGCCGTAGGTCTGGCAGGTGATGTCGGTTTGAGCATGCGCCAAGTTGCCGAGGCTAGTAAGCCTATCGCAAATGAGGAGTGGTTGACCTACATTCGCAACGAGGAGAAACGTAGCCTGGAACGCGATGCCGCTACACTTAACTCAGATGCCACACCGATTCACCCTATGCGCTTCTGCCGAGAGATACGCGATTTTATCGACGAGGACACCACCGTTATTGGTGATGGGGGCGATATCGTGAGCTATGGTGGTAAGGTCATCAATGTCGCTAAACCCAGCTACTGGCTCGACGCAGGACCTATGGGCTGTCTCGGCACAGGGACAGGCTTTGCAATGGCGGCGCAATTGGCACGTCCTGGCAAGAAGGTGCTGATTCTGAGCGGTGACGGTGCCTTCGGTCTCAACGGTATGGAATTCGAGAGCATGGTGCGCCAGAAATTACCGATTGTAACAATCATTGGCAACGACGGAGCGTGGGGCCAGATAAAGCATCCACAACGCGCTATGATCGGGCATGCAACGGCGGCAGAACTGACTCCTGGCATTCGCTACGACAAAATGGTCGAGGCTCTCGGAGGCTATGGCGAACTCGTCGAACGCGCCGAGGATATCCGTCCAGCGTTAGAGCGTGCCTTCGGCTCCGGTCTACCTGCATGCATCAACGTCTTGATCGATCCTGAAAAACCCTATGGACGTTCAACAAACGTAGCAGTGTAATTTATCTATGATTGGTCAATTTTGATTTGTCATTTGCCGCAAGCGGTGGCAAATGACAAATCAAAATTGACCAATCATATGTTTTTCGTAAGATAATAGGAGAAATACTCTTGAACATACCAGAGACGCGTCGTGACGCGACGATAGAGAATTATCACGGGACACAGGTGGCAGACCCGTATCGCTGGCTTGAAGATGCGACATCAGCTGAGGTGCAGGCGTGGTCGGAGGCACAGAATAAGGTGACACGCGCCTATCTCGACGCACTGCTGATGCGCGAGAAGATTAAGACGCGCCTGACCGAACTCTATGATTATCCTAAGCAGAGCGCACCGAGCAAGCATGGAGATCGCTATTATTTTTCGCGCAACACAGGTTTGCAAAATCAGTCTGTGTTGTATCGACAGACGACGCTGGATGGAGAGACGACGCTTGTAATGGACCCCAATACGTTCAGTAGCGATGGTACCGTTGCTCTTATCAACACATCGTTCAGCGAGGATGGTAAATTGCTTGCCTATGGGACTTCGACGAGTGGTAGCGATTGGCAAGAGGTCGCGATACGGCGCGTCGATGAGGGTAGCGACTACGACGAGGTAATTCGCTGGTCAAAGTTCAGTTCGCTACCCTGGCGACACGATAATCAGGGCTTTTACTATAGCCGCTTTCCAGAGCCAGGAACGGTGCCAGAGCAGGACCAAAGCAACTTTAATAAGGTCTACTTTCATACGCTTGGCACGCCACAAAGCGCGGACCAGCTTATCTTCGAGCGACCCGACGCCAAAGAACTTGCCTTCGATCCAAATGTTACCGATGATGGTGTATACATCGTGCTGAACGTCTGGCATGGTACCGATGCACAAAACCGCGTCTATTATCGAGAAGTTGCAAGCGATGCCCCGTTTACACGTTTGCTTGATGAGGCCGACGCTGAATATACCTTTATTGGCAACGATGGTCCTGTTTTCTACTTCAAAACAGACCTGGATGCGCCACGAGGCCGCATTATCGCCATTGATACGCGACAACCGGAGCGCGAGCATTGGCGCGAAGTGGTGCCACAACAGGACGATGTGATCGCCTTTGTGCTGCTCGCCAACTCTCAATTTGTGGTTGTGTACATGCATAACGCGCACCATCTGGTGATACGCTACGATAAGAGTGGTCAACGGTTGGGAGAGATTGTGCTACCAACCCTTGGCTCTATCATCGAGATTACGGGCAAGGTCGATTCAAGCCAACTGTTCTTTAGCTTCACCTCGTATCTGTTCCCGACCAGCGTCTACCGCTATGACTTCACAAGCGAGCAAGTGACACAACTCTTTGCACCGGAGATTGCATTTAATCCCAATGATTACGAGACGGAGCAGGTGTTTTACCCCTCCAACGACGGCACGCGCATTCCGATGTTCCTGACATACAAGAAGGGTCTCGTCAAGGACGGCAACAATCCAACGTTGCTGTACGGCTATGGTGGCTTTAATATTAGCCTGACGCCCGCTTTCTCATTGGTTGCTCTGTTATGGGTTGAGAGCGGTGGCATCTATGCGGTGGCGAATTTACGTGGTGGTGGCGAGTACGGTGAGGAGTGGCACAAGGCAGGTATGCTGGAAAAAAAGCAGAATGTCTTCGACGATTTTATTGCGGCTGGCGAGTGGTTGGTTAGCAACAAATATACCAGCACAAAAAGACTGGCGATCAACGGTGGTAGCAATGGTGGTTTGCTCACGGCGACCTGTCTGGTACAGCGACCAGACCTGTATGGAGCTGTTGTGTGCGAGGTGCCTGTAATCGACATGTTGCGCTACCATCTTTTCACGCTGGGTCGCTACTGGATCGGTGAATACGGCGATGCCGAGCATAACGCGGAGCAGTTTCAGTTTCTCTATGCCTACTCGCCGCTCCACAATGTCAAAGAGGGCGTACATTATCCGCCTACGCTCATTCTAACGGCGGACACGGATGATCGTGTTGTGCCCGCTCATGCCAAGAAATTCACCGCAACTATACAGCGAGCGCATAGCGGAGAGCAACCGCCGTTGTTGCGTGTTGAACTCAAGGCCGGGCATGGTTTGGGCAAGCCAACGACAAAGATTATCGACGAACGGAGCGATGTGCTAGCGTTCCTGTTCGAGACGTTTGATATGGCGTAAGAGTAAAAAACAGGCGTCAGGGATATTGGCCCTTGACGCCTGTTTTTTGTTCTTATGAAATCGCTAGTAGTTCTGAAAAAATCTGCAAAAAGGTATTGACGAAAATGGCAGAGTGATATATACTAGTTTTGTTCGTGAGAGCGTCCTTCCTCGATAGCTCAACGGTAGAGCACTCGGCTGTTAACCGAGGTGTTACTGGTTCGAATCCAGTTCGAGGAGCTTCCTGAAAAAGGCCACCACTATCGGTGGCCTTTTACTCTATATGGGAGGGTAGCACACATGGCTCGTATCACCATCCGACCCTTACGTCTCACCGACACCGACGACATCTACGAATTGATGCACATGCCCAATGTCCTCTGGGGCATGTCCCTCTTACCCTCTACTACCCAGGAAGAGTGGCGACAGACGGTTGAGCAATGGTTGCACGACGAACACATCCATATTTTTGTCGCCGATATCCAGGGCAAAGTGGTTGGACTGGTACATGTGCGGGTTGAACGCGGACGCTCAAAACATGTCGGCACGCTCTTTATGGCAGTTCATGACAAGAATCAAGGGCAGGGCATCGGGAAGATGTTGATGCTCACTGTAATTGACCTTGCGGATAACTGGCTCAATCTTGTGCGTCTCACCCTCGACGTGTATACTGATAATGAGCGCGCGCTCCATCTCTTCCAGAACTTCGATTTCGAGGTTGAGGGACGTAAACGTTCTACCAGTTATCGTAGCGGTAAGTACGTTGATAGTTATGTGATGGCACGCCTACGTCCGCAGGGACAGCAGGGATACGCTGAGGCGGTAACACAAATGCCTGTTACCTCGACTCCTGTAGCATCTTCTAACGAACTGAATACAACCGAGCAGACCGAGTAGGGAAGAAGTATCCAGAAAGCACTTTTATGACCGAAGAGCCACTGTTAGCATTCGACAGTCTTGTACAAGCACTTTCCGCACCTATCCTCATTGTGAATCATACTCTTACCATTCTCTCCGCTAACGAAGCCGCTCTTACCGTTTCTAGTATACAAGAGCCACTTGTAGGCTTGACGATAGAGCAGGCTCTGCATGATGCAGCAATTACCCAGCTTGTGCAAACAAGCGTACAAACGGGTAGCGTGCGTAGAGGAGGTTTTACAAGGGGAAGACCTGGAATAACATGGAATGTGGAAGTGACGCCACTTGCCTCATCGGTGGCGATCTATCAATACTTTCTAGTAACGATTGAGGATGTCGCCGAGATGCAACGGGTCGAGCAGGTGCAACGTGACTTCATCGCCAACATCTCGCACGAACTTCGCACTCCACTCACCTCTATCCGCCTGCTCGCCGAGACACTGGAAGATATTATTGATACCGATCCCGATAAAGCGCAGGAATTTGTAGAAAAAATCGAGGTTGAGGCACAATATCTCAACGATATGGTCTCCGAACTGCTTGACCTCTCGCGCATCGAATCGGGTCAATCCGCTATGACTCTTGAGCCAATAGAGGCGGAACGCCTTGTACATGAGGTAATGGCGCGTATGCTTCCCCTTGCACAACGACATCGTGTGATGTTGCGTACCGATATTCAGCAAGGGAAGACTCAGGTCGCCGCTGATAGCAGACAGATTACGCGTGTGCTGGTCAATCTCGCACACAATGCCATCAAGTTCACGCCTTCGGGCGGCATCATCACGCTCGGTACCGCGTTTCTCGCTACGCAGGGAATGCAGCGTTTCTTTGTACATGATACAGGAGTGGGCATTCGTAGCGAGGAGTTACCGCGCATCTTCGAGCGCTTCTACAAAACGGATCGCGCCCGCTCTAAAGCTGATTACTTTGGTCCGGGTGGAGGTGGCACTGGTCTCGGACTTGCCATTGCCCGTCACGTCGTCGAGGCGCACGGTGGACGTATCACCGCCGAAAGCACGCTCGGCAAAGGTAGCACCTTCAGCTTTGTTCTCCCCGTCGCCTAAAGTAAATAAAGGTTGAAAGCGTCAATAAAACAACAGCGCGGGGGGGTGTTGGCGGTGGAACTATTAATATTT
>CAXUHG010000041.1:20558-26339 GCA_964250805.1 uncultured Ktedonobacteraceae bacterium | reverse complement strand
AAATAAAAAATTTTTTAAACGCACAACCCCCCCCCGCGGGTTTTTTATTGACGCTTTCAACCTTTATAATTTTTTACCCGACGCGTCCGCCTGTTACCTCTAGCACATGTCCTGATATATAGTCGGAGAGCGGTGAGGCCAGGAAAAGCATCGGGCCTGCCGCGTCTTCGGGCGTGCCAGCACGTCCTAGCGGAATCATCATAGCTCCCATCTGGCGCATCTGTTCGGGGATACCGAGGGATATATTTTCGCCATCGCGTTCTATGGTTTCTGCGTTATCCTTCGCTGCCGTGAGGCGTGTGTCGATGAAGCCATAGCAGACGCAATTGACCTGCACGTTGTAGCGTCCCCACTCTTTCGCCAGTGTCTTCGTCACGCCTGTAATACCAGCCTTGCCAGCAGCATAGTTGACCTGTCCCGCGTTGCCGTAGACACCGGAGACGGACGATACATTGACGACCTTACGGGCTTTGGGGCGTCCATCGGCAGCTTGCTCTTTCTTAGCAGTATCGCGTAAATAGGCTGATGCCTCACGTAGAATGCGAAATGGCGCGGTCAAGTGTACGTCGATCATCGCGTACCACTGTTTGTCGCTCATATTCTGAATCACGCTATCCCATGTATAGCCAGCGTTATTGACGATGATATCGAAGCCCCCGAAATTATCGAGCGTCGTCTTAATGAGTCGAGCAGGAAACGCCTCGTCCGTAACATCACCCGCGACGACAATAGCCTTGCCTCCCACATTCCGAATCGCAGTAGCAGTTTCTTCGGCAGGAGCCGGATCGAGGTCACTCACGACAACCGAGGCACCTTCAGCGGCAAACATCTTCGCGGCGGCGGCTCCGATGCCGCGTCCAGAGCCTGTCAAAATAGCAACTTTGCCATCAAGCATAGCCATTGACTATTCTCCCTATTTTCTCGGCAGCACGGCGGTAAACGTTCCCGCCACTTTCACATCGCCATTCTGGTCGGTGGCCTGCACCTTGCCCGTAATACGTCCCTCACCATCAACTTCGTTCTTTTCGGTAATGGTGCCTGTACAGGTAATTACATCTTCGAGATGAGTCATGCCTTTGAAGCGCACATTGAACTTGCGTAAGGTCGCTGGACCCACATAGTCGCTCAGAAACTGTCCGACAAAGCCCATAATGAGCATACCATGCGCGATCACACCACCTGTACCAATCATCTCTCCAATTTTGGGATCGGTGTGCAACGGGTTAAAATCACCCGATGCGCCAGAGTAACGCACAAGTTGATTTAACGTGACAGGATTCTTCACCAGTTGCGGCAGTTCGTCGCCCACCTGCACCTCATCAAAGTAGCGCACCTTAGGCGTCTGTGTGTTCGTGGTTGTCATGTTGTGTTCTCCCTTGATTGAATACAACGTCGCATTGCAGCAGGGAGACCGCAAGGGTCTCCCCTACATTTTGTAGGCTACGTGTAGGGGAGACCCTTGCGGTCTCCTTGCTTTCACTATTTCGTGAACAATCATCATCCAGACCCCTACTCGCGTACAACAATGGTTGTGCGTGCGTTCAAAACGGGCTGTTTGTCCTGGTTGGTGTAATGTGTCTCGGTGGTGACGATATCCATCGAAGAGCCATCCTTGCCCTGCCGATTTTTGCCGTCGAGAATTGTTGTCACGCCTGTAACCACATCGCCCGCGTAGATGGGGGCGAGATATTCGTATTCCTCTTCACCATGCAGAATACGCATGACGTTGATACCGACACTTGCTAGATTGCTACCACCGTAGCGATTGCCCCAGAAATTGAAGAGCGTTGGGCCTGTGGGATAGAGCGGAACGTCTTTATAGCCCGCCGCCTGTGCTGCCTCACGGCTGTGATAAATAGGATTGGTATCGCCGATAGCGAGGGCTAGCTCGTGGATTTTCGCACGTTCAACCTCGATGGTAAATGGTGAGAAGCTGAGACCGACCTTGCTCTTATCAAACATATCCGTGCTCCTTCGCAGGTTTTCAGTCTTAACAGGAAAGCTTGTCGTGCCAATAGTATCTGATGTCGATGCATCTCGTGTCAAGGGCTGATACAGGCACGGGCTAGCCTGTGCCTGTATCAGCCCTTGACACGAGATTTCTAAGGAAAGTTTTTACAATCTCTTTACGTCTTCCTCATGCTTTCCAGAGACAGCACGCCTACAATAGCAACTGTAAAACAAAAATATTGTTCCTTGGAGGAATCGTCTTGATAGATGCACCTGACATGCATGATACGATCCCGTTAGATATCGTTAAACAGAATACGATCCCGTTAGATATTGTTGAGCAAGTTACTACACAATCATACATACCCTTATGGATACGCTGGCCCGGACAATTAGTGCGATTTGGCACGGTTGGCTGTCTCAATACTGTCCTCGACTTGCTTATTCTCAATGGTTTGCTCTGGCTTTTCCCCACTTCCAACGCGCTTACGCTGGTGCTATTTAATTCGCTCGCTTATGCTATAGGCGCGATAAATAGCTTTTTCCTCAATAAATATTGGACGTTTGGACATAAAAAAAGTAGTTCATGGCGCGAGGTTCAACGTTTTGTCATAACCACCGTTCTGGGTATTGCCTGTAATGATATCCTGCTTTGGTGTGCGAATAGAGCGTTTCAGCCTCTAATTGCTCATTCGTCGCTATGGGTAAATGCATCGAAGCTTGTTGCCATTGCTGGCACGGTACTCGTTTCGTATTGTGGAATGCGTTTGTGGGTCTTTGTGAACAATGCCGAGACATTGGATGCAAAAGAATGTGGGAAGGGTTAATAACATGCTAGAACAAATATATGAAGCAAATCGCTTTGACATCAGTAAACACAGCCTGTCGATTGTTTTACCAGCCTATAACGAAGAGCAAGTTATCGGGCATACCGTTGCGGACGTATTGAGCGTCCTTCCAATGTGGACGCAGGACTTTGAGGTTATTGTTGTTGACGATGGTAGCAAGGATCAAACGGCGACAATTGTCTCAAATATGAGGCCAGACAGCCCTCATATTCGTCTTATTCAACATGAGGTCAATCAAGGTTACGGCGCGGCTCTCGTAAGTGGTTTCGCGGCAGCGACCAAAGAATACACCTTTTTTATGGACTCGGATGGACAGTTCGACATCCGCGACCTTGCGACGTTTTTCCTTTTTCTCAACGCCTATGATGCTGTAATTGGCTATCGTCTGGATCGACAGGACACGGAGATACGTAAACTCAACGCGTGGGGCTGGAAACAGGCGGTTAAATTGGTACTTGGCGTACAAGTACGCGATATAGATTGTGCCTTTAAGCTTTTACCAACGGAATTTTTGCATGCGCATCCCTTAGAGACACGCGGTGCGATGATAAATGCCGAACTCTTGTACAAATTGCGACTTTTCGGTTACACATATAAAGAGGTGGGTGTGCGTCATCTGCCACGTAGAGGCGGGAAGGCAACAGGAGCAAAGGTAGTTGTTATTCTTCGCGCTTTTCGCGAACTATTTACCCATGCTCGTAGATGGAAACATGAGCGACCACAAACTCTTGCGACAAAAGTTGCTGTACCAGAACATGCTCACGAACACATATAGTTAGAACAAAGATATATCTTTTGAAAAGGTAAACTCTTGTAGGAGACACTACATTCATGGCGGATATAATCGACACGATAAAGCTCTCACCAACGGAAAGCAATGCTCCTGTAGGTACCTATCGAAAAGGTAAGTCTTTATGGAGCCTGGTTGGTCTGGGAGGCGTATTACTCGTCTCACTCTTCATGGAATTTTTTCAACTTGGTCAGAACGGCTATGGCAACCTGTACTATGCCGCAGGCGTTAGAAGCATGACCGATAGCATACACAACTTTTTCTTTGTCTCATTCGATCCAGGCGGCTTTGTCACGATTGACAAGCCACCGTTCGGCTTCTGGCTACAAACGATGAGTGCAAAAATATTCGGCTTTACCGCGTTCAGCATCTTTTTGCCACAGGCTCTATGTGGCGTGCTGGCTGTGTTGCTGCTCTATTATCTGGTGCGCCGTCACTTTGGAGTAGTTGCAGGACTCGTCGCGGCCCTTGCGCTTGCGGTAAGTCCAATCAGCGTTGTCACCAATCGTAACAACACAATCGACGGTACACTTGCACTCATACTGCTTCTGGCTGCATGGGCTGTCATTCGCGCCGCCGAGTCGGGCAAGTTGCGCTGGCTACTATTAAGTGGCGTCTTTGTTGGTCTCGGCTTCAACACGAAAATGGCTGAGGCATACCTAATCATACCCGCCCTTATCATGACGTACCTATTGTGCGCTCCGCGCAAAGTATGGACGCGTATCTGGCATCTTGCGCTCTTCGTCGTTGTGTTTTTCGCCCTCTCGCTCTCCTGGATTGTCGCCGTTGACTCAATCTCACCATCTCAACGTCCGTATGTTGGCTCGACTCAGAACAATTCAGAGGTCAGTCTAGCCTTTGGCTATAATGGCCTCAATCGCTTGCGTATCAATGGCAACTCGTTTGGTGGAAATCGCGGTTCTGGAGGTACACAAGCGAATGATCGCACTACGCGAGCGGATCGTACATCTACCACGAATCGTACACAGGCTGCTCCTCCACAGACTACTCCTCCCGTCACAGGTTTCACAGAAGCAGGCACACCTGGCCTTTTCCGTCTCATTGGTCCCTCACTAGGTGGACAGGTTGGTTGGCTGCTACCTTTCGCCCTGCTAGCGATTGTTGCGCTGCTCTTACAACGCCGCTTGCGCTTTCAGAGAGATAGGCAGCAATTGGGGCTTGTGCTGTGGGGCTTCTGGCTGCTCACAATGGCAACATTTTTCTCGCTCGACGGCTCGTTCCATCAATATTATATGACTGAGATGGCTCCAGGCTTGAGCGCACTCGTCGGTATTGGTGTCGCAACTATGTGGAACGACTATCGTGGAGCTAGCTGGCGTGGCTGGCTGCTTCCTATCGCATTAGTAATAACTGCTGCCACACAAGTTTACATGCTCAACAGCTATCCCGCGTGGTCACAGTTGTTGAGTCCATTGATTTGGGGCTTCACGGCACTAGCTGTGATTGCACTACTCCTTTTCCGTGTAGTGCCGCGCATGCGGATGAACACGTTGATGATGCGTATAGCGGGTATTGCAGTAGGTGTTGGTCTGTTTGCTCTGCTTGCGGCACCAACACTCTGGTCTAGCTACTCTGTGTTCCGCAATACCGAGTCTTCCGCCCCTAGTGCTGGTCCCAGTGCTAATGGTAGCACAAATGGTGTCTTTAACTTTGGTCAGGTACGCGGAGGGCAAAACGGCCTTACACAGACGAACGCTGTCCTCATCTCATACCTCGAAGCCAATCAGGGCAACACAAAATTTCTGGTTGCGACACCAAGTTCGAGTGCAGCAGCTCCCATCATTCTCGCTACCAACAAGCCTGTCATGGCTCTAGGTGGTTTTAGTGGTGGAGACCCTATTCTGACAACAAGTCAGCTACAGACTCTGATTAGCAATGGCAGTGTGCGCTACTTCTTGCTCAACTCGCCGCGTTCCATCCAACGTGTGATAGATGATCTACCCGAACAATACCGCGATAGATTGCGCGGCGGTAGCTTTGGAGGCTTTGGGCAACAAAGCTCATTGACCACCTGGGTGAGTAGACATTGTAGCGTGGTTCCTGCTCGTGATTGGACTTCGACGGGACATGCGAGTGGTACGCAGTTGTATGATTGTGCAGCAAATGCTGCATGAGACGGATGTGAATTTGTGTTGGGGGACGGGGCCGAGTCCCACATGTAAAACGCGGTCG
>CAXUHG010000041.1:12479-20548 GCA_964250805.1 uncultured Ktedonobacteraceae bacterium | reverse complement strand
GGTCTTTTCCGGTTTTTTTTTGTCTCCCCCCCCCTCCCGCTCCCAAAAACTACAAACCCCTCTTCACATCCTCCCAAGGTCTACCCTTACCCTCGTTTAACTCTTGTGTACCTTGACGGAACGCTGCCGTGAGTTCCGCATCACTCATAACTTCTAGCGTCTCTATCATGCCTCTCTCGAAGCTACTTCATGATGCCCACCCGTCATCAACACACCCAACTGCTCCTCCGTCGCTTCGGGGCTGACAATATCGACGATTTTGCCCTCGTACATGACGGCGATGCGGTCGGAGAGGGAGCGAATCTCTTCGAGTTCGGCGGAGATGAGCAGAACAGCTTTGCCAGCGTCGCGTTGCTCGATGAGGCGGCGGTGAATGAACTCGATGGCACCGATATCGACGCCGCGCGTAGGTTGGGCCGCGATGAGCGTCACGGGGTCGCTGGCGAACTCACGTGCGATGATAATTTTTTGCTGGTTGCCGCCAGAGAGGGCACGTGCCGGTACCTCAATTGAGGGCGTGCGAATGTCGAAGTCGGCGACGAGCCGTTTAGCCCAGTTTGCGATGTTTTTGAGCATTAAGACGAAGCCACGCCACGAGAATTGACGCGAGCGTTGCCGACCCAGAATGGTGTTGTCCTCAATCGACTCGGCTAGCACGAGGCCACTACCACGACGATCCTCTGGTATGTGCGACATACCTGCAAGGCGTACTAAGCGTGCGTCCATGTTGGTAATGTTACTGGCTTTATTGACACGCCCTGCCTCGGCTGGCGTAATCACGATATTGCCGCTGGTGGCTTTACGCATTCCGCTCAACACCTCGACCAGTTCGGTTTGACCGTTACCCTCGACGCCAGCAATGCCCAGGATTTCGCTCGCATGGACATCAAAGTTGACGCCGTGCAATACCTCAAGGCCGCGATCATCCTGTGCATGCAGATTTTCGACGTGCAGCACAACGGGACCGGGCTTACCTAGCGTTTTATTGACGCGCAACAGCACCTCGCGCCCAACCATCATACGTGCAATCTCTGTCTGGTTGGTGTCGCGCGTCACCAGCGCACCAACATTTTTGCCACGTCGCAAGACTGTAATGTTGTCGGTGAGTTCCAGCACTTCGCGCAACTTATGTGTGATAAAGATAATCGTTTTGCCCTGCGCCACGAGGCCACGCAACACCGAGAAGAGTTCAAACGTCTCCTGCGGCGTCAGCACGCCCGTTGGTTCATCCATGATCAGAATGTCGGCTCCGCGATACAGCACCTTGAGAATCTCGACACGCTGCTGTAAGCCAACAGAGAGGCGTTCGATTGGCACATCTGGCTCGATTGGCAAGCTATATTGTTTGCTCAAAGCGAGGATATCAGCGCGTGCCTTGCGGAAATTGAATGGTGAGCCAAGTCCCCCCGGCTCTCGTCCCAGCACAATGTTCTCGGCAACGGTCAGCGGCGGAATCAGCATAAAATGTTGATGCACCATGCCTATACCCAACTGAATAGCATCGCGTGGCCCCGTAATATGTACGACTCGTCCGTTAATCAAAATCTCGCCACTATCGGGACGAATCACGCCGTACAAGATGTTCATGAGCGTCGATTTACCGGCACCGTTCTCGCCCACAAGCGCGTGTATCTCTCCCTTACGCACTGTGAGATTGACGTTATCATTGGCGACAACGCCGGGCCATGCCTTGCTGATGTTACGCATTTCGACCGCATAGGGAACGGCTGGTTCCTCTACAGGTTTTACCAATGTGCTTTCTTGCATATTTTCAAATCCTCTATACAAAAGAGTGCGAATATCTGTATTACATGGTCAATTGAATATTAACGGTTTTTTCGTAGGGACCAGATGTATCGCGTCCGTTACTCAATTTATTGAGCGAAATCTGTACTAACGGGCGTCTCAGTCATGATCTCGCGTGATAAATCACATACGGACGCGATACATCTGGTCCCTACGAAAAACCGTCGAATCAACTTTGGCGGTCCCTATCGCTTACTCAGTACCGGGTTCGTATGGAATGCCGTCGGCGGCTGGTGCGACGGTACGCCCGACTAGACCGACAAGGGCAATCAATGTGAGCAGGTAAGGCAGCGTACTGAGCAGGTTGGGCGAGATGCCTGTGTCCTGCAAGCGTGGGCTAAGTGCCTCGCCAAGTCCAAAGATGAGACAAGCACCTGCTGTACCGAAGGGGTTATACTTGCCGAAGATCATAGCGGCAAGCGCAATATAGCCAAGCCCTGCGGTCATGTTCGTATTGAAGATGCCCGCGATACCAAGTGACAGAAACGCGCCCGCCAGTCCAGAAAGTAGGCCACTGCTTATGACGCATAGATAACGTATCAGTCGCACATTCACGCCCGCCGTGTCCGCAGCCTGTGGTTGCTCACCTACTGCACGAATGCGTAGGCCAATATTGGTGCGAAAGAGCAGAAACTGAATGCCCAGCAGAATTACTATGGCTACGTAGAAGATGATGTTTTGCTGAAAGAGGACTGGCCCGATAAACGGAATATTCGCTAACGGTCCCAGCGCGATTGTAGGAATGCGCAGAGCCGCACTGAGTGAAGGCACACCCTGTCCATTCGTTTGTATTGGCAACAGATAATCGGTCAGGCCGAGGGCGGCGATGTTAATGGCGATGCCGCTTACCACTTGATCAGCCTTAAAGTTGATTGAGACAATGGCATGCACAAGTGCCATCAAGCCACCCGCGACCATCGCACCGATAATACCTACAATGACGTTGTGCGTTGCTAGAGTTGTCATGACGCCAGCGTATGCGCCCGTCAATGTCATGCCTTCCATTGCAATATTAACGACGCCGCTACGCTCTGAAATCACGCCACCAAGTGCGGGTAACAGGAGCAGTGCGCCAAATTGCAGTGTCGCGGCCCACAAATCGCTTGAGGTTAAAACCCGTAAAAGAATTTGCAAAAACACTGGATACTACTCCTCTTCGCTTTTTTTCAAAGGCACGTCGTGATACGTGTCAAGCGGCTCAGGCTCTGTACGTTCAGCGATAGCGACTGAACTGCTCTGTGCCGCGCTCGCCTCACTCGTATCGTCCGCACTGGTTGCCCTATTTTCAATCAAGGTCGAGGCTGCTTCGGTTGAACCAGCAATGTTCGGCACGATTGCGGGACGACGACTGAGACGCGCCCAACTCGGTAGAGAGCGTTGTAGCGTTGGCAAAAATTCCGCTGCGATACTAAAGAGGACGAGTGCCTGAATGATATACACGAGGTCTCCTGGTACACCTGCGTCAACCTGCATGAAGGTTCCACCTTGACGGAGACCACCAAAGAGCAGCGCACCTAAGAGAACACCGATGGCGGTTGTACGACCCAGGAGCGCGACGCCAATAGCATCGAAGCCTGTCGAGTCGATGCTAAACGTACTGGCAATCAGGTGATGTGGAAACTGTCCCATCACATTTAAGGCTCCCGCCAGTCCTGAGAAAGCTCCAGCTAGTGCCATCACCAGAAACAGATTACGCTTCACTGGAATACCGGCGTAGCGTGCGGCTTTGAGATTCTGTCCAAGTACGCGTACTTCGTAACCAAAAGCGGTTCGAGAGGTGATGAACCAGTAGACAATGAGCGCAAGCAGTGCCACGAAAATGCCCATATCGACGAGATAGGAACCAGGAGAAGTAATCTTGGGTAGAAATGTTCCTAGCGTTTGATTGTAGAAGACTGCAACGCTTGGAATGGTACCGTTCGGAGGTAGCGAAGGTGTGACATTTGACTGCTTGGGGTCTTTGAATGGTGAGAGAATTAGATAGTCCGTGAAATAAAAGGCGATCCAGTTCAGCATAATGGTTGTCACGACCTCGTGCGCTCCACGCCACGCCTTGAGCAGACCCACGATGCCACCCCAGATAGCTCCAGCGAGCATGGCACCAATAATCATAAGCGGCACCAATATCCAACCAGGGAGGAACGAGAGCGTGAGGGCGAGAATAGTTGCCGCCATTGCACCCATCGCCAGTTGTCCTTCAGCACCAATGTTGAAGAGGCCAGCGCGAAAAGCAATAGCAACCGAAAGACCTGTAAGAATCAAGGGACCGACGCGTACCAGCGTGTATGAGAGCGTTTGTGCATCGCCAAACGAGCCGACATATAAGTCCTGAAACGCAGTTATTACTGCGTTAAAACGGTCTGCAGGTGAACCAGGTGACGTGAGTATAATCACAATGGCACCGGCGATCAACGCCAGAAGAACGGCGAAAAGAGGACGACCAAGCGAGTTGCCCACTTTGCGTACCTGTGTTATCAGCCTCGCGGCAAACGAAGCCCGTTGTATGGTTGGCGCAGCCATAAATGGCACCCTCCTCTGCGAAAAGCGGCACAAAACCACTAAACTGCTGAGATAGTTTCGAGACATACGTATCATAGCATCAGCACGTTAAAGAAACAAGCGGATATTGCATTGCCTCTCTGCTCTTGTTACAATAGGTTGCAACAGGAAGAGGTGGGGTACAGGGCGGTTGCCCTTTGCGATCCCGCTTATATATAGAGAGCAGAGAGAGAATCATGGCAACAACTACAGCCGAAGGGCAAGTTTTTATTGGACCTGGACTGAGCCGTTTTAAGCAGGGCGCAACAATCGGAGGTGTACTTGCCGTGACCGCTCTTGTCCTCTGGATCGCCATTCATCAAGGCGTTTCGGCGGTTGGTAGCACCATTGCCGCCGTTGTCTTTATTTTTGGCTTTGTCCTCTATCTCCGAATCGTGGCTCCCGTCCCCTTCACCATTTCTCTTGAACCACAGGCATTGATTAAACGGAGCCGCAATGGTGAAGAGATTGTTTTATCATGGGCAGATTTGACACGCATCAAAGAGGAATTTTTCCCCAATGGCAAGCGCATTAGTATCACTGTGTATCGCAACGTCACTGAACCTGCGCAAAAGCCCAAAGCATGGGCAGTCTACCGCGATGATGTGACCAACCTGGATGGGCTGGCAACCGCACTTAAACAAGCGATACCCGAAACGTGTCAGTGGCAGAGCGAAACGGTCCATGAATAAAAATTTTCTCTGAGCATGATACAATTTAGAGAAAAAGGAGTTCTCAATGTCAATTGCAATTGTTGTGCATGGAGGGGCAGGCACCATTACATCCGACCGTTTCGAGGATGTACAGGCGGGTTGTCGGGAGGCGGCTCAAATTGGCTGGCGTATTTTACAAGAGGGCGGGAGTGCGCTCGATGCGGTAGAGGCGACTGCTCGCGCCCTTGAAGATAATCCTAATTACAATGCGGGGACCGGCTCTTGCTTGACCGCGACTGGCACTATCGAGATGGACGCTGGCATAATGGAGGGACACACGTTGCAGTTGGGGGCGGTTGCGAGTATCGAGCGTATCAAGAATCCCATCTCGCTGGCTCGACGTGTCTTGAATAGCGAGCATGTGTTGCTTGCAGGTCGTGGCGCAATGAATTTCGCGGTAGACCAGAGTGTTCCTCTTCTTCAGGAGTCCGAACTACGGACAGAACGCCAGTACCAGAACTGGCTACGTTTACGCAACGAGCGACAATTGCTGGAGCAGCAACAGGAACCGAGGTTCCATAGACGTGAAATCGCCAGTATTCCAGCGCGAGTAGAGCCGAACATGCAGGTTCATCCAGCGGAGAATGGCAAGAAGGATGACGATAAACACGGTACGGTGGGTGCCGTTGCTCTCGACATGGCTGGAAATCTAGCGGCGGCAACCTCAACGGGCGGCATTCCTTACAAACTTCCTGGACGTGTGGGGGATTCGCCGCTAGTCGGTTGTGGCTTTTATGCCGATGAAAACGCCGCAATCTCATGCACTGGCAATGGCGAAGATTTTACGCGCCTGCTTATCGCAAAGCGAGTCGCGGATAATGTCGCTCGTGGCATGAGCGCACGTGAAGCTGCCGAAGAGACCATCGCATACCTTGGTATGAAGGCCGAAGGAACGGGTGGCTTGATCGTCGTTGACCGTCTGGGCAATGTCGGCTTCTCCTGGAATAGTCAGAACATGGTGTATGCCTATCTCGCACAGGATATGACAGAGCCGCTAAGTGGTGTGTGACGAGTGAGCAATATTTGTATAAAGCTGCTAGCGGCTTTGTACAAATATTGCTTCATTGCTATCATTTCTATGCAAAAATGTAACCGAGGCAACGTCTAATACGTGTAACACTAAAGACAGGAATGAATTGTGCAAAAGAAACCTATGCGTGTATCAAATCAAGGGCGTCGCTTACTATCTGCTTCTCATGGTGCAAGTGTAACTTCGGCAGTGGGCATGGGCGAGACGGTTGGACGTATGCGAGCCAGACGAAATTCGCTGTTCACACAAACCATTATCTGGGTAACGGGTCTGGTGTGCGTGGCGTTTCTTTTAGGTACGCTTGCACAAGCATGGTCAAACAGTCAGTTGTCACAACAGGTACAAGCGGCCCAACGGCAGCTTGACCAAGTGAAAAGCCATCATCAGGTCCTGGTACAGGCGAACAAGCATTATCAAGACCCAGCAGTGATTGAGAACGAAGCACGGCAGCAGCTAGGCTATATACGCCCAGGTGAGCATCCGGTTGTGGTTGTCGGCACGGACGACCTACAGCATCAAGGGATACAGAAACGCGCAAACACACAGGCGAAGCAAGACTTCTGGCAAGACTGGTGGAACGCCTTTTTTGGTGGTTGAGAACGACGATACGTTTGATGGTATTTTGTAAGGACCAGATTTATCGCGTCCGCTGCTCAATTCATTGAGCGAGATCGTGATGAACCCTGTAAAAAGGCATATTGGGCATGATCTCGCAGGATAAATCACACACGGACGCGATAAATCTGGTCCCTACGAACATTGTTCAATTAAGATTGATGCACTTCCAAATAGACCAAAAGTATGAAATGCTTGACAGTGTGTGTATGCTGAATGTATAACATTAGTAACAAAAAGAAAAACATTTTAACAACATTGGACAAACAGATATGAAACATCAACGCGCCAAAGAAATGTATATGCTCGTAATTACAGAGCTCCAGCTTAGCCTGGAGCATCTTGGTTTCCAGCTTATACAGGCGCGTTTCGAGGGGTAGACGAGGTTTTCATTTTCCAAACGGAACGCACATATACCTGTAGCGTTCCGTTTTTTATTATTCTTTTTTCTACATTATGCTGTGTTTATTGTGAAGGAGTTAGTAGTAATGCGTCCACTCATTGGAATACCTTGCCATGCTGGGGTACGTGCGGAGACCGAGCGGCCCATCTATTATAACAACAGGACCTACATTCATGCAGTGGAGCATGCCGGTGGTGTACCTATTCTTATTCCGATCTTTGACGATCTTGACGAACTACACACGCTTCTCCCCCGTTTAGATGGGCTACTCTTATCAGGTGGCATCGACATTGATCCAGCTAATTACGGTGAGGAGCCGCATCCGCTTCTCACAAGTACTAATCCACAACTCGATGCATTAGAGTTAGCGATGGCACGCTGGGCTTTTGATAAAAATGTTCCGACGCTGGGCATTTGTCGTGGTATGCAGATGTTGAATGTCGCCCTCGGTGGTAGTCTCTACCAGGACGTTGCTACCCTCTGCCCCAATAGTTTGCGTCATCCAAACTGGGATCTTCCACGCAACACGCTTGTACATGATGTACACATCGACGCTGGTAGTCGGATGGAGCAGATTCTTGGCACATGCGAGATACGCGCAAACAGCCTTCACCATCAAGCAGTGAAGAAACCCGGAAAGGGTGTGCGCATTACTGGTTGTGCCGAAGATGGTGTGCCCGAACTCATTGAGGTTCCTGGTCATCGTTTCATGCTTGGCGCACAATGTCATCCCGAAGAGATTTACGAGGATGTGCCAGCATGGGCACATCTCTTCGCTGCCTTCATCGAGGCGTGTACCAAGCCTGTCACACGTCTAACGACGGAGCCACTGCAAAAGGTAGAGCAGATTACACCAATCGGTGTTGGTGTAATCTAAGCTAAGCTGCATCGCATATGTACTATTCGGTCAATCGTCCAATGCATGCGCGGGCAGACCACGACCGCGGGGTGAAGCAGAGCAAGT
>CAXUHG010000041.1:0-12469 GCA_964250805.1 uncultured Ktedonobacteraceae bacterium | reverse complement strand
CCCGCCCCCCCTATCGCGACCGCCCCCCCACCCCCACCGGCCCGCCCCGGACTCCATGACGATTGACCGAATAGTAATTATACTGTTGGGTCTTTGAGTATCTCTGGGTCCAGGTCTTCCTCGGCGTCTAGTGGCACCGGTTCACCTGCGACCATCGCAACTATCGAGGGGACGGTGCGGCTCTGTACGATGATGCCGTGTAGCAACGAAGCTGATGCTTGCGCTAATAGTGGTCGAATGTGTTCCAGGCGTTTGCGTTGAAGGGCAAGTTGCTCGCTGCGTTCGCGCTCTTTGCGCGCACTCGGTTCCTCTGAGTCAACCGTTGTTTGTGTCCACAGGTCGCGGTTATCCAGAACTTGACCGACGGCGGCCTGTACCTGTTGCAGCAGGTCGATGGTTTGATTGATTGACATGAGCATATCGCCTTCAGCAAGGTCGATACGATTCATCAGTCCACTTAGCGACATACCGCGTGACCATGCAAGGGCAACGCCGTGAAACTCTGGAGCAATACCAGGAGTGAGGTTGATTGAGGCGCGTTGCTCGACTCCATTGACGTGCTGCACGATGTGCCAGAGTTGTCGCCGCACCTGTACCAGTTTCGCATGCACAACGTTACGATTCTTGACGCGTTTGTCGGTGTTGAACGTGAACCAGCTACACACCTCGGCAAGCTCGCTCACCGTCACTTCATCCAGCAGACCTTGCATAATCATTTCGACCATCAAGGCACCTGCAGGATGAAAGATGCTGCGTAACAGTCGCCCCTTGAGTGGAAGTTGGTCGTCTGGTCCGATGAAGCCAAGCGCACGCAATGCGAAGACGGTTCCATCTAGCTCCGCTGCACCTGCACGACTCAGGGGATATGCACCAATCTTCTCACGGCGTTTTTCTAGGGCAAGGGCGGCTCCCGTAGAAGCAGCACCTTTTTTCTTGCCCTTCTTCTGTGCCTTTTTCTGGCGTGTCTCCAGGCGTTGCAGTTCGCTCATCTCCCATATCATGTAACGCTGGTACTCACGCAAACTCGAAGCACAGATACGGCGCAGATATTGAATATCACCGGGCTTCCACAGGTTCAGTACAGAGTTGTAGCGAATCACAAATGCGCTCGTGACCGGTAACAAGTCACCGGTGATGCGTTGAAACGATTGCTCGAATGGCTCCCAGGGCGAATAGGGAATAACGGCGGAGCCATGCACATCCATGCCGCGCCTCCCCGCACGTCCAGTAAGTTGACGATATTCGTTCGGTGTAAGCAGACGCATCTCTTGCCCATCGAACTTGCTTAAACTGCCTACGACAACCGTGCGCGCTGGCATATTGACGCCAAGTGCGAGCGTATCGGTGGCGAATACCGCACGCAGTAAACCCCGTGCAAACAATGTCTCGACCAGCACCTTCAATCCTGGAAGCAACCCTGCATGGTGGAAGGCCAGACCGCGCGGCAACAGGCCCGTCAGCGAGATAACCTGTTGCAGCTTGCGATCCTCCTTTGGTAACTGTTCTAGCCAGATGCCCACCTCTTCTTGAATGCGTGCCGCCTCTTCGGGCGTCGTAAAGTTGTGCAGTGCAGCACTCATCGCTGCCTCTTCCACCACGCGCCGCCCTGGAAGAAAGTAGAGGCACGGCAACAGATCGGCGTCACGTAAAGCGGTTAGCACTGCCCCTGGTTCGGCAGCCTCACGCGGCTTCTGACGTTTAGGCTTCTCTTGCACTGGTGGCGTTTCACCGTCTTCGTTCTTTGCTGTGCGTGAGGTATCCTGATGCCCATTTTTCCGGCTGCGTCCACCATTCCACTCATCGTCGTCTTCGTCGTCCTCATCCTCGAAGCTAAAGACGCGGCCTCGGTTTGTCATCTGTGCCACCTTCGCTTCACCACCAACATTGGGAAACTTCTCGACGCGTCTACCATCGGCGTCTTGCACAAGGTGTAACTTGCCATCGAGAAAGTAGTAATGTTCCAGCGGCACGGCTCGCCGCTCATGCGTCACTAGCACAATCGGACGATGCACGCGGCTGATCCAGTCGGCGAGGTCCTGGGCATTGCTTACCGTTGCTGAGAGACCAACCAGTTGTACATGCGGTGGTGAACAGATGATGGCCTCTTCCCACACGGGACCGCGCTCGATATCGCTGAGATAGTGCAGTTCGTCGAAAACGACAAAGCCCACATCGTCGAGCGAGGAGGAGAGGCCGAAGCGTTCGCCACCCTCCTCTAGCAGCATGTTGCGATAGACCTCGGTGGTCATAATCACGATAGAGGCGCGGCTATGCTCGACGATATCGCCCGTCACAAGGCCAACGGTGTCGGAGCCATAGATGTCGCGCAGGTCGCGGTACTTCTGATTCGAGAGTGCCTTCAATGGTGTGGTGTAGATGACGCGTTGCCCACGTTGTTGCGCGAGCCAGATCGCATATTCCGCGACCAGTGTTTTACCTGTGCCCGTAGGTGCGGCTACCATTACGGATTGGTCATCGGCAAGATGAGCAATCGCTTCGAGTTGAAAGGAGTCAATGGGGAAAGGATAGCGTGCCTTGAACGTCTCAATGCTCTCGAATGCCGCCGAGGTTTCTGAGGTCTCTTGCCCGACCACTACGTATTCGTTCATGTTCTTTCTTGCTTATATATGTTAACTATTTTCGTACTTTTAGTTTTCCTCATTGTAACACGAAATGGATGTACGAACAACTAACTATGTGAGCAATTTCTCAGCCTTACGTAGAAGGCGTAGCGTTGCTGGTTTGAGTGGGAGGGCAGCAATTTCAGAGAAAGCAAACCAGCGCATCTCTTTTGCCTCAGCCTGTGCAAGCTGAATCTTCTTAGGTGAGAAAGTAGAAAATAGGTAGCGGAAATCCAGGTGATAATGCTCCGGTTGCTCGTTGCGAGCAGGGATGATATGGGCATCAACATCAATGAGCGTTGGTTGCGCAGGATTTGGAAAAAATGCCAGATCAGTCAAGCCCGACTCCTCAAACGCCTCACGAAGCGCGGTGCGCGACGGGTCAAATTCATCTTCTCCATGTCCACCCATCTGAAGCCATAGCTGCAACTTACGATGATGGAGTAGCAGCACTCTTTTGTTCCCTGGATCAAGAATGAGGCCAGAGCCAGTCACATGGCCTTCTCTACAACTCTGAAGCCAGATATCGGCATGTTGTGTAATCATCTGTCTGGCACGGACGACCGATGCACATTCTGCATCGTCTCCACAGACGTATGTATCTAATAGCATCAAAAGCTGGTGCGAGGCTTGCTGCATACGTATCACTTCTCCATAAGCAATAATTGAGCGGTCACATGATCCGTAATGAGAATGTTTGCAAGGCCAGCATTGAGCGTTGCACGAATAGCAGGAACGTAGGCCGGACCGCCACCAGCAACAAGAATTACCTTCGCAGCTTCTTTGCGAATCTTCTGCTTGAGGCGAGGAATTTCAAAACCCGTTAAGTAGTATGGTGGTGGATTCAGTAGCGTATTGATGCATCGTCCCTCTGCATCAAAGACCCAGTGATTGATGTCTACCGCTGGATGCATCGCCTCGACCGCTTGAATCTGCTCCTTGGAAAGAATTCCTCGTATCACAACTTCATTGTTCGTATGTGGAGGCCAAATGCTCATCATAACCACATTTGCTCTATTATGAAGATCAGCGGATTGCTTTACGATGGGGTCATTTTGTCTCATCAATTTTATATTCAAGAGAGCATCTGCAATCGGAAGAGATGGAAAAAATGCAGGCATACAACACCATGTATGTCTTCCCCCATATGCCTGTGCGATATCGTAGGCAATTAAGTTTGCATCGCCATCGCTGGTATGAGCTTCAACAAAGCCGATTGTGGCAACGACCTGCAAATGGGGGAGCAGTCTGTTCGGAGTAAGATAACGTGCCACATTTCGCATGAAGACCGTGCCACCTGAAACAGCGAGAATGTCAGTATTAGTCAAGAGTTGGTCGAGATAGTCGGCAGCAGATTTGGCTATTTCAACAACCACTTCCTCAGCGGTTCCATATTCTTTCATCCCTTCAAAATTGTTGCCAGGAACGAGTACAACATCCTCCAACTCCAGCCCTATACGTGCTTCACGCATGAGGTTGCGTAAATAGCCAGAACGCATGTCAGGTACAATCGAAACGCGCACAATGCCTCGATCTTTCGCCTTTTGCAGTGCCTTACTCACTGTTTGGCGCGAGACATACTCTTTCTCGGCAATTCCTTCCTGTGAGTTTCCATCCTCATAATACATATAGGCAACTTTGCGCAGAAATCGTTCATCGCTAAGCAGACGAGCTTCTGAACCATTCGCCTGTGACATCTCTGATGGCATACTATGTCCTCACTTTCCTACGGAAATATTCTTTTTTGTAAACGCTATTTCGCATGCGAAAGCGGTTTGCTACCCCATACGGTAGCGTGCGTCCAGATTGCGGAAAAGTCTGGTTGCGCCATTTCTTTGAGTGATTGTCGATGGAGAGCATCATAATTTTCTGGCAGTCCCACCCATTTCTGAACAAAAGGAGTTGTGGTGACATACAGATATTTCACATCATCTATGTACATCTCACACTCTGGCGTTCCCGCACGGAAATGCAGAGGGTATGTCTTTACTTGCACATTTTCGCACCAGCTTTTTGTAAGCAGTTCCGCCTGATAACCTGTTAATCCCTTTGTGTCTTGTGTAAAGATATGCCCTGCACGATAAAATGCGCTCATCGCTATAGCGTATAGTTCTGTCAATGCAGGACTTGTGTTCTGCGTGACTACCTCACTTTCGCCCCAACGAATAATTCCACCAGGACGAACGACCCGTTGCATTTCGAGCAGGAGTGCAGGCCAATCCCAGGTACGGACAAAACTTATACCAAAACGTAGGTTTACTAGATCAAATGAGTTGTCAGGAAAATCCAATTTCTTCAATGCATCCATCACCTGAAACTCAACGCGGTCCGCAAGTCCCAGGTCTTTTGCTTGCGTGCGTGCGTAGTCGGTCATTAACACACTGATATCCACACCAACAAGGCTCATTTCTGGATACGTCTGCGCCGCCTCTATAACCCATCCTCCTGTACCACACGCAACATCAAGGGCGCGACGAAAATCGTTCGCATTCGGTTGCTCTGGTAGCACTCCACCTGTTGCCTCTGTAATCATATGACTTTGAAGAACTAGACGCTGGAGTTCTTCCTTTTTCTTGCTACTCTGAACCATATATGTACTGGCATTATCACCTTTAGGGGTGTTATTGGAAGATGGCATGCTCTCGCTCTCCTTTTCATGATGAGACGAAACTGAGATGGAAGTGAAATTATTGTTTGGAAGCTTGCTTCCCCATACAGTAAGGTGGGGCCAGGTCGCAAAGAAACTGGGTTGCTCCATGTCTTTGAATGCTTGCTGATAGAGTGCCTCATAATTTTCTGTCAGCCCTCCCCATTTCTTCACAAAGGGAGTCATGGTGATATGAAGATATCTCATATCTTCTTTGAAGAACTCTCCTTCCGGTGTTCCCGCTCGAAATATCAGGGGGTAGAACCTACTCTGCACATCCCCGCACCAACTTTTTGTGAGCAGTTCTGCTAAATGGTCAGTTAAGCCTGCTTTGTCTTGCGTAAAGAGATGGCCCGCACGATATAAGGGAATTGTCCCTAAAGCATAAAGTGCTGTCAGTGCCTGACTTGTACCTTGAATTTCTATCTCAGCCTCGGTCAGACGAATAATGCCTCCTGGACGAACAACCCGTTGCATTTCAAGAAGCAACGAAGGCCAATCCCAGGTGCGGACAAAACTTATGCCAAAGCGTAAGTTCACCAGATCAAACGAGTTATCGGGAAGATCAAATTTCTTCAATACATCCATTGCCTGAAACTCAACACGGTCTGTCAGTCCCTGCTCTTTTGCTTGGCTCCGTGCATAGTCTATCATCATTGCATTGATGTCGATTCCAACGAGGTTCATATCTGAATACGTCTGCGCTGCTTCTCGTACCCACTCACCAGTGCCACATGCAACATCGAGTACACGATGAAAGGCACCTGGGTCTGGCTGTTCTGCTAACACTCCGCCCATCGCAGTTGTGATCATGCGACTTTGAAGAGATACACGCTGCAATTCTTCCTTTTTTTTGCTATCCTGAACCACATATGTACCGACATTATCACCTTTAGGGGAGTTGCTAGTAGATGGCATGCTCTCGGCTCTCCTTTTCACGTTGGCTCGGTAATCTTTTGTCTATTCTGCTCATCTGTGCAGTTCTATCCGATTTCGCTCTTCTGTTAGGCATTATACGTAGGGCAACGTGATTTGTCTAGTAGAACTGCTTATAGCAAGAAACAACAGAATAGTCATTCTCTTTCCCTGTTGCGTACTACGTCCATTTGGGCGCGACGTTACAGAATTGGCTTTGTATTACAGCCCGTCTATTTTAGCAACTTTCTTTACATATGTTCATTTTATCATGATGAAAATACATATGTCGATAAGTATAATAAATTGGCGCAAATGCTACAATTTTTACAAAATCCCAAAAATGCATTGACTCTTTTGCACAATATTGCTACACTTTCTTCACAGGTTATATCAGGAAACGAGTAATAACTGTCCAGGGAAGGAAAGATATAGAGATGAGCAAACAACTTCTATTTAAAGTGGAAAAGGATCGCGTTCTTGTTCCCGTCGGAGAACCCTGCCCTTTTGGATGCAGGTATTGCTATACACGCGGGGGAGAAGTTGGGCTTGCAAAGCTTGATATGCAAGATGTTCTCACTCAATTCGAGCAATTTGCACAATATGCTTCTTTTGAAACCATTCAGTTCGGCTACGATGGTGATCCCTTTGCACGTCCAGAACGCGGTATCGCAATGCTGCAACGTCTATCGACAATGGGCAAACATTTGAACTTTAGCACGAAGGCCGCGCTTGGAGCCTCAACATTGAATGCCCTTGAGAACATTCAACGCACCATGAATGCCCAAAAGACGACATTGAGTGCCTTAGTTTCCCTGAGTTGTTGGAACTCCGCATCGCTTGTAGAACCGCATACGCCTTCTCCAGCCGAGCGCACAAACACGGTTGCCTCTTTGAAAGCGAGAGGAATCTCTGTCTTCATTGCGGTGCGACCTATTCTGCCACATATTGCTGATGAAGAATATGAGCGCATTGCGATTGAAGGCGTTCGCGCTGGATGCGATGGTTTCGTCCTGGGACCGCTCTATGCCGATGACCGAGGACAATTTGTACGCTTCATTCCTGCAGAAACGCTTAAAACTATCCCAAGTCGCCGAGATAAAGTTTCATGGTCTGCTCACACTCCAACATGGACACGCTATGAGGATACCGAGCGTCTACAACGCCTGAGTGTCATGATCGAACGCGTAGGCGGACACGTCTTTGTCTCATCAGCAGATGCAATGGCATTGGTAGGCCAGAAGCAACTACAGGCTTCACTTCCCGAAGCCGCATAAAGGAGAACAGATATGAAGGTTGGCATCGTTGAGGATAATCCCTCCATTGGAGGTCTCTTACAGACAACTCTAGGACTCCTTGGACACACTCCTTCTCTCTATTATAACGGATGGAGCTTTCTTGAGCAGTTCTTCTCTGAAGACTCTGAATCCTTTGATGCAGTTATCATAGACTTGGTTTTGCCACCGGAGATTTCAGGTACGCAGGTTATTACCACATTGCGTATTCACCATCCCTCGTTACCGATTATTGTTATTTCGGCTGTGGACGCGCTCGAACTGAGAGATGTCCAAAGACGTTATCCAGGAATTATGACTTTACAAAAACCGTTTTCATTATACGACCTGCGTACCCATCTAACGCAGGCCGCGGTCAAGGGCCTTCTGAGAGAGTATACTATTCTCCGTGCCTAATGCGTAACCGCAAGGACACGTCTCAAGTGTTCCAGCGAGACATTGCCACCGGAACACACGATGCCTACCTTCTTGCCGTGCAACTCGTTACGCAAATGATACGCACCTGCTAGTGGTGCCGAGCCTGCGGGTTCGGCGAGTGTGTGGGCGCGTTCGATCATCCAGACCATCGCCTGTGAAATGTCGTCGTCGCTCACCAGCAAGAAGTCGTCGAGCTTGTCCCACAAAATGGCCTGTGGTAGCTCAAAAGCCGTACCCGTTGCCAGACCATCCGCAAAGGTACGATTGGGCGCGGATACCAACTTGTGTTGTTGCCACGAGAGATACGCCGACGACGATTCCTCAGACTGTACACCGACAACGCGAATATTCGGGTTGATGGCGTCCGCAACGATACACGCACCAGCCGCACCGCTACCACCACCAATAGCTACAAAAATCACCTCTAGCTCCGGCTCATCCTCCATCATCTCCAATATACCAGTTGCGACGCCCGCGATCAACAAAGGCTCGTTCCCGGAGTGAATGTAGCGATAGCCGTGTTCCTGCGCCAACTTCTCACAATACAACTTTGCCTCATCATAGGTTGCGCCATGAAAAAGCACCTCAGCACCCATACCCTGCATCGACGCAACCTTCCCAGGATTCGCCCCTTCCGGCACCACGATCCGCGCCTGCACTCCAAACAACTTCGCCCCATACGCCACCGACTGCCCATGATTGCCCGTCGAGGCCGCAATCACACCACGCCGCCGCTCTTCCGCGTCCATCTGTGAAATCAAGTTCACACCACCACGCACCTTAAACGCGCCAACAGGTTGATAGTTCTCATGTTTGATATAGACACTCGTGCCAATTAAATCATTGATCGCGGGATACGAATAGAGCGGCGTGCGCTGCAAATACGGGCGAATCTGTCGCTGTGCCAGTAAAACATCCTGAAATTGGAGAGTATACATACGCTAATAGTCTCTTTCTACTGCATCTAAGCTGTTCCTTGTTAAGCAATAATAAGTAGAGTATACTATAAAAAATTGGGTGGAAAGGGATAATGGACATTGAGCCAACAACCTTCATTTGAAGATATTTCGTAGGGACCAGATTTATCGCGTCCGGTGCGTGATTTATCACGCGAGATCTACCGAAACCGCTTGCATACAAAGTTCATCATGATCTCGCTCAATAAATTGAGCAGCGGACGCGATAAATCTGGTCCCTACGAAACTGTCGAATCAAGGTTAGTGAACTAATAGGTGTCAACTTAGCAAAGAAAACGGTGTATCGTGGTTGAGCAAGGACGCCTGCAAGGGGAACGCCCCTCCCATACACGAACGCGCTCTACGTCATTCATCGTCGTATGGGAGGGGCGTTCCCCTTGTGGACGCCCTAGTCCTCTTTATCCTTTAGACGCAAACATGCTCTTGCAAGCTATCGACGAACTGATAGAATACTGTAAGGGAAATGACTCAAAGCTAGCTCGTCGGCTATTGTGGTTAAATGTATTTTTGAAACGTGCAGAAACGCTACCATTGATAGAAAAAACACAGGTAAAGGAGCGATTAGATATGTTTGACGAATTGCTAGAACAAGACGAATTTGTGCAAAAGCAACGAGCACGAGGTCGCCAAGAAGGAAGAGCAGAGGGAAGAGCCGAAGGACAGATAGAAGCATTTCAGATGATACTTGTAGATATTGTCAAGAATAAATTTCCTTCGTTGGAAGAGTTGGCTCAAAAGCAGGTAGCACAAATAAGACAAGTAGACGCGTTACGTGAAGTTATTAAAATCGTCAATGGCGTCAACGATGAGAACGTAGCTCGTGTAATACTAAATTCAGCAGCGTAAACAACAAAATTCATTTTTGAAAAATCCCGCTGATTTTTACTTAGTTTTCGTGCTACATTTCATGCAATGAAATGATATGGAAGAGGCGGTTACGAACAATGATTCCTAATCCCCTTAGCGTCGCAGCTATCACTTCGCTCGTCATATCTAGTACACCGCATATGCTAGAGGCATTGCGTGGCACCTTGCTCGATAGGGGTAAGGAGTTTATGAAAGATGAGGGAACTAAGTTTGTTCGTGGGCGCGTGCTACATCTGGATGAAAAAGAGCAGCGTCAACATCTGGAACAGGCACTCAAGAATGCGGTAGAGCGTGGCCTGATTCAGTTTGAGTCACCAGTAGAACGTGACCGCTATCGTGATGTACTTGCAAATCTCTTTGAGCCAGGGGAGCATAGCAAAGCACTACAACAAGAAGCGTTGCGCCTCTTCTCATTCTCTGAGCAGCCTGATTTTAGCAAGTTGAACGATGCCTACAATCGCTCGTTACAAAGTAGAAATCTTACTAAGAAGCCGAAACCTAAGAGAGTAGACACCACTCCATACCTGACCAGCTTTTTTGATGCGTTGATAGCCGAACTCTACGCCGATCCCTTCTTCAAACAACAGATGAGTAGTGCCATACAGATGCGTGCTGCCGTTGCGACGATGAAGATGCAGCAGTCGGTGCTAGAGATCGTCAAACTGTTGCGTGAGATGAACGAGACGCTCACGGGAGGCTATAGCGCGGAACAGTTGGACAGGACTTACAAACGTACACCACGCACCTCGAACGCTCGTTACGTTATCTCAAAATTGCAGGCGTTGTGCCGACCAAAGACCGTAGCGACAAACATATTGCCCCCAAAATCAACGGTATCTTTGTGCCGTTGCGTGTTGAACTGAAAGAGCAAGAGCAACGACGATTTGTTAGACAAAGAGCAGTTGCTACAGTAGATGATGAGGTCAAGCTTTCACTGGAACAATATCCATATCTTGTGCTGCTCGGTGGTCCAGGTTCGGGCAAATCGACGATTACGCGGCACATGGCGTGGAGTCATGCAGCGGCACATTGCACAGACATAGATACAGCACATACTGCCCTACTAGCACGTCATCCCTTTCCGTTGCGTATCGAGTTACGACGCCTTGTGGAGGATCGTCGCCGCCACGAATACAATTTCCTGTCGTATGCAACCGAGGTGATTTTGAAGCGTGAGGGTGTCGAGGTTCATCCGCAGATGTTCAAGGAGTTGCTGGCACGTAAGGCGATGGTACTCCTCTTCGATGGTCTCGACGAGGTTGCGACGCTCGACGAACGGCGCAGGCTGGTCGAGGAGATAGAGGGCTTCGCGCTACGTCATCCTGGCAACTACGTGCTGGTGACATCGCGTCCCGTCGGCTACGAACTCGCGCCCATCTCTAGCCCGGAGTTCGCACAGGCGCAGGTGCAGGAGTTCGACGACGCGCAAATTCGCCAATTCTTAGAACGCTGGTATACCCATGTGCTACGACTCTCACCCCTACTAAGCGAAGACAGACAAGAACTTGAAGTGCTGTGCAAGACGCTACAGGATAACCCACGCTTGCATAAGTTGGCGGTCAATCCATTGCTGCTCACCGTCATCACCGCTCTACACCGCTACGAACGCCTGCCCGATAAGCGCATCCTCGTCTATGACCGTTGCGCCGACCTGCTACTAGACACATGGGCAAGGCTCAAAGGTACCGATGCTCGCTGGCAAAACATGAGAATGAGCAAGGACGACCAGTACGCTTGTGTCGCGCACCTCGGCTTCGTGCTACACCAACGCTCACAGGAAGAGAACCATGACAACGCAAACAACGAGAATACAACGAGCAAAGACACCGATGTACCCTCGCGTTTCCTGTTACGTGAAATCGAGCGTTTTATCAAAGATGGTGGACTGATCAAAGAAATAGCGGAGCAACGGAAGGAGGCCGAACGCTTTCTCGAACTAATGCAGGTTGAGGCTGGCTTAATCGTCGAGCGCGGCACAGGTGAAAACGATGAAACACTCTACGGCTTCGTGCATCGCACCTTCCAGGAATATTTCGCCGCCGTCGATGTCTACATACCCTATCTACAAGAGGAAGAGCCAACAATTATCAACGACTTTCTAGCCCAACACCTGCACGATCCACACTGGCAAGAGGTTATGCTGCTCTTACTGGGCAAACTGGGGCGCAAACCACTTACCGCCCGTCTTCAGCAAATCCTCGACGGTAAAATCGTGAGCCGCCGCAGCCAACACACGAACATTCTTCAGCAAGACCTCTTCTTTGTTAGCACCTGTCTTGAGGAAGAGCTAGTAGTCGAAACTACCCTGACCGAAACAGTCGTCGAGTGGCTTGTGACACTGGTAAAAACATCGCCCTTCTCATTACAACTTAATGATGCATTAGAGCATCTCGGCACACTACTACGCTCACGTCAATATGCTGCTATAGCGCAAGAAGTACTGATGGCATTAGTAACGCAGGAGATGGTACTAGATATCAAAGTTGTCATAGATGTATTGACTACACTTTACACCAATAGCCCTACAGTGGTAAAAGAGCAGACCATACAAATAGCAGCTGATATCATGCAACGCTCTGACCTTGCCCTTGAGCAGATGGTGCAAGTGGCGCAATCGCCCTATGGGTCTAGCTTATACTCGGAGGAGAAACAGTTCGCCGCCTCGTTGCTCATGACTCTTGCCCAACGCTCTGACCTTACCCTTGAGCAAACACTCCAAGTCGCTCAATC
>CAXUHG010000040.1:36099-40114 GCA_964250805.1 uncultured Ktedonobacteraceae bacterium | reverse complement strand
GGCTTGTTGTTCGCGGAATTGAGCGACTTCGCTTTTTGTCATGTGTGTAACCTCTTTCTTTTTTCGTATATCTTAACAGTTCAAAGAGTCTAAATAGAATATACAGTAACATCTTCTCTTTTGTCAAGGTTTTAGTCTAAAGAGTTTATAGGGTAGCAAGCGGCCTTATAATATGAGATGATAGATATGATAAGGATGCGAGGAGACAAACACCTTCTATGACGAAAATAGCGAAAGCTCCAAAAAATTTTTATACTGCACAGGAAGCTATTAAAAAACTAGGCATGCCACGTGCAACGTTTTTTCATCTTGCAAAAGCAGGGAAGATAAAACGAGTCGTTCCCGAAGGATTTACCGAAGGCTATTATCCAAAGGCTGAAATAGATAAAATGGCTCTTGCAAGAGAAATGTTTACACTTCAATACACCTCCGACTCTTCAATTTTTAGAAGGGCAGAGGAAAAGGATATTCAGGCTATTACCGACTTAGGTGTCACTCTTTTTGGGACCAGTACCACACCAAGTTATGAGAACCGTTTAGCATGTTGGCGGCAAAATCCAGATGCTTACTATGTTGTAGAGCAGGACGGATTGATTGTTGGCTGGATAGCACTCGTGCCAATGAAAAAAGAGGCCATTGATGTATTGATGGGGTATGCAAAAGACGCCACCTCTTTGTTTGTCAACATGCATCAAAACGTTATGCTGCCTGAAAATATCCTTCCTTTTACCCTAGAGGGAGCGAAACATGTCTTTCTTACGGTTGCTGCAAGACAGGGACTACCAAGAAGTAAATCCTATGGTATGAAACTGCTGACAGGCGGCTACGAAGTTCTCAAAGAGATAGCAAGACGTGGCATTTTTGTAGAGAATTTGTATGCGACCAGTAGAACACCGGATGGTGTTCGGCTCTGTAGAGACTTAGGATTTCAAGAGGTAGGTGCAAACAGTATGGATGGAGTGAAACGCTTCTGGCTCAATATTGAGACAACAGCTTCGCCGCTGTTCCACCAGTACCAAGATATTGTCAAACGCTATCATTTTTAGAATGATGAGTGATAAGGAGATAAGGAGCAGTACGAGAACGGACGCCCACAAGGGGCTACCCTACTATATGACGGTTGTACGCGCTACGCGCGTCGTATTGTGTATAGTAGGGTAGCCCCTTGTGGGCGTCCGTCGTGGTTCGTTGTGGGCGTCCGTTCGGGGTGTTTGTCGGCGTCCGTTGGCCTTCCTCGTAGGCACCTTTGGGTTTTCGGCTCCCTCATTCTTTGCTTAAAACCGCATTATCGCATCCCTTTGGCAATCAACCGCCGACGAGGACGTACTACATCGGTCCCTACCCACGTTCGGTGCTTTCAGCGTTGAATACATTGCTCACAAAAGGTCTCGATGATCTCATGTGATAAATCACACGGACGGACGCGATAAATCTGGTCCCTACGAAAACCGAATGCTATTGTGGCGCAACCCACATCTGCACAATTCTACCATCACCACCCGAAGCAATATATTTTCCATCGGGAGACCATTTGACAGTTTGTACAGAAGCATTATGTTTATGTACTGCTATGTCACGACCAGTAATAACATCCCAAACACGAACAGTACCATCACGGCTTCCAGAAGCAAGGTATTTTCCATCTGGGGACCTATCCAATGCATTCACAGCGTCATTATGATTTCGATAAACAAATAAGCTATTCCCCGTAGTCGAATCCCACACATGTACTGTTTTATCCCTACTTACGGAAGCAATACGTGTATTGTCAGAAAACCATACTAAGTCAACCACTTCATGAGTATGCCCCTTATATACGATAACTTCATGACGATATGCTACATTCCACACAGATACTAACTTATTGCTGCTTGCACCAGCAAGCCAGTTGCCATCTGGAGACCAAGAAACTGCATTAATTCCAGTACCACGCCCTTCATAAGTTGTAAATTTCTTAGCATCAACTTTATAGAGCAACACAGCATCAAAAGTTGTTGACGCAATATCCCTGCCATCAGGAGACCATGTTACCCCTCGAACTTTTTCATATCTGTTATTAAAAATAGTAGGTTGATAACCAGTAAATGCTTCCCATATTTGTATAGTTTTATCCTCACTTCCTGTTGCAATATATTTATTATGTGGAGACCACGCGATACAATTTATCCAATAAGAGTGACCATGATACGTTAAAATCTTTCTCCCCGTAGAGACCTCCCATACTGTAGCAGTTTTGTCATCACTACCAACTGCGAGATATTTGCTATCAGGAGACCAGGATACAGACATTATTCTATCAGAGTGTTCTCGGTATGTAGCTATAACCGTTCCCGCTGGTTCGGACATCAAAGCATACTGTGTAGGTGCTAGCGGCATTACAGGGGTTACTACTGGTGGCACAAAAACTGTTGGTTCCAGTGCTTTTTGCTGTGGCTTCACTTCGATAGAAGCATTAGCATTGTCCTTACTGGCTTGTTCAAGGGCATTGGCAAAGGCTTGGACGCTGCTAAATCGCTTTACCGGGTCTTTTTCGAGGGCGATCATTATTACGCGCTCAACATCAGGACTAAGTGATGGCACTTTTTCGCGTAGTGGTGGAGGTGGAACGACGGCATGCTGAACAGCAATTTCGGTGAAGGAGCCATTAAAGGGACGCTCACCGGATAACCACTCGTAGGCAACGATGGCGAGCGAGTATTGGTCACTGGCGGAGCGCGGCTTGCCTTGTATCTGCTCAGGTGACATGTAGGCGACAGTACCCGTGATGTCTTGCGTGTTCTGGCGTGAGGTCTGGGTTGCGGTGGCGATGCCGAAGTCGCTCAGAAGTATCTCGTTACGGCGACCTACTAGCATGTTTTCTGGCTTCACGTCGCGGTGTACCATTTTCTCGTCATGAGCGCATTGCAAAGCCTCAGCAACCTGCTTGACATAGGAGACAACCGAGGACAAGGGAACATGTTGTCCGCGAGTATGCTTGTTACGTAGAGTACCATTGGGGGCATAGTCCATTACAAGAAATGGGTTCTTGTTTTCGATACCAAAGTCCAGCACTCGCACGATGTTGGGATGTTGTAGCCGTGCGATGGTACGCGCTTCAACGCGAAATTTGTCGATATCTTCGCCGCCGAGTTGCGTATGTAGAACCTTGATAGCGGCCTGCGTGCCAAGATGAACGTGTTCGCCGAGGTAGACTTCCGCAAATCCCCCTTCACCTAGCAAGCGTGTTAATGAGTAGTTGCCAAGCTGTCGTCCAACCCAATCTGCCATCGTTGTCCCCTTCTATACTAGAAATAGTTATATCTATGTACTCTCTATTTGATAGCAATTGTAGAGGACGGAAAAGGTTGTGTCAAGCAAAAAAATGTGTTTCGGTTCACAGTGTGAACCGAAACACATTTTTTTGCTTGACATTATTGCTACCCGTTGAAATACCCTCTTCTCTCCTCAATAGGCAGTTCTGCCCCAACCTGTTGCAATAACCCCTCAAGGCCGCCGCCAACTGTTGGCTGCATTGCCATACTGGTTACTTGATTGTTGTCGTTCACTTTGAATGTTGTTTGCGTTTGAGCGAGTGTGACGGCAAGGCCAGTTTCTGGAAGAGTTTGCACACCAAGGACGGTAAGGGTAAGAGGGTTGAGTTGTGTTCCGGTAATCTCTATTTCTGTTTGCACTGCTCCGTTCGCTTCGACCTGCTCGTTGCTGAGATTGTATGAGAAGTCTGGCATGGAGGCGAGCAGGTTGCTATGTGTGACGAGAAATTGGTTTTTGTTCAGTGTTTTGGGTGCGAAGCCGCTCATAGTGAAGTCGTCCGACATAGTGGTGGCTGCTAGCTCCATGTCACCTGATTGGAGAGCGGTTAGAAATGTATTTACGGTGTCGATTGCGCTCATGGTGTGTTCCTTTCTTCGTTTCATTTATTATCAGGTAGACGATTAAAGTGTAAGAGAAGATGAGACATGCCCTGCAATGCATTAAAAAAAAACTACTGAAAAAAGTTAAAGTTAGGAGTTTGTAA
>CAXUHG010000040.1:34006-36089 GCA_964250805.1 uncultured Ktedonobacteraceae bacterium | reverse complement strand
AAGATAATATGAGACATGCCCTGCAATGCGTTGCATTGCAGGGCATGTCTCATCTTCTCTTACAAAATTAGCTTTCGACGATATCGACGGCGATGATGGTATCTCCGGGTTGACGGTCGCGCCCTGGGTCGCGCTCACGAATAGCATTGAGAGTATCCATGCCCTGTGTCACTTGACCGAAGACGGCGTGAACGCCGTTCAGGTGCGGTGTTGGTCCATAGGTGATGAAAAACTGGCTACCATTGGTGTTTTTGCCAGAGTTCGCCATCGACAGGATACCAACTTTGTCGTGCTTGAGTGCGAGTGCTCCTGGCTCGTCGCGGAACTTGTAGCCGGGACCGCCCGTGCCTGTGCCGGTTGGGTCTCCACCCTGCACCATGAAGCCTTTAATGACGCGATGAAAGGTAGTGCCGTTATAGAATCCTTCGCGTGCAAGGAAGACGAAGTTGTTGACGGTTACGGGTGCCTCGCGTGCGAACAGTTCGATCTGGATGTCGCCCTTGCTCGTGTGCATAATTGCCGTGTATTTCTTTGCAGGGTCGATCTGCATCTCTGGTTGTGCGGTATACTGTTGTGCCATTATGTGTTCTCCTAACTCTATGGAACATGTTACTACATGCCCTTATTACAAAATCAATCTGTTCGCGGCAAAATTTCACATTAGACTCGCGTGATAAATCACGCTGTCGGACGCGATAAATCGGTCCCTACGAAGTCTTGTCGTATCAAGATTGATGAGCGTTATGCCTCTACAATTATCACATGGTTGATTTTGTCCGGTGTGATATTTTTGGTAGATGCATCGTCGCCAGGACCCTGGATTTTTTGCGCGATCTCGATACCCTTGACGACACGCCCAAAGAGATTATACGACTTTTGGAAAGCCGCCGTATCATCGCCTGTGCAGATGAAGAATTGGCTACCGTTAGTGTTGGCACCTGAGTTTGCCATCGCAATCGCACCTAGGGTGTAGTTTCCCTTCACGGGTTCGTCGGCAAATTTGTAGCCGGGACCCCCTGTGCCTGTGCCGAGCGGGTCGCCGCCTTGAATGATACGCGCCGCACCAGTTGGTAGGACACGGTGGAAGACAGTACCGTCGTAAAACTTATTTTGTGCAAGAAAGACAAAGTTGTTGACCGTGTTCGGTGCCAGCGTGGGATTCAGTTCAACCACGATCAGGCCACGATTGGTATTGATGCCAGCGCAATAAATCTTCTTGGTGTCGATACTCAGAGTAGGTGCTTTGGCATAGGTGTGTTGCGTGGCTTTGAATGTTGCCGCATCAGGCGCGGGTGCAGTATCCGTCAACTTGCTCACCATGCTTGCGGTAGAGCAAGAAGAGGCGAGTACAATTGGGGCGGATGTGACTTTCGGCTTTGGTTTTGGTAGCGCGAACGGTCCTACGTGGTAAAAATAGAGTACGTAGACGCCGAGCGCGATAATAAGTACCGTCAAGACAGTCGCCCAGGGATAGCGTGCAAGACCGCGTGCAGGACGTTTATAGCCAGCAGAGCGCTGTATCGGTGTCTCTTTCACCACAATTGGCGGCAGTTCCGTGGCGTGAGCCTTCGCAATGCGTTCCGTGCGTTTGGTTGCAGTTCGTTTTGTCGTCTTTGGCATAGAATTGTTCCAGATGCTCCTTTTTTGTCGAAACCAGGGTGGGGCCCCCGGGGGCCCCCCCCCCCCCAGGGCGGGGGTGGGTGGGGGGGGGGGGGTGGGGGGGGGGCGGCCGGGGGGGGGGGGGCCCCGCCCCCGCCACTGGCGTCGGGCGCCAGTTGGCCGGCAGGTCACGGGGTTGGAGCTTGCGCGGCGGCTTGGCCACCTGCCCAGCTTGCTGCTCCGCAGCTACATAGGCCCGAACGTCCTTCCATGTTCGCTGCATGGTCCTCTCGCTTGGGTCGTGGCCCTGGCCGTCCTTCACGCCAGCCTTGAGAGCTGCGGCGATGAGGGGTGTCCAGTTGGTCCGCCGGCCAGTCAGCTCCTCCGACAGGCGGGGGTAGTGCTTCGTGAGCCAGTGGAACAAAGGCGAACGCTGAGGGTTCAGCCTGGCTCTCCGGGCGGCGTCTGCGATGCGTGGCGACGT
>CAXUHG010000040.1:0-33996 GCA_964250805.1 uncultured Ktedonobacteraceae bacterium | reverse complement strand
ACCCCGGGGCCCCCCACGGGCCCCCCCCCCCCACATCCCGCTGGGAATTGGGCGGTTCCCCTTTGGGGCGGGGGGCCCCGTGGCGGGCACCTTATTCTCTCGACGTTCCTATGACTCACGTTGACCCGTATAATTGTTTTCGCTATAATACCGTTCTCATGTGTTTGGGTCAAGTACCAGTATTTGCTCTCTCCATTGCCGAACCTCAGCCGCCATATAATGTCCTATCTGCTCGAAAGTCTTGAGGCTCTCCCAGCCGTACTCAAGAGCGTTCTCAAACTGTTTGTGCGCCGCTGCAACCTGAGCTAACCCGTAATACGCGTATGCCTCCAAGTCTCGACTCTCTTTGGGAACACAGAGCAGGACTTCGCGAAAGGCTGCCTCTGCCGCGTCCATCTGCTGTTCTTGAAGCCGCAATTCTCCGAGACTCACCAGAGTTATTGTAACCATCAATATATTTCCAATGTGTCGTGCTAGTTCTAACCCCTCTTGAAAGTAGGCTTCGGCTTGCTCGCGCTTCCCCTGTCGAGTGCTAGTATCCGCCAGATTGTTGAGCAAGTTACAGATGAGGGAACGATGCCCCAGTTGTCGCGCCAGTTCTAAGCCTTCTCGGAAGTAGATGCTGGCGTGTTCATCATCGCCTCGACGAACTGCGAGGACGCCTAAACCATTCAGATGGCGAATGATGTATTCTCGATGTCCTAGCCGCCGCGCCAGCTCTAACCCTTCTTGATGGTAGATGCTGGCTTGCTCTTGAGTCTCTTGACGCTCTACCATAATAGATGCGAGATTGTTTAAGAGCAGACTGATCTGCTCCGAATCTTCCCGTTGTCGAGCCAGTTCCAATCCCTCCTGGGAGTACTGCTGAGCCTGGGCATACTTAGCTTGATGGTGCATAATCCCGCCGAGGTCTCTCAATATAAAAACCATTTGCCTCAGGTGTCCCTCTTGCCGGGCCAGGGCTAATGCTTCTTGGCAATACTGTTCCGCCTGCTCGTAGCTGCCTTGACGAAGCTCTAGCATGCCAAGGTCGCTCAAGAGTTGGCTTCTCTGCTCTTGATCTCCTCCCTGTTGAGCGAGGGCTAATGCATCTCGACAGTACATCTTGGCCTGCTCGTAGTTCCCCCGACGCTCTTCGATGATTTCTAAATGTTTAAGGACTATTATACGTCCTTTGCTGTCTTGAAGCTCTTGTACGGCGTGCAAGGCACGTTGTAAGTACCGTTCTGCCAGCTCATACCAGCCACGAGCCTGCCAGAAGGGAACAATGGCGAGAACCAATCTGACGAGTTCCGCGTTTCTACTGTGCGTTGACGCGAGTTCTAACACCGTCAACAGGTTGACGTGTTCTTGCTCGATCTGCTCATATGCCTGAGTGTTCTGCTCCAACCATCTCACATAGTAGTTTACCAATCGTTGCATAGCTCGCTCCTGCTCACCATCCTCTGCGGGGGTGTGACTATGAGCATAGTCGGCTATGGTCTGATGCAGGGTATAGCGTCCAACTCCATATAGTTCAACCAGACCTCCATCGACCAGTTCATCAAACACCTCTAATGAAGTCGGGAGTAGAGCAACGATGAGGTCTTCGGAAAAACTGTTCGGCTTTGCTGACAAGAGTGCAACCTGGCGCAGAGCTACTTGCGCCTCAGCAGAGAGTTGTTGTTCGCTGACAGCAATGATGACCTCCAGTGAGAGTGGTTGCTCTGGCAACAGGCTGGGGTGATGATCAATCAACGATTGGGGTTGACTCAGTTGGAGTCGTGTCGAGAGATTCCGCAGGTCACGCAGAGCGATGTGCAGTCGGCGTGGAGAATCCAGAGCGTTGTAGCGCGAGAGGTGTTTGCCGATCAGCGTGAGAGCTAAGGGCAATGTTCCAGCTTCTTGGACGAGATTGTGAAGCGTCTCTGGCTCCTGTTGCGCTACGTGGGGCAGAAAGTGTGCTAAGAGTTCTGTACCCTGCACGTCCTCTAGTTCTGGAACGTGCAACGTGTTCTGGAAGCCAAAGTGCATAGCAATGCTGGGCAGGCGAGTGGTCACGACATGAACGCACTGTTCTCCTCCAACCTGTAGCGCAAGGGCATCTTCGACATGCCACACGTCATCCAGAATGAGGAGAAGTTTGCGTGTGCCGATATGTGTGCGAAGGCTCTTTGCCCATGAGGAGAGATCATGCAGGTCCTTCATCTCCTCTTCCGAAATGTGAAGCAACGTCCCCCAGCGATGCAGATGCTCGAACAGATGGGGCTGTGGACCAAGACCTGCCCAGAGTATGCCATCGGAGAACTGCTGCTGTATCTGTTTGTGTTGTGTGAGGGCAAGCAACAGGGCCGTTTTTCCTACACCGGGGAGACCGTGCAGAGTCATGGTTAAGAGGGAAGACTTCGTACACAGGGATTCGACGAACGAGAGCAGAAGTGCCTCACGCCCAATAAGCCCAGATGCAGGAAGAGCTTGTAGCGGGAGAAACGGATCGTGTATGAGCGGATAGTCTCTATGAGTTTCAGTGAGAAAGCCAAGAGCCTGAGCATCTTTCTCAAACAACGCGCACAGTTTTTCACGAAAATGAGGAGAGGGGAGATATACGCCTCGTTCCCATTGACTGATAGAAAGAGGACTGGTTCCCAGCAGTTCTGCAAGCTTGGCCTGAGACCAGCCACGCTGTTCCCGTTCACGACGCAAAGGATGTTTGTGTGTCATGAAAAGAGCGTCCTTTCTCATACCTGACTTCCTATATATCCACAAATTTGAAACAATCTACTCAGCTTATTTTTGCACGATTAAGCGTGATAAGCAAGCCATAATAGGAAAACAGCCTCAAATTAGCCCAAAAGGATGAAGACTTTTATAAGAGAGTTATAAGAAACTTATAAGAACCTTCTATGGTATTCTCGCTTGCAAAAGGCCATACTTGACTGAATAGAAGTCGTCTACGAGCAAGCTCCCATGAGTGTAGAGACAGATATGAGGGAGGGAAGATGCACAAGCCTACAGTCCTCGTTGTGGATGATAGTGTAACGGTGAGAACCATTATTCAACGAACGCTGCAACGCGACTCGCTCACGCTCACGTTTGCTACTGATGGACTCAGTGCGTTAACGGCGGTTGCTGATGTCTCGCCTGCTGTCATTCTACTTGATATCCATCTGCCTCATATGGATGGCTATGCGATTTGTCAACTTCTGCGCAAAAAAGCGTTATATCGAGACATTCCTATCGTGATGCTGACAAGCAAGAACAGGATATTCGACAAGATGTGTGGGCGTCTCGTCGGGGCAACAGACTACCTCACCAAACCATTCGATCCAGAGGTGCTTGTACAAACTGTTCAGAAACACTTGGCGAACTGGCAGGAGCGTCCTCTTCCACAGCAAGAGGAAATATCTCTAAGAACGAGACGCTACTGGACGCGTCCTGTGTCGCAGAAAAATATGCTGCATGTCAATCATAGCGTGTCCCTGTAAAACATGTTCTCTGGAAAGCTCTTGTTTCTGGGCGCGATAATACTTTTCCACTTTTTGATTCGGGGCGGGCGACCACAAGGGGGGCGTACTCTACTATATAATGGGGAATATAGCAGGAGACGACCTCCTTGTGGTCGTCTGTTGTTTTTTTCGATTCGTTAGGCGATTGACAGTGTAGACTCCTGCTCAGTAGGTTCTTTGATAGGCGTAGACTGTGCAAGGCGATAAACCCAGGGGACCATTTCATTGGGTGCAAGGTGCGCCAACTGCACAAGGTATTTCTGGTTGCGCCGAACGAGATATCCACGACCAGCAGCCATATCGCTGAGACGCACTCCTAGTACCTGCGGGTCGTTGGGATCGCCGCCGAGGACGATGCCGAGGCGTGCGGCACGAATTGCGTTCAGGAACGGATCACTACGCATGAGATCGCTCGCTGGTCCCGCAACGATGACATGAAAATGTAGGTCGCGGGCCTGCGGCATAAATTCTTTCAGGTCGCTAAGTGGGTTCCTGGATAGGACGCCCAGTTGATCGTAGTCGTCGATGACCAGTACCAGTGGTAACATGGATGCCCCTATCACTGCGTTAATGTCGTCCTGTGTCTTCTCCAATTCTTCGTGCAGTTGCACCGTGCGTCGTCGCAGTTCCTCTTTGAGCTTCTCTATCGCTTTGCCGAGTCGCTCCTCTGTATCGGCATACATACACACATTAGGCAAACGACGCATGAGGCGTGAACTACGACGGAAATCGACGAGAACAACCTGACTACGACGGTTAAGTGGCGTTGCCAGCATCAAAAGGCACGTCTGTAGCACAGAGGTACGTCCGCTTCCTGGACCACCTGCTATCAATACATGAGGAGTGTCGGAGTTCAGGTCAAGCGCGATGGGTCGCAGAGTGAAATCTTCAAGGCCAACGCGTAGCGATAGGGCGTGCGATGGTGGAATGCTATCGACAACATTTCCCTTGGTACCAAGGCCAGAAACGGCATCCATCAGGAAGTAGTCGGCACGCACGTATTCCGGCAAGAGACGAATTGGAGGTGCCTGTACCGCTTTGGCAACCTTACTACGCTGTGTAAAGCTCGCTACCAGTTCATCAAGCTGGCTTGTCTGTTCGTCGTCATCATCTCCCGGTACGGGTAGCGCGATATGCACCTCTTCCAGCGTCTTGCCGCGTTTGTAGCCACGACCTGGAATAGCTGGGTCGATGTAGGCGGCGTCGTTTTTGCCAATCAGTATTAGCGAATCGGTGTATTCGATCAGACGCAACCCAATACGAAGTTCTATTAGGCTTAACAGTTGCATGGGCACAGAGACAGGGCGGTCAACTGATAGCACTAGATAGACGCCATAAGTACGTCCCTGTCGAGCGATCATGAGTAAACGGTCAAGCTCTTTGTCGTTGGCTTGCTTAAAATCAACGAACTTGTCGATCACCAGCACAACGGCTGGCATCTCCGGTAAATCACTTTTCTCCGCACGTCTCCGCTGATAAGCAAGAAAATCATCGAGTTGATGCAACGCGCAATAGTTCCTACGCTCCTCGATAATGCCGTCAAGCTTACGTAAAAGGCGACTGATATACTCGGTATCGGCCTCACCAAAGACGCCGCCGACATGAGGCAGTTTCTCGAAGACGCGCAGAGCTTGTCCACCAAAGTCTATGAGGTAGAAGTGCAGTTGCGCGGGTGAATGTGTTAGAGCAAGCGAAGTAATGAGTGTACGTAGAAAGACGCTTTTCCCAGAGCCAGAGGCACCACCAACAAGGACGTGACCACCATTGCGCGCCATATCAAGGAGCCAGGGTTCCTGTCGCTGCTCCATTGGCAGATCGATCATGCCCATAGGACAGGTCAACCACCCATAGATCGGCTGTTTCGCGTCGTTGTTCTGACGTGGGTGTGTGCGTCGTACTACTTTGTAAATTTCGGTGAGATTGATGCGATGTTGTAAGGGAGCAGGCCAGGGCTTGAAAAGCTCTGCCCCTATAGTCTCTTGAAACGGCTCGATCAGGTCCATCAACACCGTTTGGTCGATAATCTCGTTGTTTCCCACTGTTGCTTGTTGTAGAGCGAGGGCGGCCTCGTTCGCCACGCGTGCAGGTAGCGAGATACGCGCGCTCTGAAACAGATCGAAGACCTCCGACCCTATTTGGAAATAGGCACGACCAGGAATGGTGCTGGGTAGAAGGGCGGCCTCTGAACGTCCCAACATGTCGCGGCTATCTTGCAGCGAAGCCACACGGAGGCAGATGCGAAATTTGAGGTTTGACCAGATGTTGGCGTTGACCGATCCCGTCGGCTTTTGCGTCGCCAGAATCAGGTGGACGCCGAGACTGCGCCCCTTTTGCACCACACTGACCAATCCTTCCATAAAGGTGGGATGTTCTTTCGCCAGTTCCGCGAACTCGTCAATAATGATGAAGAGGTGAGGCAAGGGTTCCAGTCCTTTGGGATTTTGCGCTCGCATCGTGATATATTCGGAAATCTTCTTGGCGTTCGCGCCACTCAGGATATGCTCACGCCGCTTTAGCTCGCTTTTCAGTGCCACCAGTGCGCGTTCGGTCAACTTGCCGCTCAGGTCTGTCACCATGCCAACGGTATGCGGTATCTTCTCGAACGGCTTGAACGCGGCACCACCTTTGAAGTCTACCAGCACAAAATTGACGAGATGAGGATGATGCGTCACGGCTAGACCAACGATCATGGACTGCAATAGTTCGCTTTTACCGGCACCCGTTGTACCAGCGATAATACCGTGTGGTCCATGCACGTTGTCATTGAGATCGAGCCAGGTGGTTTCATCGGCATTACTACCAATGGGAACACGTAGCATACCGAAGCGCGGCTGATTGCTGTTGCTCCACCATTGTTCTGGATTGTACTGATCGGCAAAGGGTATGTCGAGCAGGTCGAGCAGGCGCACATTGGTAGGAATGTCGGCGGCATCGTCGTCGTCGCTCACCATACGAATCGCATTGAGTGACGCGGCGATGCTTCGTGCGTAGTCAAGCTGTATCTTATCGGCGGTGACGCCTTCGAGCGTATCACGTTCGACTCCAATGCCTGCGTAGGTAAGCATTCCCGCGTCGTCGAGGCGCACAATGCCACGACACTGACTGGGAATAGCCTGCTGCTGGGCGACGAGATAGATCACCGAGACGCCCAGTTGCTCTCCCAATTTGAAGGCATGCGTCAAGGCTGGATGCTGTCGCACATCGACGTAATCATGTATCAGCACCACAAGATGGGGTAGCGCGACGGATTGTAGCACCGTTGCACCCGACGTGTTATTCTGCTCTGCTATCTTCGAGGCACGTTGGCTCAACTCTTCCAACATAAAGTTCAAGAGTTGAATCGCCTCATCTTCGCCAACGGCAGTGAGGCGCGGCAGTTTGCAGCTCTTTAATGGAGCAGTGTGTGGCAAGGCGGTAATCCATTCCCAGTCTTGCTTTTGTGACTGTGGATAGATGCCAAGGATACGTACATCCTCTGGTGAGTGATGCGTAGCAATCTGGCACAGCATTTCGTGCGTTAGTGCTGCTACATCCTGACGACGCCCCGTAATACCCAGCGATTTTACTTTGGGAAGCGAGATGCCACAGGGAATATCATCGACCAGCGTGAAGTCATTTTTGAAGCGTTGCACCTCCGTCGCTATCGGGTCGGTTGACTCAAGCTCTGGTAATTTGAGCGTAACGGAGAAGGGTTGTTTGCCTTTGCCGACGCGCACTGTGAGAAAGTCGGGGTCGTCGGGACGGCGCTCCCAGAGATGAGCGCGTTCTTTAATATGCTCTTCGAGTACGTCGGGGTCGGGATCGGTGAGAAGCGCAACCAGACGCTGCTCGTCGGCCTGCGCTTTGAGTTGGATGCGTAGCTTTGTCAATAATTTCTTATATTTTTTATCATTGTTGCGATTATCGCGCCGTACTGCTTTTGTCTTTTGACGTGTAGAGATGATAGAGGTAAGCGGACCCATAACAGAAAAAATCGCCATTGGTAACAAAAACGCGAGTTGTTGCATAGAGGCATGCGAGACGAAGATATACACACTAAACATAATACTTACTGTAAGCAGAGGCATAAGAATTGGCAGTAAACCTACAGGAGGTGGTAGCGGCTCTTTTGCCGGTGGTTGCGGCACATCAATCGTTTCTTTAGGTGGCAAGGTAATGATGCGTGGAGGTCGGTTGAATATTTCTGGTGCTGTATTCGTGGTATTCGTGATTTTCGGGCCAATATATTGCGTTTTTTGCATATAAGTTACCTCTTGCATCATATATACAATGTAACATTTGGTGAAATTTTTTTTTTTTTTCGTCGAAGACGAGAAATACATAAAATTTGACCAAATGTTACAAATGAGTCGCTTAGAGGCTCTGGTCGGCCTGCTCGAAGCGGGTTGCGGTATCTTGCAGGAGACGACCGAGGTCTTCGCCAGTGGAGACGATGCGTTGTGTCGCAGCACGCCAGTCTTGATACATCTGCTCGTACTGCTGACGGCTTACACCCTGCCAGTCGCTTTCGACTTGATTGGTGTAGTTCTGAATTTGTGGCTCGATGCTGTTGTTGATCTGATCGTTCAATTGAACGAAGACCTGCCCAAGCTGGCGAAGTTGGTCTGTATTAATATGAATTGTGCCCATGAGAGTCTTTCCTCCATATGTTTTTTTGTGAAACCAAAGGGCGTAATAAATTACGACCCCTACGATTTTTATTGGTAGACCTCCATGTATAAGCGAGCGGTAAATAGGCATTCCTGTCCGTTCGTTGTTCTATGTTCGTCTACTCATTTGAAGTATAAAGACCGTCACCAAATAGAGAAAAATAAATAAAGATACAAGCAGAGACCAAAGGCTCCGCCTTTGGTCTCTGCTTGTATCTTTATTAAAGACAATTTGTAGATGCTACAACTCTAAGCTTTTCGTTTCGATGATTTCTTTGACGCGCTCAATGAATTGCGTTACAGGCATAGCCTTGAGGTCAACATTCGTGCGTAGACGCACAGATGCGGCTTCAGATGCGGCCTCTTTGTCGCCGACGACGAGCATGTAGGGTATCTTCTGCAACTGAGCGTCGCGGATTTTCGCGTTCATGCGCTCGCCACGCGCATCGACTTCGACACGCATACCCGCCGCTTTGAGTTGCGCCACGACTCTGTTTGCATACTCCTGGTGACGGTCGGCAATCGGAATGATCATCGCCTGTACAGGCGATAGCCAGACTGGAAAGGCTCCTGCATAATGCTCGATGAGGAGTGCTAGAAAGCGTTCCGTCGAACCCGTCACAGCACGGTGAATCATCACCGGACGATGAGCCAGTCCATCCTCGCCGATGTATTCAAGCTCGAAGTTCTCTGGTTGCACAAAGTCAAGCTGAATCGTCGGTCCTTGCCACTGGCGGCCTAGCGCGTCATGCACCATGATATCGAGCTTAGGTCCATAGAACGCCGCCTCACCGATACCTACCTCGTAAGCAATGCCCTTCTTCTCAACCATGTCGCGTAGCGTACTCTCTGCCATCTCCCATACTTCATCGCTACCCACATAGTCCGACTTTTTCTGCGGGTCACGCAGCGAGAGACGCACCGAATAGTCAAGCAAGCCATACGTCTTGAAAACTTCTAACGTGAGATCAAAGGCGTTGTTAAACTCTTCCTGAATCTGGTCTGGACGCATGAATACATGAGCGTCATCCTGCGTGAGACTACGCACGCGAGCGAGACCCGTCAACGTGCCGGGCTTCTCATAGCGATAGAGCGTGGAAAACTCCGCATAGCGCACAGGCAGTTCACGGTAGCTATGCATCTGCGACTTGTAGACCAGAATGTGATGTGGGCAGTTCATCGGCTTGAGCAAGTACGCGTCATCCTCTGACTGCTCCTGCTCGCCCTTCATCATTGGGAATATATCCTCGCGGTACGTGTACCAGTGCTTCGACGTTTTGTACAGACTCACCTTACCAAGATTCGACGTCCACACATGCTGGTAGCCGTAGCGTTCCTGCGTCGTGCGTACATAGTCCTCCATCAGGTGACGGAGCATCTCGCCGCGCGGCAGAAACATCGGTATACCAGCACCTACCTCGTCACTTATGAAGAACAGTTTGAGTTCGCGCCCAAGTTTGCGATGATCGCGCTTCTGCGCCTCTTCGAGTCGCCACAGGTATTGGTCAAGCTCTTCCTGCGTGAACCATGCCGTGCCATAGATGCGCTGCAACATGGGACGCCGCTCGTCGCCACGCCAGTAAGCACCCGCGACACGCATCAATTTGAGAGGACCAATTTGACCTGTACTTTCGACATGCTGCCCTCGACACAGGTCAAGAAACGTGTTCTGCCGCTCCATACCTACTTCCGCGTCAGGCAGGTTTTCGATTAGCTCGACCTTGTAGACCTGTCCTCGCTCACGAAAGTATTGCAGAGCCGTTTCACGAGGCCAGCTATCGTGAATAAAGGGATAGTTCCCCGCGACGATGCGTTTCATACGCTGCTCGATATCGGGCAAGTCTTCGGGCGTCAGCGTGCGCGGCAGGTCGAAGTCATAGTAAAATCCGTCTTCGATGGCGGGTCCAATGGCGAGCTTTGCATCTGGAAAAATCTCCAGCACGGCCTCCGCCAGAACGTGTGCGGCAGAGTGACGCAATCGTTGAATCGGCGTGTAGTTCACTGCCTCTTGCAATTCTGCTTCTACAGACATGAGTATTCAGCCTTTCTTTGCTACTACAGCAAGAAAATGACAATAAAAAAGCCTCTTCATCCTCCAATGGGACGAAAAGGCGTGTGACGCTTGTTTCGTGGTTCCACCCAGCTTCCGTGTCTCTCATAGCGAAAATGATAATTCGGGTCGAGACGAATAGGGCGTGATAAATCAGGCCCCTACATTTCGATACGTGCGAGATTGAGAGAACGCGCTTTATGTAACCGTTAACGGGGTTGAGGCGTACACATTACTTGCTCTGTGCAGGCACATGAGGGGTACTCTCTTCTTACCGACAGGAACACTTACAGCCGCTGATGTTTCCTCTCTGAATGTCGCTGGGAAGGAATATGTCTCATGTATGCCATATGAAATTTTTTGTTGTGAGAAGCATACCATAGCAGATGCAGATTGTAAATAGCTATCTTTCAGAGGTCTCTTTATCCAACACAAGCGAGCATGCCACGTTGAATAAAACTCGATGCAATTTTGTGTGCCGAGGGCACACAAAATTGCATCGAGTTTTATTAGTTCTTTTGCTGCTGGAGGCGGCAAGTCTTTTGGAAGAGAATATTACCCACCTGCTGACCTTTTCGCATCTCTACTATGCGAACATATAGGTGTATACAAACACTGATAAAACATAGACGCACTACACAAGGTATGATATGCTACGAAAACTATCACATCAGAGGGTGCGTGGTCTGTATTATTCTTCACGCTACAGAGAACAATGAATCGAGAGGAATATATGACACTCCAGGGCGACTCAATCGAGAGGCTGAATGTAGAGGTCTATGCAGACACGCCTGTATTCAATACAAAGGCGGTGGTACAGCAAACAGGGGTCGCGGCCCCAACGTTACGCGCATGGGAGAGACGCTATAAACTTCTCTCCCCTGAACGTGCGAACAATACCTATCGCCTCTATAGTGAGCGCGATATCGCAATCATTCGCTGGCTCAAAGCGCGTGTCGATGCAGGTATGGCGATTAGTCAGGCCATAACACTCTTTCATCTGAAAAGTGAAGGGAAGCCGCAAACTGAAAGCAATGATGAGATACAGCAAGATGCTCGTGTGGAATCATTTCCGCTTGAGCAATCCAGGACAGCTTCTGGCAGTAGGCAACAGGGTGAGAAGTCTTTAGAAGGTTCGACACTTTATGGTATGCATGGAGCATGTGAACGACTGGTAGCAGCATTTACACAGCTAGATGAGGGGATAGCAAGTACAATTACGAGTTCGATGATGGCGATTTACCCGCTTGAACAGGTGTGTAGCGAGTTGATCACGCCGACGATGTGGCAAATCGGACAGTTGTGGGCTGATGGTGCCATCTCGATATCAGTGGAGCATTTCGCATGTAATTTTTTCCGTGCCTTGCTCACGAATCTGTTACACCTTTCCCCCATTCTACCAAGCGCACCACTTGCTATTGTCTGCTGTGCTCCCAGCGAGCCGCATGAACTAGCACCACTCATGCTGTCGCTTTTCTTGCGGAGGGATGGAATGCGTATTGTCTATCTTGGACAAAACATCGAGAGCAAGGGTCTATTGCAAACAGTACGTCAACTCGAACCTGCACTGCTCTGTGTCTCTTTGACCATGCCAGAGTATCTAGTGGGGTTGCTTGACCTTGCACAGAGCATTGCAGCCTTGCCACAACCGCGTCCTCTCTTCGCCTTTGGGGGGCAGGGAGTAACCTACACTCCCGATGCTATCCCGCACATTCCCGGCATATATCTTGCGGGGAATCTCAAGGAGATTGTTATGCAATTGCACAGCGTTCTAGTGAAACAAACGGAAAATAAAAACTAGTGTTTACAACATCAACAACATCGACAAGAAATTTTCCTAAGTACGGTTTTATAGGCTTGGGTCTGTGTCTCGCAGCATGGGCATGTTCGTGGTTACGTATCGAACCAGTGTATCGCTACAGCTTTTTTCCACTCTGGTTCGGCTACATTGTATTCATGGATGCGCTGGTGGTCATGCGTCGCGGCGAGTCATTGCTGACGCGGATGCGCTGGCGATATATCCAGCTTTTCGGTATTTCGAGCGTTTTTTGGTGGGTATTCGAGTTTATGAATATAGCTGTGCAAAATTGGCATTATCGCTTGGATCAGCCGTATACACCTCTAGCCTACTTTCTTCTGTCAAGTCTTAGTTTCAGTACAGTACTACCAGCCGTGCTAGAAACCGCTGAATTTCTGTCAACCTTTGAGTTATGGAGACCTCGGTTATCTGCACATGAGATCGGTCCACGTCTACCGCTATGGATGACTATCGCGCTTATAGCACTAGGTGTCGTTTGCTTTGTGCTACCTTGGCTCTTCCCCAGGTATTTTTTCATTCTGATCTGGCTCAGCCTGGCACTCCTCCTCGATCCCATCAATAATCGTCTAGGTAGAAAATCTGCGCTTGCCCACATTGCAGTAGGGGACTGGCACTTCTTTGTGTTGCCCCTTGCGGGTTTGTGCTGCGGCTTCTTATGGGAAATGTGGAACTATTTTGCACTCCCCAAGTGGTACTACACAATTCCGTATATAGGCTTCTTCAAAATCTTTGAGATGCCGATCCTAGGGTATACAGGCTACCTACCCTTTGCGCTTGAACTCTTCGCCATGTATCAGTTCATCCTCTTTATCACAGGACAAAAGAAGGATTATCTCGCCATATAAAAACAACATTTCCTCACCACGCAATGCGTGGTGAGGAAATGTTGTTTTTATATGGCACTGTCCTATCCCTCATTTCCGTCTCTCCACAAAGATGTATTTCTGTCGGCATATTCTTCCTTTCCTATATGTCGATATGATACTTGAATACTCCGATTGTAATACTCTCATTGAAATAAGAGACTTGTCAAGCGAGCGGACTCTGTTACAATTGATTTCACTAATAGAAAAGGTAGCGAAGTATGATACGTTTATTAGTGCAAGAGGTGGCAAAACAAAAAGGTTTTAGCATGGGGCGTTTACAACGGACTGCCGACATTTCTTATCGCACGGTAAAACTCATTTACCAAGACCCTTATCGTGATGTGACGCTTAGCACATTAGAAAAGATTGCCAATGCATTGAATGTGCCTATTCGTGACCTTATAGATGAAAATGCTTCAGCCCCTTCTGTTGAGGAATAACTCTTAACAAAAAATGCTCTCGACATTCATGTAGGCACGGTACATGATACAATAGGAACACATATCAATACATCCACCAAAACACAAGGAGCCTTTTATGGATGCTGCGCTTAGCGATATTGTTGTGATCGACCTCTCGCGCATCTATGCCGGTCCTTATTGCACGATGATGCTCGGCGACCTCGGCGCAACCGTCATTAAGATCGAGCAGCCTGAGAAGGGCGACGATACACGCCACTTCGGACCGCCCTATGTAGCGGGCGAGAGTGCCTACTTCCTGGGACTGAACCGCAACAAATACAGTATCACGCTCGACTTCACGAAACCCGAAGACAAAGAGCAGCTCTTGCACCTGCTAGGAGGCGCGGCGGTCGTCATTGAAAATTTCCGCGTCGGCACTATGAAGAAGTTCGGGTTAGACTACGAGACACTACACGAGTTGAACCCCAGCCTCGTTTACTGCTCAATCAGCGGCTATGGACAGGAGGGTCCTTATCGCTCCCGTTCGGGCTATGATTTCGTAGCACAGGCGGAGTCGGGCATTATGTCGGTTACGGGCGAGATCGACGGAGAGCCACAACGCGCAGGCGTGCCACTCGCCGACCAAGCTGCGGGGATGTACGCATGCATGTCTATTCTGGCGGCGTTGCGTGTGCGCGACAAAACGGGCAAAGGTCAGTATATAGACATTTCGCTGCTAGAGTCGGCTATGTCGCTGCTCGGCAACGTCTCGGCGGCACACCTTCTCACAGGAGAAGAGGCGCAACGCTACGGCAATACTCATCCCAACATCGTCCCCTATCAAGCGTTCAAGACTAGCGACGGTTACATCGTGGTCACAGTTGGCAATGACCGCCTCTTTCAAGCACTGTGTACGTTTCTCGACCGCGAAGACCTTGCAAGCGATCCGCGTTTCACCACCAATCCCCAACGCATTCATAACCGCGAGGAACTTGTTCCCCAGCTACAAGCACGCTTCCTACAACGTACCAGCGAAGAGTGGCTAGCAGACCTGCGAGCCGCCAACATTCCCTGCGGTCCCATCAACACTGTCAGCCAAGTGTTTCGAGACCCGCAGGTGCAGGCAAGGAATCTCATATGGGAATGCGAGCATCCCACCGCTGGCCCTATCAAGTTGGCAGGCTCTCCATTGCGTCTCTCCGATACTCCGACGCGGCTGTACAAGGCACCACCGCTGTTGGGGGAGGATGATGGGAGGAAGTTTTGAGTCAATCCCGTTCAAATACGTGCATCTGGTTTTCAAATTATCTCACGATTAACTCTTTTGCTGTAACTTGCTCTATACGATGGCTTGCTCGTAACGCAGGAGCTTGCGCCCGTGTTGTCGTTACATGCGTCACGCGGCTGACGAGTCGAATAAAGCAAAAAAGCATTCCCCAGTTGATCAGCCCAATTACAACCAGAAAAATGAGATTAGACATTCCTAAGCTATTGAGCAAAAGATATATCATTCCAGTGAGCAGGATATTGCCGAGCGTTACTGGAATAAGGATGAGCCACGCGAACTGCATGAGCTGATCCGCACGTAGACGTGGTACGGTGCCACGTATCCAGATGAAGACGAGACAAATCAGGTACACTTTGAGTATGAAGTAGACTACGCCTAGAAGATTACCAAGTACCTGCCAACCGAAAGCCATGCTGTGTGCTGTGAGAAACGCGACGCCCGGCCCTGCCCAACCGCCAAAGAAAAGTGAGACGGTAATTGCACCGACGACGGTCATATTGCCGTATTCGCCGAGAAAGAACATTCCCCAACGTATACCACTGTATTCTGTAAGGTATCCAGCAACCAATTCTGATTCGGCTTCTGGCAAATCGAAGGGGGAGCGATTTGTTTCGGCGAGACCACAGATATAATAGGTGAGCAACATCAGCGGTTGTACGAGAAAGAACCATGCCCAAGGCGTGTTTCCCTCGAAGATAAAGTCGAAGAAGGGAATGCCCTTGCCGGGCCACGAGTTTACACTTTGAATGCCTATGAACTCTCGAATAGAAATCGTTCCAATACCACTAGACGAGCCAGCTAGAATACTGCTTAGCATAACGACACCAATGAGAGACAGGACAAGCGGTAGCTCGTAGGAAATCATTTGGGCGGCAGAGCGCAGTCCGCCGATGAGGGCGTATTTGTTGTTTGATCCCCAACCTGCCATGATAATTCCGATGACATCGAGCGAACTCATGGCAACGAGATAGACGATGCCAGTAGCGAGTGCTGTTCCTGGTAATCCGATAAAAGGTGAAAAAGGCAAGACGGCAAAAGAGGCAATCATTGGAGCAACAAAGGTAGAGGGTGCCAGTAAAAACAAAAGTTTATCCGTTGTTGCACCGTGAATGTCTTCCTTTGAGAGCATTTTAATCACATCCGCGACCAATTGCAATGTGCCCCACGGACCTGTATGAGTGGGACCGAAGCGGTCCTGCATCCACGCCATTACTTTACGCTCGGCAAAGTTCAAGACGGCGGCACTTGTTATAGGAAACAGAATTGCGAATACAACTGTGAGCAGGAATTGTACAAACTGTACAGAAAAAACGACAGAATAAATTTGCTTGCTCACCGTGTCAATGAAAGTAATATGCATAGTTTTCCTCCACAATAGGTGTAAAGACACGCACCAGTCAACGTGTCTTTATGCACTATAGTCCTCGATAGGAGAAGGTTTCACCCCCCAAAAGAGGGGGATTTTGAGAAGGAAAGAGGGGAAATTTTGAGAAGAAGTTGTTACAATAAATTTTTTGCCTGAGCGTATGCAACAATCTGAGTACGATTGTGTGCGTTCAGCTTCCGAGAAAGTTGCTTGAGATACCACTTGACGGTACTCACAGCAATAACGAGCGTATCGGCGATTTGCTGGTTTGATAAGCCACCAGCAAGCAAGCGCACTATTTCACATTCACGGTTTGTCAAAGCTTCGCCATCCTCTTGAACAGGCATATGTTCCTCTGCTATGGAAATACATTCTTTGCGATAAGAGCCTATGGCAACAAGAAGTGTCTGGAGAAATATTGGAGAAATTTCGTGTTCTACACGATGCATGATATCTCTCAGAAGTTGCGCTATCGGTTCGCCCATCTCGATGAAGGCGCGAACGTTACCCTCTGGTTCGGCGAGCGATAGAGCTTGTATGAGTGCGGTTTGCGCCTGTTGGATATTGCCCAATTTGTTATAAACAAGAGCTTGCGTTACTAAAATATCAATGACGTTTCTGTTACGCCCGTCTGCCTGTGCGCGACGAAGCATTCGCTCTAAGAGCGACATTACACCATCCATTTTATCAGCAGTAGAGAATATTTGAATAAGAATGAGGTAGACAAACTCGTCCAGGTAATCGGGCGAATCGTGCATACTTAGCCCAGAACCCTTTGCCCAATGCATAGCAGCCTCAATATCGCCACTGGTAAGCGAAAAATATGCTTGCATCGCATGTGCGTATATCACAATCTGCGGAATATTATGTTGTAAAGCTTGCTGTTCCAGGTCTCGCAACACTGTACGTGCGCCATCTTCGTCGCCTAAGACTCTTTTAGTGCGCGCAAGGAAGAGAGCGGCACGCGCTAGCAGATTCATGTGCCCCCACTCCTGACCCTGTTCGATGCCGCGCTGTAAGAACTTCTCTGCGCTATTCAGCATGTTCCACTGATAATGCAATTCACCCATAACAGTGTACGCCATACTTGACGTAGTTACCTGTTCATGTTCTTCCATTGCCATCACACGCCGACAAATTTCCGCCGAGGCATGGAAACGTCCCTGCTCCATCACAACATATGCCTGACTACACAAACTGGCAAGCCAAAGATGCGTGTGATTGATGGCGCGTCCAAGTACCTCCGCCTCACTAAACATCTTCTGTGCAGCAACTACATTCCCTTGTGTAGCGTGAGCAACCGCACCGCTTGCAGTGAGAATACCTTGCGTAAAAGTGTCCTCTGTTGCAAGTTGGGCAAGAGCTTGCTGAGTAAGTTCGTTAGTGTGCTGAACATCACCGCGAAATCCCGCGAGACTTGCGCGGATAGTGATAAGTTCATTTTCTACATTCTGCAAATTCCCTTGCAACCGAGTCTGATTATATTGCCTCTCTTTTTGTAGAAAATGTTCCGCGTCTAGGACACGTAGTTCCGCAGCATCCAACTGGTTTGTAGTGGCAAGAGCCGCGGCACAGTATAAGCAGAGACGAGGATGCGAACGCACCAATGTCTCTGGGAGTGCCGCTGTCCATTTGAGTAAAGTGCTGAACTCGCCACGCTTCAACAAGGTATCACAATATTGCTCTATATGCTCTGCAGCAAGCGAAAAATCCGATGCCGCTAAGAGATGAGTAATAGCCTCAGTTCTATATCCATTCTGCACATACCATAAGGCCGCTTTTGTGTGAATCGAGTTTACGCGCTCAGGATAAAGCGTGTGCAATTGAGCGCGAAGAAACTCCGCGAAGAGGTGATGATAACGATACCATTGCTGTTGTTCGTCTAAGACAATCACAAAAAGATTGCTCTGCTCGATGTGCTTTAGCAGTCTATAGCTATTTCTTTGTTCTAATATGCTATCGCAAAGTGAGAGAGTAAAACGCTCAAGTAAGGAGGTAGCGAGCAGAAAATATTGTACCTGCTCAGATTGTTGTCGCAGTACCTCCTCGGCGACGTAATCAACGATATAGCTATGGCTACCAGCAAACGTTGCAATAAATCGCTGAATATCTTTGCTATTTCGTAACGATAGAGCAGCAAGCTGTAATCCAGCTATCCATCCCTCAGTACGTTCAACTAATGTTGCTATATCACTTGAGGAAAGATTCAAAGCCATGACCTGAGAAAAAAACACGTTTGCCTCATCAAGCGTAAAGCATAAATCGCTTGTACGTAGCTCTCCTAATTGGTCTCGAACACGTAGCCGCGCTAAAGGCAGAGGTGGATCGGTGCGCGTAGAGACAACAAAATGTATATGTGTGGGCAAATGCTCAAGCAGAAAAGCAAACGCATCATGAATAGCTTGCGTCTCAATGACGTGGTAGTCGTCAAGTACAATTACGTACTGGTCTGAAAGAAGCACCATATCTTGTATCAATAAAGCAACTACATCTACTGAGGAGTGCGACTGAGGAGTCGAAAGAGCTAGCAGAGCTTTTTGTCCAAAGGCAGGATATTTTGCTTGTAAGGATGTAATGAGAGCAGTCCAAAAGCGGATAGGATCATTGTCGCTTGCATCTAAAGATATCCACAAAGGTACAAAAGTTTGAGCGGACGCCAGCCACGAACTGAGCAACGTACTTTTGCCAGCCCCTGCTGATGCGGATATAAGTGTAAGTTGGTGCTGTAGTGCGTTGTTGAGGCATACAGAAAGTCGCGGACGCGACACAAGAAGAGGTCGTATTGAGGGGGGAGAGAATTTCGTAGAGAGCAAAATAGTGTGTGGCTCCTCAACATTGTCTTGTGAAATTACATTTGCCATACCTACCTCGTGTTTGACGGTTGAGCGACCTGGAAATCCCTCTACTGTATTCTATTATATAACGTCTGTCACCCCTCGAAGCTTGTATCTATAGCGGCATGGCAGGGGCAGAGCCGCTGCCACTACTATACTACACGCCACTACGTGGCTTGCCACATGACATCGTGTATAGTAGTGGCAGCGGCTCTGCCCCTGCCATGCCGCTACTTCAGAATTATTCTAATTCACATCACGCTCTCACGCGCCGTCTACGCTGCCACACATACCCACCAACTCCCAGCAGAATTGCTACTCCACTTATTGCACTCATGAGTATCCAAGGCACAGTATTTACAGGCGTTGGCTTGCTTATAATTCTCCTCCTCGTAGAAGTCGATGCAACGTTTGCAATGCTGACAGGCTTGCCGCTCATATCGACTTGAATTTTTCCAGAGTGAGAATTTTTGCTCGTAGTCTTGTTAGTATTCGCAGTTGACACCTTTGGCGTTGCTGGTGCTGATGTAGAGGCCGTTGGGTTGACAGGTTGCGTGATTGGTACACCAAATGCGGGCGCGAGGGGTACGCGTGGCGTACCACCACCGCCAATCGAGGTCGGACTGTCATTATCGACCACATTCACTGCAGCAATCATCTTGTTGAAATCCGCAATTAGTCCTGCATCTTTGTCGATGGTATGCCCTGTTGCATTCTTGAACTCCGTATCAGCGTTCTGCTCAACACATAGAGCATTAAAGTCGCCACCAGTAGTATCGACAACGTAGGCACCATAGTTTTGCAGTGCCTGGAATACCTTATTTCCAATGGGGCTGGTTATACCAAGACTTGCAGCGGTAACATTTGGTGGAAGAGCCAAGAGTGAACCCATCACTAATGATGGATTGCTTCCTTTGTATTGTTGCGGTGCGCTAGCGTCGGCAAGAATAGCAGGCCAACGACGCCCATTGCCGACAGTATCATAGTGCAACCAATTTCCCCAGAGGTCGATCTTCAAGGCATGATGAATGGGGAGATCGTTTAGTAGCTCGCCAGTGCGAATGCTCCCACCAATACTTGACATGCCAGAACCACCGTGTCCTCCAGCAATACCATCGCCATAGAGATCTGACTGACCAAACCAGTTGCCGTACAGCGGACCTCCCGCCTGACAACGAGCGGTAGTAGTGAAGTTGACAAGCGTTTTACCATCTGGTTCCAGGAAGGCCGATGAACTGTTAGGCGTCCAGTAGATGCCGCCGGAGGTAATCGCATCGGGAATAATAAGATTGGCGGGAACGTGCAAAGGTTGAGCCGCTTCGGGATGCCACTGTGCCTGTTGCTGAGGAGTTGTACCATTACAGCGGCCCTGCAAAAAGGTTGGCGGCATGTATGTCGGCACTAATGGATCGCTTGCACTTGTCACTACAAAATGGTCGATGTCGGTACCAAATCCACGCGAACCAATAACGGCATTCACATAATGTGCATTTGACCCAATAGGCATATTCCAAATACTGGTGGTGGCGAAAGGCCAAGACAAAGGATCGCGGGTAGCGGCATGCACCGACGAAGATGATGTGAATAGCTGATAGGTGATAAGTGATAAACAACTCATGACTAACAAGGCAAATAATAAGAAACTACGGGAGACACGATACTGCATATGTGTACCCTTCCGACATCCTACGATGTACAAAACTACTGATACAACTTGCTATATGATGACCTAAAATGAGAAGATTGCTTACGGTTACTATAGTGTATGTAAGGGTATAAGGCAATGTATGAGGGACTTTTGTGGGTGCTTGCCTTAAAATAGAGTGCAATTTCATACACTGTTGGCTATAGGTTGTGAATAATGATGAGAGGGAAGAGTCAATTTATGACAGAGCCAAATTTAGATGGTATAATTGCGTCACATTTTATTGAGTGGGAAATGAGCTATCCTTCTTCGTAATACTGTAACACCACTGCTAGCTCTAACTTTGTAGGTGAGGTTCTCAAAAGTGAATAATATTTCTCAGATTTCATGGATTGAACCAGAGCAAATTAACACAGCAAAACACATAAATAGCTATTTTCATAATTTACTGCAACTCTTCAATATAAATGACACTGTTGCTAGATGGCCTGATCTCTTTGGAGAAGGTTTGTATAGCTGGACTAAACACGCTCTTCATACACCTATCAGGATTCTTAGTCTTTTTTCTGGTGGTGGAGGGCTAGATATTGCCTTCCATGACGCAAATTTTCATGCTATTCAAATGATAGAGTTGGAAACGCGCTATGTAGAGACTCTAAAGGCTAACGCTCGGAGAGGGCAAAAGTTTGAAGGAACTGAGCCTTTATGCATAGACATAAGAGATTTTCGTCCTGCAGATGACTTACATGTAGATTTTATTATTGGTGGTCCGCCTTGCCAAACTTTTTCTGCAGCGGGTCGAAGAGCGGCAGGGGTCTCAGGTTTAGATGATCCAAGAGGAAGGCTTTTCCAGGAATATGTTCGACTTTTGGATGAATTAAAACCAAAGGGATTTCTGTTTGAGAATGTTTACGGCATTATAGGAGCGCAAGGTGGGAAAGCATGGCAAGAAATTTTAAGCACGTTTGAATCGCTTGGTTATACTATTAGCTACCGAATACTAGATGCGGCAGACTACGGAGTACCTCAACATAGAGAACGACTTATTATAGTTGGTGTAAAGAACAGAAAGTTTGCTTTCCCTAGGCCAACACATGGGCTAGATAGTGTAGATAATCGACCATATTACACGCCTCGTGTTGCTATTCAGGATGTCTTAGACGAAAAACCTAAAGTAGTTGGAGGTCGCTACGGACATCTTCTTGCAGATATACCACCTGGATTAAATTACAGCTTTTATACAGAAGAAATGGGTCATCCACATCCGCATTTTGCATGGCGTTCCAAATTCTCGGATTTGCTTTATAAAGCAGACGAAAACATGCCAATACGAACTCTAAAAGCACAAGGTGGCCAATACACAGGTCCCTTTCATTGGGAAAATAGACCATTTAGTATAGGAGAACTCAAGAGGCTACAAACATTTCCTGATGATTATGTCTTGATAGGAGGGAAGCAGCTAGCGATACAACAGATTGGCAACTCGGTTCCGCCTCAATTAGGGCGTATACTTGCAATAGCAGTTTTACAGCAAGTTTTTGATGTGCAATTTCCTTTTGAAATTGACTATCTTTCTCCAGAAGAGGAACTGACATTTAGGCAAAGAAAAGCACAGCTTACCGCTCTTTATAGAGAGAAGGCAAAGGAAGCTATTGCTAGACTCTATCAATCTACAACTATTGAAACTAGACAAACACTTTCTTTTGTACAACTTCCTCAAAACACTACAACTACATCCGAACAAATTGCCGAGTATATCGCTTATCTTAGCCCCACATTCTCTTGGCACATCAAGGGTAGTAACAGTCCTGATTATCCGTGGAATGCTGAATTTACAATAAATATGACGAAAGACACTCTTCAGATTTCTCTTCGTGAAATACTAGCACTAACAAAGAATCCAAGTACAGAAATTGAAATTTCACCGACTCATAAATGGGGTCTACCTGTAAACAAAGTGCATCTCACTACTCAGGGTACGCTATTTATGGGTACTGCTACATGGAAAGCGTTCGAGTACTATATAATCCGAGAAAACATCAAGGCTGACTTGGTGCAACTGAATGGTTATTATCAGTATGAGCCTAAAATCAAAATGGAAGTACTAAAATTTGCACCAACCGAAGAGAGAACTCAATGGCATTGGGAAGTACTTCGCTATGTTTTAGAAGGTAAAGGAGTGAAACAAATTCTGTCATTGGAAGAAATGGCGGAGAAATGGCAACTCTCTGTAACCGAAACGGTCAAAGCACTCCTCGAGTTAAAATCGCTTGGTTATGAAGTAAGAAGTGAGTACACGAATAACCAAATTCCTAAAGGTCATGTCCTTATCCCTTATGCGTTTCCGACTTTTAACAAAAATAGTGTACAGTTAAAAAAGTTGCTTTTCCCTGCCGACTTTGTACCTTCGCAAAGAATTACATCACAGAGAAAAATTGCAACAAACGAGGGATTATGGAACATAGAGAACCTTTAACTGAACCTCAAATGAAGAATAGTTCTTCTAACAAAATACTACGTGAGCAACCCTATATTGAGGTCTATGCCAATGCTTCAATTCTGATAGGTGAACAGGAGGAAGTAAAAGTTGTATGGAATGAAGGAAAACAGACCAAACAAGCACAAGAACGCTATGAAAGGATTAAGAAAGTACTCAACGAAGGCTTTCTCAAACAGAAAATAGAGGACGCGAAGTCACCAGAGACTACAGCTACGTTTTTATCGGCGTTATCTTCAACGCATAAGGATGCATTAGAAAAAGTTGTCGAATCGCTCTCTGCTCAAGAAGGGCGCGCCCTCGTTGATATACTTATCCTTCAACTAACAATCAAAGCTATCGCGTCAGAACAGGATGTTCGCTTGCATAAGGCAAATAAAGGTAGCGAAGATGGTAGTAAACAGCGTAAGAAGGAAAACCAGACAGCAAGCCGTACCCGTTTTTCATGGGCAGAAGGCATTTCAATGCGTAATCTCGATAGAGTATATATTGTTCCTATTTTACGAGAATACGGGTTGTTACGCATGAATCCTGATGGTGCCTTCATGACGAGATCATTCTCTGAGAACTATCCATATAGCCAGTTTTATAAAGCAGAAATCATCGGAGCAAAACGGCGTTGGCTCGAAATAATAGATGCTTTGGAAGACGACTCGCTGAATGCTGAGAATGCGCTTCTTTATATCTTGGATTTACTATGGAAATCATCGGAAAATTTTCAAGCGTTGACAGTGGAAACAACGAAAAAGCTCAATACGCGACTCTCTAAGCAGAGCAGGATTTCAATTGAAGATGTTACGGCAATCATCAAACAACACATAGATGAGTCACAAGCACCTGCACGCTTATTAGAAATAGCTATCCATACACTTTTACAAGCTTTAGAAGATGCAGATGGCGATCTTGGAGGAACACTAAAACCTCTTATGGCGATGCGAAATGCAAATCAGAAAAATAAGAATATAGGGGATGTAGAGGTCACTTATGGTACTGCAATAGTCGAAGCTTGGGATGCAAAATACGGAGTTATGTATCTTGGTGACGATATCAATGCTTTGGAAGACAAATTTGTAGGGCACAACGTCTCGGAACTGGTCTTTGGGTATGTAGTATATCCTGAGAAACGTCAATATCCAGAAATCGACCGTAAAATCGCTTTGCTGGAAGAAGAGTATGGTATAGAGGTGGATATACTGTTATTTGATGAATGGACACGAGAGCAAATGTTAAGAGCTGGAAGCAATAATATTTCAGAGGAACGTATAGCCTCTTTATGGCTAACTGCCTATGTCGAATCGCTTGCGCTGAAACGCCCATTAAAAGCACCCATAGATGAACCTACTTTTAGCTGGTTACAATCTATAGGTAATATTCTCTAACAAATGGATAAGTCCTAATATTTTGTCTTCTACCGTTTACAATGAAGATAGACTACGCTATACTACCCGCAATCAATAGTCTCGATTGTCTTTTGTTATGGTTGTGCTTTTGGAGGAACAGTTCGTGAAGATTACTTGTAAACAGCAGGATTTGAGCCGAGGGCTTTCGGTGGTGAGCCACGCCGTCTCAAGCCGTAGCACGTTGCCCATTCTCGCCAATATTTTGCTTTCGACCGATGGCGGACGCTTGCGTCTCTATGCGACCAATCTCGAAATCGGTATCAATTGCTGGATCGACGCCGATGTGCATGAGGAAGGAACTACGACTGTTCCCGCAAAATTGATTACCGATCTCGTCAACAGTCTGCCACAGGCTTCCGTCGATATTTCTGTGCCGGAAGATTCGCACACGATGAATGTGAAGAGTCTACGTAGTAGCGCGAACATCAAGGGCATGGACCCGTCGGAGTTCCCGCTCAGCCCCAATACCGAGGGTAGCGATCCTGCAATTGTGGTGGACGCGGCACAACTCAAGGAGATGATTGAGGAGGTCGCCTTCGCCGCCGCTGATGACGACTCACGCCCTGTGTTGACAGGCGTACTGGTGCAGGTGAGTACAGGCAAGGTCACGTTTGCCGCTGCTGACGCCTTCCGCCTCGCGGTACGCGCCTCTACATTGACCGATGACGCGGTACTACGCAACGATATTCTTATTCCGGCTCGCACTTTGACGGAACTGTCACGCATCCTACCCTCTGAGGGTTCTGTGAATATGATTGTGACACCGAACCGTAGTCAGGTGTTATTCCATAGCAAAGATATCGACCTGCTATCACGCTTGATCGAGGGTACGTTCCCGAACTTCCGCCAAATTATTCCCAAAGAGCATACGACCCGCGCTGTTGTGGAGACCAAAGAGTTCGCCGCCGCCGTCAAATCCGTCGCACCCTTTGCACGCGATAGCTCGAATATTGCACGTATCAAGATCAACGGTGGTGGTGGTGCGGAGCCAGGAGCATTGACCATTGAGGCAACCGCTGAAGACGTAGGCAACAACGTCAGCATTATCAACGCGGCTGTTGATGGACCGGAGCAGCAAATTATCTTCAACGTCAAATATCTCTCAGAGGTACTCGGAGTCCTGGACACACCAGAGGTCGCGATTGAAGTCACCTCGGCAGCACGTCCCGGCGTCATTCGTCCGGTCAGTTCGGCAGACTACACATATGTCATCATGCCGATGAGTACCAACAGGTAGTGGACAGGGAGACCGCAAGGGTCTCCCCTACATTTTTATCGTCAATCCTTACATGTAGGGGAGACCCTTGCGGTCTCCCTGCATCTCGCACTTCAGAAAATAGAGCATGTACCTTTCCTCCCTCACATTGAGCGAGTTTCGGAATTATCGACAACTGAATTTGACGCTTAGCCCTGGCCTCTTCCTTTTCTATGGCGAAAATGCTCAGGGCAAGACGAATCTGCTCGAAGCCGTGAGCATGCTCTCAACTGCGACCTCGTTTCATGCAAGCAGCGACCGTGAGGTGGTCAATTGGAATGCGCCCGATGCCATCGCACGCTTAGAAGCAACGGTGATACGCAACGAGGGCGATGCCCATATCGAACTCGTCGTTTTCGATCCCTCTCCATCACCTCTGCCAGTTTCTGACTCGGTTCGGACGCCACGACATGGCATCGAGATGCCCACAAACACTCCACGGAAACGCATCAAGGTCAACGACCTACCGCGTAGAGCCATAGACCTGATTGGACAGATAAAGGTGGTGCTATTCGCGCCGACAGACCTGCATCTTGTCGATGGCTCGCCTGATGAACGAAGACGATTCCTTGATAGGGCACTATGTCAGCTTTCGCCGCGCTATTGCCAGGATGTCGTAAAGTATCGCAAGATTGTACAGCAACGCTCCGCACTGCTCAAGCGTATCCGCGATGCGCAAGAGGACCCTCGTCTGCTCGACTTTCTCGATGACCAACTGATTACGCTGGCTACGTCCATTATCGACGAACGCTATATGATGGTGACAACCCTCAATCCCATCGCCAGCGAGTTTCAGACAGCAATCAGTGGCAAGCGCGAGAACTTACAGATTGTCTATCGTCCCTCGCTTTCTGTGAATGGGACACTGCACGGAGCGGAGGCAAAACAGTTTTATCTTGAGCAGTTACGCGGAGTACGCAAAAAAGAGATACTACAGGGCGTGTGTCTGCTGGGACCGCACCGTGACGACCTGGAATTTGTCGTCAACGGCGTCAACATGCTCACCTATGGCTCACGCGGGCAGCAGCGCACAACAGCCCTCTCCACCAAACTCGCCGAGCTTGCCTATATGCGCGACAACACAGGCGACGAACCCGTTCTCTTGCTCGACGACGTGTTCAGCGAACTAGACTCCCTCCGGCGCGACTACCTACTCACACAAGTACGGCAATACCAGCAAGTGTTCCTCACCGCGACCGACCTCACAGGCTTTCCAGCAGAAATTGTGACACAGGCGCATTTGTATCATGTGGAAAATGGGATGATACAAGAACAAATGCCATGACAGAGGCATGGCATTTGTTCTTGTATCATTTATAGCGGTAACGACATTATCCTACTGATGGTTTTCATGCCGAGCCGCTCATAGAAGGCGATAGCATTGCTATTGAACTCCCAGGCACGCAAATCAAGGCTCTTGGCACTCTGCGCCTTTGCCCATTCAGCACATGCTTGGAAAAGCTGGCGACCAATACCCTGCCCCTGATACGCCTTCAGAACGCCAATATCATCGATAACCGCATCACGACGCTCTACAAGGAGTTCGCGTTGTGGCGCGTCGCGTAACTTCATCAGCACGTACCCTACGACCTTGCCCTCAAGTTCCGCGACAAAGGCCATCATATCTTTACGCTCTAAAATTTCAGAAAAATATTCGGCAGGAACTCCGCTCATTCCCTGCATAAAAATTTCGGGATGGGCGTTTGAATGTAAATCCTGTGTTTCAAGGCCAATTGGTATAATCGCACGATGGTCTTCTTTGACAGCGGGACGAATAGTGGCGCTCATAATATTCCTCCTAGACAAAATGAAGTTTTTACGTTTGAGCTTATTCTATCACTTTTGGAGGTTCTCCTTTCAAGTATATTCACACGGCCTCAACCAGTTCTGACACCATCACAGTCCGCGCAGCACTACCAGGAGATTTGAGCAAACCACCGAGCAAAGCGAGTACATAGCCTCAAATACGAATGGATGGGATAACAACGCTAAATCCTTGGCGTTGTTATCCCATCCATTCGTATTTGAGAGCAAGTTAGTAGGTTGCGGGGGCTACATACGTGTAACTCCAATCAACAAATGGATCATCCGAATATTCAGCGCCTCTATTGATGAAGTAGACGTTGTCGTTATGAGCAGTCGTATCTCCTGAAAGGTCACTTGAATCCTCAATAGGTCCAGCCGGGTAGATGTTCCCATATGTTTTATCACTACCTTCAGCAGAACTCCGATGCAGTGTAGACCATGCTTGCCCAGGTCCATTGTAGCAGGGCCATAGATAGGGGAGAAAACCCTCTTGGTTTTGAATGTTGCTATGATCGAGACATAGTTTCTCACCATCAGGAAGTTGTGCAACAGCACTTTCAATCGTTCCAGCATAGTTATAATTTGGATCGTTTATTCCACGTGAGAACCATTGTTGATTAGGATTGTTCGTATCGCATGTGTACATATACGGATGAGCACCTTCATACCAGTTGCTTGAAGGACCTGCATCCATACACAATCCATTTCCTTTATTCACCTGCAGATAGGTTGCCCCATGTCCGTCGTCTGCAAATGCCTTGTGAATTGAAAAGGTTGTGAGCAGTGCCGATGTAACAATAGCAATCGCAATGAGTACAACCATAATAAGTCTTGCATGAGGCAAGCCCCAAACTTTTTTAAACGTCGAGTACATTGTAAACTCTTCTTTCTTTTTACGTTACTAAGGGAAACAACTTTATGATGCGACAGTACATGTACCGTTCTAGACTAGTTGGAGGTGTGAGCTTTGAGTAGAGAATCACCTTGTTCTTCGATGCAGCAAATTCATTTGCTCATACCTACTTGTTGCTATACCTCTTTTTACTACTCTAACCATTCAACTATTTTGTTCTTCAAAAACAATTAATAGATCGCGTTAATCGAGTCACACGTTCAGTACATCGCACTGCCTGTACGTAGTATGCTCTAAACCGCATCAGATGACCACAGCGAATGCATAGAAGGTACACAGCGAATGCATAGAAGGTACACAGCAGAAATATTTGAGAGCCTGTTTGAAAAGATATGAAAGCTGGGAAATCGGGGCAGTACATTGGGTGTATGAAAAAGAATCAATCCTATCCAAGTACTCTGACCGACCGTCTTATGGAGAGATAAACAGCTTGTTCTGATAGCATGTCGCGCTTGAGGTCCAAAACATAACGCATTTTGGGGAGATTGCAATGTATGGTGAGGGCGTATGCATTATGGAAGATTGTTCTTATCTATTGGCTTCTGCCGTAGCTGGCTCCACGTCTGCTGCACATGAGCAACCTCGGCCTCGTTTGGCACAGCTCGACCATAGCGAATAGCGGTATAGGCGTCGGTCATGGTACCCAATTCGGGTTCGGTAAGGGGAAGACGCGCACGCAGACGTAGACGAAACTCGTAGGGCGTCTCGTTCTTCTTGCGCGGATAGCCTTGTTCAGCGGCCCAGCGCAACATCGCACGGTACGCCTCGCGAACACTTCGTGCCGCTGGCTCTACACTTCTCTCATCTATGCTCCCCTGCTCTAGTGCCACTGTCGGACGATGTGGGAAGAGGCGCAACCAGAGAACATATAGAAATGCTCGCAACTGCGTAAGGAACAGTTCCCACGACCACAAGCTTTCATGAACCTCATCGACATTGCGCGAAATCCGCACACGTCGCACTCGTGTCAGCAGCACTACAATCAACACAATCAAAAGCACTACAACTATAGGCAATAGTATTTTTATGAGCGTGAGTAGCAAATCGTTTGAACCTTGGGGTGGTACACATTGGGAGGCATGAGGATGCTCTAAGCAGTAACGTGTCAATGGTGTTGGTTGCTCAGTCTTGATTTTTGGCGGCTGATACTTTAAATGAAAGAGTTGCAGAAACAGAATAAACGGAGCTATGAGCAGCGTCATCACAAAGGCAATCGCGGTTGTAAGCCAATTGTAAACTATAATGACGGGCGCGAAGACACCTTGTAATCCTGAGAGAAAGTCGGGACTGGCGAATGCGCCCACTACTAATGAAGTGAGGAACAGTACAGCACCAAAGGCAATACTAATGATGAAGAGCGCACGCTCTTGTAGAGAAACACTTCCCTGCAAACCAGAGCTATGTAATGTACGCACAAACGACGTTTGTGCCAAGGCATGCGCAATGAGAGCAGCTACAAGAAAAAGTGGAATGAGGAAGAGTAGCAATGCTTCATCAGAAGAGGTTGTATCTGTTGCAGCATGATACACGATTACGGCTAGCATCACACCAAGGCCGAGGCGTATTCCGAAAAACACGTTTCCTGGCTCAATGGTAGTACGTGCTAAGCGTAAACCACGCCAAGAAAAGTAGAGTATAAGCGCAATAATGACCGCGATACGAAATGCTTCATTACCAAGCAAAAAGACATCACTGAGCAGATTTCCCATCCACGTTGGGTCGTAGAAGGCAAGCGAGGAGGCGTAGAGTCCATTCCATAGCGAGAAAAGGGCGGCCCCCGCTACTAATAAGACAACCAGTAACGTGCCAGAAAAAGACAGCTTTGAACGTGAGGACTCACCGTCTGTAGCTACCGAAATGTATGAGAAGGATTTCGCTAACCAGCACGAGCCAGCAATCACAACGAATGGTACCCAGAGCGGCAACCAGAACGTGTGCGGCGCGGTTGTGCCAGCGATAGCAATAAGAATGGTATCGACCCAACAGGTCTCCATTAAAGCCAGCAGATAGGGAAGTATACGTTCGCCTTGACTACGAAGAGTTGCGGAAGAAGACGTACCGTCATATAGCTCTGTCTTTTGCGACACAGAGCTATCTCTCTTTTGCGGTGTAGTATCCATATGACGCCCTTTCTGCTATATGCGACTAAATTCATTGTAAGCGGCTTTCTCGCTGTTGTCAACGAAAAGCGCGTACAAATGTACATATGAAACGTTTTTCCTTTACATATTTATGCATAGTATGTTATTCTCAATAGAGACTATTGACACGGCGTACAATGGAACCGTTTCCACGATGAACGGATACTACCACCATGACGTAAGAGAAGGTGGAATAGCATGACAGCACACGCAACCATTCATGATGTCGCACGGGTAGCTGGAGTGGGTATTGGAACCGTTTCACGAGTGCTGAACGAACACCCCAGCGTTCGTCCAGTAACGCGTGAAAAAGTTCTTGCCGCCATTGCTCAACTCCATTTCAAGCCCAATCCTATTGCACGAAGCATGATATCTAAGCGTACTGACGCCATTGGCGTTGTCGTACCCTTCTTTACACGACCATTTCAAATAGAGGTACTCCGCGGTGTACAGAATATACTCTCCAGCGCACAAAAAGAACTAGTGTTGTACAACGTTGAAAACGACACGCAACGCGACCACTACTTCTCTGAGATTCCCATGCATCGTAGAGTTGACGGCATGCTCATTATTTCGCTTCCTCCTAACGATACCTTTACACAAGGTTTTCATGATGTTGGTCTACCTACGATTCTGATAGACGCCTATAGCCCCCACCTTACATCGCTCGTAGTAAATAACGTCGAAGGAGCCTATCAAGCCGTGAAAAGTCTGCTCGACAAAGGGCACCAACATATTGGCTTCATCAATGGAGTTATCGAGGGTAACTTCAAGTTCAACCAAGCGAATGATCGACTTATCGGCTTCCACCGTGCCTTGGGAGAGGCAGGGCTATCATTCGAGCCTGACATGATCGTGGAAGGTGAGTGGAACCGTCAGGCTGGTCGTGCTGCTGCGCTTCATCTGCTTACACAGAATCCTCGTCCAACGGCTATTTTCGCTGCTTCCGACCTACAGGCTATCGGTGTACTAGAAACCGCGAAAAGTCTCAATATTGCCGTACCATCTGAGCTAGCGGTCATGGGCTTCGATGGCCTCGAAATTGCGGAATTGCTTGATTTGAGTACGGTCCAGCAACCGATGCAACAGATGGGGGAAATCGGTGCCACCAAATTGTTAGCACACATCGAGAATCCACAATTGCCACCAGAACTTATTCGCCTATCAACAACTCTCGTTGAGCGTCTCACCACACAGCATCAGAGTAGCGAACGTCCACAAGAGGTAGGATAATACGCAACTGTACATTGATTGCGTATTATGGGTATTCTTAGAAATCAGCAAGAAGGATTTACAACTCAAAATTTTTATGGTATTGTTTATACACGCATAGAAACGTTTCCAAGAAAAAGTTTCTGCCTGCACATGGCCTCTATTGAGAGATTTAGCATATTGGCAACGTACTTTTTTTAAGGGGAAATAGAAAATTCTACTACAACCCGGAAAGGAGTAGTGTTCACCTGAAACTTTCCTGTGAGTGGAATCCGTAGTACATGCAAGTACTCATTATCATGCTTAGTTGGCACAATGTATGTGCTAATGGTCTCACGCTCACGCCCACAACAACCTCGGTAAAAGTTGTATCATACTTCCAGAGTATGTTTTTGGAGGATTGGTGAGCTTCGGCTCAAACCCAACACAAACGTGTGTTGCGTATTTGTCGCTGTTGGCTACCAACGTATCGCCAAGTCCAAAGGAGGACCATACATGTTTTCTCACCCTGAGCAGCGTGAAGTTCTTGATGAAATCATTGTTAAAATTCGTTCAGGCCGTATGAAGCGTCGCACATTCCTCGAACGTGCAGTCGCCGTTGGTTTATCCAGTACAGCAGCCATGTCTCTGCTTGAAGCATGCGGTGGCAGCAGCGGTGGGGGTAGCAGCAGTGGGCCAACAACCGTTATCTGGCAGACTGAGAATGATACCTCAAACTCCTACCCAGCAATTGTAGACGGCTACAACAAGACCAACAAGGATAACGTCCATGTTATCTGGCACAACGGCCCATCCGACACCTCTACTCTCATCACCCTGTATGACAACACACTACGGGCGCGCAGTGCATCATTTGATGTGTTTAACATAGATGTTGTCTGGCCTGCCCAATTCTCCACTCAGGGTTGGACGTTGGACCTTTCGAGCAAGTGGCCTGCGAGCGACCGTGCAAACTATCTTCCAGGTCCAATTAAGTCCTGTACCTACAATGGGGCGGTTGTAGCTGCGCCGATGCGTACAGACCTGGGCGTTCTCTACTACCGCAAGGATATCGTCTCAACTCCTCCCACTACCTTTGACGAACTGACGAGTGTAGCTAAGAGCAGCCTCTCTAAGACTAAGATCGGCTATGCATGGCAGGGAATACAGGGCGAAGCACTAGTGTGCGACTTTGTGGAGGTGTTGGCGGGTTATGGCGGTTCCGTGCTTGATCCCACCAATGCCAAAAGCGTGACCGTTAACAGCCCGGAGGCAGTGGCTGCACTCACCGAGATGGTCAATTGGGTTGGTACGGTCTCGCCCATCGCGATCACCACATATGCTGAGGAAAACTGCCGCCAAGCTTTCCAAAATGGTGACGCCGCCCTCATGCGTAACTGGCCTTATGCATACTCGCTGGGCAACGACGCGACTAAGTCAAAGGTGGCAGGCAAGTTTGATATCCATTCCATTCCTTATGGCGGCTCCAATACAACTGGACATTCCTGTGTCGGTGGTTGGAATATGGCAATCAATGCCTACTCTAAGAACACAGACGCAGCGTGGAGTTTTATGAAGTATGTGCTTGGCGCAACCGCCCAGAAGATATTAGCGATTACAGGTTCGTATACGCCTGCTCTCAACAGTGTCTACAGCGATTCCGAGGTGCAGACGAAGCAACCGCTCTTCACAAAGCTGGCCCCGATCCTGCAAAATTCGTTGCCGCGCCCGGTCTCACCGGTCTATACTGACCTTTCAAATCTCATTCAGGTCAATGTCCACCAAGCACTCACGAAGCAGGTTAGCCCTGCTGCCGCACTGAGTACTCTGCAGTCCCAGTTGCAGACTCTTGTCTCGAAATAGTGTTTCCGTAGCTTTTGTCATGGTAGTGGCACAGTACATGCACCACTACCATGTCAATTGACATAGCACCTCACTTTCTGAAAGAGAAATAGGTAAGGGGAAAAGCATTATGGCAACTACTAGACAAGCAGCTACTACACTTCCTGCTGCGCATAAAACCACTTTGCGCGAACGCTTCGATTTGGGAAATGGAATCTTTCCGTATTTCCTTGTAGCTCCTACTATCATCATTATTGCACTGGTAGCCGTTTATCCTATCATCGACTCGGTCCGTCTCAGTTTTCTGAATAATCCACTCATACCCACTGGCTCGACCTTTGTTGGCCTCAGAAATTATATTCAGGTCCTTGGCGATCCAGCATTTCGCAACTCGTTTGGATTGACGGTCGTTTTCAGCGTGATAAGCGTGGCGTTAGAAACCCTTGTAGGTTTTGCTGTCGCGCTTCTGATGAATCAAGTATTTCCAGGCCGCGGTCTGGTCCGCACCGCCATTCTCATTCCTTTTGCCTTTCCGACGATTGTCTCCG
>CAXUHG010000039.1:34361-40175 GCA_964250805.1 uncultured Ktedonobacteraceae bacterium | reverse complement strand
AAGCATGTGTTCAATCGACGCCACTTTCCGCCGCATAAGCAATTGCGTCAGGCTTATGCGGCGAAACCATGTGACCTATATTTGCCGGGGTGGTCTGTGACCAGCATTGAGTTGAACTGGTTGGTGAATGTGTAACTCATGTTCTAAGCTTACATGACCCTATGAAAAAAGTCAATGCTATAGTAAATTTTCTTGCTATGCCCCAATTTGTAACCATGTAGCGTCACATAAAAGAGAAGATGATGTATACTTGTTCAATGGCACCCAGGAGGCATGTCTCGTAAAGGAGATTTTCTATGACAAATAACACAATTGAGTTACCTTTGTTTCCGTTGACGGTTCTGTTTCCGGGGACAGTGTTGCCGCTACACATTTTTGAGCCGCGCTACCGTGATATGATTGCCGCATGCCAGCGCGAGAACAAACCGCTGGGAATCGTACTCCCGCGACCCGAAAGCGAGTTTATGCGTGAAGTTCCGCATGCCATCGGCACACTCGCGGAGATACACAACCTGGAACGTCTCGAAGATGGTCGCTATACGCTGAACGCGGTCGGTGTCAAACGTTTTCGCATTCTTAACGAGAACCGCAATAATGCGTATATCTCCGCAATAGTTGAGCCATATGAGGACATCGTGGAAAAGGTGCCAGACCTTGATACGACAAGCCAGCAGGCACGCCGCATGTTCGAGGACTACCTGGCGATTCTGTTACAAGAGGCCAACGAACCAGATGTGCAGGTGAAACTGCCCGACGAGGCAGAAGACCTCTCCTACTTCATCGCCTCATTTCTAATGAATATCGAGGACGAGCAGAAGCAGCACTTTCTCGAAATGACCTCAACCTATCAGCGCCTCCGCGATGAGATTGCGATGTTGCGCCGCGAAGTCCCCTTCATGCGCCAGATTCTCTCAAAGAAGATACCCGATGACCGCACGATGCTGAACTAAGGAGTGTATTTGTTCTCGTAATAAATGGGAATACATCGATGGTAGGGACCGATTTATCGCGTCCGCAAGCGCAGTTTACTGCGCGATTCCTATGAACCCTGTTCTGAAAATACTACAAGACTCGCGTGATAAACCACGCAGAGGACGCGATAAATCGGTCCCTACCGGATGCACATTCCCTAGGTTACAATCGGCGTCTCATTAGGATACTTCTCGTAGAGCTTCTCGGTGACAATTTGCTGTAAGCGCATCACGGTGGTATGGATGTCGAGAAACGAGGTGTACAGTGGTGCGATGCCGAGACGAATGTTGTCGGGCGCACGAAAATCTGGTAACACATTCAGGTCGTTGAGCAACGTCAAATCAATTCGTAGCCCTTCGGCATGACCAAGTGAGATGTGCGACCCGCGCTGCTGTACAACAAGCGGTGAGTTTAAGCTGAAGCCCAGTGGTTTCAGCAGGACATCCCATAGCTCAATTAGGTAAGTGCTTTGTTGCTCTGATTTGGCTCGTAATCGCTCTAAGCCAGCCTCTAGCAACAAATTCACTCCATCTTCGATTAAAGAGAGCGAGAGGATGGGCGGTGTACCCGTCAAGAAACTTCGTAGGCCAGTTGCAGGTTCATAGCTCTGCCCAAATTGGAACAGATTTCTTTGACCCATCCAGCCGGAGATAGGATTGCTCAGCCGCTCTTGCAGGTCGCGCCGAATATACAGGAATGCCGGGGCACCGGGACCACCATTCAAGTATTTATAGGTACAACCAATAGCGAGATCAACCTGAGCCTTATGCACATTCATCGGTAACGCACCCACAGAGTGACTGAGGTCCCATAGCACAAGCGCCCCTACATTGTGAGCCATCTCAGTCATCGCAGACATATCATAAGTGTATCCGCTCTTGAAAACAGTGTGTGAGAGCGTAAGTAGGGCAACATCTGTGTCAAGTTGTGTGGATAGGGCAGCAATCGGACCGTAGATACCGTCAGGGGATGGCACAATCTCTAAGCGATGCCGTCCGCCTAGCAAGTCAATTGTCCCCTGTAAAATGTAGAGGTCGGACGGAAAATTGAGGTCATCGGTTACAATGCGGAAGCGGTCTTGTTGTATGCGTAGTGCGGCAACTACCAGCTTGAACAAATTGATGGATGTCGAATCGGCGACGATTACCTCGTCGGGATACGCCCCAATCAACTGTGCAATCTTCGCTCCGACGCGCTCTGGTGCGGTAAACCAGCCCTCGTTCCAGCTTCTAATCAAGCGACTTCCCCACTGCTGTGTGAGAACGTCTTCCGCATGTGCTATCGTAGCTTTTGGCAGACGACCAAGCGAATTGCCATCCATGTAGACAAGCTCCGGCTCTGAAATAACGAAGCGTTCCCGAAAGTGAGCTAATGAGTCTTGTGCGTCGAGTTGTGCCGCATGCTGTGCATCGGTAGGTATGGTCATAAGCTATTCTCCTTACAATTGTGAACGAATAATCCATAGGTCGGGGAAAAACGGCTTGACGGTTGTTGCGAGATAGCTTGTACCAGAGGAGCCACCGGAGCCAATCTTGACCCCGATGGTACGCTCAACCATCTTCGTATGTCGATAACGCCATTCTTGAAATCCCTCGTCCATATCAATCAGATTTTCACAGATGTTGCTGACAGGTGCGTTATGACGATAGACATCAATCAGGATATGCTGTATCTCAGGTGATGGAGTAATTGGTTGCGTCACGTCGCGATGAAGTTGATCGGCTGGCACTGCATAGCCATTGAGATGGAGGTAGGAGAGGAATGCATCCCAGAGGCTAGGTTGTGTGTAGCGTTGCTCAAGTTTTCTTCGTCCGACAGAGTTCTCCTCGTAATGTTGAAAAAGCGTATGACGCTTATAGCCAAAAGCAAACTCAATCTCACGAAATTGTGCCGATTGAAAACCGCTAGCCGACTCTAAAAAACTGCGAAACGAATTGAATTCGAGTGGCGTCATAGTTTCCAGAACATCGAGCTGAGCCACAATCGTCTTTAAAATGGCAAGTATACGTCGTGTGACATGTGCGGCACGAGCAGACTCATTGACATGTAACAGTTTGATAAGGTAGTCAATTTCGTGTAGAACCTCTTTAAACCACAGTTCGTAGACCTGATGAATGATAATAAAAAGCATCTCATCATGCTCAGGTTCATCTTGTCTCCTACTCTTAGGGGTTTGAAGGTTAAGCAGTTCATCAATACGTAGATAATTGGCATATGTCAATGATTTGGACATAAGAAGCTTCCTTTACTTTTCTGTGAGACATGTTACAGATAGTACACACCTATGCTATCTTCCCATGCAAGATTCTACAACAATACTCAGCGCAATTGCTCTTTGGCCTTCATGCCTTCTTGCCCAAATTCTATGCAATTATTTTGCGGATTATAGCCACAAAGTACCATGCTTATTCCTAATTCGGGCTATATCTATACACGTACAATAAAAGATGATTATAATATGTTACACTTCTTGTATAGCGGGTAGCCATACAAATATTGAGTAACCATCGTGAAGTAATGTATTTGATACGCGTCTTTGGATTTTGTGTTCTCATAGGGATGGAGATGCAGAAGGTTGGGCAAGCTTTCTTACAAGGAAAGAAGTAAGATGTGTCAAAAGGCTGCCTACGGAGAGGGAAGTGTCAGTGTTTGTACCACGCGATACGATGGCAGATCAGCTAGCAAAAGTTATTCAAGTGTTACAACTTGGACGAAAAACTGGCATGTTGACGGTCGAACGAGGCGAAGGTGTCACGTTCGAGGAAGGTTTGCTTGTCTTCGTGAATGGTCAAATCGTCGAGGCTGGAGTCGGTAAGTCGAGTGGACGGGAGGCTCTCAGATGGCTGAATAGCTGGGGAAAATGTCGCTTCGCGTTTGTACCCAAAGATGATGAACACTTTGCTCAATTGCTGCATCCATTTCGGAGCGATACAGGGCCTTTGCCACAGACAAATAAGCATGAAGCTATGCCTGTAACAAGACCCTTACCTGTGCCACAGCAGTTGCCAAATACAGGAAGCCAGCCCATTCCCACTTTTTGGCAAGCTGTCTTTCCCAAACAGACACTGCCAGTCGAACATGCCTTACGCTTGCTAGAAAGAGCAGGACTCTCACGCGCACACAAACATGTATTTTTGCTCATTGATGGGCAACGAACCTTAGACGAATTGGCTCGTATCACGCGTCGCCAAACGAGCGAATTGTCTCAATTACTAGATGATCTTGAACGTATCGGAGTTGTTCAACGATAGACGCTCTGGAAAGGCAGAAAGTTGTTATGTCTCAACAACAGAAGAGGATTGCCTCCAAAGGCCAGCTTTCATTCTCAATTCGGGTCTCACTTTGGTTGATAGCAGCGGCTATCTTGCCACTCATCATAACTATTGCAATCAGCGAATGGTATTCGCGTCCAACCCTGACCAATCAGGCGCGTACCGCTATGGAAACGGACGCCCTTACTCGTTCCCAACTCATCAACAATTATTTCAAAGACCGCATTCTGGATGTGCAGAGTCTGGCTCAGGTCCCGCTCGCCCAGAACTTTTTCCTTGATCCCGTTGCCAATAGTAACACTATCCCACTTATTGTGCAGAATGGTAAGGTTGTTGGTAGCTATCTCGATCCTCACTATACGTTATGGGCTTTATTCGATACACAGGGCAAACTACTCCTCTCGTACTCTGCTACCAACGTTAAGTTCACACTTCATGGACGCTACGTACTTCCTCCTGAGGATGTACAACGTCTACTCGTGGGACAGCCATTCGTCTCCGGTGTCTATTACGATCCTGCTACGCAAAAGGCTTCCGTCGATATTTATGTGCCAAGCTATTCGTTTACTCTGAAAAGACCACTTGGTTTTGTAAGGGCTACTTTGACGCTTGACTATATTTGGAGCATTGTTCAGAGCGAAAACGGAGCCAATGGTCAAGGGAGTTACGCCTTTATTCTTGACGAGAACGGCGTGCGTATTGCCGACCCTGACTCTACGCGTCGTTTTACCGCCATCGCGCCGCTCAGTTCAGCCGTTCAGCAAGCTTTTCTGGACGAGGCACGCTACGGGCAAGGCAAGACGGTACGCATTCTTGCCGATGACGCGTTGAATACCAATCTGCATTCAGACAACGCACCAAAAACATTTGAAATACAGCCAACGGGCAAGAATGAGAATTTTCAGGTGACGCAGCAACCATTGTCGGTTGTTCCCTGGACGTATATTGTACTGAGTCCAACCAATACGGTTATTGCCGTTGCCAACCAACAATTGCTCATTACCTTCATCATAGTGTTAGCAGTTCTTCTTCCGGTTGCTCTTATTGGTCTAGCGATTGGGCAACGTATCTCGTCTCCCATACTAAGTTCGGTTGAGTATCTGCGCGGTAGTAGTGAAGCACTCGCGGCACTAGCATCAAAGCAGAAAAGCGCGGCTGCAGAGCAAATGTGGGTGGTCGAGGCATCGCAGATGGGTTTGAAGTCAGTGCAATACTACAACGATGCGACGAACATTGCCGTAGATCAAATGAGTAACACAGGCACGAATCTGGTACATTCCTGGCGCACCATTGATGAACATTCTGGTAAGCAGGCGGTGATGCAGATGATTGATACCGCGCAGTATGTCAAAAAGGCCGTCCATTTTCAAAACACGAGCAATGAGAAGCTAGCAACTGCTATCAATATTAATACTCAAGTAAGCGAACAGCTAGCCTCCGGCGCAACATCGGCTATTGAAGCCTCTGACCAGCTACAGCAGGTGGTCAGCGATTTGCAGCGTGTTGTCGGACAGTAGACAAGATGAGTTATCCAAGGGCCGCGGGGGCGCGCCGGGGGGGGGGGCGGGCG
>CAXUHG010000039.1:3391-34351 GCA_964250805.1 uncultured Ktedonobacteraceae bacterium | reverse complement strand
ACCCACATCTCCTTCCCCCACCCCCCCCGCGCGCCCCCGCGCGCCCCCCCCCGTCTGCTCATTGAGAACTCATCTTGTCTATTTACACGCTGATCGCTGAGGGATACCGCGCGTTGCTGGATGCACGTACAATTAGGCGCGTTGGTAGTTGAATATGGATATTCATTTCCTCCTCAACAATCTGTGACGCTGTATTGATGGAAGCTTGCTGCGACGACGATTGAACGGAGCGATGCTCTGCATCAACCCTTGTGAGTAGTGTCTCGATAGCATTTTGCCCCATCTCAAAGAACGGCTGTCGGATGGTCGTAAGGGGCGGCTTCATATGCGCCGAAAGCAAATTATCGTCAAAACCGACAAGCGCGATATCTTGTGGTAGCTGTATGCCTCGTTGTTCGGCAACTTCTAAGAACCCGTAGGCCATCTGGTCGTTACCAGCAAAAACCGCGCTGGGCCACGTCTCTTTTGCACGTGAGAACAACTGCTCTGCACATAGACGCCCACTCTCTACCGTAAAGTTTCCTTGTAAAAGCAGCGTTGAGTCGGGAGCAATGCCTGCATCCTCTAATGCCCTTGTATAGCCTTCGGCTCGTTCAACGGCGCAGTAATAATTCAGCGGACCCATAATATGAGCAATACGCTTGTGTCCGCATTCAAGCAGATATTGCGATGCCTCATACGCACTTGCATGATTATCGATACCTACCCACGGCACGCTTCCAGGTTTGCTCTGGTCGTCTATCATTACCAGGGGCAGACCTTGATGAAAGCGAGTTGTAAGATGGTGTGCAAGTTCACCCGGATGAATAGCAAGTAGGCCCGCGATCATTCTCATTGCCAGAATACGGTCGAGTACATCGGCATGGTTACGCTCGTTGCTGATACTATACAGTACCATTTCATAATCAGTATTTTCGATGTATTCAGCGACGCCACGCATAATTTCTGGAACAGCAGGCCATGTTAATGGAGGCGCAAGCACACCAATCAAACGTGTACGACCGCCCGCTAAACCGATAGCTGTAATGCTCGGTACAAAATCATGCTCTTGAATGACCGCTTGCACGCGTTCGCGCAGCTCCGCATTAACGGACGAATTGTGATTCAGTACGCGCGAAACCGTTGCCTTCGAGACGCCAGCCAGCCGCGCGATATCTTGAATTGTCAACTTGTTGTGCATTCTGCCCCCTTTGCTTCTTTGCATTTTCCAGACGGAGGAGATATATGAATTCGCATGTTCTGTGTAGAGTCACTATAAAGCAGAAACCGGTTTCTGTCAAGTGGCGACCATAATTTGTTACGCCCTTGTGTCACACAATATGCCGTTTCGGGCGTAACAATGCAAATGAACAAATTAAGGAGGATAGGACGTGATAAATCGGTCTCTGCCTTTGACGTTATACATGTCTTATGTGAGTTTCAAATTTTTATACGCGTTATACGCTGGTAGATACTGCGTTTGCAACGTCGTGGGATTTCTGGCGGTAATACCGTAGCCGTTGTAATTGTCGTCTTCATGCAAGGTATACCAGAAGACGAGCTGCACTCCGTTGCTATGAAGCAACTTTACGGTTTGCACGAGGTCATCAGCCTTCTCTTGCTCCGTTGCAACATAGCCAGGGTTGGTGCTTGCCCATTCTACCTTCGTGTGAAAGCCTATTTCTGTTACCCACACAGGCTTCGCGGCGAAACCTGGTTGTGTCGCCATTTTCAAATAGAGCATGTTGAGCCTATCAAGTATGCTCAGCGGAGCATCGTGATAGGGATGAAACGCCATGATATCCATGTAGCGATAGGCGTTATACTTAATCATGGCGTCAATGTAGCGTTCAGCATAATACTCGGAGAGACCGCCAAATAGCACCTGAGCATCCTTAGAGCTAGCATGAATAGTTTCATAATTGAGCTTCATAAACGTAATAAATCTTTGTACCGAGGCTTCGTATGCAGTTTGATCGCTATAAGGGCGGACATTGATATTCCAGTTGTCCGGTATATCCGGCTCGTTATTTATTTCCCAGTACTGTATATCGTTTTTATAGCGTAGTACTGCTATCGTTAACCATTGTTTATACTGTGCAAGTTGTGCGGCTGTCCCCAAGTCCTTTGGAGGATCGCTTTTATAGACAATAGGCAATAGATGGATATGATGCTGCTTGGCGATTTGTAGAACTTTATCAAAGTACTCAAAGGGATGGTCCTGATAGAATTCAGTGCGTGCCCATGTGATGCCTGCGTTCTCTATGTCGGTGGCATCTTGCTCCACTGCTGTCCAGTTGGTGTCAGGCCATGTGCCCCACTCTTGCTCAATAGGCCATGCGATGCCTTTCTGATTTAAGACGGCCCCTGGTACTTTCTTGAGTATGCTCTCGGAATATGCAATTGTGTTCGATGGTGGTGGAATCTCACAACTTACCAGACAGAGAAGACAAAATATGCAGAAAGCATACAGAAGCACAGACTTGCTTTGTCCTGGGGGGGAAGGACTACTAAGTTTCATCTACTAAAGATCTTTCTTTGTATTTCTTGAGTGAAGAGGCAATGTGAGACAATGTGCCGCGCCGCCTGCCTTGAGGAACTCATTTACAGGCGACACGCAAATGGTATAGCCCCATTGCTCCAGGATACGCCCGACGCGCGGAGGACAATTGGGCATGAGAATGGTTTTGCCTAGCACCACTGAGTTTGCACAGAATGTCAGTGCCTCATCTAACTCAAGCACGAGCGGCTCTGGCACAAGCTTTTTGACTAGCTCACAGCCTGCACGCGTCCATGCATCTGGCGCGACTATCGCTCTGCGCTCGTCGAGCGTGCAGAAGCAGACATCCAAATGATAGAGGCGTGGGTCGATTTGCTGAATTGAATACACTTTGCGTTGTAAAGCCTGCCCAAGTGCAGCATGTGCCGCGATATGAGTACGAAAGCCATACGCAATCAAGAGCGAGTTGTTGAACTCTGCGATATCGCTACTCTCAAAGCTGATATTCGCGTCTACCGCGAGTTCGCTAATCTCATAGCCATGCGAACGAAACCAGTTCGCACCTACGACTGCATCATTTTGTCGCTCTGGATAGTGAAAATGACTGGGAATGAAGCGTTCGCCATCGACGATACCAATATCCGCCGTGAACACCATATCTGGCTGTTGCTCCGGTGCCTCTAACTGTTCGATAGTTGCTCCAGCCTGTGAGAGATTGGAGGCAAGCATGTCCCATTGCTCCCGCGCAAGAGTAAGGTCGGGTTGTAACGAACGATGCATCCAGGGATTGATTTCATAGAGAATGCCAAAGTGGTCGGGTGGACACATCAAATAGGTAGTGGATTCTACCGGTAAGGAAAATGGGACTTTATTATGAGGAGCAACTTCCGCTTGCTGGTCTGAGTGCGAGATACTCATACAAACCTTTCTAATCTATATCATGGAAAACGTAGTGACCTGATTATTTCGTCAATATTCATTATCACACCCACTATAACATAGTATACGTATTTTCTAAACTTTTCATATTTACTTTGAAACACTATGCAAGGTCGTTTTCCGAATTGGCGACTGCGTTTCTACCGTCTCCAATTCAGTCATGCTAGGAACTACAGCCTTAAACTGTTGGAGTCGTTGGAATTTGATTGCTTCAGCATTGTGTGTATCGACAAACGCTATATCGCGCCGTGAAACTAACTGCATTGCAACTGTATCCATATCAGGGATACGCGGAGTATCCGGTATTGCTCTCTGCACCTGCCGTGTTTCGATAGTCTCTATGTCGGGAATACGCTGTTGGTCACTTCCCGCATGAATTTGCGCTCGTTTCGTCTCAGCAGTATCTATTTCACGAATGTTACGGAAGAGCGTTTTCTTTCGCGCAATTCGTGGTACTGCAAGCGTATTTTTTTCCGCAATCTCAGTAAAGGCTGGGTACCGAGATACAATCCGCTCCGTCAACAAAGTATCTCTATTGCTAATATCTCTCGGAATTGGTGTATTCGGGACTGCCAATGTATTATATGGTGCTAATTGCATACGTATATCAGTTGGGATAGGCGTATCCATCGAGAGTACCGGAGAGTTCTGTGCCAGCATACGCTCCATAAGCACTTGTCCAATCGCTCCCGCAAGGCTCAAGACGATGAGAATTTCTAATATAAATATTGGCGACCATTGTCCTGTATAGAGTAAAACACAGGCAACAATGCTATCGAGAGTGATGCTGAGCGCGATACCTAGTAGTAGCTCGATCAGAGTATTCCCTAGTCGAAGCAAGCGTGACAGTGCCATACCAGGACAGATGAAGAGAAAGCTCAGCATAACAACTGGTCGCAATACTGTATCAGGTAGAACAAACGTGACGAGACAAACGCCTCCTATCCACACGAGAATTAGTGCAGGCCATAAATACTGCCGAGGTCGCCATCGAGTCATGACTGGCCTCCTTGCGTATCAACGAATTTGAGAATTTGGATGTCTTCATTGTGATATATCAGAACAAAATTGCCAGAGGCGAGCATTTTGTGTTCTAGCAGTTCTAGCCTTCCAGGTGGATAGCCCATTGTTGAGTCGAAGGTAGCCTCTTGGCTACTATTGAACACCACGTATGCACTTTGCCGTTCTTCGCCGAGAATAAACTGCACGATATGCTGTACATTGCCATTGGCGGCATCTTTGCCGAATTGATCGTCGTCTAGCTCATTGTAATCGTATTTCTCGTAATCCTGGAAGTACCAGGGACCGCCCTCCCATGCCGCGATAAGCACTGCATTTGCAGGTGCTACATGGTACAGATAATGCATTCCATCCAGCATCGGTTGGCTGATATAATCGTTGCGCTCATTTCCATAGCGTGTAAAAAGAAAACCGCCGAGAAGGGCAACACTTGTCAATATAATTGCCAGCGTCGTTCGTGTCGTAGATGCGCGGAATGTCTTTGGTCTGCCCGACGGAATGGAGGCAACATTTACTTTACGCACGTTTACATTGCCGTAAAACAGGGCTGCTGCGAAAAATGCGAGGAATGGTAGCGCGAAGAGATACACGCGCAAAAGCATCTCGCCCCCATAGTCCTGCGTCAGAAAGAGTGGAAAGGGAGCAAGCGCGAGCAGGACATAGGTCAGGTCAGAATGTCCCGCGCGAAAACGGCGAATTGCGCCTAGTAAGGCAAGGAGTATCAGCAGCGCAGTCATGACAAGGCGAAGTTGCGCGATAAAGACGTGTCCAGGACTTCCCTCGACGCGGCTACTGATGTTGGATGTGATCAGGGTACCAAATATGCCGAAGTTACTTGTCACCATCGAGATGTGTCCCGATAAAAACGGACTTGCCATAAAGAGAAGCCATATAGCAATCATGACTGTCAGCAGAATTGGCAACCAGAAGGGCTTGCATCGTCGAAAGACAACAAGCAGAGTTAAGCTTGTCAATGTAAAGAACGGTGTGAGTGGATGACTTGATACATCGAGCGCGAGCAGGGCGATAACAATTGCGAGTAATGCTATACGTTGTGGCTGTGAGCTTTTTCGATTGATCGCATCGGATAGTGTAAGCCAATTGTAAAGCTTTCTCATAAAAGGCGAGAGACGCGCTACCCATTCGTTGCTCCGCGCCGATTTTTTCTGCGGTTGACTTTGAAACCACGTCAGGAGTATTGCAAGAATCATCAGGTAGAGAAAAAAGTTGAAGCCCTGTGGCGAGTAGTAGTCTTGTCCGATCCAGTTTGTCAGATAGAAGAATAGCAATCCAGCCCACACGACCTGTTTGTTGCGCGTTGCCGTACTAAAAATCATATACAGTGGGCCGAGATAGAGCAGGTTGAAGAAGACTGGTACCCATGTCGTATAGCCTAAGATATCATGATATCCTGCGATGGTCGTTAAAAAGGCTCCGAATATGAAGAAACTGGGCCAGCTAAAGTAGGTATCGAGTGTTGGGTCAACTGTTCCCGTCCTCATGATATATTCAGTATAGCCAGCGTGTCGATAAACTGCAGTGAAACGCGTAGCGTTCTCTACAAGCGCAGTCACTCCATAAAGCATGAAGATCAGGAGACCTATGTGTAATAAGAGTAGCGGTACAGAAATGCTCTGTCGCCGCAAAACAAGCACAAAACTGATAACGAGTAGAGCGAGTGCAACGAGATTGGAGACGGGCAAGACTGAAACTAGACCCAGATCGTTCATTGTGCGTATCTGCACGCTACGTAGCGAAAATAGCCATAATAAGAAGGACACAAGAGGAAGGAGAGCATAGAGAAACGTTCGTTCCTTCACTATCGGCATTTGCATAGTATCGCTACAGGCAACACAAAGCGATGTACCCTCATATAGTGCTCTACCACAATTGGGACATCGTGTTCTGAGAGAAGATGGCAGTGTTGTTGATAGCGATTGCATAGGAAAAGACCTATTCCATAGTTGGTAAGGGCCATAATTCATTACGCCCTGAAACGGCATTCCGCACGGCGTAAGGGCGTAATAAATCAGCCTCCTATATTCACTTGGAGACGCATACTCCAAGCATACCACAGACGATGAGTTGAGGCGGTGCAATAGCCACATTTTCCTGTATACAAGAAAACGTAGACATCATGCTACTTTTGCCACTGTTTCCCGTGTCTGAAATTTGTCCAATGCCGATATAAATAGGTAAATGGACCAATCGCCATTCCCTTCAATTCGACTCGTGTTAGCTCCCGTGGATAATTGAATTGCTTCTTTGTGTTCTTAGGTGAACCAGGACTCAAGACGAAAAAAAAGCCATATGGCACCTTGCTTAACAGGTCGAGTAGCAGGACTGGATGCGTCACAACCGTTTTGGTCAAAAAGCCTGTTAGCCCCTGTCCATAAATGTGTAGCTGGTTACGAAGTCTCTCATAGGCTGCATGATGCTGATGATACACAATTGCGGATGGTACGTAAACGAGCTTATAGTCTCGTATGATTACCTGGAAGAATGCCTCTATGTCCGCACCATGTTCAAGAACACCGTCAAAGCCACGTACAGAGCGTAGATAGTCTGCGCGAAATGCCATACTTGCGCCAGAGCCGAAGCTACCAGCCGTGTACGGGTAGAGTGGGCGGTTCGCTGGCCTATTCTCTTTTTTATCGTAGACCTGTTGCATGAAGCCTTTGCCAAATCCACCGTATTCTTCTAGCCAGAACTGTGCCTCGGTCTCTAGTTCTAATGGAAGAATAAGACCAGTTGTGCATACAACATCGTCCCCAACGCTAAACGCCATCATTAGCTCCGTAAGCCAGTGGATGTCTATCACTACATCGTCGTCCACGAATGCCAGGAACTTTCCTTTTGCTGCGAGCATTCCTGTGTTACGAGCGTATGCTGACCCTGGACGATTCTCTCGCATATAGCGCACCTGTGGCTTGTCAGCATATTTTTCCGCGATGACTGCTTCTGTTGCGTTATCGCTGGGAGCATTATCGACCACGACAATCTCAAAAGAAGGATAATCCTGCTTCAAGAGATACGATAGGCACATCTGAATACGGTCAGGACGGTTGTGCGTAGGAATGATGACGCTCGCAAAAGGTGCATGCTCAAGAAATTGCTGCCGCTTCTGCATACAGAGCGGCGTATCGACGGTGTGCAAACCCGCAACATCGAGAGAATCGACGGCTAGCAAGTTATCTTGTCGTAGATGCTCATTAATCTCTATATGGAGGCTGTCCCAGATATACGACAGGTACTCCTGAGCCTCTGCCCCTTGTTCGCCAAGCGGAAACTCTACCAAGCCAAGGGGCTGAGCATGGAGACGCACAAGGCAGAGAACACGTTTGTAGGGACGCATGCTATCGTGTCTCCGCTCTCCCGAAAATGCTGAGATGAATGGTAGTGGCTGCTCAAGCTCGATCTCCAGAATACGCATAGACGTGAACGAGGGAGTATCATTTTGAGCCTCTTTGTGCGTAAGTGACTCTTGTAGCGCGACATCTTGCTTTACTATACTGATACTCATGATTTTCTTCTACCCTTACAGAGTCGTACATAACGCCATAGTGGAACAAGCGGGCGAGTATAAGCACTCATGACGGTACGCCGATTGTGTCCAGCCAGCAATGTAGCAAATGCTTGAATGTTGGTTGTTGGCTCGACAAGTTGGCGCGTCAACGCGAAGGTGTTAGTATTTTCTGTCGCCATCGCATACTTAACGGTACAAGCCGAGGTATAGCCTGCTCTACGGAGAAGCCGTTGTGTCTCTGCTTTGTAGTAGCCATGAGGATAAGCAAAGCTGGTGACAGGCTGCTTCAGGGAATCCTCCAGGATGCGCTTACTCAGCATAATCTCTTCGTTCGCGCGTAATCGAGACAGCAGATCGAGTTGGAGATGTGTATGGCTATGCGCCCCACACTCTATGCCGCTCGCGTTCATCTCCTGTATTTGTTGCCATGAGAGCAGCGGACGACTGCCTTCTCCAAGTTGCTCCATCCAACGGCTTTTCCCGCCGATATAGGCCGTAGGAATATACATCGTGGCACCGAATGAATACTTTTGCAGAATTGGTAGGGCTGAGGTAAAAAAGTCTGCAAACCCATCATCGAAAGTAATCACAACGGGACGTGCAGGCAGTGTTCCCGCCACTCCCCGCTGTGTACGCCTCGTAACAAATTGTGTGACAGTGAGAGGCGTATAGCCAAAATGATGCAGGTAGGCCATATGTTCCGCGAACAGGGAAGGCGATACCGTGAAGGGCTGCAATTCAGGACTGGCATCTTCCGCGATACTGTGATACATCAGAATCGGTATTTTTTTCTTTTCAACCTGTATAGACATAACACCTCTCAAGTACCTGAGGAGTTCTGTGTACTCGAACTCTTCAGAGCAGCATAAGCGGGAAGCGTTTCTGGCAATTCTGCTGCTACAGTATTAATTTGAGTTTTTCCACTAGTATCCAAACTGATACGCAGTTGTTGGCCTAATTGTCGATAGTGTTCTGTTCGGCAGGTTATATGATTACCTGGGATAATGTGCTTCTCCAATTCAACTCCGCGTACAAGAGAAAGTCCAGCTTCTTGAGTTGAACCATCTTCGCTATCCCACAGGAAGGTAAGCTTTCCCCGATAGCCAGAAGGCTGGTAGTTAGCTGCGACCCATGTAAACATGCCCACATAGTCGAGCCGTAGTACTGCGACGGGCGGTAGCAGGCGATGAAAACGTTCATCGACTCGCTTCAAATGTTCAAAGTCTTGTATTTTCTGTTGACGTGAGAGTTGAAAATGCTTGTAGAGATGGCGTAGGCGCAAAAACAGGTTAAGCTGTTGCTCTTCGCCCATGCCCAGTAACGTGCCTACTTGTCTCAATAGTTTGTGCGTATATCTTGCACGCGTAGGCGTATAGCTAAAATCAATCAGGACGAGCAGATCGACTTTCTCACCCCGCTCTTGCAGCATACGCGCCATTTCATAGGCGATAAGTGCCCCATTACAAAATCCTCCTAGCAGATATGGACCCTCTGGCTGGACGCTACGCATCGTGTCCAGATGAGCCTGTACCATCTCCTTAAAACTTGGCGGGACGCGTAAACCGTCAAATTTGTAGGGTTCCAATACATAGAACGGCTGATCTTGCCCAAGTTCGGACATCATACGCGAGCAGTAAAAGGCGGTGTTTGTCCAATCGCCATGCAGGTAAAAGAAGGGCTGGCGCGAGCCGTTTCCCTGAATTGCCTTTATGGGTGTGCGCGTAAATGGGACTTCGATATCCTGCTCCACGACCTGTGCGAGATGCTCTATCGTTGCTGCTGTATAGAATGTTGCAAGCGACAATTTTTTACCAAAGACTTGTTCGAGGCGGCTAAACAAGCGCAGAGCAAGCAGCGAATCTCCGCCTAACTCGAAGAAGTCATCGCTTATCCCAATTGGGTGTATGGCGAGCAGTTCTTCCCATACGGTGGTCAGTTGCTGCTGCACTTGTGACAATGGAGCTACAAAATGCTCTACTGTCCTATCTAATGTAGGCTCTGGTAGTGCCTGTCGATCAATCTTGCCAGCGGGAGTCAATGGAAATGCATCGAGCCTTGTCAATGTAGCAGGCACCATATACTCTGGCAATCTTTCTTTGAGAAAAACGCGTATCTGTTGTGTATCGAGTGCTTGCAGAGATTCTGCAATAAAGTATGCCGCCAGTGCTTTGGAACCCATTACTCGTTGGTGTGCTACTACTACGACCTCTTGTATATCTGGATAGCTTTTAAGCACGGACTCGATTTCACCAGGCTCGACGCGAAATCCACGAATCTTCACCTGATAGTCAATTCGTCCGATAAAATCGAGTCCTCCATCAGCTAATTCGCGCACAAGATCGCCCGTTTTATAGAGTCGCGCGTGTTCGTCTTGACTAAAGAGGTTCCGTACAAAGCGTTGCGCCGTTAGTTCTGGACGGTACAGGTACCCGCGTGCCAGCAGCAGCCCACCGATGTACAGTTCGCCTTCGTCTCCGTGTGGAACAGGGTTGCCTTGTTCATCCAGGATGTGTAGTGTTCGCGCTCCAAGTGCATAACCAATAGGCACTCTTTCAACTTTTTGTTCGTAGAGGGGAATATCGAACATCGTGGCTGATATCGTCGTCTCGGTTGGTCCATAGGCGTTGAGAAGACGAACTGCATGTAGAGGCAAGTGTTGCCAGAGTTGGACATAATGCGGAAGTAAGCGATCTCCACCAACGATGACAAGGCGCAACGAATTCAACGTAATTCTTTGTGGCCTGGAAGTCCAATCGTAGACCATTTGTTGCCAGTACGCTGTGGGAAGATTCATCACGGTCAGGCGATAATCCGCAATTCTTTGATACACCTCTGTTGATGTCCACACTTCGGCACCACGTAATACTAATGTTGCTCCTGTAATCAGAGTAGACAAAATTTGTTCTATCGCAGTATCAAACGTGAGCGTGCTGAACTGTAACACGCGATCACTCGCGGTCAGTTGAAAATGCTTTTGAATGGCAATGCAATGTTGCGCGATTGCCTCATGCGTAATAATTACGCCTTTAGGTTGACCTGTAGAGCCAGAGGTATAGATGACGTAAGCCGCATTCTCTCCGTCAATTGTACATGGAGGGTTGCTATCTAACAACGCAGCCGTAGCGTCTGTATCTACACAAATCACCTTTGCGTTATGCTTAGGAAGGTGTTCAAGCAAGCGTTCCTGTGTTATCAATACGGCGACATTGCTATCATTTAGGAGAAATGCCACTCGCTCCTGTGGATGAGTGGAATCGAGTGGGACAAAGGCCCCTCCTGCCTTCACAATAGCCAGGAGTGCCACAAGCATGTCGAGAGAGCGTTCCACATAGATACCGACGAGCGTCTCTGCTTCTACGCCTAGTAGTAGTAACCAAGAGGCTACACGATTCGCCCGTATATTTAACTCTTGATAGGTCAATTGTGCATTCCCGCACAGCGCAGCCACCGCCGTTGGTGTTTGCTCAACTTGAGACTCGAAAAGACGCTGAATAGATGCTTTGAATGGTTTTTGACGCTGCTCCGTCTCTCTATGCACTATCGTGTTCGACATAGTACGGTGATCCTTATAGAGCATAGCAAACTTACATTGGTTGCTATGTATTTACCCTATATATTTTATTCGAGAACATACATGCTTTGATATAATGTGTATATATAAAAATGTATTCCACCACAACTTTTCCCATTCTTGTCTCTTTTTCTTTCTAAAAGAGAAGACGTTGTACGATTTGAATATTCGGGTAGTGCTTTTCGTTTCATGTACTGGAAAGTGTATCAGATAAGTAAGCCATTTGTTAAGAATGAAAGAAGAGAGTAGTACTTCTTAGTAGTGCCTCTCATAGAAGTGAAACATCGTCCCCTACAAATAAATCTCTTCCTAGAGTTAGGAAATACAATAGAAGGCTGATTTGAGTCACGAACATTGTCTTGTGACAGGCAACGTTAGGGCATTTCCTCCTCTACTTCAATAGTTGATGGGAGCCATGAATGCATGATCGTCAACCCATGCCCCATGTGTTCCACTTGAAGCAGCGTCTTCGTCGGGTCGCTGTGAGCAGGGAGCGTGCGTATTTTCTCCTCCAGTTCGTCGGAGTCTTTTGCATAGAGAGTGATGCCTTCTACATACCAGTCATTCCTATGCTGGTACGGCACTTTGTAGGTGATACGATACAGATATTTGGTGATGGACATAGCGATGACTCTTTCCTTCCCAACTCGGTTTATTCGGCGTTCTCCGAGAAGACGTGTTCCTGTGCTTCTCCTTGCGTTGTGGTAAGAGTGACGCGCTTGGGTTCCTGTGCCGCAAACCCAAACAGGGCAAAGACGATACTGACAATGCCTCCTAAGAGAAAGGCCGGGGTGTACCCACTGCTCCTTGCGATCATGCCAAAGATGACGGGAACCACAAATCCACCTAGCCCTCCTGCGGTGAGCAACAAGCCTTCTGCTGTTGCCACGTCTTGGGGAGAGACGCGATCCCGATAGTGTCCTGGCATGGCTGCCCACGCGCTAAAGCCAAACTGCTGACAGGTTCCAGCGACCAGGACCAGCATCCAGACGCCGACCATGCCCAGAAACGGGAAGAGGCACAGCGAGAGTCCAAGCAACACCCACGGCACCACGAAAACCGCTCGCAGGTTGGGAGTTCGGTCCGCCAGGATGCCGCCAACAACTGAGCCTGGAATTGCCATGAGCACAAAGAGAGCCGAGAAGAAGCCGCCCGTCTGCGCCGAGAGCGCAGAGACCTGACTCAGATACGTGGTGAGCAGTTGCGCTGTCGTGAGACCAGCGCCATAGACGCCAAAAAAGCTGAACCCCACCAGCCAGAGATTCCGATTGCCCAGAACGCGCCCTACCGCCTTCCACTCAAACGTGCCCGCCGAAAGAGAGCGTGCTTCGGAACGAGGAACCCGCAACAACACCAGACACAGGACACAAATGATGAGGCCGAGAACGCCACCAAGCAAAAGAGCGCGTTGCCATCCCATCACGCTAATTACGCCAATCCATCCAAACAGAGCAATCGCTTGACCAAGCGTGAAGCACGCTCCGGCAGAAATCCCTAGTGCTAGAGCCAGTTCCTTGCCACGAAACCAGGAGGTCAGCAGTGCCAACGTCATGCCAATAATGAACGAGCCACCTGCACCAGTCAGAAAGCGCAACACCGCAAGCCACTCGTAAGTGGGGGCAAAGGCACAGGCCATTCCTCCCACTGATTCCAGCAACAAACCTATCAACAGCGTGTTTTTGACCCCGATACGATAAGCGAGCATGCCCGCGGGAATGTGAAACACCGCAAAGCCGAGAATGAAGAAGGCGATAAGATTGGAGAGCTGAGACACATTCAAATGGAATTGCTTGCCAAGTTGGGGAAAGGCAGCCGCAAGATCAAACCAGTTGAGCGTCAGCACGAGTAACGTCAATGACAACAGGACCAGCATCCACCATCGCTTTGAGGCATCGTCTTGTGAAACTCCTCTCATTTTCCTTCCTCTGCTGCATGCCACGTCCATGTGGACAGGTCAATGCGCTCTATCTGAAGCAATGCTGATACATCGCTTGTCGTCAAGTGATACGTTTTCTCTTTCCAGTGAGTCCATAACCGATACTGGGTATGCTCCTTCCCAAGAGAATCGGCAACACATTCTCTGGTGATGCGTTGCTCGCCCAACGTAAAGTATCCTTTGCCTAAGGGAAGTTCCACCTCGGATTGATAGAGCCAGGGGACAAACGTCGAGAGAAACGCCATCTCCTGCTTGTTGTGTTCGTACAGTGCTGCGATGGCAGCTTCTGGTGCGAGAGCCGAAAGCCAAAAGTGGCTCCGCATGCGCGTCCCACTGGGCATCGCTTCGTATTCGTGCATCAAGGTGGCATCCAATGCGCCCCCTTCGCTTGTGCCAGTTGCCAGTAGGACATGTGAATATTGCGCGTTGGCTTGGGCTGCATCTTCCCAGCGAATATCCAACGTGAGTGGCTGTTCGGGAGTTCCATTAAAAAATTCTTGTACGCGGTGTATCGCTCCAATGTGTCCATGCTGCGACGGAGGAACCAGCCACTCAAACGAAATGTGGTCGGTTGGGTGCCACAGCCGATAGCGTTGGGTCGTGTTGATGGAATCCCACCACCAATCGAGCATGGCGGGGGTGACTCCCTGTATCTCGTGGTTGGCGGTGAGCTTCCATCGCCCATCTTCCAGTTTGAAATAGCCTTCTTCGAGTGATTTTTGCAAAGACATGATATCCCTTTCCTTTCCGTCTCCCGTGTGTCTGTATCGCATTGTGAGGTCCTGAAGAGTCAAAACGTCGGAGGTTGCTGACGCCGCGAGTCGTGCGAGGAGAGGTTTGTCCTCTGCTCACGCCTCTGTGCAAGGTGCCTCTCCTCTTCACGAGCTTTCAGCAGCAGCGCATTGGCCTCTTGCAGCTCACCGACAACCGTCTGTAAGCGTTGGTAGCGTGACAATAAATTATTGAGCTTTCCGCTCATCGACCAGAGGACCGTGTTGGAGGTCAGGTGAACGCGCGCCCCCACATTGCCGTTCGCCACCTCTTGATGCACCCGTTCGATTGCCCCAAGCGAGGCATCTAACTGGTGCTTTTGTTCGGCAATCGCGGCATCACGCTCTGCCAACTCGCGCGTCAGCCGAGCGATCTCTTCGGCACGGTCTGCTCGCAGCAGTGCCCGTTGCGTCCCCCGTACCCATAGATAGGCGACGACTGCCACAATCCATTGGCTCAGGATGATGGGAGTGACCATCCCAGCAAATGCCCCTTGGAGAAGGGAATGCACCTCTCCTGAACTGGGGAGAAACCTCAAGACCAGCAACGTAAAGAGGCTATTGCCTGCGGCGACGACGAACACCCATCCAGGGGGGAGAAACGAGACGGTACACAACAACGGCAGCACCAGAAACCCGAAAATAGGCAGAACACTGGCATTGAGGCCACCAGGAGTCGTGACGATATTGACGGTGGGACTTAGAATGACCCCAAGTACCACCATGAGTCCTGCGAAACTCACCATCCCTAAGCGGTTGAGCAGCATCGCAACGACGAGCAGACACAGGTTGCTGATGAGGATGGCGATCAACAACGGGTTCGATCCGGCAAACGCCGCCGGAAAAGAAAGAAAGAGCAAGAGGAACAGGAAGATGCTGATATGACTGCCTGTTCGTCCGCGACGAAACCGTTCCCTCTGGTGAAAGGTGGAATCCTCCCCTGGTTCGGGGGGAGAGGACATTCGATACCACCAGGAGAGAAGCCGAGCATCCCCTGATGTGGAACGGCTGCTTTGGTGCGACGGAGGAACGCGTAAACGGTTGTCTGGCGAGAGAGTCTTCATAGATACATCTACCTTCTACGTTCAAAATAGGTGAGAGAAAGTGTATCGTCCTGTCATGAGAAGGACGAGGCATGATAATCAATAAGATGCAGATTCCACAGCGTGCGTAAGGCGGAGTCGATGCTGTCCGTCGAGAGATGCAACTGCGCCTTGATGTCCTGAATACCCCGCTGCCCATTGACCATCGTGAAGACCATGCCTAGCACCAGCCGTTCCTTGGTGGATAGTGGTGCGAGCAAGGGCGGTGGCAGAGCAGCGACGCGACGAGCGGGTATCCCTATCTCAGGTACAGGAGGAACTGCTGGTGAGGAATGCACCGCCGGTGGCTGGATGGGAACCCGTTCGGGCGGGTCTGCATCCAGCGTCACCTGCCACTCTGTGACCGAGCGTAAGAGAGACAGGGCATGTTCGCCTTCCATCCGTTCACCGTTGACACCTTCCAGCATACACCTCACAATGGCTCCCTTCTGCACCTGCACCCAGCCACGACACGCTCCAACAAAACCAGGCAAGGTGTCTAGGATGGGGGTATTGAGCAGAGCCGAGCGGTAACTCAAGCTCTCCACAAGCGTCACGAGATCAAGAGCATGTGTTTTCATGGCGTTGGCGATGCCTCCTCCTTGCTCGTGGGAGATGCGGCGGCGTTGCCCTCCCAAGAGTCGGTATTCATCAGTGCCTCGGCCTCCTCGTGCTTGCCCTCTCGAAAGAGGCCAAGAATGCGCTCGGCTCCTTGCTGCATGCGAACAGTGTTGCTCGCATGGTTGGCGACGATTGCCGGACCGTAGAGTCCCCAGTGGGCGGATTGATCGCGTAGGGCTTGCTCTTCGCGGAAGCGAGCGACTTCGCTTTTGTGGGTGGTCATATCCTCTTTTCTCCTTTTGTTCTGCTGTTCCTATTCATGGTGTCGATAGTTCTGTAGCACTTGTGATATCATCTCAAAGTCAAATAAATCCAGAATGCTTCTCTAGGGTCTTTGTCATCCAGCCTTAGTGTACCAGGACATCCGTCTTGGTGTATGCAAATTTATGCAAGTATATGCTATACTGTATGCAACCTCGAACCAATGAACAAAGAGTGTGCAACTCATCTAAGAGAAAAGAGGCGAGATGATGGTGCGATCAGAACCTTCCCTTGCATCCTTGAATGGTCATACGGCGGCTCACTTCGGAGCCTTACTCAAGACCTTGCGACATCGACATGGCATCAGGCAATTTCAGGTTCTCGCCTCTCTATCTGGCTGGACCCAAACCACCTACTCACGGGTGGAAAACGGTGAGGTTGCCCCTGCTTTTGATCAGCTCGCCCCTCTCTACGTGGCGTTGCACGAGGCTGGTGTTCTTCTCACCCCTGTTGATCGTCAGCAATTCCTCACACTCGCCCGCATCCGTATCGAGTCCAAGAAAACATACCGAGAGCGCAAGACCGATCAAGAGTGGGACGAATTGCGCTTGCGGCTGAGTCACGTAGAGCAAAACCCATCGACAGAGAACCATGCCACAACGCTACAAGAACGGGCGTTTTCCAGACCGAGACTGGTGGAGACTCGACACTTAGTCGGTCGTGAGGATTGGCTTGCCTCAGTCATCGCCTCGTTACAGCAGACGCTTCCCAAGAAACTGATTGTGTTGCAGGGACCTGTAGGAATCGGAAAATCGTCCGAACTGCACCGCGTCGCACTCCATTTTTTGCATCTGGCTGCTGCTCCGCGCATGCAGGTGATCTTATGTGAACTACCCGTCAGTGAAGGGATTGAAGGACCAGAGAATGCGTTAGATATTTTTCTTGGCACTCTCCTTGCGGAAATAGGACTGTTTGATGCCTCGATGCAGACAATGGCTCTCGCGTCGCGTATTCCCTTCGTTTTAGAGTGTTTGGAGAAAGCATCACGTCCTTTCCTGCTCTTGTTGGATAACGCTGAACAGATTCTGGATGAGCAAGGGCAGATTGCACCCTGTTGGGAGCAGTTCCTGGGGAAATTCCTCCGTAGTCAGCATCATGCCTCGTTGCTTCTAGCAACCACAACATGGCCTGGGTGGTTCGAGGGTGAACGGCTCTTTGTAGCTGAACGCATGGTTCCTCCCCTCTCCGCAGATTCGGGAGCATTGCTGTTGCACCGTTTGGGCTTAGAAGCGATTCCCGAAGAGTACTTGCGAACGGTGAGTGAGAGAGTAGGAGGTATTCCACTGTGTTTAGAATGGGTAGTATCACTCGTGCAGGAGCCGATGTTACGTGATGAGTGGGAGCAGGATGATGTGGATGAGGACGATGAGCAACAACGTGGTGAAGAGGATGTGCTGACGCGACGACTGCAACACTTAGTAGAAGACTCCTCGCTGTTTGAGGGACCAATTGCAGGAAAACTCAATCCGTTGCTCGATCTCATCATCGCAAAGCATCTCTCAGCCGAGGCGTATCAGGTTCTGTGTACGCTCGCTCTTACTCCTATTCCTCTCGGAAAACCAGCCCTGCAACGAGTCTGTCCCCGTCCCCGTCTGCTCAAAGAACTCAGTACGGCATCTCTGCTGGTCGCCTACACCCATCGAGTGCAACTTCTCCCGATGGTTGCCTCAGCGATACGCTCACGCCTTGCAGAAGAACAGCGACAGGCATTAGAGGAAACGGTGATGGAGGCGTACCTGTGCTGGCTCAACGAAGGGAAGGCAAGCGATTCTGAGTTAGGAGCGGTTATTGCAGAATTGGCAACGTTGTATCTGAAACACTATCGCTTGTTAGATGCGGCGGAATTACTTACGAGTCATGGATGGCTCAGTTTTAATAGAGGGTATGGCCCGCGTCTAGCAACACTCGCAGCAAATGTGAGAAAGAATATTGATTGGCATGCGAATGCGAGCAATGAAAGTGGCGGTTTTCTCTTGTACTATTTGCTGGCTCCATTTCTTGGTGAAACTATTGATGAGAAAAAACGACTGGAAGATTTCCAGTATATCCTTGATTTCGCTCTCACTAGAAAAGTTGTTCTTCAACCAACGGCAGAGATGCATTTGATACGCCACTTGATGTTATATCAGATGAATAATCTACGCTTTGATGAAGCACAAGCTATATTGGAAGCAAGAATTACGCGTTTGGAGTCGTATGAGCATCTTCAAGTGGATACGCAAGCATCTCTCCTCGCCCAACGTGCTTGGCTTCTTACACGATGGAGTGAGTACCTTGAAGAGCAAGGAACGTTGGAAATGGTACAGCCAATGCGTGAACAGACAATAACACTTTATAGGGAGTGTTGCCGTCTCCTTTCAGTTGATAGTGAAACATCTCCTCTAAAAAAACGTCTCTTTAAAAAGCGATTGTGTGCCTACTTGAACAGTCTTGGTTATCAATTGAATAGAAATGGTCAATTCGTCGAAGCTCTTGAAATATTGGAGCAAAGTGCTGATCTAGGAATACAAGGTTATTGCAACTTTGGTGCTCTTGCAGCTATATATGGGGATATTTCACAAGTACTAGCAGAACTTGGTCGTTTTCAAGAAGCCTTACTGTTTGACGAAAAAGCATTTGCAGATGTTCAGCACAGCATCGATGTTGGGTATGCACTAGCACAGAAGGAAATCTGGATATATCGTGTCAACCGAGGTCGGCTTTATTTACGTTTAGGGAGGCTCGCAGAGGCCGAACAACTGCTTCGCGAAGCAATTCCTCACATTCATCCAAAAAGGAGGGTATACCGCATGTTTGCACAAGAAGCTCTCACTGAGATCAATAATTGGCGTCTCAAGACTACATCCCCTCAGCATCAACTTGATTGGCGATGGATAGAACGATATCGTACTCTTAGTGCATACGATGCCTACTGGTGGTGGGCACAAGCAGGTCCTTTCACGGAGACAGAACAGCAGCAATGGGATCAGATCTTCTCTCACGATGCGAGCGAAAGCATGAAAGAGCAGTTAGGACAGTTACTCATGCAGTCTCGACAACGAGAATTGGACGCAGCAATTTCTGAAAAGCGAGAACCGCGTCTTTACTATCCAGCTCTCAACGTTAAAGAGGTACGCCGTCGTATAACAGCATTGTCAGAACTGAACACAGAGATTTGTCAACAGGAGCCAAATGCGATTATTCGCAATCTCTATCAAGGAGTGATAGAAGATGAAGTGTGTTTTCTTCGTATGCTTGAGGCTACCTACGAAGGAAATACAAACCGTTTTCGGGAGCTTAACCAACACTTGTTTTCCGACCCAACCTCCGAGGAAATGACGTATGCTCTTGCTCGTCTTAGACGTATGATCCAACAAGGTTTCGAGCAACCTGAAACAGAAGAGATCAGCCAAAAGTTGATGCAGTTTCTTATCGAACGCCTACACCTCTCTCTGGATTTGTCCGCTGGAAAGGACAAACCTCTGGTAGTCCTTGAGCAAGCCTCTTCTGAGACACAGCGAAGCATTTCTCCTCAAGCAGCAAAGCGGTTTTATGAAGCTATTCTTCATACTAGTGGATATGAAGAATGGCAGGTTCTGATTGATGTGAACGGTGGAGGCAATCGTGTCGAGTCTGGGCTACGGCAGTTGTTTATTCAAAATACACCTACTACGGTTGACCGTATCAGGCATCTCGTCGCACATGAGCTAGCTGGTCATGTCGCCCGTTCTACTGCAGGAGAACACTCGCATATTGGCCTGTTGGGAATCGGTACTCAAGGGTATTCAGCGACAGAGGAAGGATTTGCACTTTATCAAGAACGTCAGGCAACACTCCTTCATAGACAACCATTTTCAGATGTATCTTTATGGTCGGGAACACTAGCAACGGGGCTTGTATGTGGAGTTGCAACACCTCCACAAACCTTTCTTTCATTGTATTCCTTCTTTGAACTCTTCTCGCTTCTCTATCGAAGACTCTGGAAGCCCCATGAGGATGTACAACTGGCTCAAGAAAGAGCGCGCAAAGCGGCTCTCTCACGTTGTCTACGCACGTTTCGAGGAGTGCCCAATCTTGAGTGTGCAGGAGTGTGTTTGGAGAGCGACGTTGTGTATCTTCGTGGACTTTGGAAAATTGAACAAGCGGTTGCAGAAGACGAGACAGTACTTGATCGTCTTTCAGTTGGGAAGGTCGCGTATGAACTTCTTCCCATGCTACAAGAGCTAGAACTCACTTCGCCTCCTCAACCGTTACGACAATTGGTTTGTGATCCAGAACTGGATACGTATATCCTCTCCTTTGAGCAAGACGAGAAGGTTTCTGATGCACACGTATAGAGCTTGCATAAATATGTGCAAATAAGACAAGAGTGTGTGGTATAGTTTGAGCAGATACGAGGTATACAATAGCTTGTAATCATTAAGAATGAGAGGAGGAAACCGGTGGCAGACCAGGAATGTCTCTTACCCTTGCCAGAAGATTTGCCAGACCCAGACCCAGAACCCCCTGAAGGAGATGGGTAAGTAAGGAAAGCTGTCAGTAGTCTTTAGTACAATACTCGTGCTAAAGGCTACTGACAGCTTTCCTTATCACCAAGAAAAGATATGGATATATCGGGTCAATCGTGGGAGGCTCTACCTGCATCTTGGAAGAGTGGATGAGGCAGAAGAACTGCTCCGAGTAGCTCTTCCTCGTATTCCATCACGAAGGAGGATGTATCGCATGTTTGCAAAAGAAGCACTTGATGAAATTGAACAGTGGCGTCAGCAAACGAACACCCCTCAGTATCAGCTCGATTGGCGGTGGGTAGAAAGATACCGTACCCTCACTTCATTTGATTCCTATTGTTTGATTCCTATTGGTGGTTAACGCCAGCAGGCCCATTTACGAAGGAGGAGCAACAGCAATGGGAACACTTCTCTCCTTTAAACCTTGATGATGCGACAAAGGAACTTCTAGGAAACATTCTTGTACGCTCTCAGCAACGCGAACTTAAAGAAAAACGTGACGAGAATAGTCATTTGATAAGGGAAGCACATCGCTATGGTATACTTGGAATTGTGAGGAATTTATGAGAAGGGAGCAAGCATCATGATGGAATCACGCTATGAAAGTGGTATGAAGATTCGCAAAGAGGTCATGGGGAGCGAGTATGTCGAGCAGAAACAACGTTCCATAACGGAGTTCGATGCCGACTTTCAACGCTTCATTACTGAAACTGCCTGGGGGTCTGTATGGGCAAGACCAGAACTCGACTTGCGTACACGTAGCCTTGTGACCGTTGCGATTTTGGCAGCTTTGGGGCGCGAAGAACTGATCCCTCATCTTCATGCCAGTCACAACCTCGGCATTGATCCACAGGAGATTCAAGAGGTGCTATTGCATGTCGCTATTTACGCGGGAGTTCCAGCCGCAAATACAGCGTTCTCGTTAGCAAAGAAAGAGTTTGACGCTCAGACACCTCCGTCCGAAGTGTAGGGGCTGTAATTCATTGCGCCCACTCAGCTAGAGGATAAACTCATGAACGATACTACCATTGGTGCGATTGTGCGTGGAGACCGCGAAGTCTTTCCTCCCTATTTATACGAGGCATACCAGTCCACGCGCCGTCGTTCTCCCTCTTTGCCACTAGTCGATGTACCTCTGACAATTTCTGAACTAACTGGTCCAGGACCAGTCATCAGTGCCATCACTGCAGAGGATGCCGACCTTACGCGCAACGCTGGCACAGGAAGCGAGGCGATTGGACAGCGTATTATTGTCACGGGGCACGTCCTCGACGATTCCGGCAATGCGGTACCCAATACGTTGCTCGAAATCTGGCAGGCCAATGCTGCGGGTCGCTATCTGCATAAACGAGATTCGTGGCCTGGACCGCTCGATCCAAATTTTCTCGGTATAGGACGTTGCTTGACGAATGGAGAGGGCGTCTATCGCTTCCTGACGATTCGACCAGGGGCATATCCGTGGAAAAATCATACGAATGCATGGCGTCCCGCTCACATCCATTTTTCCGTCTTGAGTCCATCTCTGCTCTCGCGTCTCGTGACACAAATGTACTTCCCTGATGATCCCCTGCATACGCTCGATCCAATTCTGCAATCGGTACCGACGGAAGAGGCACGACAACGCCTAATTGCGACCTACGATCATACTGTGACCGAGGAGGAGTGGGCGCTGGGCTATCGCTGGGACATCGTGGTGCGTGGTGTACTGGCAACTCCGTTTGAGGTTGCGAGAGTAGAAGGAGCGGGACAATGAATCAGTTACTCTTGACAGGTTCGCAGACAGTTGGACCCTTCTTCGCACCAGCCCTGCTACGGAAAGGGAGCCTCCGCAACGTGCTGGTACAGCCAGAGACCGTTGGTGAGCGCATTCGTATCACTGGACACGTTTTCGATGGCGACGGCTTGCCCATACCCGATGCGCTGGTCGAAATCTGGCAAGCGAATGCGCATGGTCGCTACAATTCTCCTACCGATACAGGACCTGCACCACTCGACTCGTCATTTCTAGGCTTTGGTCGCTCTGGTACAGAGGAGGACGGTAGCTACTGGTTCGAGACGGTCAAGCCCGGTTCCGTTCTCTTTGATGAACAGCGAAGACAAGCTCCGCACATCACTGTAACCATTTTCGCTCGTGGTCTGCTTAATCATCTTGTCACACGCCTCTACTTTGAAGATGAACTTACTAATGCTGAAGACCCAATATTGCAACATGTACCCGTAGGCCGTCGCGCAACTTTGATGGCGAAGCGCGAAACTCACAATGCAACGGTCGTCTACCGTTTCGATATCATTCTGCAAGGGACGAACGAGACCGTATTTTTTAATCTGTAGGATTGTATCTTCGCTATGCATCAAGAACCTTTTCTATGCAACGAAACGCCGGTAGGGACCGATGTATCATGTCCTTGTTAGCGGTTGATTGCCGACAGGACGTGATACATCGGTCCCTACAGGCGTTCTTCTCATACCCTAGTTTCTTGAAAGGCAATGCCTATGTCGAAGCCTACCAATATTTCCATAACTGAGCGTATGACCGCTGTCTTCTCGCCCGAAGCGCATGTGCAAGCAATGCTCACCTTCGAGGCCGCTCTTGCTCAGGCACAGGCGCATGCTGGCATTTTTCCACAACATTTTGCCGATGAGATTGCCGCGCATTGTCGAGTAGAATTATTCGATGTGATAACTCTATACCACGATGCGGAGAGAGCAGGCACACCCGTTATTCCCTTACTTCGTATGCTTAACGCAAAAGTTGACGAGAAGGCACGAACCTATGTTCACTGGGGGGCTACGAGCCAAGACGCTATAGACACTGCCTTTATGCTTGAAATGCGCGATGGTCTCGATATTCTTATAGCCGTAATCGACGCTGTATGTCAGGTGTGTGCTGAGCTTGCTGAACAGCATCGACATACGCTCATGGTTGGGCGCACGCTGCTACAGCAAGCAGTACCAATCACGTTCGGTCTCAAAGCGGCGCGTTGGCTTACCCTTGTGCTTCGTCAGCTACAGGCACTCCACGAGCATCGCATGAACTCGCTCGTAATACAGCTAGGCGGTGCTGCTGGCACGCTTGCCGTGCTTGGGAAGCGTGGATCGCGTGTGATCGAACTGCTTGTGGCAGAGTTACAACTTACCGTTCCCGACCTTCCCTGGCATACCGAGCGTGACCGTATCGCGCAAGTTGCCTCTACGCTAGGTATAGTGGCGGGTGCAGTGGGGAAGATTGCAGGTGATATCGTGCTGCTGGCGCAAACCGAGGTCGGTGAGGTGTCGGAGGGGGCAGAGGCGGGCAAGGGGAGTTCGTCTGCTATGCCACAGAAGCACAATCCGGTCGATGCTGTTTTCGCGCTCGCCGCTGCACGACAGGCTCTCGGCATCGTACCCGTTATTGTTTCCACGATGATGCAGGAGCATGAACGAGCAGCCGGAGCCTGGCAAGCCGAATGGGAGGCCATTCCCAGCCTGTTCCGTTCCACTGCTGAAGCCGTTGAACGCGTTCGTAGCTCTGTGAGCAATCTACAAGTTCATCCTGATCGCATGAGTGCAAACCTCAACATGACGCATGGTTTAGTCATGGCTGAATCGCTGACGGTGACGCTTGCTCTCTCTCTTGGTAAGGCCGAGGCGCAGCGTATCGTACAAGAGGCATGTACACAGGCCATTGCTTCGGGTGTATCTCTTCGTGAGGAAATGCAGAGACAGGAACAGGTGCGTGCTGTTCTTACGCCCGAAGAGATCGACGTCGCCCTTGACCCCGCTGCCTATCTAGGCAGTACAGATATATTTATTGATCGTTCCCTCGCTGCGTATAGTGAGGCGCGGTTATTGCGAGGAGGCAACCTGTGAATGTGAGAACGAGCGTGAGTATTATCGGTGCTGGTCCTGCTGGTCTGTTGCTCTCTCTTTTGTTAGCACGAGAAGGCATTGACTCGATTGTGCTTGAGAATCGCAGCCGAGCTGAGGTTGAGACGACGATTCGCGCAGGCGTTCTCGAACACGGCACGGTAGAACTGATGAAGGAGCTAGGTGTTGGCGAGCGTATGAAGCGCGAAGGTGCCATCCATCATGGTATTGAACTGCGCTTCGACGGCTATGGTCATCGTATCGACCTCTACGAATTGACACATGGACTCGCCATTACTTTGTATCCACAACACGAGGTCGTGAAGGATTTTATCGCGGCTCGACTGGATCAAGGGAGACAAATTTTCTTCAACGTAGCAGATGTACAGCTAGCGGATGTGGACTCCCAACAACCGCGCATACGTTTTGTGCATGAACAGGAACGCATGGAGATAGCTTGCGATTTCATTGCTGGCTGCGATGGTTTTCATGGCGTCTCGCGTGCATCTATTCCAGCAGAACGGCAAAAAGTCTTTACGCGCTCGTATCCCTTTGGCTGGCTCGGTATTCTAATGCAGGCACCTCCATCATCCTCGGAATTGATCTATGCCTATTCTGAACGCGGTTTTGCCCTTGTCAGTACGCGCTCGCCCCAATTGCAACGCATGTACATTCAATGCGATCCACACGACGATATCGCTAACTGGTCGGACGAGAGAATCCTCGACGAACTCCAGCAACGCCTGAAGACAAGAGACGATTGGCAGCTACGCATTGGACCAATCACGCAAAAAAGTATTGTGGCTATGCGTAGCTTTGTGATTGAACCAATGCAATATGGAAGGCTCTTTCTCGCAGGAGATGCCGCGCACATTGTGCCTCCGACGGGCGCGAAAGGCTTGAACCTTGCCGTTGCCGATGTTCGCCATCTCGCCCGCGCTCTTGCCGCATTCTATCAACAGAAGCAAGAGCAACTTTTAGCAGCTTATTCAGCGACCTGCTTGCGACGTGTCTGGCGTACCGAGCATTTTTCGTGGTGGATGACTTCCATGCTGCACCGCTTCCCCGACGACGACACATTTCAGCAGCGCATGCAACGTTCACAACTCGAATACACCGTCAGTTCACAGGCGTCAGCCACCACTCTTGCGGAAAACTATGTGGGCTTGCCGTTCGAGTGGTAATTTTCCATAGATGGTGCATCTAGTAAATAACAAATGGATGTGTGATGCAGTGTGCGCGTCCGTGGGCATGATAATGCACGATAACCAATAATTATCCGATGTAGGCTATAATTCATTACGATATGAAGTGGCATCTCAGGCGGTACGAGGGTGTAATGAATTATGACCCCTACATTGGATTTATGCCCATCCTATTTCGTTCACGTTCATAATTAGGCACCTCCATTACTTCTACATGCCCATGTCCCCCTTTACGAACTCCCACCATATTACTTACGTCATCATGATGAAAGCATCTTACAACGAGAAGAATTTCGAGGAGGAAAAATAGTGTATGAGTAGTTTCTTGGCATTGTCTCCACCATACAATAGCCAGAAGATAGAAATAGATGCAACTGAGGTTCAGGAGATAGCAGCCGCGCAAGCAAACCCACAAGCCTTTGAAGTACTGTATCAGCGCTATGTAACTCGCATACATCGCTATGTGCGTACACGCGTTACTAGTGCCGACGATGCAGCAGATTTGACACAACAAACATTCCTCAACGCTCTGCATGCCCTACCTCGGTATCGCTCACGAGGAGTTCCTTTCGCCGCATGGTTGTTCCGTATTGCTCGGTATACCGTGACGAACAAATACCGCAAAAGCAGCGTATACGTGTCTTGGGATGAAGTGCCGGAAGAGATAGACGATTCTCCCGATCAAGACCCTGAACAGATTATGTTGAAGCAAGAACGTCTGGAACGACTCAGGCAAGAACTGAATCAGCTAGACGTACAAAAACGAGAGTTGCTGGCTTTGCGTTTTGCTGCTGATCTGAGTTCAGCAGAAATAGCCGTCGTTGTAGGCAAGAGCCAAGCAGCGGTAAAGAAGCAGTTATCGCGCACCCTTCAGAAACTAAAGGAGACCTACCATGACATGGCAGAATAAGCAAGCATCTGGAGAAGAGAATGCAAAAAAGTATTCCGACATTCTGAGTACTGAACCTGAACTTTATACACTGGTTGGAGATTTACAAGAGGTATATACAAAGCCAGAGGTACCTCAATGGCTTACCTGGAACACAACAAAAGCACGTTATACAGAGGAAAAAATGAAGCTACAAAATAAAGCTCAGTTACCTATTGCTCTTCGCTGGCAGCCAATGCGTGGCGTTTCATTGAGTATGGGTATCGCTCTAGCATTATTGCTAACAACGGTTGTTGGAGCGGCAGCCTTTGCAGTACCGTCGTTGCTACAAGCACTGTATCCTACAAATCTTGTACAGCATGACGCATTCACACCAGTAGAGAAAAGTGCCACTGTGAATGGAACCCAGATTACTGTCAACTCGGCATACGCAGACGCAAATCAGGTGATCGTAGGTAGAATCCTGAAAGGACCCGATGCACAGTTTTTGTATCCAACTCTCAAGACGAAGCTGGGACAAGTGATTCCCTTAATGGTCGGTTCATATGCTCCAAGTATCGATGGACGCACAGCTTCTACCCAGGCATGGTACTTTGATGCAGTAGGCATTACAGGTAATCCAACAAAGCTCGACCTCGTTTTGCAAACCTACGCATGCCATCCAGGAAACCCAGGAAACGAATGTCAACAGAAGCTCCATAAAGCTGATATTGCGTTTACCGTTCCATTCCGAGGTGGCAAAGTGGTGAATGTGCAGAAAAGCGTTACTAGTAAAGGCAAAACAGTTACTTTGGAGCGTATCGTGATTGCCGACTCCGGTACGCGCATTATTGTGCGCGGTATCGCGTTGGAAGCAGAACTGCGACACATGTCACAATTGAGCGTGCCAGGGGAGAAGCCGTTTGATGAAGAGTATTCAACTCCTGTAGCGAATGGTGACTATAGCTTTATCGAGAAGAGTTTGGTAGGCAAGCACGGCACATGGACATTTACTATCACGGAGGAGCCTCTTAGCCAGAATAGAGGAACAGACAAGGTGTGGCACTTTACCTTTAGTGTATCGTAGCTCTAAGAAAGCTCAACAGAACAAACTGAGAGAGGCTGGCAGGCTGCCAGCCTCTCTCAGTTTGTTCTGTTGAGCTTTTAGAATAGAGAAAATAGTTCTTGTGCTCTCTTCATATTTCTCAGTCCTTCACCGTCAGCAATGTAACTGCTATTAGCGTAACCCATCCCACAAAGTACGCTCAGCACCGCGCGGGTCGTCTACCACCGCCGATGCCTTATCGAAGCTCATAGTTGCTCTACGTGTGAGGTCGTACTGAGGCCAGCCAGGGTTTCCATGAGTAATGAAGGCGATCCACGCCGCATGCATTGTGTCCGCAAGTTGTTGTGGTGCGTTTATCCCCAGTAGTGCTTCGTTGCCCTCTTTATCAAGGTTGTTGAATGCGAAGGCAATTTCAAGCGCATGACATGCGCCAAGCGTACCACCGAATTGAGGCGAACGCCACCCAAACTGATACATGTAAGCGGTCGAGTTATTTTTCACTTGAGCCTCAGCCAAGCGGATAGCCGGAATACGATAAAACCAATCGGTGACGAGCGCACCGAGCAGGTCGCCGGGGCTAGCATCAGGACGCGCCGAGCGATATGTCGTCGAAGCTGTATCAACTGGTAGCCCATAGGCCGCCATCGTATTCGTCAGTACTTCCTCGGTGATATAGTTGATGACGCCATTGGGAACCAGAAAGAGACGTTGCTCCTCTGCGTTCGTTCCAGCCAACACATCTACTCCTGCGGCATGACCTGCAACAATGTTGTCGATGGGACGTATCGGCACAATGTCACCATCAATCGCAGGCTCGAAGGGCATCTGGTTCGCCGCTATCTCGCCCCAGAGTGCTGGATTAGGCTTGTTGAAAACATCGGCACTCAATTCGACCTGTGCCTGCACCAGCGTAGCCAGCGGAACCGGCGCGAGTGCCTCTTGTGTTGGCTTTACACCTAGCTTATCCGCGAAATAGGCACTTACCCGTTGCGCTGTCTCAGCAGAAATTACATGATGGCCCGCCCCACTCTCTGCGATAGCGCGACGGAAGAGTCCTTTGGCACGGGGCATAGACAAGAGTGTGCCTACACTCATTCCACCCGCCGACTCACCTGCAATCGTAACATTACCAGGATCGCCGCCAAAAGCCGCTATGTTCTCCTGTACCCATTCGAGGGCGGCGACCTGATCGAGTAAGCCTCTGTTTGTACTACCATCAGCAAAATAGAGGAAACCATCTATGCCCAGTCGATAATTGATGGTTACACAGACGACTCCGTTGCGTGCGAAGCGTTCGCCATCATAGATGCTTATCGCGCCTGTCCCGTTTGCGAATGCGCCCCCATGAATCCAGACGAGAACGGGCAACTTCGCTTGTCCCAGGTCTGGCGACCAAATATTCAGGTTCAGGCAATCTTCTCCTGCTATAACAGGCTCCGGTAAGAGTACGTCAAATGGTGGAAAGTATGGTGGTTTAGGCACCGTCGCGCCATAGACGAGTGCGTCACGTATCCCGTCCCAAGCAACAACAGGTTGTAGAGCTTTAAAGCGATTTGCACCGAACGGTGGCGATGCATAGGGAACACCCTTGAATGAGAATACACCGTTAGCCTCGTTGCCTCGTACATTTCCTTGACGAGTTCTGACAACTTTGTCCATTTTGAACCTCTTTCGTGTTGATAGACATAGCGTAAGCACTCACTTTACATCGAGTAAAGTGTATACAAAGTATATCATTCCAGCAATACATCCGAGACCTTGACAAATCACAACACTACCAGTACACTTAGCTGTAGAACAATGAATACAAGGAAAAGTAGGGGCCTAATTTATTACGCCCGCTTTTTCATACTTAGAGGACTATGACACTCGTGCAAGACAAGCATGTCTCTTCTATCGCTATCATGCTTACCCGTCTTTTCTATATGCCAGGAATGCACATGGCATATAGTCAGGTGTCGCTGTCCGCTTTTCATCTCCATGCAATGCATACATAAAGTAGCTACAGGTAACGAGGGGCGCCGGGGGCACCCCCCCGCCCCCCAGTTTTTTTTTTTAAAAAATTTGGGTTTTTAATTATAGAATAGTTTAAAGAGCGGCGAAGCCGCGACAAGTCATTTAACAAAAGGTGAGCATGACGAGGATCAAGCGACGAGAATAATATAAAAGGTTGTCCGTATGTGCATGAAAAGTTTATTTGGAAGCGTTAGCTAGCAACGTTGACACGTTATTTTTTTGGCGGGTACAATAGGATAGCTCAAGAGACAATGGCGTTTCCCTTATATCCTACGTCCATCACAGCAAAAGACGAGGTTTTAATTCCAATGAAGATTTTTGTGTGTATAAAGCAGGTACCCGATCCAAATACAGCGAGCAATAAGCTTGATGCAAATACCAAGCGCCTCGTGCGCGCGGGCAGTTCGCTTGTGCTTGATCCAGGTGATGAGAGCACAATCTCGGCCGCGATCAAGCTGAGAGACACGGTAGGTGGTAGCGAGCTGGTAGCGGTGAGTATGGGGCCAGCCAGCGCGCAAGAGGCCACCAGGCGCGCCCTGGCGATGGGTGTAGACCGAGCGATTCTGGTCACAGACCCGGCACTGGCAGGCTCAGATGCAGTCGGTACGGCACGCGTCCTGGCGGCAGTGATCAAAAAGGAAGGTGCCGATCTAGTCTTTTGCTCGACCGAGAGCACAGATGGCTATACAGGCATGGTACCTGGAGGCATCGCGGAATTCCTGGGTATTCCCCAACTGACCTTCGCACGCGAGATCAAGATCGAAGGCAGCAAAGCCATCATCAAACGCGTCATCCCCAAAGGATATCAGACCGTCGAAAGTCCACTACCGGCCGTGGTGACTATCGCCAGCGGCTCATTCGAAGCGATCTATCCCACGATGAAAGGCATCATGGGGGCTAAGAAGAAACCATTCAGCCAGATGAGCCTGGCCGACCTGGGAATCGACGCCGGACAGGTAGGCGAGGCAGGAGCGCGCGAACGAGTGCTCAGCATAAGCACCGCCGAAGCCCGAGCCGCTGGACAGATTATCAAAGATGATGGCAACGCCGCACAACAGATCGCAGACTTCTTGCAGCGCTACCAGTTGCTCTAAATCGCTCTAGCCATTGCAGTATTCTGAAAGCGGAGCGTTAAAGTTGCTCTGCACATGCCGCGTCCAGGCCGCGGTTAGTATTGGACCGCCCCACTTCAATCGACCCTCCCGCATAGCCCCAAAAAAAACCCGGTGTCGGATGTGGGAAGTGAAAGGTGAGGGAAAAACCCCAA
>CAXUHG010000039.1:0-3381 GCA_964250805.1 uncultured Ktedonobacteraceae bacterium | reverse complement strand
GGGTTTTTGTTTGTGGTATTTAACCCGCACACAAACAACCAAACCCGGTATTTTTTGGGGCTATGCGGGACAGGGCGGCATACACAAGAAAGCCGAAGAGGTCTAGTGGTTTTATACCAGGGGAGGTAATTCAGATGACAAACACTACATGGGTTCTAGTTGAGCTCGACAATGGAGTTCCTGTACGCTCATCGCTGGAAGTGCTGGGCAAGGCGGCAAAGTTAGGGCGGGCAGAGGCAGTGGTGCTAGGGGCAGCCGCGGCAGACGTCGCAGCAACGCTGGGTCAATACGGGGCGGAGAAAGTGTATGTTCACGCCGACGCCGTCTACGATCAATATCTCACGCTACCAGCCGTCGAAACACTAAGCAGCCTACTTCAGCGACACAGTCCTGCACTCTTATTGCTCGCCACCACATACGAACTGCGTGATATCGCGGCACGGCTGAGTGTGCGTAGCAACATCGGGCTCATTACCGATGCAACCGATCTGACATTTGGAGATGACGGCCTCAAGGTCATCGTGCCGTGGGGCGGCGAGAACGTCGTAACTGTAACCCATCCATATCAGGGAACAGGAATTGTCCTGACGCGGCCCAAGGCCTTTGGAGTAGAGCACTACGAGGGACGAACGGCCGAGGTAGAGACTCTCAGCGCAACCATCAGTAGCGAGGCGCAGGTGATCAAAGTGCTGGAGACAGTCGAGGTCAAGAGCGAGGGGCCAGACCTGGAAGACGCGGCGGTCGTCGTCAGCGGTGGACGAGGATTGGGAAAAGCGGATAACTTCCACCTGATAGAAGAGCTTGCGGGAGTATTGGGCGGCGCGCCAGGAGCCACACGCGCTATCGTAGACGCCGGCTGGTTACCTTATAGCTACCAGGTTGGGCAGACGGGCAAGACCGTCAAACCTACGCTCTATATAGCGGCAGGGATCAGCGGAGCGATTCAGCACCTGGCGGGTATGAAGGGCTCCAAGTATATCGTCGCAATTAACAAGGATGAGCATGCACCCATTTTCGCAGTTGCAGATCTGGGAATCATTGGCGACGCAGTCAACATTCTGCCGCGCGTCACAGAAGAAGTGAAGCGGCGCAAAGGGTAAGCAGCCCGCACCAACGGAGGTATTATATATGGCCCCCCCAGCAATTTCACCGACCGGGGGATGGTTCGGTAGCGTATTTTTCGTAGTTATCTTTGTGGCGGCGCTTGTCCTGTTTGGCATACGCGCCGGTGAACTGGTTACCCTGCTTGCAAGGGCACGTCCCGAGAAGCGCACCGATCATATCGAGGATCGGATCGGTGAGTTTTTCCAGATCGTGCTTGGTCAGAGCGCGGTGCTGCGCGATCCGATCCCCGGCATCGCGCACTTTTTCACCTTCTGGGGCTTTATCATCATTCAATTTGGCCTGCTCAACCTGATATTGGGCGCATTCAACGGCTCACTTCCACTGCTGGGCGACAATCGTATTTTTGCCATTGTGCTGGATGTGTTTGTCCTCTTTGTTTTACTCTCACTGATCGTTTTTGCGATCCGGCGCGGCATCGTACGACCACGGCAGTTGAATAGTTTTCTGCATGGTCCATGGGATGGTTTTATTATTCTCGGCCTGATCTTTCTTGTGATATTCACGCTGGCCCTGGTCGAAGGGTTCGAATATGCCGCAACCAATGGAGCCGCCTGGACGCCAATTGGAGCATTTTTGTATCCCTGGTTTGGCCAATCCAGCAACACATCGGCAGTCCTGGCCTATCGGCTGTTCTGGTGGCTGCATATATTCACCGTGCTCGGCTTCTTAATCTATCTACCACGCTCCAAGCATCTGCATCTGCTGGCCACGCCATTCAACGTCTTTTTCCGCAGCTATAAGCCCAGAGGAGAACTGCCACTACTGGAGAACCTTGAGGAGCGGGAGGATTACGGAGTGTCAAAGGTTGAGCAATTTACCTGGAAACAACTGCTGGACGGCTATGCTTGCACCGAATGTGGGCGCTGCAATACCGTTTGTCCGGCAACCAATACAGGCAAGCCACTCTTCCCAAAAGAGATCATCCTGGGCGTTAAAGAGGCACTTTTTGTGCGCAGCGGAGAGATTCTGGGCGAAAACTCACTGTATAACAAGCTGGGAATAGCTGGCGTCTCGGCGGACAAGACAGAGGATGAGAAAGAGGCCCATCACGAGCCAATGGTCGGCGGCATCATCACCAAGGACGCTCTATGGGCGTGTACGACATGTATGGCCTGTATGGAAATCTGTCCCGTCGCCATCGAGCATGTACCGAAGATCGTCGATATGCGCCGCTCATTGGTCATGGAAGAGAGCGACTTTCCGACGGAGGTCACCTCGCTTTTCAACAACATTGAGCGCAACGGCAATCCATGGGAGATCAACAACGATACGCGTGCGGCCTGGGCGGCTAATCTCGATATTCCCCTGCTAGCCGAAAATCCGGGTGCAGATGTCCTCTATTGGGTCGGCTGCATGGGATCATTTGATCAGCGCAATCAGCACGTTGCCACCTCCGTTGCCACAATACTGAAAGCGGCCAGGATCAACTTTGCCATTCTCGGTCCAGAAGAGACATGCACAGGCGATCCAGCACGCCGCATCGGGAACGAGTATCTCTGGCAGATGCAGGCACAGCAGAACATCGAGACGCTCAATGGCTATGGATTTAGTACGGCGGAAGCAAGCAATGGGCATAGTGGACACGGCGGAGCGACAGAGCCTCAACAGCGCACGGTTATTACAGCCTGCCCTCACTGCTTCAACACCCTCAAAAACGAATATCCGCAGTTAGGAGGCAACTACCAGGTTGTTCATCATACCGTCTTCATCGACAAACTGCTGTCTGACGACAAACTCAATCTGCCGGAAGGGTTTGATAAGCGCAAACTGACGTATCACGATCCCTGCTACATCGGGCGCTGGAACGACATCTATGACGAGCCACGTCGCGTGCTCAACGTCCTCAACGAGGACGGCGTGACGGAGATGGGCCGCAATCGCAACAAGAGCTTCTGCTGCGGCGGCGGCGGTGGCCGCGTCTGGATGGAGGAGAAGATCGGCACGCGCGTCAACCACGCCCGCGTGCAAGAGGCCATCGACACCGGCGCGGATGCGATGGCGGCGGCCTGCCCCTTCTGCATCACGATGTTTGAGGATGGCATCACCGCCAAGGGCAAGTCTGATGACTTCAAGGTCGAGGATCTCGCCGAGATCGTCGCGCGCGCCCTCGACGAAGCGCCGGTCGCCGCCAGCTTGACGGCCCCAGCAGAGTAATTCGTGCGCAAAATCCTTGCCGTGGTCGTAGCCCGGCGGCTCAAGCCGCAGCTTGGATCACAAAGGCGTCCTCCCGTTGGTCGGACTTCGGATGCTCCGCTC
>CAXUHG010000038.1:11232-40544 GCA_964250805.1 uncultured Ktedonobacteraceae bacterium | reverse complement strand
CCGTTGGTACGGATCATCGACGTGCACAAGCGCTTCGGGAACCGAGAGGTGCTGAGCGGCATCGACCTCGACATGCACCCAGGCCAAGTCGTCTGCCTGCTCGGCCCGTCGGGCGGCGGCAAGAGCACGCTGCTGCGCTGCGTCAACCACCTTGAGCGCGTGGACCGCGGCGAGATCTGGGTGGACGGCGAGCCGATCGGCTACCGGCTGCACCGCGGCGCGCTACACGAGTTGCGGGAGGGTGAGGTGGCAGCGCAGCGCGTCAAGGTCGGCATGGTGTTCCAGCGCTTCAACCTGTTCGCCCACCGCACCGCGCTCGAGAACGTCGTCGAGGGCCCGGTCCATGTGCGGCACATCCCGCGCGCCGCCGCGATCGAGCGGGCGCGCCAACTGCTCGCCGGCATGGGGTTGGCGAACTTCGCCGACCACTACCCGGCGGAACTCTCCGGCGGCCAGCAACAGCGCGTCGCCATCGCCCGCGCCCTGGCCATGGACCCCAAGCTGATGCTGTTCGACGAGCCGACGAGCGCGCTCGACCCCGAGTTGGTCGGCGAGGTGCTGGAGGTCATGCGCGGGCTGGCGGGTGAGGGCATGACCATGATCGTGGTGACGCATGAGATCGGCTTCGCCCGCGAGGTGAGCGATCGGGCCGTGTTCATGTTCGACGGCCGCATCGTCGAGGCCGGGACGCCGGGCGAGGTCTTCGGCAGCCCGCGACACCAGCGCACCCAGCAGTTCCTGGCCAAGGTCCTATGACCCGCGGCGCGTCGCGGCTCGCGACGGGCTACGCCAGCCGCTTCGCAGAGCCGATCGGCTACATCGATTTCGCCCGCTTCGGGCCCCCCTCGCGCGACGCGGCGCGGTGCCTGTCCGACGCCGCGGCCGAGCTGAGCGAGAGCGCCGACGCGGTCGATCGCCTGGCGGCCAGCGCCGGGGGAGCGCGCAGGCTTGCGGCAACCCTGACCGGCCGCGGTGGCGAGGACGCGGTCGTGCTGACGCCGAACACGAGCGCCGGGCTGTTCCAGATCGCGTTCGCGCTGAGCGGGGGAGAGGTGCTAGTCTCGCCGCGCGAGTTTCCGGCCAACGTCTATCCGTGGCTGCAAGCGGCACGGCGCGGCGGCGCGAGCGTCCGCTGGCTCGACACTCCGGATGGGCGGGTCACGCCCAACGCCGTCGCCGAGGCGCTGGACGCGCGCACGACGGCGTTGGCCGTGAGCGCGGTCGATTTCCGCACCGGCTACCGCGCCGACCTCGCCGGGTTGCGGGAGGTACTCGGCGACCGCCTCCTGATCGTGGACGCGATCCAGGGCTTCGGCAGCGCGGACGCGCCGTGGGCGCTGGCGGATGCCGTCGTGACCGGAGGCCAGAAGTGGCTGCGCGCCGGCTGGGGGAGCGGCTTCATGTCGTTCTCGCCCCGCGCACTGGCGCGCCTGGAAGGCTCGCTGTCGGGCTGGGCCGGCGCGAGCGAGCCGGATCGGTTCGACGGGCAAGTGCGCGCACCCGACAGCTCGGCGGCACGATTTCGCATGACCAACCCAGATCTTTGCGCGGCGGCGGCGCTCGAACGCGGACTCCACCTGGTCTCGCGGGCCTCGATCGCGGGGCGCCCCCGCGCGCACGGCCCCCCGGGGGGAGCCCAGGGGGGGGGGGTGGCGGGCCCCGCGTCACCACAAACAACCGGCCCCAACGCGTGCCCCCCGCCCCACCCCCAGGACGCGATAAGTCGGTCCCTACCAAAGGGAGGTCACTCTTAATGCATAACCTATACCAAGACCTGATAATGCGTGCATTGGAAGAGGACGGCGCGTTCGACGATATCACAACGCTTAGCACTGTACCAGAAATGCAACAGGCACAGGCAATGCTGATTACACGGCAGGCTGGTGTAGTCGCTGGTTTCTCTGTCGCTCTTGAGACGTTTCGCATGTTGGATGAGGCGATTGAGATGAAGCAGGTTGTTCGTGACGGTGCAACGGTGCAATCTGACGACGTGCTTGCGCATTTGCATGGACCGGCACGTTCGATATTGAGTGCCGAACGGGTTGCGCTCAACTTCATGGGTAGACTTTCAGGTATTGCGACGATCACGGCTCAGTGTGTGCGAGCCATCGAAGGCACACAGGCGCGCATTCTGGATACGCGCAAGACGACGCCCGGATTGAGAAGCCTTGAGAAGAGGGCGGTGTTGCTTGGCGGTGGACATAACCATCGCTTTGGTCTGAGCGATGGCGTGCTTATTAAAGATAATCATATCAAAGCAGCGGGAGGCATAACGCAAGCTATCGCTGGAGCGCGACATATGGCACCACACTTGCTCAAGATCGAGGTTGAGTGTGAGACGTTAGCGGAGGTTGAGGAGGCAATTGCGGCACAAGCCGATGTTGTGTTGCTCGACAACATGGATACTGAGAGAATGCGAAGCGCGGTCATACTGTTAAGACGGAAGGCTCCTCAGATTCTTATTGAGGCGTCGGGCAATATCGGGACCAATATGTCGCGTTTGGCAAGCGTAGCCGCGACGGGCGTTGACTTCATTTCGCTGGGTGCAATTACGCATTCGGCACCCAATTTCGATGTTTCGCTAGAGTTTGCTTGATTTCTATACGAGTCACTCAACCAGGGCGTCCCCTTGCGGGTGCCCTGGCCCTGACACTACCTAAAGGAGAACATCTCATGGTTGCTATTCAATCCGAATGTGCCGAGAGTCAGGAGACGCGTGTACTACCACTGCTCACTCCCCGCACTCGTGCGAAACACGATCTATCGAAGCGCAACGATAACATTCCCATGTTTTATGCTGAAATGGAGGGCGAGGAGCTTGACCGCCGTATCGCTGCTGCAAGGGCGACGCTAGGGGAGCGGCTGGTTATTCTAGGCCATCACTATCAGCGCGACGAAATCATTCAATACGCCGACTTTCGCGGCGACTCCTTCAAACTGGCACAACTAGCGGCTGCTCGACCACAGGCCGACTATATCGTCTTTTGTGGCGTCCACTTCATGGCTGAAAGTGCTGATGTATTGAGTGCAGAGCATCAAAAAGTTATCCTGCCAAATCCAGCGGCTGGCTGTTCGATGGCGGACATGGCGAATATCGCCGAGGTTGAAGAGTGTTGGGAGATGTTGCACGAGACGCTCGGCGACGATGCTAGCATCATTCCAGTGACGTATATGAACTCGGCTGCGAACCTGAAAGCCTTTTGTGGGCGCAACGGTGGTATTGTCTGTACATCGTCGAACGCTCCCGCCGTCATTAAATGGGCGTTCACACAGGGCAAGCGCGTCCTCTTCTTTCCCGACGAGCATCTAGGGCGCAATACCGCCTCCGCCTATGGTATTCCCGATAAGCAGATGGCGGTGTGGAATCCAAAAGACCCGATGGCAGCAGTCGATGCCGAAGAGGAGATTGAGCGGGCGAAAATCATTCTGTGGAAGGGCTATTGCACGACACATATGCGTTTCAGCCTACAACAGATCGAGCAGGCACGCGCCGAGTATCCCGATATCAAGATACTAGTGCATCCAGAGTGCCGACGAGAAGTTGTGCAAGCGGCAGACCTGTACGGCTCAACCGAGTACATCATTCAGCAGATCGAACAGGCACCTGCTGGCAGCGTATGGGGCGTCGCCACCGAGATCAACCTTGTGCATCGCTTGGCACAGGCACATCCAGAGCAGACCATCTTCTGCCTCGACCCAATTGTCTGCCCTTGCTCGACCATGTACCGCATTCACCCCGCATACCTCGCATGGGTATTAGAGGCATTGGTACATGATGAGGTAATCAATCAAGTGAAGGTCGATGAGGACGTGGTGTACTGGTCACGCGTTGCATTGCAGAGGATGCTTGCGCTGTAGAAGCCAGCGCATCCGCAAGGGGACGCCCCTCTCAATGGTAGGGTTTTCCAAAGGAGAGGAGATTTGACGCAGAAATGCCTGTAGGGACCAATTTATCACGTCCTTGTCGGCGGTCGAGATGCCAGCAAGACGTGATAAATCGGTCCCTACAGGCGTTTTCTCTCTGTCTATCAAAAAACTACTGTTGAAAGAGGGGACGCCTTGGCACCACCACTATCCCTCTTTCTTGTAATAGTAATCGTGGTCGAGATCCGCCAGGAGACCGAGTTGCGTGGGATGCCAGTCAAACCGCTGTTGCGTCAGTGCGCTCGATGCTGCGAAGTCCATTGAGAAGAAGGAGCCGAGCCAGCCGAAGTGTTCACCTGCTTTCTCGACAGGCACAGAGACGACTGGAACGTTCAGGTGGTGACCGATGACTTCTGCGATGTCGCGCACTGGTATCCCTTCATCGGCGACCCCATGAAGTCGTGAGCCTGCTGGTGCGCTTTCAAGTGCCAGCCGAAACAAGTGTGCGGCATCAAGTCGATGCACGGCAGACCAACGATTCGATCCGTCACCAGGGTAAGCTGACACACCTTTTGTGCGAGCAATGTCGATGAGGACTGGGACAAAACCGTGATCGCCCTCGCCATGTACGGAAGCTGGAAGTCGCATCACCGACGTGCGTACCCCGCGCGAGGCCAGCGGTAGTGCCGCTATTTCCGAGAAACGTGCCACCCCAGCCGAAGCAGTATCTCTCGTGTCCTCCTCTGTTGCGAGGCGACTTGGTGCCAGACCAGCCAAGCCGTCGGTCACGACCAACGGACGACCGGCCCCGGCAAGTGCTGCGCCAAGCGTCTCGATAGCACGCCTATCCGCTTCGGCAGCCCTAGCATAATCGGAAAAATCGTGGATGAAGGCAGTATGAATCACGCCGTCCGAAGCCGCCGCACCACTTCGTAGACTGTCAAGATCATCGAGCGACCCGCGATGCACGTCCGCGCCGAGGGCGGCAAGCGACGTAGCCGCTGCATCTGAGCGAACCAAGCCGAGAACCTGATGTCCTGCCTCGATCAACTCGCGGACAACGGCGGAGCCGATGAAGCCTGACGCGCCAGTAACAAAAACTCTCATAGGAAATTCCTCCATTAGACTTAAATTTAAGATTTGGCCTGGGAATAGTATAGGAGAAACCAGTTGTTGTACCAAGAGTAAAACTACACCGGACTCTTCGATCTTTTCTATTTCGTAATGGATCGCTATCGTACTGTATGAGGGAAAGATGCAATTACAAGTACCTGGGGTAAAAGAGAATAGTGCTTCTTCAAAAGAGCATGCACACGTATTTCATCAACTTCTTGGAGTAATTGAAGCGGTGCGCTTCAAGCGTCAGGAGCAGTATCACGATAAGTGCCATCCTCAGTTGAAGCGTTTTACGCAACAAGAACTCAATGACGAGGCATGTCCGACCTATAAAAACTGGCTGGTAGGACGCTCCAACCGGTTGCCGAGCCGTTCCATTCTGATGACGATTGCTGACTATCTGGAATGCAGTCTAAGTGAGCGTAACGACTTGCTACTCGCAGCACAATATCTGCCTGAACAGCCTGATTTGGAAGGTGATGCATTGCAGCGAGCGTTGGCGCATGCTCAGCAGCTTATGGAGATGTTACCCTATCCAGCATTAGTGGTCACGCACACGTCCGAGGTTCAGGCTGCAAACGAGTTCTTTCTGCGTCTCTTTGAACTACCCCCTCTCGATATGATTCCACTGCAGCAGCGCACTACGATTGATTTCCTCTTTAATCCAGATTTTGGCACACGTGTACGTGCCACGTTCAGTGCAGAAGCACTCGCCACATGGCAAAAACACGTGCTTTACGCTGTTCAACTCTTCAAACAGCAGAACGTGCTATACCAGTATGACGATTGGTATCAGCAGTTAGTGGAGCGGTGGTGTGGTATCGCGGACTTTCAAGAGTACTGGGAAAAGGCGCGAGAAGTTAACGTGCAGGAGGATGCGCCGCCAAAGATTGGGCTTGTTCGCATGGTGACAACCGGCGAATTGCTACCTATACGCACACAGGCGATGCTTGTCTCTGTCAGCAGCAAAATCTATCCGGCGGTCTCGGCGCTGTTGCCGCTCGATGAGGCGGCGCGTGCCGTGTATGCCTCGCTCGGTTGCGCAACACGGTAGCCTTTGTCAGTTAGTTGATATGAAGATACTATTGCTTCATAACAATCTTTTGCAATTCTCAACACATCTATGCTATGCTGTAAATGTGCTATAACGTGGCATAGATGATGGAATAGGAACGGTATAGATAGATTGTATGGCTCGTATCAGAAATAACCCCAATCGGCGCGAGGAACTGCTCAAGGTGACGCGCGAGATTTTCGCGGAAAAAGGTTATCAGGCAACCACTGTGTCCGAAATTGTCGCGCGTGCTGGTATCGCGCAAGGAACCTTCTACTGGTACTTCCCCTCAAAAGTGTCGTTGGTGGTGACGCTTGCACACGATATGCAAGAGCAAATCGAGACCGGCATTCTCACTGCACACGCCGCCTATTTACAGACGCACGACTTAGGCAGGATGATTGACGAGAGCGTCGCCGCTGCCTTTCAGAGCATGAGCAACTACCGCGATGTGCTGAGCATCATTCTCTCAGATGTGCATTGGAGCGAATCGCCAGCAGAGCGCGAACACATCTTCACTCCTTACTATGTCCTCATCGCCGAATTGATACGCCAGGAGCAGAAACGCTGTATCATCAGTGGCAATATCGACCCCGACATTACCGCTATCCTCATCGTTGGTACCATCTACCATACAGCAGGCGAATGCTACATTTATAACACAAGTAGACTCCCGGAGGCATATATCGCCGAAGCCTCGCGGTTTATACGTCGCTCGTTGGGTATCTCCTAGTACTAATTTCCTAAGTACTAATTTCTCGTTCTCCCTTGACAAGTGTCCTTTTCATCAGTATAGTTATTCTTGTACAACATTCTCGACTGACTGTCAGTCGGGTAACGAGCCACATGTTGTACAAGATATATCTGCCTCGCATGGCAACGGTGTTGGTCCACTTGAAGTTTGACGAGAACAAGGGGAGAAAACGCGCATGGCAACCGAGCCAAAAGAACTGGCTGGCATCATCGACATCGACACAGAGGCCGCTCCCAACGTTGAGAAAGACCGTTTGTATCGACTGTGGGAAGAGGGCAACTGGTCGGCGAAAGCACTCGACTTCACGCAAGACGCCATTGATTGGCGTGAGCAGATATCCGAACATCAGAAGGTAGCGATTCTCTGGAACTATGCTATGTTTCTGGATGGTGAAGAGTCTGTAACTGTCACGCTCGCTCCATTTGTGGAAGCGGCTCCTCGTCCCGAAGACAAAATTTTCCTGGCAACGCAAATCGCGGATGAGGCACGACATCACGTCTTCTTTGATCGTTTCCTGCGCGAAGTCTGTGGTATCGGTCAAGACATGAGTAGTACACTCGCCGCAACCCGTCCTCAACTCACATGGGGCTATACGCAAGTTTTCAGTGAATTGGATCGTATCGCGGACCGCTTACGTCGTTCTCCTCGTAATCTTCCTCTTCTGGCTCAAGGTGTCGCTCTCTATCACCTTGTAATCGAGGGAATGCTTGCCCACACAGGCCAGCACTATCTACGCGATTACGTCAAGCAGCAGAGTATGCTTTCTGGTTTCGCACAGGGTATCAACCTTGTGGCACGCGACGAGTCACGTCACATTGCTTTTGGTGTGCAACTGTTACGCGAACTGGTTACGACGAGTCCCGAATGCAAAACTGCTGCCATCGCTCTCTTGAATCGTGTGTTGCCGTGGGCGGCTGGTGTCTTTACACCACCGAACGTCGATTGGAGCTACCTCACACGGCTGGGCTACACTCCACAAGAAGTATTTGCCTTTGGCTTACGCTCGATTGAGACGAAACTACGCCGCGCGGGTATTCCACCATCAGAGGTACGTGAACTGGTGAAATTGGGTCAATCCGATCCGCCAGTCGAACAGGCCAAACGCGTCATCACCTTTATCGAAGGCGGCGTGCTTGGCACAAACGAGATGCCGCGCCCCAACGAAACCACGATGGATGCCCTTTTCTCTAGTATCTGCAATGTCGCCGAATGGACAGGACCAACTCGCGCTCCTGTGCAGGCAACGATTCAATGGCTTTTTGACGATGCTCAACCGCGTTACCTCGAACTCTCGCCGGAGAGCGAACCGCGTGTGGGCGTCGGCACCGTCTCGAACCCACGCCTGACTTTACGCTGTACTGCTCCCGATTGGGTGCGTATCGCAACTGGACGTTTGAACCAGCAACAGGCACTTGTGACGCGTCGTCTGCGTATACAGGGTGACTGGGCACTGGCTCTGCGTCTACCTCGTATCCTTCCCGCGTAACTTCATAGCTAACGCACTAATACAATCTTTCTCACGTCATGATGAGAGAAAGAGAGGGAGAGTTCTACGATGACCTCTTCAAACGGCTCGGATGCCGACAACAACTCTGCTAGTAAGGTAGAAGCTGGCAAGCAGCGTATTGCTTTACGCAAAATGGTTATGACCAAATTTGCCATCGCACCATCTCAGGAGCAGCCGCGTGTAACAGAAGATGTCGTTACACCATCTCAGGAAAGTCCGCGTGTAACTGTACTTCCTGTTGCATCTTCTCAGGAGAAGCCGCGTGCAACGACGGAGGCAACGTGGTCACGTTTCCGACTCTGGCGACGTACCCGTCCCTTTGCGAGTTCTGTTCTCTTGATTTTGGCTGGTCTATTAGTCTTATGGGGACCACTTAATCTACTTCAATATGCATTTTTACCAGGAAGTATGCTCTGGGCCGCCTTACTCGTCGGGACGCTTCTCGTCTTAATGGGCGTTATTCAACTCATTGCTCCATTTCATGCACTTATCACAGGGGCAATTGGTATCGTTCTCTCGCTTGTCTCGCTCTTCGTAGCCCTCGGCGGTTTAGGTATCGGCATGATTCTGGGTATCGTTGGCGGCGCACTAGCTGTTGCCTGGAGACCCGTTACACCTGCACCACGACCCATTCAATCCGTATCAACAGAAAAGTAAAAAGTAAAGGAGTTATTCGCATGATGCAATCAACGATGATGACCACGCCGATGATCGGTAGAACTGATCGCAAAGTATTTTGGCTTGTCTTTCTTGGTGCTATGTTTGTGCTTGCCATCATGATAAGCTTTGTCGCCAAAGGTGCCGTTGCTGTAGCCGCAGCACTGCCCGTTCCCTTCACCGTGCAAGCACCAACACTGCGCGGCAGCAATTTTAAACTCTATCCTGGCATCTCAACTGCCGACAATACTACGCCCGTTGGCATCAACCAGATGGACTGTAACATCACCAACCTTGCCATTGTCAAAAAGGTGGACCTGCCTATCGCTGGCACCATCACCATGACGCTTAGTTCAGGTAATGGCGCGACCAGCACAATCAATGGCCTGACTATCGATGTGGCATCACTTGGGGCAAATTCAGCCAACTTCCAAAATCTCGCGTTGAATACCAACACAGGTGGCCTGAATTTGAACTCACCCGCCATGACCTTGAACAATGCAACCATCAACTCGCCCTACCTGCTCGTCAACAACATCACTATGCCCAACCTGTCGCTCTCTATCACACGAGGATAACAGGTAGAGATGGTGTTGATTGTCACGAGGCAAGCTGGACAGCTTGCCTCGTGACAATCAACACCATCTCTACAAAAATCCGCCATATTTATAAGTTTTGATTTATTGATGTGTGACTATAATTCCGTAGAGTTTATTTATGAGAAACACTAGCAACATATTGCGCCATTGGAGAGGAGCCGCCGTCTTATGCTTTATCGTCTGCGTTCTAGTTGCAACCTTTAGCATAACACCAACGCTTGCTACCACCTATAAAGCCTCTTCTGCCACAAGGAACGCGCAAAAATCGCTACACACTACTCTGCTCGCATCTGGCGATTATACGTTAAAGGCGACAGAGATTGTCGGCTCATACGCCCATTTGTCGCTAAAAGGCGATCCGTTGCATCCGGTGCTAAGTTTCACTGCAGTTTCTATTAGCGGCTTTCAACTATCTCACGCCGTGCTTGGCGGTGCCGTGTTAACCATCTCAGCTTCTGGCTTGGTGACTGGAACTGGTGTTGCCCTCAAAACCTCTATTTTTAGCGATCTCGGCACCGCTCTTGGCAGCTTCACCAACAAGCTCAATCTTCTCACACTTATCACTGGTGGAACGGTAAGAAATCTGGTTATGAAGAACGTCAACTTGAAAGTAGACCGCTATATGACGGCTACAACGATCACCTTCAACGGCTTACAACTATCAGTTAGCTAGGCAGATTCCGCCAGATGATGCTTGACGTAGTTGGGAAATGAAAATGGCACCACCTGTTTGCCTATGACAACCTAAAAACTCTTCATGGGATAGAATAGAAGGAAAGATGGAAAACATCACTGGTAATAAGGTAGGCTAGTAGGTAGAACGAATGAGAAGGGAAGACTATGGCAAACATTGTACCGTACATCAATTTCGTGAAGAATGCTCAGGAGGCGATCACGTTTTACAAGAGTGTGTTCGGTGGTAATGCCGAGGTGCAGTTTGAGGGCGAGCACGTTACACACCTGGAATTCCAAGCTGGCGATATTCACTTTATGGGCAGCGACCTCCAAAGCGATCAGGCCGAGTTGGAGCGCGGGAATGGGTACAGTCTGGTGCTGAATTGTGACAGCGAGGACCAGATGCGAGATTTCTACGCCAAGCTGGTGGACGGCGGCAAAGAGGTGTTCGCGCCGACTGACGGCGGCTGGGGTGCCATCATCGCCCACTGCACCGACCAGTTCGGTGTCACTTGGTTGATGAACTACGACAAGCCGCAGAGCTAGCAGTCGGAGATGTCACTTTAGTAGTAGCCAATAACCGAAACTACTATATTTCAATCTCTGCGATAGAGTCGCGTATCCATGTAGGGCGATACGGGAAGCGGTCTACCTTCTCACGTGCCGTTACGCCTGTAAGAACCAGGATTGTACGTAGTCCACTTTCGAGACCGGCTGCGATATCCGTATCCATGCGGTCGCCAATCATTACCGAATCTTCGGAATGTGCGTTCAGTGTGCGTAGCGCAGTACGCATCATCAGTGGATTCGGCTTGCCCACGAAGTACGGCTTGATGCCTGTAGCGGCACTAATCAAGGCGGCGACTGCGCCCGTACCAGGAACATTTCCGTTTTCGCCTGGACCGATAACATCGGAATTGGTAGCGATGAAACGCGCACCTCCCTCGACAAAGCGAATGGCTTGCGCGATACGTGAAAAGCTATAGGTGGTTGTCTCTCCAAGCACGACGTATTCGGGGTCTTGATCTGTTAGCACATAACCAATGTTGTGCAGTGCCGTTGTCAAGCCAGATTCGCCGATGGTAAACGCGCGTCCATTAGGGCGTTGATCGTGCAGAAATTGGGCTGTGGCAAGTGCCGAGGTAAAGATGGCCTCTTGTGGCACCTCTAGCCCTATGTATGACAGACGCACTTGCAGGTCGCGCTGTGTATAGAGCGAGTTGTTGGTGAGAATGAGAAAAGGAATGCCTGAATCGCGTAATGTATGAATGAAATCTACCGCCCCTGGAATCAGCGTTGAGCCGCGCACGAGAACGCCATCCATGTCGGTAAGGTAATTCTTAATGCCTTCCACGAGTACTCTCCCTGATAAATAATTCTCCATCATTTCTTCTCGCTCATCATATCACAGAGGTAACATATACTTATTTCTTCTATATTGATATTGGATTTTTCCTTATGTGGTACGTTGAAAAGGTATGAGGAGAATCCTCATCTATAAAATTATCACTATAGAAAGATACAGGAGGAATTTATGCCTGGAATACGCAATGTTATTTCAACGCTTGCCGAGAGTGGCGAAGAGGTCATGGGACCAGAGGTACTGCTCTGGCACTACCCCAACAATGATATCATGAATGGCTCACTACTCACGGTAGAAAGCAACCATTTTTGTGTCCTAAAGTCGCGTGGCGCGATTCTTAATGTCTACGAAACAGGGCAATACACCGTGCAGACGCCGGATCGTCCAATCTTCGGCTCGATGCAGCAGGCGTTCTACGGTGGTCAGAGTCCGTGGCAATATGAGGCACTCTATATCAATCGCGCCAAATTGGTACTCAAGACGAGCGGCATGGCTCTCTCGCGTGAGATGGCGGAGATGGTCTATAGCGTTGACTACTATATTCATGTCGAGACACGCGAAGCGGCGTTGCAACTCGTGCAGCATATGCCTTATCGTGGTCATGCTTTGATGTCTCAAGAGGTGAACACCTATGCTGGCCCCGTAATCGAGCAGGCCGTGAACCAACTCGTACAAATCACGCCGCTTGAGTCTGTGAACGAGAAGATTCATGATCTCTCGCAAATCGTTTTCCAGCATCTGCAACAGTTTTTGAGTACCTACGGCATCACGCTGGATACCGTCAAAGTCCTGGTCTTTCCTCGTGATGAGCGCATGAAGGCGCTGATTTCGCTGAAAGCCTTTGGATTGAGCGAGCTAGAGGCTGTGCGCTATTACACTGCTATGTTGATGGCTGAACGTGGCATCGTCTCCGCACCCAATATGGCAGTCGGCATGCCCTTTAGTATCAACGGTGTGCAGACGACGACCAATGCAGACTCCTATACAACTCCTGCAAACAATTCGTCGCCAACCGCTTCACCTCCGCCTCGTCCTCCCGTTCAGCAGCCGCGCTAGCAAATGGTAGGGGTCTAATTCATTACACCCTGCAACCGCCTCACAAGCTGTTCCAGGGTGTAATGAATTAGACCCCTACCATTCCGAATTATCCAAATACGGAGTGAAAAATGAGTTCAACCCCATCAAATAATCCGCTTGTACAGCAATTGCAATTGTTGCTCACGGGCTATGGCTACAACTTCTACAGTAAGACGAATCAGGCGCGTGCCGATGACCAACTTGTGCGTGAACGAGCCTCGTACAACCTTGCACAGGCGGTGTCACTGCTGGCACAATTGCGTAATGACTACTCCATCCGTTTTGTGCCACCACTCACACGCGCTAATCCCGATCCACCTGCCGAGGCGATGGCTCAACTTCGTGCAATTGAGGCGGCGCAGCAAGCTCTTTCATCTGTAGAGTCACATATACGAGCTATGCCAGTTCCAACACAGGATCGTACATGGTGGCGTATTCGGCAGGAGCAGAATCTTCTGGAGCAATTGCTCAACTTCGACCTGTCGCTAGTACGCAACAGCGAACAACTCTATCAGTATGTCGCACAACTAACGCCGGATAGATGGAATAGTGAGGGAGGTGGACTGCTACATGAGATGACGCATCAACTGAATCAATTGGCGCAGGAACGTGAGCGTTTCTTGTTATTACCTTTGTAAGCTTTACTCACCCTTTGTAAAAGTATCGTCGAACGTTGTTTTCTCGTAAACTTCTATAACAGGAAAGGAAACACCTAAGCTAGTCAAGTCAATCTTGGCTTCCTGTGTGAAATTATGCATTGTCCAGTAGTCGGTTTCGCGTCGATAGAGCTGGATTCTCATAACCTGTGTGTCAATGAAGAGTATCTCTTGCACAGTTGGAATGTCCTGATATAATTCGTCCTTTATGCCTCGGTCACGAGCTTTTGTACTAGGAGAAAGGACTTCAGCAACGACACACGGGTAATGAATGACTTTGACCGCATGGTAGTCGCGTCGATCACAGCTTACAGATACATCAGGACAAAGGCAATCCTTATCTGCTAGTTCAACAAACACGTCTGAGTTATAGACAATGCAAGGACGCTTCCTAAGTTGCTGTCTAAGAATCCCGCCTAAATTAGCACCTATGATAGAGTGGTCGGGAGTACCACCCGTCATCATGTAAGCATAACCATCAATGTATTCGTAACGGTGTTCAGGATCACTTTCTGCAAGGGCTAGAAAAGCGTCGAAGCTTATATGTTCATTGCTATCATCGTGCTGAATTGCCATGATTTTTCCCTTTCCGCTAAAGCGATCAAAACATTTATCTGCCTCTCATTTTACCATAAGCTGTGCAAGGTCTTGTTGACACACCTCGCAATCGCAATTGTTCTCGGCAATTGGTTGACGGCCTCCAAGCGGCTCTAAGATGTGGTCGATGATCGCTGTCCAATGGGCAAATTTGCTGTGTACATCCGATGTTGTCACGAACTGTTCTAACAGATGTGCAAGATGCGAATCCCATTGACGTAAATCGGCGAGAAGTCTTTTGCTACTTACCCACCAGCGTTGTTGTAGTTGGTAATGATAGTGTAGAAAATCGTTGATGCCGACATCCATCACGAAAAGAGCGGTAATTGGGTCTTCTTCGAGGTTGCGCTGCGCTTTATCGTTGCCGTGAAAAAACATAAATTGAATCCATTGATACTCTTCGGGTGAAATACTCTTTGGTTGTGCCTGACGCGCCTGTGCTTGTAGTTGTGCAAGCTCATTTGTCTTATCAAACACAATAATCGACTCTGCAATCCAAGGTGGCCGTTCACGCTGTTCCATTATTTGCTGTGTATGTTCTCGCACCTGTTGCATCGAACGAAACGAGAGATCGAGCTTTACGCCAGCAATAATTGGATGATTGACATTGGTGCAGACGTTATCTTCGTCTACCACCACATGGACATCAAGGTCGCTATGTTGTGTGCCCTGTCCGCGTGCAACCGAGCCAAATATATAAGCAGCACGATATCTGTCGTACTGTTCGAGTTGTTCGACAGCGGAGTATGCAGCTCGAAAGCGTTCGGGTATAGTGATAGGTGACATATTATCTCCTTATTAACTAATGCACGTTCACGAAAAAACGACTGTAGGGGAAATAATTCATTACGCCCTCGTGCCGCGTTCAATGCCGTTCCAGGGCGTAATGAATTATTTCCCCTACAGATATACAACACACCCTCGCTCCTCAAGATATGACAGCCATGTTGGAAGTGCTGCGATCTTGTTCCAGCGTAGATCAAGTTTTTCAAGATGTGGTAGGTCTCCTAAGCAAGATGGCAGAGAGGTCAACCGATTGCCGCGCAAATCAAGATGTGTGAGCTGTGTAAGAGTGCTAAATGACTCAGGTAGTGTTGTTAACCGATTGTTTCTGAGGTCTAGTCGAGTTAGAGAAGTAAGCTTGCCAAGAGATGTAGGTAACGATGAGAGTTGATTGTTCATTAGGTGCAGTTCCTTGAGTTGGGCAAGGTTGCCGAGCGACAAGGGCAGCGTATCTAAACGATTATGCATCAGATGTAACTCTTGTAAGTTGCTTAGACTACCGAATGATTCAGGTAAGCTTGTCAACCGATTATTATATGCCCTAAGTTCTCGAAGGTGAGTCAGGTTGCCGAAACTGTCAGGAAGCGAGGTTAGCTGATTATCGCTAACATTCAGATATCGCAGATTGCGCAAGTTGCCAAGTGACGCTGGAAGCGAGGGCAACTGATTATTGTTCAGATAGAGGAAATGCGTGAGATTGTCGAGCGAGCCAAGAGCTTCTGGAAGCGCAGTCAGTTCGTTGTGTCCTAAATCGAGAGTATGTAGATGTGTCAGGTTGCCAATATGTTCGGAGAGAGTAGACAACTGATTTTCCGCAACATTGAGAACCTCAAGATGAGTAAGTTGCCACAACGATTCAGGTAGCGATGTTAGCTGATTGTGCCCAACACTAAGTTCTTTGAGACTGCTTAATTGACCAATGTCCGTAGGAAGCCTACTAAGCCGATTGTTATAAAGGTTTAGCTTGTGAAGATTTGTGAGTGAAGCAAGTGATTCAGGCAGAGAGACCAGATGGTTAGCATCGACGTGAAGTTCTTCAAGATCGAGGAGATTTCCCAGCGTTTCGGGAAGAGCCGTAAGCGAATTCCCATCCAGGAAAAGACGTTTGAGAGAGCGAAGATTTCCCAGCGTTTCAGGAAAAGCCTCAATAGAATTACCAGTTACATCAAGATGTTGCAGGTGAGCAAGCTGATTCAGTGTTTTGGGCGGTGCAGTCAATTCACAGAAACTAAGAGAGAGCGCGACCACTGTATTGTTCTCGACTGCGAAACCTATGTTATGCTCTCTTCGCTCAAGCGAAGTTTTTGGAACAGTTGGTAGAGTTTCATGCTCTGCAAAAGAGCCGTGTGTGTGCAGGAGTTGCTCGATTGAGCGTAGCACGTTCAGTTCAGGTAGTGGCAAGGTACGTTTGTCCTCCGACTGATTGTGCTGCTGTAACACAAATTCTCCTGTAGCTGTTTAATCATAATTTTTGTCAGGTAACTATTTAGAGGTATGAGAAACTTCTGAACAGCTACCTGTTTTTGTTACAATGGATACATTTTTACTGCAGAACCATATGCCATATCTGGTGTTTGTACGTAAGCTGAGCCAACAGGCAATTGCTCGATGCGTTCCGAAAGCTCTTGTCCCTGACGCGTGCGAATGAACCCTGAAACTTTGCGGGACTCTGGGTAGTTCATACGGAAGATAACCTTTGTTCCGGCATTGTTTAACACGTCAGGATGAAAGTCGCCTAACCCTTGACTAGCGACAACCACCGAAATACCAAATTTCCGTCCTTCCTTCATCAACTTAGGTAGTGTAATATCTTTGGCGAGACGATGAGCTTCATCAAGAACGATAGCCAGTTTGAGTCGATCTGCATAGCCCCATCGGAACATATCTTTGTAGATTTTACGTAGCATAAATGCCCCTGTTGCCATTTGCAAGGTCTCAGCAAACAGATTGTGTAGGTCAATGACCAGCCCATTTCGCACAAGAGTCAAGAGATCGACGCTATTTTCGGTTGGACGAAAGAGGTTCATTTCGAGTAGCGGACGACAGCGAGCCGTAACATTAGAGATGTGACGGAGGCGTTCATTCTCCTCGATGTGCTTCATAACTTCGTTAAGAGTAGGATAGGTAAGGGACTGTTTCTCCATTTCTTCATTATCGATGCTAAAGCCTCGCGCTTTATAGGCGTCACGAATAGAGGTGTATACAACATCCTTTTGCATTTCTCCAAGGTTTGCGACGTATGCAAATATTTCCGACATCGCTAACGTATTCTCCATCCATCCTCCCTGTCCATTTTCTCGCGTACACTCAAATGGCGAAAAAGGTAAGCCTTTCGCGGCATCTAACACATGGGGATGCGCTACTTGTACAAACTCGCCTTGAGGGTCAGCGAATTGACCATGAAAATCGAGGACGAGTGCTGGCACGCTTTGTTTGGCGAGTTCTGATAAGATACGCGTCACTGTCCATGATTTCCCCTGTCCAGGAATGCCAAGTACAAAAAGATGTGGGCTACCCTTTACTCCTGGCTCCCAAACAACGGGTACATTGGACGTTTCTCCGAGTGGAATGGCTACCTGCTGCAAGCTTTCCTGTGGAAGATCATTTTTCCTTGCTTCGATATTAGTTGCGGGCAATGAATCAAGGTTTGCGTCTGCTATCATTGGCTGCTCTGCTAATGCATGTTCTGGCGCGCGGACTACTAATCGCTTTTCCGTTGGCTCATCATCTTCCAGCAGGTCTATCGGCACTTCATAGCTGGATTCTTCTTTCACGACTGGTACATTAGGATTTGACTGTCGATATGAAGAGGCTTCTGTAGTGGAAAGTAGCATCGGTTCATTCGTGAAGTCGCGTGCAGTTAGCAACGTAATCTTAGCAGTATCTATCAGTAATGGCTTGTTTCTTGGCTCGTCATCGAGTTTGACCACGTATCCTTCGTAGGTTGCTCTGAATTCGAGTCCAGTTTTCTCAAGTCGCGTGATGTGTTCCAGAAAGGACGTTTCGGCTTCGCTATCAAACAACTTATAACGGCGCGAACGTTCAAAGTAAAAACGCAAAACATTTGCTAAATATGAGCGTTGTAGTGCGCCATCTATACGCTTCACATCGAAGAATCTGCTCCGCATAGCTTGCGCCGATCCCTCCATTTGTAGCACCATGTCCTCTGCGAGTTGTTCAAGAGGAATATTTCCTCTGCGCCATTTCACCTCAATGAAGGTAGCCTCCACAATATTACGTTTAAGAGAGACAAGTACAAGATCACAACGACGTTCACCACGCGCAGATTTTCCTGAACCGTTCGTCGAGAACATGCGCGGATAAATATCGACAGGAATAAGCACTGCTTGCCGTAGCTTATTATTTTTTTGCAACCACGCCGTAACAACTCCTAAGCCTACAGCGGCTGCCGCGTTTGTACTCGACTCGATTGCATCTAAAGCAAGACGACCAGAGATAGTTTTCAGATAATGGAGCAAGTGGCTTACACTTTCATCAATACCCGAAAAGCCGAGTTCATCCATTGCTTGGCTGAGTAGCGACTCAATCTCTTCGTGCCATGCTGTTGTCACCATCATGCGATGCCCCAGGCCATCGGTAAAGTCTGGTGAATAGTCGAGCACATATTTCTTCGCTACATTATCAAGTCCAGGCTGATGCGGCGAGTCGTAATAGTCGAGCGTGAAAAAACGATCTAGCGTCACAACCCAATTAGTGTTTGTATGTAGCCGCTCTAAGAGATCACGCTTCTTTGCATCAAGACGTACTTCCAGTACAGGTTTCGCCTTCTCAGTGCTACCGAGGAGGTAGCCACCTGCATACAACAACGATGTGTGCAATTCAAGACAGGTCTCTGTATATCTTGGCCCTGCTGGATGTGGTTCTGGTTTACGTATGCCCTCTGTTACGATGCTATGTCGCCATAATAACCCATCGTTATCTATAGTGAACTGCGATACAAAACGATTGATTAGTCCATATAACGAGAAGCTACTGGTCGTGTCATTCGTGTCTTGCCTTTGGGGTGGCGATGGTACAATTTCTGGTCGCGTAAAATCTGTTACTACTGCGATGTGGGCTTCGGGAAGTGCAGGTTTTTGTGTATCTAGCCTACTCATGTCTCTTGTTGTCACAGTCAAGCCGGGCAGGAAATGATCCGAGCTTCTGCCGTATTGCTGATCGACCTGCTGCTGACGTACTTGCTCAAATGCATCAAAGGCAACCCTGCTTCGGTCTTCGGTATATGCTACAACCTGAAAGGTAGGTAAACGTTCTGCTGATATGTTTTCATCGTTCGCACGATCAGCGATAAATTGTTTTATTGCTTCGGCGAAGAAATTCCCGCGTTCTGGGTTAAGGAGCGTAGTTACGAGGGTTTCTGCGTATGGATGCGAAGTGTGAAACTTTTTAAGATGTGTTGTTAACTGTTCTGGTTGCACATCACCCGTACTAAGTCGCTCCACACGAGTATCAAGCATATGTGCTATATCACTAAAACGACGATACGGGTCTGGTACTCCTGTGGGTAGTGAGACGCCGTAGAAGAAACGCAGATTTTGGAAGAAGGTAAATGTGGTTGCCGATTCAGCATGATAGGCAAATGCTGGTACGTTCACGGGTGCTAACAAACGTAACGTTTGTAAATCAATGCTTGCTCCACGTTCCGATGTGGGCATACTTAGAAGCTGTTTTTCCCACTCTCGTAAGAGTTGAGCGTAGCTAGCAAACCATGCAGCACGTAGAGGATGAGTTGGCAATATAATTAACGATTCTTCTGGCGTTGCACCTCTACCTGTATAGCGAATAAGCAATGTATCGAGGGAAAGAGCTTCACGCAGTTCTGTTGCGCTACAACGCAGGTCAATAAGCTTGTCAATGAGTTCATGGTAAATTTGTGCATAGCGTAAAGCAGAGGCAGCGAGTTCAGGAGTCCAATCAACAACTTCAATCACTGAACGTATGTCTGATTGATGTAGACGTTTGAAAAATGTCTCACGCGCTCGCCAAAACGGTGCCCAATACTCAACTCGCTCTTCTTGTAATGGGCGTGTCTGGAAATCTTGGTCTTTGACAATTCGTATCTCATCGACATCAAGTACGAAACAGCCACTTTGCCGAGGATCAGCTAGCACGCGTTTTTCCAAAGCAAGCAAAGTTCTATTCACGCCAACATTGAGCATATCCTTCTCGTTCAAGCGCACACGAAAGTATTCCAAATCTTTGCTCAACCATTCAGGGTCGCTTTCGCTCAATTGAGTTACTTTCTTATTATTGACGAGATACTCGATGCGTCCAAATGCCAACGTAGGTGTCGAGAGAATACTTTTTTGTGAAGGTATGGATGGTTTATCCACAACATCCTTTACCAGAAAAAACTCTTGACTGTTATCGAAGATTGGCTCTAGCGTCTCTTGATGAAGAATCTCGCGCCCATCTGCGCTCAGTGGCATAATTCTTACACATACGGCATAATCGGGCGGCTCTTCAAAGTCCATATCCAGCCTGATTGTAATGTTACGCCTTTTCCCAGCAATACTGATTTCGTAGAGTGCATGATCAAATTTATTGCTAGTTTGATCGTCGAGTGCTTCATCAGATATGCTGTCGTCATCGACAGGTACGATACCGATACGCCATCGATCAATATCCTTTGGTAGTATAGGATCAGTTTTCCAACGTACTATCAGGCTTTCTTTAGCACCATAACGTGCCAACAAATTGCCTTTTGCGCCATCTGGTTGAGCAAGACGACAAAAGGATTCAACCTCGCCAGTGGTGGCGTTCTTGAAAGGTGTGATATTAACCGCCTGTAGATCGCTCGGATTCACTGCCGGAAATATCCAGCGATCAAAGGTCAATGTTGGCTCTTTTGCTAATGCTTGCGACCATATACGTACATCGTTCATTGCGTACTTGCGGAAGAAATTTTCCAATGCAATGCTAGTGATAGTATCAACCTTTATGCTTTGAATACGTTCGCGTGTTGTTGCTCCAAGCTTGTTGGGACGAGACAATGCTAGCGTGCATTCTCGGTTTCTGTCAAGGCGAGCTAAGAAACCATTATTGGAATCTGCGATCAGTCCAATGCGCCACAACTCTAGCCCTAGTGAAGTCGTTTCGTTGGTTTGCATGTGATGTAAGAGTGCAAGAGCGAAATCTAAGCGACGCTCATTATTATTGCCAGACAACCCCCGTAATCGGCTAAATACTGCTCTCATAATCGCTGCAAATTCTGGTGAAAGCATATCCGTGATCCGTCGCAAGACCAGGTTGTGTAATTCCCTACCATCGATCAGCGCGAACGAGTTGGCAATCGAACTAGATGCAGCATCGACGAGATCGGCTGCAATAAACAAACATAGCTGTTCTTGCTTGCGATTACGTATCTCGATAGCCTTGTCTGTCGTAATATAGATTGCATCTTCCCTTGCCTGTACATTATTTGAGGTGAGAAGGTGAAACGCAACGCCTGATATGAGTTGCTTTTGTTGTATATATTGGCAAACGCCGAAAGCTTCATTGCGGCTGAGAAAATCCACACGCGCACAATGTCCTGCCCCTGTATCTTTCAGGCGTGCGGCAATTTCATTAGCTAATATCTCAATTTGTAGTGTGTCTGTATTTGCCAAATCGATCATGTCTACGCCTCTACCTTTGCTGCTATCTTGCTTGTATAGGGAGGATGCAAGCGTTGCACAGTAAAATCGTCCGAAAGATCATGAAAGATGCCCATTTGTCGCAATCGTCGTAGCATTGCACGTAAATTATCACGTGCGGCAGCGGCATATTCTGCTCCCTCGAATTGCGTGGGGGGACGATCTATAAGTATGCCGAAACGCTCTTCCAGAAATTGCAAAAACTCCTGTAAACGAATTGGTTGTACCTCACGTCCTTCTTCCACCTTTATGCCTGTTGGCATGAGGCGAGCGGCTGCCAACTGCACGAGCACCGCAAGTAAGTCATTCGTAGGTGCATATCGCCAGGATTTACGATTAGAATTTCCACGTAATACTCCGTGAGATTTCTTTAGACCTCCGACACCTTGATACCATTGAATGTATTTTCGCATTGTCTCTGCTTGCTGACCTTCAACTAAAAGACTTACAACGCGTTCCACACTTCCTCCAGTACTATTTACTAATAAATCTAACCATTGCAACGTATCTGGATTGTCCTGTTCATTTGTTGGGATATTTTCTTTGCGTATGTTTGCTTCATCGAAGTCGGCTGCAATGTCAAAACCAAGCCCAACTAAATGATTGTTTCGCAACTCAAGCAGACCTTGCAAATATTTTCCCCCTGAAGACTCTGGATTCAAAACTTTCTCAATATCTGTCTTATAACGCGGATTAGACCTAAGCTTTTCTGCATAGATATTTAGTTGTCGTAGTAGTAGGTTAGACGACAAAAACTGTTGATATGCTTCGATATCACGTCGGACGCATGCGCGTGCCATTTCTAAACTAGGTCCTGATGGGGAATTTGTAAAATCTAGATAAATTGATGGCGAAGAGACTTGAACATGTTCATGCATTGCTGATGGCAGTACATCTGGATTTTGCACTAGTTCATTAACTGCATAAACCAGTTTAAGAGTGTAGTTGAATAGCTCAAGATTGAGCATAATGAGAATTTGATGTGAAAAAGCTTGGTTAGGCATCGAAACGTAGTACGTGAGAAAATAACTAAAAAGATCGTTCGCCAAATCTCTTGCTAGTCCTGGACAAAGACTAGGGGTGTTGTTTTTAGACTTGCTGCCTAGCTTAGTAGCTTTAAAACCGTCTAAGAAAGCAATAGAAAGGCGTGTAAGTATATCTAACTGAGTTGTACCGTCATAGGAACCTCCAAAATCGAGGATACTTCCAATATTAACACCTTCGCCAAAAGCCTTTTTTAGAATAGCACGTAACACACTATCAGTCTCCCCAACCTCAGAAGTATTTTCAGTATCACCACTTTGTACAACTGTTTCTTTTATAAAACTACGTAGTACGTTGTCTGTCTTTAGGCTTTCTAATAGTGCCTGATAAATAAATGTATCAGCTCCTCTATGACGACTACCTTCCGAGGGGAAACCAGGTATGTATGCAAGCAACGAATAAGGCACAATAGATGTTATTTGTTCCCCAACACTAGAGCGACCAACTCCACCTGTCGTAATCAAAGTGGTACGAATCAGCCGTTCAAGGACTTTTCGCCCTTCAGCATCATTAAATCCTTCAAGTGCTTCATGCTGCGCCAGCGAATCAATAAACTGCTGTATGGCTTTAGGATCATTCGTTTGTTTCGCTTTTCCTCTTCCTTGTGCAAGGATGGTGAAAAATAGTGAGGGAAGAAACAGGTCAATGTCGAAATCATTCATTTCTATGGTACAAATTTTGGGAAATTTTACGCCGACGATATCTTTGGGTAGTTTGATTTTCATTCGTATCTCATCCCATCTACTTTAAGCGAGTACGTATAATCTTGCCTTGTTCTTGGACGACTCTATGCACTTTGTACTGATTTTCAATCAGGATAAGGTCTTGTGTCTCACGAAGCAAGAGCGTATCCTTGAAGAGCTTCAAGTCTTCTAATAATGGTCGAAACTCTGGTGCGCTCGGTTGCAATCCATCAGCCATCTTCATGAGCAACTCGAACAGGTCAAGCGTGATTTCCAGACGGGGTATGCCTGAATATTTATGCTCTAACACTAGATGCTCTGGTAATTGCTCAACCATGTTTGTGTCTTTTAGTGTTTCGACTCGCAACACGAAATCCTCAAGAGGAAGCTGCTTCAATATCACAAGCTGTTGTTCCTCTGACACGCTTACCTTTACGCTCAGCTTTTCCTCTGGAACCTCCTCTACGATGCTATCTGAGCGTAGAATGCCAAGTGCCACCTCTGTACGGAAATCTGCAACATCCTCAGCGGTAAATCCATCGTCTAGTAGTCCTACAAAATCTCGTGCGTGCTTGTATGGAAGCAACGTCCACCACCGTAATTTAGGTAGTGATGGCGAAGTGTAATCCATAGTCTCTTGTGCAGGTTTCTCACTCTCAAAATACAAACGACGCTTGAAGGCTGCCATCCATTCATGCTCATTTTGAAAACGTTGTAACTCCAAATCCGTTTTACCCGCAAAGAGGAGGCTTCTTTGCTCTCCATCTTTCATGGCTTGATGAAAATGTAGAAAACGATCAAGATGAGGATGTGGGAAACGCCCAGGATCGAGTGGCATCAAATCTGTGAGCAATTCGTCGCTCTTCTCTACGGGGGCAAATGCAGATTGCCAGTAGGTGTAGGAGAGAAGTGATACACCTGTGTCTGTAGCTTCGTAAGCCGAATGCACCTGTGTACAACTCTTATTGCCCGTTACAAGATAAGCGATTGCTGAGCGTAGGTCACGCATTGTAGTATGTCGTTGCTGACGTAAGTAAGAGAGCAAGAAGAGAAATTCAAGACGCCTGGCAACTTTTGATTCGCGTAAAGCTAGCGCATTGTTGCGAATGGGACAGACTGTTTGTGCCGCGCACTCCTCACAAATTAGCCACTTTTCAGGAGCAACAAGACTCTTTAAGACCTGACGAAATACTGAGGTTTCTTTTTTGCCCGGCATTGTCACAAATGTACGTTTCTTCAGATCGATAACCCAGACAGATGAGGGCAATACTTCGCTCTCGTTGCGTCTCTCTAGCTGTTTTGCTACCCAGGGAAATGTTGCTCTTTTTCGTGTAAAGTAATCTTCCAGCCGTCCGTCGTTAATCGCAATCAGAAGTGTCAATGAAGTAGATGGCTCGGTTGTACCTTCCAATCCATGCAGTTTTTCGCTAAGTTGCTCGTCGGCACTTAAACCCGCATTTGATTCTGATGCATCGTAACAACTACGGAATATGTGCCCCTTATATTCCCATTCCCAGCCACTAAGATCAGATCTCTCTTTTTTCTGTATGGCCTGTTTTTTCTGTAACTCTTGTTGCACCTGCTCTAAAAATGCCGTTTTACCGTCGCCAGGGTTCCCGGAGAGGAAGATAATCTTCGGTCTTCGCTCGAAGATTGCAGGTAGGAGGCTTTTATCAAGAGCTGTTGGTACATATGTTTCTTTAACGAACGGCGAATCCAATCCACGATTGTTTTGATTTCCCACATCGCTATTGCGGTATAAACTGCGGACGTTGTCTACCCAGGGGTTAATCTTGTTTTGTAATTCCGATATCCCTTCTGGCTCTTCAACGGCTAAGAACGCAGTTTGCAAATCTTGCCGTAGATGATTGATCGAATGATAACGCCTATCAGGTTCATCAGCTACTGTTCGCAATAATACAGTAGCTATTCTTCGTATTTTTTCGTCTGTTATCTGTTCAGTTGAAATAGGTTCTCGCCTACCATTCTTTTCTATCGTAAATGGTAAGTAGCCAAGTAAGGTCTTAAATAGCACAACACCTAATGAATAACGATCTGTTGACAATGGAGGCGAATCCATCGTGATCGTTTCTGGTGGCAAATACAAAGGCGTGCCAGCAACATGACCCGCTACCCCTTGTCGAATGGCGAAACCAAAGTCGATTAGCACCGGACGGTTATCCGACTCGTGAAGAATAATATTTGCAGGCTTGATATCACGGTGCAACAACTGCTTCTGCTCAAGGATTCCAACCGCATTTAGGAGATGCTGTGCAAATGTCCACCAAAGTTCTATTGACCAGGGAAACTCTTTCTCAACCTGTTGCAGCGTGGGACCGGGAATATACTCCATTTGAACATGTACCTCATATTGAGGCGGATTGATAGCATAGATACGTGGAAAATATGGACTACTCAAATCGCGCAATGCCTTGAACTCTGCCTCTACTTGCGGCACTACTTCTTCTGGACTTATGTACTGTTTCAAAGCATACAAATCATTGAGTGACTCAAAGCCAGTATCACTCGCAAGATAGGTTTTTGCCATTGCTCCTGCCCCTAGCAAACGCCGTATCTTATAGCGTTTATCAAGAAGATTTTCGGTAGCCTGACTTGGGGCGGTCATGCGACCTGCAAGTTCATTCAACTGCTTCGCTATTTCGTTTGCATCAGGAGGTGTGGCATCTTTAAGAGGTGTAAGTATCTGTTGAAAAAGAGCAGCCAGTTCATTTGCTAGTTCGGTTGATAGAAACGTGGACCAGCGTGGCTGTACAGGAAATGTTACTTCGCTCTCGACATTTGCTCGAATGTCGGTCAAAGAAGTTCCAGCTAGGCGTTCCAAGAAAACAAGAGCTAGGCTAAACGTATCGGTTTGTGGGGTCGCGAGTTCATAGCCAATTGCGAGGTCAATATGTGCATAAGGGTCTTCGATAGAAAGCGTATCTAGTTTGACTGCTATCGAGGCTGTGCCAACGCGAGCGGCATAAAAATTCGTAAAGATAACCTTTGGCGACGACCCTTCTTGAATATAGATAGTGTTGGGTCCAATCGCGCGATGTATGACTCCTTGAGCATGAAATTGACCGATAGCCTTGAAGCTTGAAGCGATCAACAATAGTTCTTGCGCAAATTCATCGCGTGTCTCAGGTTGTGGATATACATATAATGCCCGTCCTGTTGGAGGCACAATCGGTAAAATAAGAAAATCATCAGACCATGTACGTGGAGTTTCAACTAGCGGCACATAGCCTGTTTGATAAAGCTTCTGTAGTGCGAGGCATTCATGCATGTAGAAATCGCGTAGTTGTTCTCGATCAAGTGGCTCTGTACCCAAGTCGTATACCATTAGCTGACGACGTTGCTCAGGATTGTCAATCATTTTTGCATTAAAGAGACGTACACCTGGACGAAGTGTTGTGGTATCTTCTATTTCCCAAAAATCAATTCTTGGAGGTACTAGTGGACGCTGGGAAAGGTCATAGAGTGCTTTCTTGATATGTGTGCTGAACTGCCCTACTAGAGAACTTCCTTCCTGACCATCAAGAGCCTGTAACCCTTCGAGAATGTTGTCGAGCAGAAAGATACCTTTTCCAGCGCGTGCATCGTGGATTTGCGGTAGTTGTTCAGCGGCAGAGAGAATAACACCGCTATGGACAAAATATCTTGCTTCTTTGAGTGGTGTCACTTTCCACGCGAGATGGCCTGCAAGAATTTTCGAGACATAATCAGCTTTAGCTAAAGGACTACGAGTAGAGAAACCATCTGCTCGTACCCATAATTGGTCGTTGCCTTGAATTCTCCCATACCAGGATTTTTCATCTAAGAGGAAAACCCATCGCCTTCCGATTACAATAAAATCTATTTCGTAAGAACGATTCCCACTTGGTAGTACTTTGTTACAAATAACTGTCCAGTCGGTTGGAAGTTGTTCCAGCACTTTTGCTACATTGCGCTCGCCTTGGGTAGCAAATGGCCCCGCACTTATCAGTTCAGCCACAAAACCACTCCTAATCCAATCTAACCGAAAATAAAATAACAATGAGATGTAATGCTACTATTGAGATTCTATACAACGAGTATACGTATACTTTATCTGCTTGCTCTCATCCGTTCTCCAAAAATGAAAGACTATAAAAAGTAACTAGCAAATTATTAGGTAAAGAATATGATAAAACTATACCATGAATACAAATAGAATACAATAGAGCAAATTATTTATTTGAATCTACTTTTTCTCAGGCAACGGAAAGCTTTCTCGTGTTCTCGTCCTGATCAACAACACTGGACATGGTGCGTGATCGACGATGAAACGAGCAATGTGCCCGATTGATTTGGGGCCAATGAGAGGACCATTGCCCTGTGATGAGCGTGGAGATAGCACTACGAGGTCGGCGTTCCATTCTGCTGCGTAGTTGACGATAACGCGCTCCGGCTGGCCTACGCGCGAGAGCGTTTCGGCTTCGGGATAATGTGCGTATGCCTCCACTAGAATTTCTTGCGCCGCCTCTTCCTCTGCTTGCTTCATTCTTTCCATTCTTGGTGCTTCGGGACTGGGATGACGTAGCAATGGTCCGGTGCGCCTCTCCATCTCTCTTTGGGGGCGTGTGTCGATGACGTAGATGAAACTGAGTGTTTGGGAGCCGCTAGCAACAAATGTGGAAATTGCGTTGCTTATCCGCTCAAAATTCGTACCGTCGAGGCAACATAAAATACGCATGCTATATCTCCCTCTGCTATCACTTTGGTAACAATAACCAGATTGCTAGGGCACCTGCAAGCAACATGATCGGCGTCACAATAATACCGACTTTGAAATAGTCTAGCCCCGAAACGTCGAGGTTGCGCTGGCGTAGGATGAGCAGCCACAAGACCGTTGCCAGCGAACCAACCGTTGTCAGATTTGGTCCTAAGTCGCAGCCAAATATGGTTGCCGCGATAAATCCGTAGCGCACCCCTATCGGCGCATGTTGTATGCTCTGTAACGAAGAATTGAGGACAACTGCCATTGGTACATTGTTGATAACGTTCGTTCCCAGTGTTGCGCCCAACGTCCCGACCATAACCGCGCCAAAACTATTGCCTCCCGAAAGATGCAATAACAATCGTCCGAACTGCTCGGTTAAGCCCGTACTTTCGACTGCCTGCACCAGTATGAACATCCCTGCGATAAAACCGAAGATCGACCACGATATCTGCTTCCCTGTATTCCTCAACGTTGTTTGTTTCCATAACAAGGCACCAAGCAAAAGCAAAATAGCTCCACTCAAAGCCACAATCGAGAGTGGTATCTGTGTCGCCGATGCAATAGTGTACGCAATTGCCACAAGTATAAGTATTCCACATACATAGCGGAAATAGCCAGTATGCTGAATAGACTCTTCAGCCGATGGTAAACGTTTGATGTCGAATGTACCACGTAACTGCCGTCGATAAAGCAGAAAAAATATACCTACATTGATGCTGATAGCAAGAATGCTGGGTACGAGTAGGAGACGCAGAAATGTAAACAAGTCCAATGGATATCTTGAAAGTACGATAATATTGATTGGGTTACTGACGGGTAGAATAAACGATGCTGTATCTGCGATAAACGTGCAGGCAAAGAGAAATGGTAGCACTGGCAGCTTGAGCCGTGTCACTAATGTATACACAATCGGTGTGAGAATTAACGCCGTTGCATCGTTCGAGAGAATCATCGAAATCAACGTTCCCAGCAGAAATGTGTTCAGAAAGAGGCGCAACGCACTATTGCCAGAAAGCCGCGCCGCCTGTACCGCGAGCCAATCGAAGAGACCTGCTACCTCCGCTAGTGCTGATAGGCTCATCATGCCGAGAAAAAATAAAAATGTGTTCCAATCCTGGAACAGCGTTGTGAAAGCACGCGCAGGTGTAATAAGTCCAAGTACAAGCAATAATGCTGCACCGCTAAGCGCAAATGTCGCCTCATTCAGCTTGAACGGACGAAACATGATGCCAAGCAATGTCAGGACAGCTATGATGACAATAAGCACATCTTTAGCAAACATTGGAATTTGTAGAAATAAGAACACAAAGTTTCCTTTTTATCTATCAGTGCATATTGGTGTTTCTTGTATAGATACGCTTTGAGCAGGAAAAAAGAAACTACTCGACAACCAATGGCATGAAGCAGACGGGGCCGCTCCAAACACCCGGCCCGCCTGCATCATGCCAATGGTTGTCTGTTGAGCGTATTGGTGCGGTGGCGG
>CAXUHG010000038.1:0-11222 GCA_964250805.1 uncultured Ktedonobacteraceae bacterium | reverse complement strand
AAAAACTTTCCCCACCCTCTGGCATTACTCCCGCGTGAGGGCTCACAACCTGCGGCCCCGTCTGCTTCATGCCATTGGTTGTCTGTACAGCTTATTGTTGCGGTGGCTGTCCATAAGGATTCGGGTACTGTCCTTGTTGATTAGGCTGTTGTGGTTGACCGTATTGGTTGGGTTGTTGTGGCTGTCCATAAGACGTTTGACCGTAAGCGTCAGGCGTTTGTGGTTGTCCATAGGAATTCGATTGTGGATTGCCTGTAAAAGGTGGTTGCTGGAATTGCCCAGGTTGTGGCTGATAGTTTGGTTGCGGTTGCTGCGGATATTGTGGCATGCCCTGTTGAGGATACTGCGGTTGCTGCGGATATTGTGGCATGCCCTGCTGCGGATATTGTGGCGCACCTTGCTGTGGATAAGAAGGATACTGTCGCTGCCCATATATTGGTGTCCCGACTGGGGCTGGAGTAATCATTGCGGGAGCCTTCTTTTTCGGCACGAAGAATGACCCGATAGCTAGCAAGAGACCAACAACCATCAATGCGATGCCGATACCCCACTGGTTATGATTGTAGCCCTGAGAGTCTGCTGTATATTCTGGCGTTTTATACAGTGTCTGACTGCTGGTACCGACGGAGGTAATTTCGACCACTTTTGCGGCGGTACCTGTGAGGTGTGTGCCGAGAGTTGAAGTAACATCAACGGATGTGGTTGCTCCTGGATCATACACGAAAGAAATGGTGTCGCCATCGGCAAAGCTGTTAATCTTTGGCGTGAAATTATCCTCGTGAACGACGTAGACGGCTGCATTCCCGTCCATCTGCAAATACCCTGTGCCATCAGAGGTAAGATAGTGTGCGATAGTCCCTTGAGGAACACTCTTGTAACTCGTCTGACGTGAACTGAGTCCGTAGATAAGCCCTCCTACGACCAGGAGCACACCGACAATAATAAGTGCGAAAAATGCTGGTGAACGTTGTTGCATAAAATGTCTCGCTCTTTCTGTACTATTACCATAAATACCATAAAGAAAAATTTGCCATATCCCAGGATAGTAGCATACTTGCTTTCTATCTATCTTACTTCATCTGTCTATATTTCTCTAGTATATAGTTCACATATTGTATGTTGTGTACTTCACAAGAAAATTTCTCAACTAATTCTTATAACGAGCAGACTCGACGGAAGTACAAGAATATGGTAATATCGGGAGAAATTTGGCGACCTGTCAGGAGTCTGTCTGTGTATTTGAAACGACTAGAGATGCTGGGCTTTAAGAGCTTTGCGACGCGTACTATGCTTGAATTTAGCCCCGGCATAACGGCTGTGCTGGGACCGAATGGTGCGGGTAAATCGAATGTCGCCGACTCGATGCGCTGGGTGTTGGGTGAGCAGAGTATGCGTCAATTGCGTGGCAAGAAGAGCGATGATATTATTTTTGCAGGTGCCACTGGTCGCGCCGCTCTTGGTATGGCTGAAGTCTCTTTGACGCTTGACAATAGCACTGGCTGGGTGCCCTCGGACTATAGCGAAATTACTGTGACCCGTCGTAGTTATCGCTCTGGCGAAAATGAATACCTGATTAACAAACAGAAAGTTCGCCTCAAAGATGTTCTCCTACTGCTTGCACAGGCTCGTATCGGTCACGACTCCTACACTGTTGTTGGGCAAGGCTCGATTGACGCTGCTCTGAGTCTACGTGCTGAGGAGCGGCGCGGCCTATTCGAGGATGCGGCTGGCATTCGTCCCTTTCAAGTGCAGCGAACCGACGCTGAAAATCGCTTAAAGCAGACCGAGCAAAACCTTGAGCGTCTACGCGATATCGTGAGTGAGATCGAGCCACGCCTTGCTCCTCTTGCGGAACAGGCACATCGCGCCTCTGAATACATTCAGGTCAATGGAGAGTTGCAAGAGGTTGTCTCGACATGGTATGCGCTGCAATGGCGGCGTCTCCATGCATTACAAGAGAGGGCTGAACAGGGCGAACAAGAGCAGGCGGCACATGTAAGGAAACTAGAACAATCCGTTCGTGAACTTCAAGAGCAGGGCAATATGCTCCGAGCGAAGCGTCAACAGACACAGGCGCGTATCAGTACCGCTCGCCAAGCATACAACGATGCCAATGCAGCTCTGCAAAAGCATGAACGCGACCTTGCGATTAGCCAGGAGCGCGTCGGAAGTTTAGAGCAACAACGCGCCGATATTCAGCAGGAAGAGCGTCGTCTACGTGAACGCCTGATTGTTGCTCAGAAAAAGACGATAGACCTTGAGGAGCAGTGTGATGCCGCCGACGAAGCCGTAGATAACGAGGCTGCATCGCTTGCAACGCTCGAAGTTCAGGTCTCGAAGGCGCAAAAAGAATATGAAATCGACGAGCGACGCTTACGAACCGCGCAAAACGACCTTATTCAGATACAGGCGCGTCTCGGCTCCGCTCAATCCGAACTAGGCCGCACACAAAAGCAGCTTGGCGAGCGCAACCGCACGCTTGCTACGCGCCGTGATACTATTGCCTCCGCACAGCAATCGCTGCGTACTCTCGAAACTCGCCTCGTCGAAGAGCGAGCGGTTTTGAGTACTGTGCGGCAAGAGGAGCAACAAGTTACGCAACGCAAACAAGCTCTAAGCCGTGCTATTGCCGATGCTCAGCAAGAGGTAGAGCGGCTCAAGTCGTCGCTTGGCGAGGCTGAACGTCAGAAGCGAACAGTCACTGATCGCTTGAATATGCTGAGAAACTGGCGACAAAGTTTGAGCGGCTATAGCGATGGTGTACGCAACCTTTTACGCGCCCCCGCTGGAAAGATATCTGGTTTGCTTGGACCCGTACCACAACTTGGCATCGCCCCCTCAGGTTTAGAGGTTGCGCTAGAGGCTGCCTTTGGCTCATTTATGCAAGCCATCGTTGTGCAAACGCTGGATGACGCATATGGCGCACTCGCGTTTCTTCAAGACGCAGGCAAAGCGCAAGTGGTATGGCTGGAGCGGGAAGATGACGATAACGATACAGGCACGCTCTCTATTCAGGGACAGGAAGAAGAGGCCGTCTTACAACGCTTTCTGGCGGAGCAACCAGTCTTACGCGAGGCTGTTGTTGGCTTCGCATGGCGGCAAATTCAGTGTGAACCGCGCTATCTTCCCTTGTTTCAACGGATACTGCGCAGCATTGTGATTACTCGTACTCTCGATGCCGCACAGACATTGCTCGCGTGGGCATTACCGCTGAGCCTCTCCTCTGCAAGCGACCTACCCTTCACCTCAATTGTCACGACAAAAGGTGAGATACTGCATGTCGATGGTTGGCTTAGCAGTAGTGGCAAAGATAGTGGTCAACAGGGGCTACTGGCTTACGAACGTGAACTGCGCGAATTGCCAGAGAAGCTAGAGCAACAAAAAACGTTTCTTGACCAGATTCATAGTATGTTGAGCGAGGTGCAACGTTCTCAGGAGGGACGCCGCGCCGAGCAAAACGCCGTAGACAAAGAACTGCAAAAGCTCACCAGCCGCATCAACGATGCGAACCGTAGCGTAAATAACTCGCAACGCGAATTGGAGCGCACAAATACCGAGATACAACTTGCTGCCTCTGTGGAGCAGCAGCTTGCCGCCGAAGTTGTTGGCCTGGAACAAGAGGTAGTTGCCGCTCAGGAGCGCGTCAAGGCGCATGAAAAATCGCAGCGCGAATTGGAGGGACGAGCCGAAGAACTCCACTACGAGATGGAGGAACGGGCCGCCATCTATCGTCGGCAACAGGATCAACTTGGTCATGCACGTACACACGTCGCTGTGAAGCGGCAAGAGGCCAAAGCTTTGCAACAGCAATTGGTGGTGCAACGCTCACAGGTGCAAGAACTCAAGAGCATGGTCGAGCAACAGGTCGCGCGTCGCAATGATGCCGAGCAGCGACAACAGACTGTACAGGAAACTATTACGCTGCAACGCCTTGAACTAGAAAAGGCGAAAGCGAATGTGCAAGCATTGGGCGATGCTCTCCATGTGCGTGAAGCCGAATTAACGCAAGACGACTTCCAGATTGCTACCGTCGAGCAACAACGAGTACAGGTACAGCAACGTCTCACTGAGCAAGAGTTGCTTTATCGCCGTTCTCTGCTAGAGAGCCAGAAGGCACGCGACGCCGTGACAACACTACTGGAACAGTTGCATGAAGAAATGGGTATTGAGGACCCACACGAGCTAGCAAAATACGAGTCGCATGATCTTCCTGCTGAAAGTAGCAATGACAACGTACCACAAAATAATGGCTTGCTTTCAGAGGAGGAAGAGGCGCAGCTACGCCGTTTACGTCGTCGCGTCGATGCCCTCCGCTCGCGTCTCAAAGCGATGGGTGGCTACGATAGTACGGCTCCGCAACTCTACGAAGAGACGCGCACCCGTTTTGAATTTCTCTCTACCCAAATCAGCGATATGGACCAAGCTGCCTTACAACTGCATGCCATTATCACACAGCTTGATACCACAATGGCTCGCCAATTTGAGATCACATTTCAAGCCATCAACATGCGTTTCCGTGAGCATTTCACCACGCTCTTCAACGGTGGTACCGCACGTCTCGAACTCGTTACGGCGAAATCCGACGAAGAGAGTTCTGCGCCTTCTATCGGCATGCCTACCGGAGTTGATGTGATAGTGCAACCGCCTGGGAAAAAAGTGCAAGACCTCTCGCTGCTTTCCGGTGGTGAACGCGCCCTCGTCTCCGCCGCCCTGCTCTTCGCCCTCTTAGAGATCAACCCTCCCCCCTTTTGTCTGCTCGACGAGGTGGACGCCGCCCTCGACGAATCGAATGTGACGCGCTTCTGCGACATCCTCAAGCGACTAGCCCAGCGCACGCAGTTTATCGTCATCACACACAACCGCGTCACCATGACCTCCGCACAGGTATTGTACGGTGTCTCGATGCGCGAAAGTGTCTCGCGTCTGCTATCTATGAGGGTTGAGGAGGCGGTGACTGTGGGGGATCGTTAGTTCATATGACAACGATAAATGAACATGATAGCGGCAGAGCCGCTATCATGTTCATTTATCGTTGTCATAACTCTTCCCTTCCAGCATCCCCAATACATGATTCCGCATCGCCCTTATCTGTTTCAGTGCCTCATCACGTCCCTCTGAGGGCGCAATCATGCGTTGCATCAGCGTCACAAAATCTTGCAACGCCTTCGCCAGCGCCTCGATCTCCGCCGTTGTCAGCAGCAAGACGCCACCATTGCTCGCTAGCATCGCTAGCATGCGCCTGTGAATGTCCGCCAATAAGACCATATTGGTATCGCGTTTCTTGGAGGGCGAGACTCCACGGCGTAGATAGACCAGATAGCTCCCAATGAGCGTAGAGAGGACGTGAATATCGCTCAGCGCAAGGCCGATACTTGGCAGATTGGCAGGGAGTTCAGACGGTCTCATGGTCTTGCCTTCTCTGTGTCGTTGCATGGTTAGCAGGATGCACTCTAATCGGTCCGGTGTAGGCAGCACCTGTTGCACGGCGCAAGCCAGCCCGTACTACTGCCGCATTCCCCGCACTGACGGGTTTATTCTGTTCAATATTCCAGGTCGTGATGTAGAGAACTCCTGTCAGCCGCGCCGCGTCAAGCGAGTTGAGAGAATGCGCGGACAAGTAGGCACGAAATGGGAGATTGCCAGTGGGTAAAGGCTGCGTCACCTGTTCCTCAATACGGTAGCGTTGCCAATGGTACGTGTGTGTGTTTCGTCGAGCCATACAATCCTCCTCTATTCTGCCTGATTTTCTTGTGTCTCTGGTCTCGTCTCCTGCATGTCTGCGCCCCAATCGGGTCGATTCATCAACTGAACGGCCTCTTGCATCTTGCCCTGCTTCACAAGTTGCAGAACGCGGTCCGCTCCCTGTTGCAAACGAGCCGTGATGCTGTCATGATTGGCGACGATGGCAAGTCCTGAGAGTCCTAAGCGTGAGGCTTGTTCTTCCTGGGCTTGTCGTTCGCGGAATTGGGCGACTTCGCTCTTGGTGGTGGTCATGGTAGTTTATTCTCCTCTATTTTGTGATATCTCGTGTTTGAATTGTGTGCTTTGAGCATACAGAATTTTTATTTCCCCTTGAATACCCCATATCCGTTATAGAATAGCCTTCAATTTGCCTTATTTTTAAGTCTCTGACAATTGCAAACATTTGACATATTGGATACAATCAGCGTAGAGAGAAAGAGAGGATATTCTCTCTCTTGGGATGGAAGGATGTTTTCGTTATGAGCCAAATCAAAGCACCTAATTATGCTCTCCGCTATCAGCGAGAACGGCGTAATTGGACACAGGAACAAGCTGCTGAAGCATTACTTAAACTCTGTGGATCAAAGCGGCGTGGGGAAGTCAACGCACGGATGATTTCTAAGTGGGAGCGTGGTGTACAAACACCTAATTTTGAGTATCGAGAGAAGCTATGCGAGTTATATGGTATTCCATCGCCCGAAGAGTTAGGGTTCCTCAAACGAAAAGACGTATCTCATGACGCAGTAGCAATATCCTCAAATTCTCCTATTATTGATAGTATGCTCTCTGCTTCGGCTATTCTTGAGCAGCCCACTATTGTATCTACCTCCGAAGAACACAGTGTTCGGTCTGTATCCACACTTCCAAAGGTATTGCCAATATCCACTTCTCCTGTCGATTGTGCTGCATGGTTTGGATTAAAGCAAGCACAGATTATGGCATCTATTCATCAATATATAGGGCGTATGGCATCCTGTCACGAGCTTCAGAGCGTTCTTCACCATATGATTGATACACTTGACGAAGCGAAAACGCTCTTTGGTGAGAATGCGTATAAATTATCTCGAAGGCAAGCCATTATTGCTATTGCTGCACAACCACTTGCATTATTTGCCGGATTTCAGTGGGATCAGCAATCATCATTTCCTCTGTTGGAAGAGATGTTGCCGCAGTACGCTGCAAGTATTACCGCCTGTTGGCACTTATTACAGGGGCGAGAATTATCTCTTGTCAACGAAATTGTCACCAGTTATCTCTCTACCCTTGCAAGCGTGGCAAACTATTCATCAAAATATCAAAAAACGGCAGCTACGCTCGCGACACAATGTTATCGAATGCACGGGATTGTGGCTCTTCATCGCAGTGATATGAACGCTGTGATGTCCTCTTTTCAGAAAGCGTTGCGGTATAGCGAGATTGCAAAAGACTCGAATTTCCACGTTTCCGCGCTTATTTCATTCGGGTATCATCTTCCGAGTTCACTACAATCCGCACACGTCTATGAAAAAGGGCTTATTCATGCACAAGAAATCTATCCCCTCTTGCGATCCAGACTGTATGTTGAGTTAGCAGTAGCTTATGCTTCACAGAATCGTAGGCAAGAAGCTCTTCGTTATTTACAGTTTGCGCAGGAAGCCTATCCTGATTTTCCCGAACGTGATCCAAGTTTTGTCTATGCGGAATTTGGTCCTTCCTCCATGATACTAGAAGAAGGATTGCTTTACTTAGGGTTAGCGCGTCACGCTTCAAACGAGGACGATGCTCAACAGGCATGGAAAACCTTCGCTCGTATAGAGAAGCCGCAATCGTATAGTGTTTCTGAACGGATTCGTGTTGAGATTATTAATTATCAGGCCAAGACAGCCTTTACTCTAAGAAATCTTGAGAACTTTTGTAGTTATCTTGAACAAGGTGCGAGTGGAGCGAAGGCGTTAGAAAGTGAAAAGCGGCGTCAAGAAGCTATCGCCATCTATAAGGATGCACGAGTTGTTTGGTCAAAAGAGTCACGAGTGAAAGAACTTGCAGACTTGCTCTTGTAAAAAGAGTCCCGAAAATTGTATTTTCTTTCTATGAGAGGGAAAAGATGCAGCAAGAAAATGGGAAAACAGTCGTTATAACTGGTAGCACCAAAGGTATTGGAAAAGCAATTGCATTGAGCTTGGCGAAGCAGCAGTACAATGTCGTTCTCAATTATGCTAGTGACGACGACGCAGCGCGAGAGACGCTACGGTTGTGTCAACAAGAAAACGAACGTGTTGCATTGGTGCAAGCCAATGTGTCAAACAAACAGGATGTCGAGTTGCTCATGCGTACCGCTATAGAAAAATTCCACTCGCTTGATATTTTGATTAACAATGCTGCACGAGTACTTGACAGGCCAATCCTTGAAATGACGGTAGAGGAGTGGAATCAGGTTGTTGACACCAACATGAAAGGAACATTTCTCTGCTCTCAAGTTGCCGCTACATATATGCTTGAGCAGAACGAAGGAGGTCTCATTCTCAATATTGGTGCTTCCACAGGGATACGAGGCAGAAAAAATGGCGTAAATACCTGTACATCAAAAGCGGGAATCATGGTTATGACTCAATGTTTGGCATTAGAGTTAGGCCCAAAGATACGGGTCAATACTATTATTCCAGGGTTGACACGAACGGAAGAGACGGAAAAACGATATCATTTAGATGATCCCAACGTCCTTCACTCAAGGGAAGAAATGATTCCCCTGCAAAGGATTGGGACACCTGAAGATGTTGCGCGAACGGTAACGTTGCTCCTCTCAGGCGATGCATCGTTCATCAATGGGCAAAAAATTGTCGTAGATGGCGGACAGTATATGTGGTAGTAGCCCATGAAGAGTCTTTCCTAACTGCTTCTTGTATCTGACGAAAATACGCAATTTAGGGCTAGCGTTAGGTATTTTCTAGCCCTTCTTGCATCGTTCTTAATTTTTCGTCAAAAAAAGTGTTGACAAAGTACAAGGACTATGGTAGTATACATCGTGTCAAGAGAAACCGCCTGCCTGTGCAGGTGAGCCGGTGTCTATAGCGAAGAGGGTACACCCGTTCCCATCCCGAACACGGAAGTTAAGCTCTTCAGCTCTCACGATACTTTGGGGGCAGCCCCACGGGAAAATAGGAAGTTGCCGTCTCTCCCGCCCATACAAGCGGTTTTTTCGTGTTCAATGCAGAACTACTGCAAATTCTATGCCTTCATTCTCAATCCTCAATCTTACAAAGATATATCTTTAATGTGAGTCATTTTTCCTCTGGCAAACGTACTAATCAAGTGGAACATTACTTTAGTTCCACGCAACGTTAGTTAAGGAGGAGGACCTATGTGGCCTTTTGATCCAAACAAACAAGATATGTACCAAAGATACGCCCAAGCACATGATTCGGGTGACTATAGTAGTATTGATCCGAACGAGGCACAAGGACAATTGCAGCAATTTGTCCAGAATGCGCCCCCTGATGAGCAGCAAGAAGTTTTTCAGCAGCATTTTTCCCAGATGCCCCCTGACCAGCGAGCACAGCTTGCTCAAGAGTTCCCACCTGAGTATGGTGTAGACCCTAATGATCCTATATCTATGGCTCGAGGTATGGCACGAGCAAGTCAGGAGAGACCGGATGTAGCACAACGTATCCTGGCTCATCCTGTATTGTTAGCGACCTCTGTTGGACTGGCGGCTCTCGTTGCCAAGCATATGCTTGACAAGCGGCAATAATAAAGCTGTACACCATAGCCGTAAGAGTAGAGACAGCTTGTAGTAAGCTGTCTCTACTCTCTACATCTCTTTTAGTGCCTGTACAAGCGTGTCTATTTCCTCTTCCGTGTTGTAGAAACCTGTTGAGACACGCAGAGAGTTGTTTGATGGAATGTTGCGAATGTAGATGTTGTGGGCATCGTGCAACTTCTGCACAACTTCGGTGACATCCAGATTGCCAAGTCGAAAGCTGATAAGTCCGCTCATCCCGGCTTGTGGTGTGAGCATTTCAAGTCCGGGTACGTTCAGGAGGGCTTTGTGAGCGTAGGCACTGAGCGTTTGAATACGCTCGAACATCCACTCGTATCCGACCACTTCATTCATCCATGTTAGCACGGTTGCCTGTCCTGCGAGGGCTGCCGTCTGGCGTCCACCTACCTCGAAGCGTTGTGCGTAGTCTGCTAGCTCCCACTCAATTCCAGGCTCGTGTTTGATTGACCAGTAGCCAACATAGGTTGGCGCGATATGGTGCAGCGAGGCGCGATTGACGTACAACGCACCCGTACCATCGGGTCCACAGAGCCACTTCTGCATGGGAATGGCATAGAAATCGGCGTCCAGAGCTTTCATGTCGAGAGCTATATCGCCCGCCGACTGTGCGCCATCGATCAAGACAGGAATGTTGCGTTGTCGTCCAAAGCGTGTGACAGCAGCCACATCGAGAACTACACCGTTTGTCCATGTGACATGCGAGAGAACAATCAAGCGTGTACGAGGCGTAACCAGTTGCTCGATAGCTTCAAGCACTGGACGTTCTGCTAAATGACCAAGGTCGGCAATGCGAATTCCAATACCGTAGCGGTCACGAAGCTGATACAATGGGGCGAGCGCACTGATATGCTCGTGATTGGTCGTGATCACTTCGTCACCTTCATGCCAGTTGAGGCCATGACTCACAACGTTCATACCCTCACCTGTGTTATCGGTAAGAGCGATCTCCTCTACATCTGCATTCAGGAGATGAGCAACTTGAGCGCGAGCCTCATCGTAGACGGTGCGCATTTTCTCGAACGCCTCGGCACCTAGTCGCCCATTTTGCAACTCGTACTGTAGACGTTCGTGCATTGCCTCCACAACGCCTATCGGCATCGGGCCAAACGTGCCATTGTTGAGATAAATACGTGATGTCGCGGCTGGCATATCCTGGCGAACGCGCTGAATGTGAGAGAGATTAGTATTGGTCATGCTAGACAAGATGCGGCTCCTTTGTGATGCTTAAACGAAGATGGTTCATAAAATATGTCGTGACTTGTCCTTAGAGTGTAGCACATTGTGAAATGACCGCACAAATTCGTATGTTTGTGCTGTGCTTCTCCTGTGGAAGGGTCTCTTAGCAGAAAGAGCCATTTTCTCAGTACTGCTAGGGCTAAAAAGGCAAGTGCGAAAGAACAAGTTTAAGAATGCCTGATTGAGCATGGGAGATGGTACATAAGCTCAAGGTTCGTCCAATTTGGCGATCAAGGATGAGCCATAGTGTGAAGGTTCGACACCGCCGCGTTCCATCGGTTGAGACAGAACACGGTCAATGCCTGTCGCGTGACTACGTGACGCGAGTAGTTAGAACTGGTGGCGGGTCTGGCTGCGGCCTACAACGAATGCGAAGACCTTGATGGGTTTGACGGAGAACACGAGGTTCGAGTCTGTGAGAACTCTTTGTGTGTCTTCATCGTAGAGGTAAAAATACCCGTTGCGTACCTGGTAGGGCCAGCTTCCA
>CAXUHG010000037.1:39073-42289 GCA_964250805.1 uncultured Ktedonobacteraceae bacterium | reverse complement strand
TACCATGTCTCAAAATGGATTTGGTGCGGCACCCAATTTTTGCGAAAAGTGTTGCCTTGCTTAGAGAATGTGGTGTCGTGATTTTGCATGAGCCAGAACGCTATCCTTCGCCGCAGATGGTGCCAGAGGAGGTTGTGCTGGCGGAATTGCAGAACTTGATTGGCGAAATACGACAAGGAGACGATCTATGAAACTTTCATCCAACGGCCTTGCTCATCTCGGTTTACGCGTTACTAATCTTAGTCGCGCTCGCCAGTTTTATGTGGAGACGCTTGGCTTTCAGCCTGTTGTGGAGCTACCTGACCTTTTGATTTGTAACGCGTATGGTTCAATTGTTGCCTTTCGTGGTAATGCAGCACAGACAAACAAAGGTGATCGCTTTGATCCATATCGCGTCGGCCTCGATCATGTGGCATTGGGTGTTCCCGACTTGAATGCACTCGAAGATATGAAACGCGAGATGGATAAAGCAGGGGTACCCAACAACGGGATTGAACAAGACGAACTGACACATGCTAGCTACATTAGCTTCTATGATCCAGACGGTATTGCGTGGGAACTCTATTTGATACTCAAAGGATAAGGCTTCACATGTTATGAGGAGAGAATATGAACATTGACGAAATAATATGGGTATCGATTCGGTGTAGGGGTCTAATTCATTACATCCTGAAACGGCTTGACATGCGCGATCAGGGTGTAATGAATTAGACCCCTACGCCCAACGATTATTTTGTGAACGTACATTATCGCGCGAGTTCATGTCTAAAACTGCTTGTAGAGAAGATTCGCCAAGATTTCGCTCAATGAATTGAGCAACGGACGCGATACATCTGGTCCCTACGAAAAACCATTGCATCAAGGTTGGCGAACTAGTAGTAAGTCCACCAACCTTCAATTGAACCACCTGTAGGGGTCAATAGAGTGGGTAGGGTAACGCGTCGCCGGAGAGAATCATCGCCGACACGTTGCCCCACCCCGCCCCCAGGACGCGATAAATCGGTCCCTACCATTTTTCCCCTTATATGCGTTCGAGCGGTGTGAAGCCCATTACGCGTAGTGCGTTGTCCATTGTTTGCACGGTGGCACGAACGAGAGAGGCGCGGAACGCTTTGACGTGTTCGTTGCTCTCTTTCAGGATGGGCGGCGTGTGTTCGTAGAAGTCACTGAAATGTGACGCCAGTTCGTAGACGTAGTTGGCGAGAGTCGAGGGCGTGAGCAGTTCGCTGGACTCGGCTAGCTTGCGCGGGTAGGCGTCGATGTGACGTAGTAGCTCCCACTCGCTCTGATCAAGCTGTTCGGGTAGGTCTACCAAGAAGTCTGGTAGTTCGTAGCCTGAGTCGAGAAGGCGACGCTGAATGCTATTGGCACGCGCGTAGGCGTATTGCAGGTAGACACCAGTGTTGCCATTGGCACGGAGGGCTTCGTCGATATCGAGGGCGATAATCTGTTGTAGGCCGAAGCGAATCATGAAGTAACGAATGGCGGATGCGGCGAGAATAGAAGCTGTCTCTTCGGGTAAGTCGCGTCTAGCTTCATCCTGCATGCTTGCTTCACGCATGCGTCGCACGGCCTCGTTAATCAGGTCGTCGGCCTTGATTTCGATACCCTTGCGACCAGACATAGCGTAGAAGCTACGTCCATCGGAGGTATCAATACCCAGGCTGGCGGCGGTTGCTCTTGAAAGCGTCACGACCTCGTAGGAGATGTGTTTCGAGTTATCGGCCTGTTCGGTATATCCAAGGCGGCGCAAGCTTTCATAGACGACCTGCTGTGTATACGCTTGACGCACGTCGATAACGTTGATGGCTTTCTGCGCATGCCCGAAGCGTTTGGGATCGGCCTCTTCCTGTGTGGGCACGACATCCTCTGGTGTACGCATAGACCAGAGCACGCGCCCATCGTGCTGCACGCCCCAGGGTATGTAGTGGAAGTCAACACCAACATTCTCATCGACAAGCCCAAATTTCCAGAGTTGGTTCGAGATATCCTTGGCGGTATAGGTTGCCGTACCATCGCTTCGCACGAGAATTTTGTCCTGCATGCGCTCGTTATCTTCGCCTGTCGCCTCATTGTCGCCAAAGGGAAGAATCCAGCAACCAGCCGCTGGACCAGTTTCAGGCTTCTCTAGGAGGTTGCGCTCACGTAAGAGGTCGAACGTGTGCTTCCAGAGACCCGCACCGAGGATCGCGGACTCCCAGGTCAACAAATCATAGGAGATGTTGAGGCGTCCCATCGTTTTGAGATGCGCCTGCACAATCTGGCGCGAGAGGTCGGAGGCGAGCGCGGGATAGTCCGGTCCCGCCTCTGGCTCATCGCCGTGTTCGATTGCATGTAGAACGGTGCGGCGGAAGTCTTTCAGTTCTGGCTGAGTGTCATAGGATTTGACAACGGCAACATAGACGCGCGAACAGAAGTAGTCGAAGGATTCGTTTGGTAGCTGTTCGTTGCCGCCGGGGAGTTGTAGTTGTCCTTTTTGCAGTAGCATGAAGCCAACCACAACGTCGGCAACCTGTACGCCGGAGTCGTCGATGTAGTTCTCGGCTTCGACGGTGTAGCCCTGTGAGCGTAGCATACGTACAGTAGTATCACCTATACACGAGTTGCGTAGGTGCCCGACGTGTGCCGCTTTGTTGCTGTTAATGGCGGTATGCTCGACGATAACTTTGGTGCCAATGCCAATATCGTTATGCCCATAATCTGGGCCAGCCTCGACGACACGTTCGATAATAGCCTTGCCAACCTCAGAACGGTTGAGGCTGAAATTGATGTAACCGGGCTTAGTGACGGTAATTTCTTCTACCGAAGAGATATGCATATCGTGCAAAATTGTCTTCAAAGCCTCGGCAATTTGCATTGGAGGACGTGCCAACTTGCTTTTGCCAGCCCACGGCATCACTGGCATAGAGTAGTCACCAAAACTGGCCTGTGCCGAGAAATTCAGGTCAATGGGCAATTGCTCGATAGAAATTGTCAGAGATTCTTGCTCAAGATATATGGCTACAGCCTGTTGTATTAGTGCTGTCAGATATTCTAAAAAGTCTTTTGGTCCCGTCATATATATAGCCTCACTCGTTACGGTCATTATTCGATATCCTCACTTCGATTTGGGGAATAGGGCTACTATAGCGTAGCTATGGGATGTGGTCAAGTAGGGACCCCCTTTATGGGGGGCCCCCGGGGGGGGGGGGGGGGCCCGCCCCCGCGCGGGCTGGT
>CAXUHG010000037.1:37276-39063 GCA_964250805.1 uncultured Ktedonobacteraceae bacterium | reverse complement strand
CCCCCGCTATTCTTTCTCTTCCCGGGCCCCCCGCCTCCCCCCCCCCCGCCCGCTAAAAATCGGTCCCTACCATAATAATTTAGTACATATTACGCATGCTCAATTGCACGCGCCCTCGTTGCATATCGACTTTGAGGACGCGTACCTGCACGACCTGACCGACGGCGACAACGGTTAAGGGGTCGCGTACAAAGCGGTCAGCTAGCTCGGAGACGTGAACGAGGCCATCCTGTTTGACGCCGATATCGACGAAGGCTCCGAAATCGACGACGTTCCGCACGGTTCCCTGTAGAGTCATGCCGGGTTGCAGGTCTTCGATTTTGAGTACGTCGTGACGCAGAATGGGTGCTGGTAGGGCGTCGCGCGGGTCGAGTCCAGGCTTTTCAAGGTTTTCCAGAATGTCATTGAGAGTGGGTAGGCCGACGCCAATTTTTTTAGCGATATCGCTCCATGTTGCCTCTTCGCTTCCGCTCGCGTTACGATTGCGGTTGTTGGAACGCCCCAATGTGTTTTGGAGCTGAATGCGCTGGCGGAAGAGGGCGATACGCTCTGCTGGACGCGTTGCCTTGCCCTCGCCCTCTGGTAGCAGGGTGAGCAAAGTACGGGCGGCGTTATAGCTTTCGGGATGAATGAAGGTATTGTCAAGCATCTCGCCACCATTAGCAATTTTAAGAAAGCCAGCCGCCTGTAGGAAGGTAGATGGTCCCAGACCAGCCACTTTTTGCAGATCGGCCCGCGATTTGAACGGACCATGCTCCTCACGATATTTGACGATGGCGTTGGCAACACGCGCGTTGACGCCCGATACATGTTTGAGCAAGGCGGCAGAGGCGGAATTGACCTCGACTCCTGCGAAGTTGACGCATGAAACCACCACGCGATCCAGCATGTCGGCAAGCTCTTTCTGGTCTACGTCGTGCTGATAGAGGCCGACACCAACGGCTTTGGGGTCGATTTTGACGAGTTCCGCCAGCGGGTCTTGTAAGCGGCGAGCGATAGAGATGGTGCCGCGTTGCGTGACATCAAGCGTAGGAAACTCCTGACGCGCCGCCTCCGATGCTGAATAGACCGAGGCGCCTGCTTCGTTGACGAGAACGTAACCGATCTGTTGACCCGTCTCTTGCTCAAGCTCGCCGAGAAGTCCCGCTACAAGTTGCTCGGTCTCACGCGAGGCTGTGCCGTTGCCAATGGCGATGACGCTAATCTTGTGCTGTGCAATCAGTTTGCGTAGCGTGGCTTGTGCCCTATCAGATTGGTAGAGGTAGATGGTATCGGATTCGAGATATTTTCCGGTTTCGTCAACAATCGTCAACTTACAGCCTGTGCGAAAGCCGGGGTCGATGCCAAGAATCTTTTTACCGCGTAGTGGTGGTTGGAGCAGAAGGTTACGCAAGTTCGCGGCAAAGATATTGATGGCATGCTCTTCCGCACGTTGAGTTAGCTCTCCGCGTGCCTCGCGCTCCATCGCGGGAGCAAGCAGACGCTTGTAGCCATCTTCCATCGCGTCTGAGAGGAGATGTGCGAAGGGCGATGTTGCCTTGACGGGATAGTGTTGCGTGAGAGTCGTTTGCACCTGCTCATAGGGTAGGTCAACGCCGACACGTAACACACCCTCATGCTCGGCACGGTTCAAGGCAAGAATACGATGTGGCACCAACTTGGTGACGGGTTCATCGAAATCGTAGTACAGTTGATAGACGCCGTTGGGGTCCTTCTCGGCAAGCTTTTCGGGGTCGATAGCCTTTGCGCTCAACGTAGATTGCTTGAAGAAGACGGTACGCACGTTG
>CAXUHG010000037.1:4514-37176 GCA_964250805.1 uncultured Ktedonobacteraceae bacterium | reverse complement strand
GTCGATAGCCTTTGCGCTCAACGTAGATTGCTTGAAGAAGACGGTACGCACGTTGGCGTCTTCCGCGATTACCTCTGCCACGATATCAGAGGCACCTGCATAGGCTTCAAGATCGGTATCCACACCTTTCTCTGCGTTGAGGAAGGGGCGAGCGTATTCCTCAAGGATTGCCGCGCTATCGCCTGTTAGCTCTAGCTGTTGCAGAATAATGTCGGCAAGAGGGGCGAGACCTTTTTCACGCGCGATGCTGGCGCGAGTCTTGCGCTTGGGACGATAGGGCAAATAGATATCTTCGACCTGTTGTAGCGTTGTAGCAGTGGCGAGGGCAGTGGCGAGTTCTGGTGTGAGCTTGCCTTGCTCGTTGATGAGCCTACGCACATCCGTTTTGCGCTCATGCAATGCACGAATGGCGGCAGCTTTGTCGGCGATAGCTTGAATCTGTACCCCGTCAAGACTGCCAGTCGCCTCTTTGCGGTAGCGAGAAATAAAGGGAATGGTGTTGCCTTCGTCAAGCAATAGAATAGTCTGCTGAATCTGTTCGCGTCTCAGGTTCAGTTCAGTGCTGATAGCCTGAGCGATATCGGTAAGAGAGAGCGTGATTTCTGATGAAGCTATCTCTGATGACGTTTGTTCATGAGTTGCCAAAGATAGTGCCTACCTTCCACATAACATACAAATTGAGGAACAATCTACCATCTTCGTGTGGCAGTTTTTCGTAGGGACCAGATTTATCGCGTCCATTGCTCAATTTATTGAGCGAGATTCTTAATCACCTTTTTTGCAAGCCGCCTCAAATATGATCTCGCGTGATAAATCACACAAACGGACGCGATAAATCTAGTCCCTACCGATGAGAATCGTACCATAGAGGTCAAGGATTATTGAGCATGCGTTGCTGCTTTTTCGCCATCTGCAGTCGATGCTTTTTTGTACCAGACCTACCACCCAACCAGCCGAGTAGAGAGGCAAGCAGCATACCACCGATTATCAATACGATCAGACTGGTCGATGATGCTTGCGAAGAGGCGACTACCGCATGATTAGGGTACATTGGCTGAATCATTTGCCACGCTGAGTTTAATTCGTTGTGTGGAAGCGGCACATGCTGTTTTTGGGCAGAGGTGGTATCGGCCTCGACACGTTGCGCTAGCAGGACAAAGAGGCCAACGAAGAGAACAACCCAGAACATGATTGCACTGGTAATCCCTGCCCATAAGCCTGCCCAGCCACCACGTAGCGAACCGCCACCACGTCGTGTCGTGGTAAAGCCTGCTAACATATAAAAGAGAAATCCCATAACGGTTGCCAGATAGAACGAGGCTTCCTTCTTTAGCGCAAGCACCAGCAATGCGGCGAGAACGGCCTGTATTAGTCCAAATAGACAGCCCTGACCAAAGGGTGTAGGGAGCGGATTTGACGCGACAACCGACGCTTGAGGCACCATAGCATAACCAGCCGGAGCAAGCGGCGATGGTGGTAAAACAGGGTATACAGGAGCCTGCTGCTGTTTAATTGGTTGCGGCTGCACTCCTGCATAGACACGAGCCGGAACAGGTTGTTGTGGCGATGGAGACGGATGTAGAGGATAACTAGGACTCGTTGGCGACCCAATCTGTGGCCCGACAATTGTCTTATCGGCATGCGCGTCGAAGCCTGTACCATGCAAAGCTTGTGCGAATTCGGTCATAGTTCGGTAGCGTGCATCAGCCTGCACTGCTAAGGCTTTGAGTAAGGCACGCTCGACATGCGACGATATGGAAGGGTTCAGGAGGCGAGGTGCAATCAGTTCGTCATGCATGCTACGTCGAAGTGCCGATGGTGGGAGACGATTGGTGAGCAACAGATATATAGTCGCCGCCATTGCATACATGTCAGTCTGCGGTCCTGTTTTACCTGTGTACTGCTCAAGTGGACTGAAACCCTCGGAGACGGCACGAACTAGTGTTTGCGTGTTGTTGCTTTGCGGGTCATATAAGCGGGTTAAGCCGAAATCGACAAGGACGGTTGTGCCATTGTGGGTGAGAATAATGTTTGCGGGCTTGATATCGCGATGCACGATGTCACGATTGTGAAGCTCTTGTAGCGTCTCCATAATGGGATAGAGCCACGAAAGGACCTCTTGCTCGCTACACGGTCCCTGCTTGGCTTGATAAGGTTCTTGTTCGCCGACATTCGCCAGCCCTCGACTTGGAACGCGATTTTTGAGCAACTCAAGCAGGTTCCGCCCCTCGATAAGTTGCATGACCAGATAAAAGCGACCATTGGCTTCGAGAGCGTCATAGACTTGCGGTAGATGTGCGTTTTTGATCGTGAAGAGAACACTTACCTCCATCAATGCTTGACGCCGTGCAGCAGGAGTTACATCATACGTCTCTTTAATCGCACATAGACGGTTGCCTTCGCTTTTGTCCGTAGCGCGATAGACAGCACCAAAGCCACCGCTATTGATGAGCGAGCCGATGATATAATTATTGCCAATAACCGTTCCAGGCGTCAATGCAAGTGGTAAGGTCATGTACGTGTTCGTCCTTCTTTCGTCCCCAAAAGTGTCTCTACATAGAGAGACGTACATTCTATCTACGGATAAAAGAGTGTTGTGTTACATGCTTGCTTGACTCTCTCGTAGGGGAAGAGTGTACAGTTATGAGTACTATTGTGTTTGCCCGAACGGAAAGGGACAGAGATGTTTAGAATAGGCGAATTTTCACAGATGGCTCAGGTCACAATTCGCACCTTGCGCCACTACGATGAAATCGGGCTGCTAAAACCGGTTCACATCGACCGCTTTACCGATTATCGCTACTACACAATTGAGCAGTTACCACGCCTCAATCGCATTCTCGCGCTCAAAGATTTGGGCTTCTCACTAGAGCAAATCGCGCGTAGTTTGCGGGATGATGTATCACCTGAACAGTTACGGGGTATGTTCATGCTCAAGCAGGCAGAGATCGAGCAACAATTGCAGGAAGAGCATATGCGCCTTGCACGCGTCGCGGCACGATTGAGACAGATAGAGCAAGAAGGGAAACAACCAGAGTACGATGTTGTCCTCAAGCAAGGCACGCAACAGACGCTAGTTTCGCTACGCAAGACGGTACCTACTATCGAGGCGATGCCGCTCTATCGTTGCGCTATGTACAACGACCTGTACATATGGTTGGAGCAACGACGTATCAAGCAGGTAGGGCAAGAACTCGCACTCTATCACAACGATGGATATTTTGACGAGAACATCGACATGGAGACTGGGGTGATTATAAACAAGGCACCACTCATGGACGAGAGACTTGATAGCAAAAACGATATATCCATTCATGAGCTACCGGCGTCAAACATACTGGCGAGCGTCGTTCATCGTGGCAATTTCTACGATGTGCCACAAGCGGTTACGGCACTGTTCATGTGGGTGGGGGAAAATGGCTATACAGCAAGCGGTCCGTACCGCGAGATACATCTGTTCGGGCGCGAAAATGACCTGACAGACTTTGAGCATGTGACGCTTGAGATGCAACTTCCCATCGAAAAACGTTGAACCGAAAAATTGCTCGATTTTGTGCTTGACTCTCACGTTACGGTAGACGGTATTGTTTCCTCAATGGATGAAATGACAATCCATACATTCAAAAAAGGAGACAATACCATGTTGAACACCGGAATCACTCGCCTAACCGCTATTCTGCTACTCGTAGAGGTTGCCTTGATAAACGTTTGCTTTCTCGTTCTACAAAACGTTTTCGAGTTTCCCGCAATTTTGAACAAACCAGCAGCACATGTGCTACCGCTTTTCTACAAGAACAGTAGCATCATCATTCCCACCTACTACGCGTTTACACTTTCATCGCTGCTACTCATTCCACTTGCGTTACTGCTCCATCGTGTGATTGCGACAAAGCCTTCAATATTCATGAATATCACCACAACAATCGGCGTTGTTACCGCCATCTTTCAAACGCTTGGCTTTATACGTTGGCCTTTTCTCGTACCCTATCTTGCGACGACCTATGTCAATGCACAAACAAGCGAGGTAACACGGCAAAGCATCGAGGTGTTTTACAACGCGTTTAACATTTACGCCGGACACACGGTTGGCGAACACCTCGGCTTTCTCTTCAACGCTGTGTGGGGCATTTTGATTTCGATAGCTATTCTCCGCTCTCCACTCTTCGCAGGTCCTCGCTGGCGTTGGACAGGCGTTGTAGGCATCATCCTCTCAGTTGGTATTCTTGGCAATCCGTTACAGGACTTGAGCTTGAACTTCGCACCCGCTGCTCCATACTACTTTATCAGCAATTTGACGCTGGTCAACCTGACCTACTTGATAAGCTACGCATTGTGGGCAATCTGGCTGATTGCACCAGCTATTCGCCTGCTTGTTCTACGTCGAGAGCAGATTGCTCAGACAAACACACCACAGCTACAGGAAGCAGTCCAACAATTGGCTTAATGTAACTCGAATATGATTGTTTTTTTCGTAGAGACCAGATGTATCGCGTCCGTTGTGGAATTTATCATGCGAGATCAGGTCTAAAATGTCTTGTAGACACGGTTCAACAAGAATCTCGCTCAATGAATTGAGCAACGGACGCGATAAATCTAGTCCCTACGAAGCCACCGAAGCAACAAGGAGATATACAATGAATAACACAGAACTACACGTCATCTTCGGCACAGGACCTCTTGGCAGGGCTGTTATACGCGAATTAGTCGCACAAGGCAAGCGAGTTAGAGTCGTCAATCGAAGCGGTCAAATGAGCGACGCGCCTACAGGAGTCGAGATTGTCGCGGGTGACGCAACTGATGCAGTAAACGTTCGTAAGCTCAGTAAGGACGCAACCGTTGTCTATCACTGCGCTCAGCCGGGGTACACACACTGGCCCAAAGATTTTCCACCAATCACGAACGGTATTATTGAAGGCTTGAGCGGCACGGAGACAAAGTTAGTGTTTGGCGATAACCTGTATATGTATGGCCCTGTAAATGGTCCCATCACGGAAAATTTGCCCTATCGCGCAACTGGACACAAGGGACGAACGCGAACTCTTATGGCGAATGCAGTACTAGAGGCTCATCGAAGCGGTAGAATACGTGCAACTATCGGGCGTGGTTCACATTTCTACGGTCCATATGTCACCGATTCTACGGTAGGTGAGATTGTGTTTGGAGCTGCGCTAGCAGGAAAAGCTGTTACGGCTCTTGGCAACCCCGATCTGCCGCATACGTACACATTTATTAACGATTTTGGGAAGGCACTGGTTACACTAGGAGCACACGATGAGGCACTGGGACAGGCATGGCATGTGCCTAACGTAGGTACAACCACAACACGAACATTTATTGGTCTGGTCGCTAAAGAGATTGGCAAGCCTGCGAAGGTTTCAAAAGTTGCTCGCCCGATGGTTATGCTAGCAGGTCTGTTCAATCCAACTATTCGTGAGACGCAAGAGATGTTATATGAGTTCGAGGAACCGTATATTGTTGACTCCAGTAAATATGAAAAGACTTTTGGTAAACAGGTCACTCCCTACGAGGAAGGAATACGACAAACGGTTGCATGGTATCAAAACCATAGATAGGCATTGACTACTACTGGGTAAGACGACAGAGCAAACGATAGGCTTTTGCTCTGTCGTCTTACCCAGTTTTCCTATGTGCGCGAAAGCCTAGCGAGAATTTGCGATTTGCCGACGTAAGTATATATACGATTTATTCGCTGTATAGCAACGCTACAGTTGCAAGCATTGGCTTGTATGATACAATAAGTCAAGAATATACCCGACCTGTGTATCTGTTGCAGAAGAAGAGGCAAGCACTTGGAACGAAATGTGATGTTTGATGCAGACCGTGACCGTGACAAGGCAAATGACCTGGAGCGTGACGCGTTCCAGGAGGCTGATTTCAGTGGTTTGGCGCAAAGCGATAGCTTACGCTTGTACCTGCGTGAAATCTCACGTATTCCTCTCCTCAACGCGGCAAAGGAAGTAACCCTTGCAGAGCGCGCCGAGCGTGGGATAAAAGAAGCGCGTGACCACCTCATCGAGGCTAACCTGCGCCTTGTGGTAAGCATCGCAAAAAAGTATGTCGGTCAAGGCTTATCGCTGGAAGACCTGATCGGAGAGGGCAATATCGGCCTTATCCGTGCAGTCACTAAGTTCGACTATAGGAAGGGCTTTCGTTTCTCTACCTATGCGACATGGTGGATCAAGCAAGCCATCACACGCTCTATTCTTGAAGGAACCCGTGTTGTGCGCCTGCCCGTCTATATTATGGAAGAGGTGATGCGTGTCAAGCGCACAACGCGCCAACTCTATCAAGAGTTAGGACGCGACCCAACGCCGGAGAACATCGGTGAGCGTTTGAGCATGTCAGCTGAGCGTGTGAGCGAACTCCTGATTTGGGCCGAGAAGGTCTTTTCGTTAGATGCTCCTCTTTCTGAGGAGGAGGAGAATACGCTGGGCGACATCATAGAAGATGTACGGGAGCGTGGACCCAGTGAGTTGACAGAGCAACATCTGCTACGCGAGGAGATTCGCAAAGTGCTGAATCAACTCACTTTGCGCGAGCGGCAGGTGATCGAGCTACGTTTCGGGCTGGTGGACGATCACGACCACACATTAGAAGAGGTAGGCAAGAAGTTGAAGGTGACGCGCGAGCGGGTACGCCAGATTGAGGAGCGTGCAATTCGTAAACTGCGACATCCGCAAGCCAGCCGTATTCTGAAAGACTATCTCGACTAGCGTAATTGGAAAGGCCAATTGCCCTTGGTTAGGGCGTGGGGCTTCCACGCCCTAGCAGAGTGCTGCACTCCTGCATCCTGTTTCAAAGTACCTTTGGGTAACATATACTATTAGCGTAGCGTTTGTGCGTTTATACAATTAAAGGCGGTATGGGTCTTTGAAATGATATATGAGCTTGAGGGTAGAGAAATATGAACGAATTGGCCGGTCAGAGCCTCGGCGGATATTTACTGGAAGAGGAGATTGGTCACGGCTCCATGGGAGTCGTTTATCGAGGCAAACAGATTGCTCTCGGACGCGAAGTAGCGGTCAAAGTGTTACCTAAGGCGTTAGCAAAAGACAATTCCTATGTTGCACGCTTCATTCGTGAAGCACAAATTATTGCGGGCCTCAACCATCCTAACATTGTTCATATTTATGATGCGGGTCAGCAAAACAAACTGCTTTATTTTGCGATGGAATATGTACAAGGTCCTACTCTTGCAAGCCTCCTCAATCTCGATGGAACTATTCTGCCACGCCTTGCGATTGAGTACGGAGCGCAGATTGCTGAGGCCCTTGATGTGGCATACAAAGAGCGTCACGTCATACACCGCGATGTGAAGCCAGAAAACCTGATGCTTGACCGCTGGGGCAGGGTGAAGGTGATGGACTTTGGTCTAGCTCGTGCAACAGGCTATCAACCGATCACGGTAGCACGCACGCTGGTTGGTAGTTTGTATTATGCGTCGCCAGAGCAGGTATGGGGTCATTCACTCGACAATCGCAGTGATGTCTATGCCCTGGGAGTTGTACTCTATGAAATGGCAACGGGACAACGACCCTTCAATGGTCGCACTATGCCCGAATTGACACAGGCAATCATTAGTGGACCACTTCGCAATCCTACCACGTTTAGCAACGAGGTATCGCCAGACCTGGAACACATCATCCTCACCGCGATGGCAAGAGATCGTGAGGAACGCTATGAAGATGCAGGCATGATGGCTTGCGAACTACGTCTATTGCAGGAAAAATTGAAGTCTATCAATCCGTCATCACAATCTACCAACGAGCTAGCATTGCGTCAGGTACAACGGAGTCGTCAGGTGCAACTCCCTAAACGTCCTCAAGCACAACGCCCTCAGTATCAAGACGTTGCTGTTTCGCCTCCCTCACAGGAACATGAAACAAGACAGGCAACAAGAAGACAAGATGCAGCGGCACAACACATCCCTGATCATCCAACGCGACCAATGGTTATTTCGCCTAAACCTCGTGTTGAGCTACAGGCAACGGTCAAAACAACGACACAGCCATCAGAAAAAACTAAGCGTCCATTTTGGAGATTGTTCCAACGACGATTGTTTAAGGACGATACGGAGTAACTAACGATCTGCGTAAAAGTTGCATAGAGCTTCCGTTAGGTCTATACTATGCACAGGTTAGATTTTCGGGAGCTTATTTGCAATTTATGAATCCTTCACAGATAAATATAGGCATCGCATTTGTCGCGGGCCTAGTGTCATTTCTCTCGCCCTGTGTTCTGCCGCTTGTGCCCATTTACTTAGCGCAGCTTGTAGGTCAAAGTGTGTATCAAGCCGTTGAGGAGAAGAAAGCACGTTCAGCGCGTCTCGTGACCTTTCTACATGCTGGCTTTTTCGTGCTAGGCTTCACATTGGCGTTCGTCGCGCTAGGAGCGACGGCTAGTACATTAGGTGGATTTCTCCACGCACAACAAATTCTCTTACGTCGAGTTGGGGGAATTGTGTTGATTCTTGTCGGATTACATCTTACTGGAATACTCAGGATACCGGTTCTCTCCTGGCAGAAACGCTTTGAGTTTCATCCTCAACGCCCAAGCTATCTTGCATCGGTTATCACAGGAGTTGTCTTTGCTATTGGCTGGAGTCCCTGTGTGGGTCCGATTTTAAGCGTAATTTTGGGACTGGCGGGTCAGGCGGGGACATTAAAACAGGGCGTATTGCTATTGCTAATTTACTCGCTTGGGCTAGGTCTACCATTTTTATTGCTGGGACTAGGTCTTAATCAAGTGAGTCGAATATTGAAGTGGTTCAAGCCCCACCTGGGCAAAATTGAGGTGGCAACAGGTGTCTTGATGATGGCGGTGGGAGTTGCGATTTTCTTCAATATGTTGCTGCAACTCAATAACTACTTTCATTTTGGAATAACGCTATGAGCAGCGCATACACAACACAAAAGTCACAGAAGAAGCGTCCTATGTCATGGCGAACGGGAGGTGTAGTACTACTTGCATTAGGCGTGCTGGCAACGCTGCTTTTCTTTCCGGGGGCTTCTTTACTGAACCGCATGAGTTGGCTTGATAGTGGTATATGCGCTCAGATTGCAAGACATTCGTTTTACTTTGGAAGCGAACGCCTACCCTTATGTGCGCGTAATACAGGTATTTACCTGGGGTTTCTCGTGACGCTGACGACGCTCTATGGGAAAGGAAAAGGAAGGGCGCAGAGCATACCACGACTACCGCTCCTGTTGCTGTTACTTAGTGGGGTTGTCGCGCTAGCAGTTGATGGTATCAACTCTTTCTTGCTCGACGTGGGTCTGCCGCATCCTTATCAACCAAATAATTATCTGCGACTCGCAACGGGACTCGCGACTGGGCTAGCAATGGCTTTGTTGGTAGTCCCCTTGCTTAATCGTCTGTTCTGGCGAAGTTTTTCTGAGGAGAGAAGTGTGGCGTCGTGGCAAGAACTAGTACAGTATCTCCCGCTGCTGGGAGTCTGCTTTTTCGCTGTCGCGTCACAAAATGTACTGCTTCTTTATCCAATAGCTCTATTGAGTACTACAGGCATCGTAATTGCGGTAAGCAGTTTGAACCTGATTGCTCTGGTTGGCGTGAGTAGACGTGATGAGACGTTTGAGCGATATCGTGAACTGTTGCCATTTTTAGGGTGTGCATTGTTACTTGCGCTAGGAGAGATGCTACTGCTCGCGCAGTTGAAGCTGACGCTTCTTTCCGCCATCGGTCTATAGACGAATAGCGGGAAGAAGCGTTAGCGCTCCTCAAGTTCTATGCGCATCTCTGTCTCTAGCTCATAGTCGATCACTAGAGTATCAGAGGACGAGTGTATCAAGCGCAGTACAGCCTCCCGTAGATGATCGGGGGCACGCTCGACGGCGCAACGCTCGTGAATGAGGCGTTTGATGCTCATGTCGAAATGAAAACGACATTCGCACTGCTGACAATCTTCAAGGTGCTGCTGCACGATGACAATTTCTTCGTCGCTCAATTCACGGTCTATGTAGAGGTGAAGGCGAGCAACGGTCTCAACGCAATCCATACAGTCCATATCATTCTCCTAAACGGGTGTGCTTTGACCTCTCTGCATATTCTAACATACAGCCTACAAGTTTATATTCCGTAGGGACCAGATGTATCGCGTCCATTGCTCAATTCATTGAGCGAAATCCTGACGAACCCTCTATATAAGAGGTTGCAGTATGATCTCGCGTGATAAATCACGCCGACGGACGCGATACATTTAGTCCCTACGAAATGATATAGAATCAAGACGGTAGAACACCATCTTTTTAACAAGGACTTTCATTCTTGGTGCCGGTGCGATATACTATAAGTATTCTCTTAACTAAAGAGAGAGTGCAGATGTCATAGGGGCATCTGGCAAGAGGAGCGCGTGATGCCGGAACAGTCAGCATTTGAGGAGAGGCCGTCAATGGCACAATCTTCAGCAGGAAATACGACCCAAACAACGTCAATAGATCAACGGGAGCCAGTAACGATTCCAGAGAGTAACGAAGAAGAGAGTACAACAGCAAACACAAGAACAGCACCATCGGAGGATTTTGAGGCGGGTGTTCTTGCTCAACTGGATAGCCTATATCGTACCGCCTTGCGTATGACCAGCAATAGGCAAGAGGCGGAAGACCTGGTGCAGGAGACAATGCTCAAGGCATTTCGCTTTGCACACACGTATCAACCGGGGACAAACCTACGTGCCTGGCTATTCCGCATATTGAATACATCAGCGATTAACCGTTACCGCAAACAGGCCGCTCATCCAACACCAACACCATTACCCGATGGTGAGGAATTCTACCTGTACAATCAGATTAGAGATTTGAGTGGACAAGAATTGAGCGCGGGGGCTGAGGAAGAGGTACTGAGTAAGTACCTGGATGAAGATGTATTCAAAGCGTTGAACGATCTACCGCCAAACTTTCGTATGGCGGTCATCCTGGCAGACATCGAGGGGCTGTCATATAAAGAGATTGCGGAGGCTCTACAAATTCCAATAGGTACAGTTATGAGCCGCATTTCGCGTGCGCGACGCCAGTTACAGCAATCTTTGTGGAAATATGCACAAGAGAAAGGGTACGTAAGAGCGGAGGCATCGTGAATACGACGTATCTTTTGGGTGTGTGGAAGTCAATCGCTAGTAGCGCAAGCAAAACTCTGGTACCAGGAGAACGCTTGCGCTACATTGTTACTATGATGATGAAGCACTGCGAATAATGTCATTGCCACCATGTGTGATACGTACATTGACGCAACGTCGATCCATCATATCAACCGAACGTGTGACCAAGCCTTTGCGCTCCAAGCGCAAAATTGCTTTTGTGGCAGCCGCGGAACTGACGCCTAAATTTGACGCAACTTCACCGACAGACCAATGATCACGTTGTGCTAGAAATCTCAAAACCTCGATCTGACGAGGTGTAACACTGAGAGTTTCTCCTTGTATAATCGCCATTACCTTCTCTCCTACAAGATATGTTTTTGGGCATAGATATGCGTTCTGAATAAAGACGTTATGTAGAAGGAAGTTGGGTATAACTATCTCTAATATTTTGATTTTTGAGCTATCGTAAGGAGAAACCCTGAATAGCTGGCGTGTTGGATGAAAGGTCTGCTGTAGCGTAGGGCAAGGTGAAAAAGAAAGAACTACCTTGTCCCGCTTGTCCGCTACTCTCCACCCAGATGGTGCCACCCATAGCCTCAACGAGCTGTTTGCAGATGTAGAGACCTAAACCAGCTCCTCGAACGGGGCTATTCATATCACGCTCAAGACGCATGAAGCGATCAAAAAGGCGTGTTTGCTCTTCCAGAGGAACACCAGAACCGTAGTCACGTACACATACAGTCACAAGTTTATCATCGTGTGTAGCGGAAATCTCTATAGGTGTGGCGTGAGGTGAATATTTGAGGGCGTTGCCGACAAGATTGAGCAAGATTTGACGCAAACGAATGGTGTCAGCCATAACGTTGAGCGTTTGCGGGACGGTGATGGTCACAGTACGTTGCTCGCGTTTCGATAAGGCTTCGATAATTTCCACAATGTGTGCCACCGACTCCGCTAGGGCCACAGAACCGATCTTGGTACTGCTAGCATCGACCTGGACACGGTTCGCATCCATAATGTTGTTGACCATGAGCGTCAATTCATCGCATCCCCGATGAGCCTTCGCAATGAAGTCCGCACGCATGTCAGCGTTGAGCGTTGCATTGTATTCTTCGAGCAGTTCAACATATCCCAGAACAGCGGTCAACGGAGTGCGAAGTTCGTGCGAGGCTGTCATGATAAACTGATCTTTGAGTGCATCGAGTTCTTTCTGGCGTTCATAGGCGGCACGCAGTTCTACCGTAATTTTGGTATTTTCCAGAGTAGCCGCGCATTGATGGGCAAACATGTCCAGTACATGAACTTCTTCGTTAAAGAAGAGATGAGGACGCGGATACGTAACAATCAAGATACCCAGATGTTTCTCCCCATCATTCAAAGGATGCCATGCAAATGGAAAGTCGGGTTTTGTGTCGAGACATGGAGGAGCGGCTAGAGAACTGTTACTATGCGGAAAAACATTTTTACCACTATAGTAATATGTAGACCAATCTTCGAGCGACATCTGCACTATATCGGGAAAAGACAGTTGTCCACCATTACCAACAAAGGTTGTACGTTGTAGCTGCTGCTTTGCCTTGTCGAACAAACATATTTCTACCCCTGCATTCATCGCTTGAGCAGCAACGGTGGCAAAAGTAGATGAAACGGTTTCAAGATCAGGTAATTCTTTGGCGGACATGGTACTTGTTTTATAAAGGTCATTGAGCAAGTTTGCATGCATTCTTGAACGTTCTTGCAAACGCGCCGTCTCTAACAAATAGGAGTAGCGTGCGAGCAAGAGTTGCGCGATTTCAAAGTCAGGACCAGCATAGGATTGCTTGTCGGCACGCTCACCTAGCACAAGTAAGCCAATCATCTTGCCTTGCGAACGTATAGGAGCTAGCACTGGATTCTGCTGCTCAGGGAGGTTTTCCGGTGTCAAAAAGCGGCCCAATCCAACAGGTATATCCTTCTCCGAACGCGTCACTTCATGAAGCAGCAGAGGACGAGAAGAGGCCGATAGACGGTCTTCAACAGGTGTCTGTAGAGCTAAAGCATCGAGTCCTGCAAATGTCGTGGTAGTCAGCTTTGACGTAAGTAGAGTCATGAGTTCGTGACGTGATGCATCACTCTGATTGTCCGTTAAAGGAGGAAACAAGTGATAACAGCCAGTGTCTTCGATAAGCACAAAGAGACCAACCTGCATTGTTTTGAAAGTTTGTAGGGCAGCACCCACAATAATCTGCGCCGCTTTATCTAGGTCGAGCGACTCATTGTCTTCATCAATAGGTTTATCAGCAAGACGACGATAGCGCAAGGACTCCTTGAAAAGCACACGCTCGGTAAGTATTTTTGCCAGCCACCACATGATAGGAGCAAGTACAGCCATCGCAACAGCAATTCCGATGACATAGAATGGAACACTTGCACCCCATAGCCTACCTCCTACCATAGTAACCGTATAAACGAGTACAGCGAGAAAGATAGTACCGATAATCCAGTTCACAGTACGACGGATGTAGGTATCGAATACAAGGATTTGATAACGTAAGATAGCGTAGCCAAGTGACAAAGGAAGTAGAATAACAGGCAAAGTCGTAATTTGGGAATCAATGGCGTAAGGAGATAAAAAATCAATTGTCTGAGGAATCGCTGTTAGTAGCAACAATGGTGCGATTGCAAGAATGACACCACTTACAAAAAAACGTAGTTGCTCACGCTCTCTAAGAGTCGATTTGCGAAACGAAATGATGATGGTAACCAAGCTCCCCGTCAATGCAAACACTACAGCGAATGATGCAAGCGCATCAAGCCATACAGGGGAGTGTTGTGGATATAAGACATACGCCACAACATTGTCAGTAATTCCCAGAGCAAAAAAGAAAAGTAATGAAAGAATGTACCATTTTAAGGATGAACGTTTGAGGAATCTTTGGAGGTCAAAGAACCTATTCTTAGAAAAAGATATTTTAGGCAATACGAGATGATTTTTAGGAAACACAATTAATATGGTGCAAAAAAGAAAAACTGCAAACAGGCTTGCAAAACTTGCTATTGAAGTTAAAAAATAGGTATCGCGTGTTACTGTAGTTGTAACTGCCTCTAACTCAAAAGCTACCATCATAGAACAGGAAAATGCAAACAGGAGAAAAGCAACTTGTCGGTCTCGTGAATAAAACCAAATAAGAGATCCAATAACTAAAAAGATAAGTGCAATAGTAAGAGAAAAACCAAATGTGACCCATACAGGCAAAACAAGGGGGTACAAATTAGTTACACTAGAAAACGTTTGCTTGACATCTACAAAAGCCAGAAAGATGTACACTACTAGCACCATGAAAAGCACTATTAACCGATTTACTCTAAAACGTTTCCAAACACCATGTTTCATATACAATCCTCGTTCCGCTGACCAACATCTTTGCTTACACTACTCAAAGTTCAGCAAAAGATGTAACTCTTGAGAAATAGGTCGCTGAACTTCGATTTGCCGCAATATATCGTGGGCACGTTCACGATAGAGCAGACTAATACCCCATGTTGTTATTATACCCTCATACAGCGCATCGTTTGATCTCCTCTGCTTCTCCTCATTGGTTATAGAAGCATCAGACTGAAGCGTCAAGAGTGTATGTGCAGCAAGGACAACAGGAAGAGTCTTTTTTTGGCGCACAAGATCTGTTTTCACCATACCTTGATTCTCGCCTGTTTGCTGGTACTGGAGGATATGATATAGGTCGTGGCTGTCGTTGTCAAGTTGATGGGCTATTCCTAGTAGTCTCCCTAGTTCCGAAAACTGAGCAAGTAATTCGATATCGGCATTAGCACATAAAGCACCGATGCTAAAAGCTAAGCTCATAAGTGTGCCAGCTTTTTCCGCCGCAATCTCTATACACTCTTCAGCAGTAAAGCTTTCTGCCGATTTCTGCTCTGCTAGAATATCATTATGCTGACCAGCAGTAGCAGCACTAAGAGATTTTTGCACCATTTGGATGAGGTTTACTACGTTTGTATGAGAGATTTTTACCTCTACGAGAGAGAGGAAAATAGAAGTGGTTAAGGCAAGTAGTGCAGTTGATACATTAAGAACACGAGCAATTCCAAGCTTTTTCACAATTAAAGTTTGATCACCATCCTCAACATCATCTAATATATCGAGAGCACAGATAAAGCATTCAATAGCTACAGATATACTACAAGCATACGTCATATCTATATCAGGATTGACATATTGAGCAACAAGCAAAGGAAGTAGTGACCACACGCCAGAAGGAAGCTGAGTATAGCTCTCGCTCTGGATGGAGAGAAGTTTTCCGGGTGCTTTTAAGGCAAATACTACATCCTCTTCTAGTACAGGATGTAGCTCACTTAAAAAAAATTGTAGCCGCTCTTGCAGCATAGTTTGGCTTGCATCGAACGGCTTTTGAGCCTCAAATTCACAGCTCATAAGAAATTTTGCAATCTTCTAGGGGTGAGTCCACCACGAAAAACTGGTTTTCATTTCTTTATTCAACGCCAGATGGGGTACCAAGCGCATAATCACTTGTGCAACACGAGGTGAGAAGTTTTCGCGCTCGATTACGGCTTCGGGATTATTTGCTAGCTCGGTGCGGAGCGTCTCTTCTGTTGATACACGGTGGACAAAGTTTCTAATCTGCTGTTCTTCCATGATAGACTGGTCCTTTCGTTGCTAAAAGCAAGGGATGATACGTAAGGATACGTACACTGTGTACTAAGGGAACTTCATACAAGCGTGTATAAGCAATATCATTACCAGCACATACTTGATGGATAAGCTCCACGTACAGTAGTAATAATACACAGGGGCTATTTGGTAATGCAAGGGTTTTGTGTGAAAATTTTGTGATTTTTTGGTGTCGAGCGGAGAATTTATATATTTCGATGAAATTCGTTATGGGCTAGAGAGATTGACGGATGCGCACAATCTCTGTAAAATTCAGGGGAAACACAAGAGGGGGAAATTCGATGGAAGATATGTTGTCATCACAAAATGAAGAGGACGAAGAGCTATATACCCTACCAGAGCAAGATGAGCTAGGCGTCCTCAGCAGTACACGCGTTGTGGTGGAACAGGGAGAACACGTTTGGATTGCGCCAGAGGGTGTGGAGCGTTTGAGCAAGCAGTGGGTACATGAATATGCCTATGAAGCCCCTTCTGCTTCGCTGTGGGACAATACCTATCACTTTTTCGATGACTCCGAGCGTACCGTAAACTGGTTGCTCTTGCTCGACGCGCTCAATTTTTGCTTCTGGGCTGAGAAGGACAAAGAACGCTGGCGCATCTCCTATCAAGGCAAGACGCTCAATGGCTACTGGGCTGAGGCCGCCGCGCTTACACGAGCGGTTGAGGATGGTCTTCCTCTATGGGATGCAGAGTATCTTAGCACTATTAGCGAAGACACGGTAGCTTCTATCTTCCGTCCTATAGAAGAATCGGATCCAATTCCCCTGTTTGAGCAGCGGGTGGCAAATATACGCGAGGTGGGACGCATTCTGTTAGAATCTTATCAGGGGCAGTTCGCGCAAGCGATTAACCAGACTCACAACAATGCTGTCGCGCTTGTTCAGTTACTGGCACGGAACTTTTCTTCTTTCAATGACATCGTATCCTATAGAAATTCTGAAGTTCGTTTTTTCAAACGCGCACAGATTTGTGTCGCGGATATCTATGGTTCTTTTGCTGGCAAACAATGGGGTGCGTTTACGGACCTCGACAAGCTCACTATTTTCGCGGACTACAAGTTGCCACAGATATTGCGTCATTATGGTGTAATTGAGTATGCTCCCACGTTGGCAGAGCGCGTTGATAGGAAGGAAATATTAGAGGCGGGAAGTGAAGAGGAGATTGAGATACGGGCGGCGACTATCTGGGCTTGTGAGTTGTTGCGACGTGCGATGCAGCAACAGGGATACAAGATGAACGCGCTAACCATCGACCAGAGGCTGTGGACGCTCAGTCAGAGCAGCGAAAGTATGCGACCCTATCATCGTGTGCGAACTCAATACTACTAACTTTTATTTTTTATGATAGAAACGAAAAACATGTCTATACACACTCTACAACAATTGCTCGCTGGATTAGAACAGCCGCCGATTTCGCTACCAACTCAGCTTGACCTTACACGCTCGGTAAGCGGAGTGACATATGACTCGCGCAATGTCGAAGCAGGATGGCTCTTTGTCGCTGTCCCTGGAACACACACAGATGGGCAGCGTTTTATAGCGGAGGCGGCGCAAAGAGGAGCGATTGTCGCGCTAGGCGGGGCTGTTACGGAAACATTTCCTATTCCCTATATTGAGGTAAAGGATGTGCGTACAGCATTAGCCAATCTTGCTTGTACGTTCTATGACTATCCAGCACAACAGCTTTGTACTATAGGTGTAACAGGCACGGACGGCAAGACCACGACCAGCAATCTGATTACGACTATTTTGGAGGCGGCTGGCAAACCAACGGGGTTGATGACCACCGCGAACTTCAAGATGTTGGGGCAAGAATGGGAAAACACGACGCGTCAGAGTACGCTTGAAGCGGTTGAAATTCAGCAGCTCTTGCGCCGTATGCTGGATGCAGGAGTAACACATGCGGTTGTCGAGGCTACATCACACGGCTTAGCATTAGAGCGTGTGCATGGCTGTGCCTTCGATGTAGGCGTGGTCACAAATATCACACATGAACACCTCGATTTCCATAAGACGCTCGATGCGTACCGACGCGCGAAGGCGAAGCTGTTTGAGATGCTTGAGCCAACGCGCGATAAAGGTATTGGAAGTCATCCGGTAGCGATTTTGAATCGTGATGATAGCAGTTATGAGTATCTCAAACCCTATTGTCGTGTACCTATTCTCGACTACGGAATCGATTCTCCCGCTTCGGTACGTGCCGTTGATGTCAACCTGCAGGCGCACAGCACGCGTTTTCGCGTCGTGTTGCCTGATGCCGAGCAAGTTATAGAGACCCAACTAGTAGGTCGTTTCAATGTCAGCAACTGTTTGGCAGCGATTGCAACGACGCACAGTCAAGGTATAGCACTAAAGGACATCGCGCGTGGACTTGCCACAGTGACCGGAGTAACAGGTCGCATGGAGAGCATTGACGAAGGACAACCGTTCGCGGTAATTGTGGACTATGCTCATACACCGGATAGTCTACAAAAGGTGCTGGCAACGTTGCGTCCTCTCACAAGTGGAAAGTTGATGGTCGTATTTGGGTCGGCGGGCGAGCGGGATAGACAAAAACGTCCTGTTATGGGCCAGATTGCCGCGCAGATGACCGACTTCTTCGTTATTACAGATGAAGACCCGCGCGAAGAGAATCGAGAGACAATTCTACGCGAGATCGCGGTTGGTGCCGAGGCCGTTGGCAAGCGACAGGGAAGAGACTTCCTGTGTATAGCAGATCGTACTGAAGCGATTCGAGCGGCGATTGCTCATGCAGATAAAGGCGACACACTGGTATTAGCGGGCAAAGGTCACGAGCAAAGCATTATTGTTGGGCGTGAAAAATTGCCTTGGGATGATAGAAAAGTCACAAGAAAACTGTTAAAAGAATACCTATAATTGGACGAAAAAAGGTGTACAATACGTATAAGGAATTTGCCTTTAACACATATATATGTTCCTGTCTATGCATCTGTCGCGTTTCAATATGTGAAATGTCTAGGCTATTATGACTCACTGTGGGAGATATTATGACGCTAGTATGGTTACTTCTCATCTTTGTGGTTTGCGCCGCCGCAAGCCTCGTATTCTGTGGTATAGCAGGAAGGCTGTTTCCCAAGTTTCGTAGCGGTGAGCATAAGCCGGGAATGCACAGGCATGACGTGCCAGTAGGTGGGCGCGAGTTCAAGTCGATTGAACTTCCCCTTGTAGGAGGGCCGGCGTTTACGCTTGCGATAGTCTGTGTTGGCATAGCGGCTGGCTATCTGCTGAATTTCAAGCAAGATCAATGGACGCTCCTTTTTATCGGTTTGGGAGCAACTGTTGGTTTTATGACGGTCGGTTTTATCGACGATTGGAATAAAGTCTATAGCCAGGAAGGGCTTTCCGAGCGTAACAAGTTTATGGGCGTCTTTCTGGTCTCAATAGCGGCGGCAGCTCTGTACTTTTTCCTCCTCCCTGGTGGTCGAGAGTCGTATAGCCCTTACAAAGATTTGCCATTATTAGGTAATCTCGTTTGTACTCATCGTCCTGCAAATGTCGATAACCCTTGCCCCGTTGAATTCAATCAGATTGGACATATTGCTTATTTCGGTTGGCTCATCTTCTTGATGCTCATGACGGGTGCCATTGGTAGCGTTACATCATTATCAGTTGATTTCAGCGATGGCCTTGATGGTTTAGCTGGCGGTCTGGTTTTTAGTGCGGCACTGGCATTCGGTATTATTGTAACAGGTCTGATTGATCCTAAACATTCAGGTGGTATCGTACTTGAGGTGTTCGCTCTTCTTTGCGCAGCTGCAGTGCTGGGATACTTGCCGTGGAACTGGCCTTCCTCATGGGCCGCACGCAGAAAGGGAACGGCGAAGCGTCGCTCATCTATCATTATGGGTGATAGTGGGGCGTTAGCACTTGGGGGCATTCTCGCCATGATCGCAATCTTTTCGCGGCAAGAGATCAATCTGCTGATGATTGGTGGTGCATTCGTTCTTGAAGGACTTTCCGCACTCGTGCAATCGCGTTTGATGACGCGCTTCTTTCGCAGACACCTCAAAGTATTACGCTTCGCCAATACCTCGACGCGTGTTCCACACACGGAGTTTCCGTTGCCGTTTCTCGCAACTCCACTACACTGTCATTTTGATCTGCTCGGTTGGGATCGACGGCGCCTAGTCTATGGAGCGTGGGCACTAGGAGCCTGTTTTGCTTTGCTCGGCGTTATGGCGGGTCTAGCCCCATTGCCCTGGGAACGCTACCTTGGTCGTATTCTCGCCCTCGTCCTGGCATGGCTCATCTGGTCAAGCGGCTCGTGGTCCAAACGCTACTTCATAGGCGAATATCCCGCAGAGCGTACACGTCGCCGGAGGCTGGCACTCTACTATGGCTACCCTTACCAAATTATGGGCATAAACCTCTATCATCTAGTCGAGGTCATCGAAGCCAGCGAGAGCGTGATCGAGACACCGGCAGAAGGTGTTACACTGTGGCAACGCATGAACATTTTCGATGCACGCTCGATACTCGGCCTCTACTGCTATCGCGCGGGCTATTATCCGGCGGCACTTGCGCAATGGACACGCATTCCAGAGAGCAACCGTGCGTTGCGTCCCGAAATTTCGCGACTTCTAGCGGAGGTCGATACACGCATCTCGCTTGAGAAACAAGAGACGCAACCGATGCGACGTATCATGCGCGAGGGACCAATTCTCACAGGCAATCTACCACCCGCTGATCTCCCCAATCCACACGAGCCAGTACGCAGCGAGGAGAAAATCGACGAGCGTGCCGGCGGCTGGACACCGCTACAGCCTTCTACATTTGAGCCGTTCGAGAACAATGGTGAGGGACGACAGCCAACGGTTCCGTTGAACAACGAACAACCAATGGTATCGTCTTCTCAAAATGGGAGAAGTACAAGTTTTGGCCTTGTAGCAGATACACACTCGTTCGACTCATTATCTACTACTGCATCATCGCCAGCCACTCATCAGGGTTGGTTGTCGCGTCTGTTACGCCTGTCATCAACAAAAGAGTAAATAGAGAATACGTTTCAGCAGACAGCAGATGCTTCATTTCTTGCTATTACGAAATGAAGCATCTGCTGTCTGCTGAAACGTAGACATAAATTACCCGTCTTGCTGAATTCAAACATCTTCTGACATAATAAATAAAATAGATTCCATTTACAGTTAGATAGGACGCCCTTACGCATGTCAATGACTCCCACATCACAGCAAACACCTGAAACAAAAACGTCCAGAAAAGGTATGCAAACGTTTCAGGCATTACGCTATAGAAATTTCCGCTTGCTCTGGATAAGCCTCGTTGTATCATCCGTGGGAACATGGATGCAGATTGTGGCACAGAGTCTCCTGGTACTCAAAATCACGAACAATTCAGCGTTCGCGCTAGGCACAGTTTCGCTGGCACAGGCGTTATCGTTTTTTCTCTTCGCTCTAATTGGTGGCAGCATCGCGGATCGCACGGATAAACGTAAGTTTCTGCTTGTCACGCAGAGCCTTTCTATGGTGCTCGCATTCATACTTGGCACTCTGGCAATTACCGGCATAATTCAGGTGTGGATGATCGTTGTGCTTGCATTCTGTTCGGGTACCGTTCTGAGTTTTGATCAACCCGCACGCTCTTCGCTTATCCCAACGCTGGTTCCAAGAAAAGACCTGATGAATGCCATTTCGCTGCAATCAGTGGTTTTTAACGGAGCCGCAGTATTTGGACCAGCGTTAGCCGGTATTACGATTGGTCTGTTTAGCTATGCTGCTCAAACGTTTCATATTCCAGGTAGCTTTCTTGGCTATGCAGGAAACTTCTACCTGAATGGCATCAGCTTTTTGGGTGTGCTGGTGGTTCTCTACCTGCTACGCATTCCCAAAGAGGCAGAGGAGCAAGGGATGGAGCAGAGGCGTGGTCCAATGCTCGCCTCCATTCGGGCGTCGTTAGGAGCGGTTGGGCGCGATGCAGCACTGCCTTGGGTATTGTCGGGTTATGGTGCGCTGTTGTTCTTCGGTCCCTCGACTAGTTTAATACTGCCGATTTTCGCAGCAAAAATTCTGCATATCAACGAGTTTCAAATAGGGCTGCTCTTCTCGGCATCTGGCGCGGGCACGGTTATAGGGGCGTTAATTGTGGCCTCACTCGGCGACTTTAAGCGTAAAGGTCTGTTATTGCTTTTCTCGTTTCTACTGTGGACTGGTGCATTGGTCTTATTTGCGCTCAGCCATACGCTCTGGTTATCATTTGTAGCTCTCTTGATTTTTGGCGTTGCTCAGAACGGCGTGGGCGCGACCACGATTACACTTATGCAGACGCGGGTGCCACCGCAAATGCGTGGACGTGTGATGAGTTTGAATACACTCTTTATCATGGGTGTACGTCCACTGGGCGATTTTCCAGCGGGTGCGCTTATTGGCTTGATTGGTGGTCCATTCACTGTTTTGCTAAGCGCAGGTATCGTTGGTGCGTATACGTTGTTTTTGCTCTTCACGCGTCCCGTGATACGCGCTTTGTAATTGGAGGTCTGAAAGTAAACTAGTTTTCGCAGCCCAAGCCATATTGTTTACAAAATGTCGTGTAAGACTCTTTCAAGGAATGTTCTTTCACCATCTGCGCGACGTTTGCTTGCAAATCCGCGTGGGCTGGATGGCCTGTTCGAGCATCGAGCGCAAGGGCATGAACCCAAGCACCAAGGGCGTCGGGAAAACGTTTTTGCGCCTGATAGAGCAGTCCCTGGCGATGCAGCACGGCACGTTGTTCTGTGGGCATATCGAGTTCAATGGCTATAGCGAAGGCATCATGATAGTAGCGTTCAGCGTCTTGTAGATTCTGCATAACGCGTGCCACGTCGCCCAGACCGCGTAGGGCACGCCCATGAATTTGCCTAGCACCCTGCTCGTGGGCAAGCACCTGCGCCTCTTCGTATTGCTCTTGCGCGTCGGGATACTCACCCTCATCAAACGATAACGCGCCAAGAGCGGTGAGAACGCGAGCAGAGTCTACACGGTCGCCGAGAGCGGTAAAGATGGTTTCGGCTTTTGTATAGTAGATGCGGGCCTTTTCAAGTTCACGACGATCCCGTATAATATCGCCCATGATACGCATTGCCCACGCTTCACCGCGCTGTATGCCCTCTTCATGGAAAATAGAAATGGCCTCAGCACACAGTTTTTCGGCCTCGTCCAGCTTGCCTTGCTTATTGGCAATGACGCTTTTATCAGCAAGTACCCACGCTTGACTCGCTCGTAGGCCAAGTTCATTGAAAATGTGCAACGCCTCAGCATAATCAGTCAATGCCTCAGCATACTTTGCCAATGCTTGATAGACCGTACCACGATTCCGCAGGACCGAGGCAATACCCTCTTTATTGTGCAAAGCGTTAAAGCTTGCAAGAGCAAGCTCGAAATGTCCTAATGCATCATAATAAGCTGCATAGCCCCGCTGAATCTCGCCTAGCACCATTTGCATCCATGCTTCGCCTTTCGCATTACCTTCCTCGCGGAAGAGCATCAGTGCCTCCTGTGCATAGAGCGTGGCCTGTTGGAAATTGCCTACTTCGCGGCTAAGCATTGCAAGCTCATACAACACCCAGCCTGTTTCATCGCGGTTCTGCTGCTCTTTGTGAAATTCCAGGCTACTACGCAAACATCCTTCGGCCTCGGCATAGCGGCCCAATTGCCGTAGAATGGCTCCGAGACAACATTGAATTTGCCCCTCACCTGTCTTATCATCGAGGCGAGAAGCATGGACACTGGCGCGTCTCAGCATCACCAACAGTTCATGGGCATGACCGCGCCCACCCAGTGCCCACGATGCACGAACGGCTATTTGCACCGCTTGCTCAAGGTCATGTGGCTCGGCGGCACTTTCCAAGTGTTCCACAGCAGCCAACCACTCCTCAGGACTGGGTTGCGGCAGATTAGCATAATAAGTGGCAACCATACGATGCACACGACGACGTTCCTCCAACGGAAGATGTGAGACCGCGAAGTGACGCACCTGAGGATGAATGGTATAGACCCGTCCATCGAATTGAATAAATGAAGCTTGCACCAGTTCGTCGCGTGCAGCACGCCAATTAGCCGCTAATTCGGAAGGATGAATCACTTCCGCACCAATCGTCACCGCCTGTTGCTCGTCCTGTTGACGGATAAGCCGTACCGCTTCTCCTGTACTGGCTGCTGTTTCTGGCGCGACAAGCATCACAATCTGCTCACGGCTGAACGGCAGTTTGAACGCAGAAAGATACGCGAGCAAGAGACGTGCCACAAGCGAGAGGCGACGATACGAGACATCCAACACGGCAAGAATACCGGCGAGAGGTGTATTTCGCAGTTCATCACGAATTTCTTCCAGTGAGCGCGTAGCAGCCTCAGGCGCGAACATTTTCCCATCAATAGAGCGTGCGGCACCGAAGATAAGTTCTGCCCCTAATGGATAGCCCGCAAGGAGCGTACATATTTCGTGCAGAACAGCTTGTTGTGTCAAGTCATCGAGGTGGATATACTGATCGAGACCGTTGGATTCGGCAAGATCGACGAATAACTTGAACAGGTCAGTATCAGTCATTTTGTTTACATGGTATTCATACCAGCGACAATGTGCCCCACTCAGGACAATCATCGCGTCAGGGTTGACGCGCGATGTAACCAACACAACAACCTCTTGCGGGAAAGAACTGAGAAAGTGTAGCCACTGCTCTAGCTCACTCTGCTCTTTCACCTCATCAAAACGATCTATAAGAAAGAGGCAGGGCAGTTCACGACTCGCTAAAGAGCGCAACGTGTTGAGTACGAGTCGCGCACGATGCATTAAATCGGCGGTAGGACCTGATTTCAGTGGCACATGCAAGTAGTGAAGTATTTCAATGAGGGCATCGCCAAAGGACTTCCCGCCTTGCAGTGAGACGCCAACGATGCTCCCTGGGAATTTTTCTCGGTTACGCCACACGGCTTCACAGGCGAGCGCACTTTTACCAATACCTGCTGAACCCGTTATGGCTATATGATGAGTGCCAGGACGCAGTTTTAAGTGAGTTACACTTGCGGACGTGCTGTTGTCTTGAATAGCGAGAGAGAGTAGTTCGCTGAGGTCCTGCAATTCTTGCTCACGTCCAACATAGGAGGTAGGCACACCGAGATGCTCCAAAGGATGCACACGCTCTTCCGGCGTGTCTTCCTCATCTTTCACAACGAGAGGAACAGGACCTTCTTTGCCCTCGACGACATGACGATACAGCACTGGAATAAACCAACTTCTTTGATGCGTTGGTAACAGGGCCTGTCGTGCGCGTGAAAGTGCCTCTTCGAGTGTGCGACCATCCGCAACAGCCTCATAGAAATGATACATAAACGTAGGGCTGATATCATCCTTCAACGAAAACGGCATAGCAACAACCGCTGGAACCTGCGCCATTACGAGAGCGGTTGCTAACGTCGCGTCAACGGCGGTATCGCGCTGACGATGTGACTGTACCTCTGTCACTTTCGCTGTTTCACAGGCCGAGAACACAGCAAGTCGTACATCGCTACTCAGAAAGAGTTCGCGCAGTGACCGTGTATCAATGTAGCGATTGCAACCAAACTCGTTACAGAAACAGAGATAAGTTTGCGGTTTAACACGCGCAAGAGATGCTCCACAATCGACACAGTTGCGAGTCGAGGCATCATTGAGCTTCTCGCAGTCATTTTTTGTACAAAGACGACCATAAGCTCCGTGTCCATCAAAATGTACAACATAACACGGAATCGTGGTATCGGTATCATCAAAAGTGCTTGCACCACCATAGGAACTAAGGTAGCGCACCAACTCGTCAAACGTGGGTGGCTCTAGTCTATCTAGCAGAACCTGTCCAGTTTCAAGCAGAGGTGATAAGCCATTTTGCAATGCACTGAAACTGCGCTCGGTCTCTAATTCCGCATGGTCACTGGGAGAAGAGCCGATGTATAGCACGCGCATAGGCAGATGTACAGGGAGTTCGCATCCAAGCGGTATGTCTGGCTGTAATAAGGCTCTGGAAAGCGTAAAGATACCCGAAGCAAGCAAGAAATGATCGCCATTATGGAGAAGTTCCCAGGGATAGCGCACAAATTCGTCGCAGTCTGGCTCGAAACAAAATGTCAGCGCAACGGTACCCCGTCGGCGTAACGTGCGCTGGATGACGCTTCGTAGTACGGACTGCACCGATTGTTCAGAGACTTCGTGATGCCCAACACTTGTCTCCTCCGTACCACAGAGAGCGGAAAAGAGATGTTGACCAATCACGCGTAACTCTGAATCGTCACTCCTCAAGCTGTTCAATTTTTTCTGTAAGGCGTTAATTTGTTTACTCGAATACGGTGGGATAAAGCTGCCAATGACTGTGCGACCAGACCAACTTTCCCGTACCTGTACTTCGTATGTATCTTCTCTGCGCTTCCGAAAGAGAAGCGTAAGTGTTTCTCCCATATTTACCAGCAGGACCCGCATTCTACGGTATGAGCAATACTACCGATTTCGACTAGACAATACACACGTCATCAGGAATAGTATAGCATAATTCTTGTGGTATGTGTTAACTTATTCATGATGACTCGCCGCCTACGGCTGCGAAAGGGAGAGATGACTGAGGCACAGCCCCAGACCCCAGTCAAGGGGTTGCACCCCTTGCATCCCCACTTCTTTACAGTTACTCGCCCCACAATAGTTCGACTCTGCCAAAGCGCACTACGTCGCCAACCTGGACGCCTGCAGCCTCTAATTCCTGTGTGACACCCATCTTTGAGAGGGTGGTTTGCAGACGATCCATGCCTTCTTCGTTGTCAAGCTTGGTCATGCCTACGGCGCGTTCGACACGTTTCCCGCGTACTACGTAGACGCCTTTTTCTTTTGTCACGGTGAAGGCGTCGTCTGGTTGAGGACGCAACACAGGGCCAGCCATATCAGCGACATCCTGAGCGATCTGAGTCGCGGCGCGTTCCGCCTCTTCTCGCTCTAACTCGCCCAGCCGTTGCGAGGTATATTGCATCAGTTCCTCGGTTCCCTGATGGGCCGCTGCTGAGATGGCGAAGATAGGATAGCCCGCCGCTTCAGCTTTGGCTTGAATTTCGGGCCAGCGTTCCTGCGCCTCTGGCAAGTCCATTTTGTTGAAAACAATCACCTGTGGGCGTGTGGATAGGCGCTCGTCGTACTCTTGTAGTTCACGGTTGATGGATTGAAAATCGTCCCACGGATCGCGTCCATCAACTGATGCACCGTCAAGGACGTGAAGGAGCAAACGGGTACGCTGGATATGACGTAAAAATTCGTGACCGAGACCAATACCCTGTGCCGCGCCCTCGATGAGACCGGGAATATCGGCAAGCACAAAGCCGTAGCCATCGCCAAATTGAGGTTGACCAACTTCGACAACGCCAAGATTGGGCGCGAGCGTGGTAAATGGATAATCTGCTATCTTAGGGCGTGCCGCAGTCACAACAGATAAAAGAGTCGATTTACCAGCATTGGGATAGCCAACAAGTCCAACATCGGCAATCAAACGAAGTTCGAGCGTAATCCAGCGTTCTTGTCCTGGCTCGCCCTTCTGCGCCTCTTTCGGGGCCTGGTTAGTAGAAGTCACAAAGTGAGTATTGCCGAGGCCGCCGCGCCCACCACGCGCGATCATGACACGCTCTCCATCTTCCACAAGGTCAGCAATTGTTTCGGTGGTATCGGCGTCGCGAATAATGGTGCCACATGGCACAAGCAAAACAACATCTTCACCTTTTGCACCATGCATTTTCTGACGTAGACCCATATCACCGGAATCGGCTTTGAAACTGTGACGATACCGATAGTCGATAAGCGTATTCATATTGTGTGTCGCTTCAAAGTAGACACTACCACCGCGTCCACCGTCGCCGCCATCTGGTCCACCGTAGGCTGCGAATTTTTCATGACGGAAGTGCGAGGAGCCATCGCCCCCATCGCCCGCCTTTATATGTATTTTTGTATGATCGTAAAGCATAATGCATCCTTAGCTGCGCAAACGCACAATAAGTCAGGGATAATTTTTGTGTAGCGCGATGTAGTATATCATATTGCGGAGTGGAGTGCTAATATCTTTTAGACAAACAAAAATAGGTTCGTTTCTCTGCACTTAGAGAAACGAACCTATTTTTGTTTGTCTCTAGGAATTACGCCTTCGCGCCACTATCCATATTTGACTCGATGGGTGTATCGACAAGGTGCTGTGAGACGAACCAAACTTGCAATTCGTGCATCGGTAGCACTTGCGAGGTCAGCAGATCGTTCGTTGCATAGTCCTTGTTCTCATCGGTCTGCTCAATGCCTTGCCGAATCGTCTGAATGACAGTTGCGTGTGCATTTACGGTACGAGCAAGTAATGCGGGTACATCTTCTTGTCCTGTGGGTGGATGCTCGATCTTCGTCATCTCTGCGACTTCAAAAGGCATTCCCGTTGTTACGCCGCCGAGCGTTTGAATGCGCTCCGCGATCAGGTCTACCGTTTCCAGAACCTCGCCAGCGTGCTTGTCAAGGAGCAAGTGTAGCTGGTAGAAAGTGGGACCAGTTACCTGCCAGTGATGCTTTTTGTACAGGTCATACAAAGTAATGGAGTCAGCAAGCAACTGGTTCAGCATGCCAACATTCTGCTTGAGCGTATCTTCTGACATACCCAGTGGTACAGCATGCACCATACCATACTTTTGGAGTTCATACGATTTTGGATGAAAATTTGGCTGTGCGCCAGTTGTTGTGTTATTGCCTCTGGTTGTTCTATTCGTCGTTGTCATAGAAGCCTCCTATGTTGTACAGTTCTCACAAAAACACTGTCGTTATTTAGAGCAAGCCACCACCGCCACCACCGCCGTTGTTATTAAAAAGCTGTCTTGCAGCTAAAGCTGCTATACCTGCAACCGCAAGTTTTGCACCTGTGCTACCAAGAGGGCCACCGGGACCCATAATTTGATGAAGAATATCAGGACTTTGCTGTTGCGCATATCCTGTAAGCCTTCCAGCATCTTGAGGTGACATGCTGTATGGATCAGTATTTTGAATGCCTGCTTGCTGAGGATTGATTCCTCGCTGCGTCAAACCATTCATCAGCCCTTGCATGAGACCACCACGTTGCTGAGGTGGCATTTGCTCATAATATTGTTGATGTACCTGCTCAACCATCTGTGGTGGTGCATTCTGCACGAACTGCTGATAGTTCTGTCTTGTCTCTTGTTCAGGAAGCTGCGAATACGTGCCTTGATCCCACGCGTTCGCATACTGTTGATACATTTGCTGATTATTTTGATCGTAAGGATACATTCTACAATTTCTCCTTTATGTGTATATACGTGTCGTAAGATTAAATACAAACACGTCTGTTTGTTCTTTGTACTTTGATTACACGCTAGAAGATAAAGAGAAGTTTCAGAAAGAGTTTGGTTTACGCCGAAGGCGGGGTGACAGACCAAATGCCACGTCCTTGAACACTATTGCATGTACCATCTGGATTCATAGAGCAATAATTACCAGTCATGCTCCTGTCTGACATTATTGTGCCAGTAAAAAGCAATGGCAAGATACCATTTTCCTGCACAACAAAGCTTATAGCTTTATTCGTAGACACATTACCTGTAAAATTGCCACTACCTTGTAGGCCGTAACCAGGTTGCACAAAGAGATAGCCACTTGTAATACTGCCATTGTTTTGCACGATGTTATTCAACTGTATTGGAGCTTTTTCGTTAGGAATCACACGTGTATTCGTCACTTGACCATTATAGGTTTTTCCCAACGCTGGAAAGCCAACGGGTGCGTTTGTAGGTTGTGCTGTAGGCGATGTAGTTGGTTGTGCTGTCTTTGTGAGAGCAGTCGTGGGCAATGGTGTTGGCTTCTGCGTTGCAGTTGGCGAAACTGTAGTCGAGCTATGAGGTGGAGTCACAGGCGGACGTGGAATAGCAGTCGCAGAAGCTGCTTGCCTGGAATTTTGTCCTCTAAAAAAGTTTGTGCTAAAGGCGATACCAGAAATAAGGGCGAGCAATGCCAGTAATACTAGCAGTGCGACAAGTATGCGGCTACGACGTGGTCTTCGCTCTTCTAGCGAACGTATTGTCTCCTGCGGTGCTGCTGTCACGCTGCGCTTTGTCACTATAGGCGTGGCTGGTACTTTCTGGGCTGACACTGCAACGGGTACGATGCTCACGCTCGGCTCCGCTATTGGCTCTGTGTTCAATGCCTGCCAGAACTCTTCGACCGTCGCGAAACGCTCATTGCTGTCGATGCGCATTGCACGGTGAATTGCGTCGGCTACGTGCTGCGGTATATCTGGTGCAAGTTCCGCCACATCTTCGAGCGGGTCGGTGTTCTTGCTGCCCATTTGTGTGAGTCGATAAAGAGCATCCGCTGGAATAATACCTGTTAAGAGCGCATAGAAGGTGGCTCCAAGACCGTAGATGTCGGTCCTTTGCGTTGTGCCATGCGCGTACTGTTCGGGAGCACCGTAGCCAGGAGAGCAACGACGAACAGCGGTTGTTGTGCCATCCTGTTCGTATTCCTTCGCAATACCAAAATCGACCAGCACAGAGTCGTCTACCGCATCGGGAACGATAATATTGGCGGGCTTGATATCACGATGAATGATTGGTGGTTGCTGTTTATGTAAATAACCAACAGCATCGACGATGGGTGCCATGATTTTCATAACGTGTGAAAACGTAAATCGCTTCCCAGGTTGCTTCTGCCTGAGTATCTCCAGATTTGGACCGGCAACATAGTCCATGAGCATGTAGACGCGGATAGTGTTGTTGTCTTCAAAGACACGATAGACGCGCGGAAGAGCAGAATGATCGAGCCGCTTGAGTACCTCGCACTCAAAGGCGAAGCGCTCACGCTCTTCTTTATTAGGATCGATGACTTCCTTGAGAGCAAACACGTTGCCCCTGACGCGATTGTCTCGCACGCGATAAACAGCCCCAAAACCACCCTTCCCCAGCAAGTCCTCGACAATATATCTATCTTTTACAACACTGTCTATTGGGAGCGTTGCTTGAACATCTTGCACCCATGCACCTCGATACGAATATGTAGTATCCAATGATTATAGGCATAACACAAGAACTATAGCAAGCTCAAGTGCTACACAGCTACTTCTTTGTCTGCCCTAGGAATTGGTAGCGTAGTAGAAACTGTGTCCTGAACAATTAAACGTGCCCTCCATTGAAATGTGAGATACGCCCACTGAAACATCACAAGAAAGCGATTACGAAAGCCAATCAGGAAGACCTACTTTGAATCGAGAAATGCAAGGACTGCGATCTCTTCGGGATGCAGACCATGTAACGCCTCAATCACAGCTTGTTCGTCGTCTCGTTTGAGTGCGGCAAGTAGTGAACCATTGAGATAGGCATCTATAATTTCTGGATGTACATAGCTCTTGCGACAGATTGCGGGCGTATTGCCAAGATGCTTAGAGGCAGCTTCGATAGCACGTACAACATTTTTCTTGGCCTGTGTCTGGGTTTCAAATGGTCCAAGGTCTTCTAAAGCACAGGTCGCGGTGACGGTACCAGCCCATGTGCGGAAATCTTTCGCGGTAAATTCTTGTTCGGTAATTTGATGCAAATACGCGTTTACATCATCCGACTGCATGACATGTAGCTTGCCGTGTTCATCATAATATTGGAAGAGTTCGTGCCCCGGCAAGTCTTGGAACTTTTTGATGATGCGTGCAAGCTGGCGATCTTTGACATCAATCGTGTGTTCTTTCCCGCTCTTGCCGCGAAAATGGAACTCGACGGTTGCGCCTTCAACTTCTACATGGTCATCGCGCATAGTGGTCAAACCAAAAGAATTATTTTCACGAGCATATTCTTCGTTACCGATGCGAATAGAAGTCGTGTCGAGGAGGCGTACCAATGTTGCGAGAACTTTTTCGCGCGGCAAGCCTGTATGTTTCAAGTCATGTATCACACGTTCACGTATCAGAGGCAAAGCTTTTCCGAACGCCAGCATTCTGTCATACTTCGTCTCGTCTCTGATCGCGCGCCATTTGGGATGATAGCGATATTGTTTACGCCCCTTCGCATCTCGTCCTGTAGCCTGAATATGTCCGCGCGGATTAGGGCAAATCCAAACATTTGTCCATGCAGGAGGAATACCGAGAGAACGGATACGTTTCAACTCTTCCTCATTCCGAATTGGCTTACCATCGAGACCAATATAACTGAAGTGCTTACCAGCTCGCTTACGCCCTATCCCCGGCGTCATGTCAGAAACATATCTGAGACCAGCGTGTTTCGCCGCTTCAACCGATTCAGCGACCTCATGATTTTGTGATGCTTGCGATATTCCCAACGACATACTTCTAGCTCCCGACACTGAGTGTCATTCTCTAAAGATTACGTGCTATAGGGTTCACGTTGTAGATGACGGCAAAGTGGACAAAGAACAATAGAATAGCCCATCAATATGTATAAAGAGGGTAGATGCAAAAAATAAAGAAACCCATATTTATATATTCATAGTTTAGACTCTATTAACATTTAATCACTACAAATTTAAGATTGCTAGTAAGAAAAACTAGACATATCAAAATTCATGTCGTATACTTTCAAAAGTGCCGACGAGAAAATGAATCGAGCAAGCACATGCGAGAACATCTCAACGCTTGCATCGTTAGCACCGGGAAGACGTTTTCTACGTCTTTCGGTTTACATTGATACATGCATCTTACAGGTTGCAAAGCGGCAACCTTGTTTTTCTCTTGTAACACTAGGAGGTTTTGCACATGTCAAACCAAGATTACGGTCAGCAGGATCAGTACGGCAACCAGAACAACCAGGGTGGTTATAACCAGCAGGATCAGTACGGCAATCAAGGGAATCAAGGCGGTTATAATCAGCA
>CAXUHG010000037.1:0-4414 GCA_964250805.1 uncultured Ktedonobacteraceae bacterium | reverse complement strand
CAGCAGCAAGACCAATATGGCAACCAGAATAACCAGCAAGACCAGTATGGTAATCAAGGTGGTAACAATCAGCAACAGGATCAGTACGGCAACCAGAATAACCAACAAGACCAATATGGTAATCAAGGTGGTAACAATCAGCAGCAAGACCAATATGGCAACCAGAATAACCAACAGGACCAATATGGCAACCAGAACAATCAGAGCGGCTATAACCAGCAGCAACAGAATCAATACGGCAATCAGGGACAACAGAGCCAGAGCAATCAGGGTCAGGGCGGTATGCTAGATGGTGCCCGCAACGCTGCCCAGAACCAAGTCGATCAGGCGATTGACCAGTTCGGCAACAAAATCCCTGGTGGTTCACAGTATACTCAGCAGGCGAAAGATGCCGCACATAGTGTTCTTGACAATCTCGAACAAGAGGGCGAAAAACGCATGGGCAACCTCGGCGGGATATTCGGCGGCAACAACAATCAGTAAACAACAACTGAGCTAGCACAAACACAAAAAGCTCCGTCCTGTGGAATGCACAGAACGGAGCTTTTCCTCTATCACATCCTGCAAAACAAGCATACACAAGTAAGTTCTTGTCTTCTTATTCGCCCTCTTATACGTACCACTAGATGTAGACACCTTTTATGCATCTCTTTAATTCTCATTAGCACTTCATTTACCTTTTTGACCAACGTTTTCAAATGACGAAATACTAGAGAAATTTATGATACGCACAATTACAACAAGAGGCATTGCCTATATAACGAGGTTGCTATGGACACTTATAAGAGTTGTCCTCTTCGTTATTGTGCGCGATATCCTAGTGGGCAAGCAAACGGACGCCCACAATGAAGAGGTTGCGAAACGCGAAGCGCAACGTCGCATGAACGAATTTCTCAGTGTTGCAAGCCATGAGTTGAAAACACCGCTCACCAGCATCAAAGGCAATATCCAATTGATGGGACGCAAGCTAAAATCAAATGCGGCCTTTGCTCCAACGACTTCCTCTAATGGTACTGGTGACAAGCAAGGAGAGCAGACGAACTCTCTGCTGAATGAGACGAGAGAGCTACTGGAACGTACCGATAAACAAATCACTCAATTAACAAGACTGGTCAATACGCTGTTGGAAGGTTCGCGTATCAACGCCAACACGATAGATTTGCTGTTTGAGGTGTCCGAATTGGATACGCTTCTACGAGAAGTTGTACAAGACCTCCGTCATATTCCCAAAGAGCGAGTAGTTCATATGGACATTCCAGAGGGCGAGAGCATTCTTGTCATGGCTGATGTGACGCGTGTGAAACAGGTCGTTGTCCATCTTTTATCCAATGCTCACAAGTATTCGCCGCTAGAGGAGCGCATAGAGATTGCGCTGAAAGTCGAAGGGAATACAGCTCGTGTGTCGGTTCATGACGCCGGACCAGGGATTCCAGCAAACGAGCATAATAAAATCTGGGAACGTTACTACCGCGTACCGGACATTGATGTACAAAACGGTAGCGAGATTGGTCTCGGCCTGGGACTACATATCAGCCGCACCATCATCGAGCAACATCATGGACGTATCGGCGTGCAAAGCACCCCTGGCTCCGGCTCAACCTTCTGGTTTACGCTACCACTTCATAATAAAGAGACGATGTAAGAACTGCTAGTCCCCTCTTGTGATGATTCCACAACATCCCTCTCGCCAAAATGGGTCATTCCTATTAGCACTACATTTACAAGTAGAGATGTTGCGTGCTAATATATCCTCAATGTTTTTATCAATACATCAACTTTACATAAGATGATTGCTATATTAGCATAATTTTATTTATCAAAATGTTAGAAGAGATACGCTTAACCTTTGTCTCTTTTAACAGAAAGGGGAACAGATGGGATTATTTGGCAAAGCGAGAAGAGACACGAACGCTATTGGCGATATCAGCGAGTCGGCAATTGTTGCTCGTTTTTTACAACTTGGGTATGTCGTGCTTACTCCATTTGGAGGGAACCAACGTTACGACCTTATTATTGAGGACTCTGAAGAGAAGTTTTGGCGCATCCAATGTAAAACGGCAAGAATAGAAAAAAATGGAGCAGTCGTCAACTTCGATACATCTAACCATAATATGGTTACAAAAAACAAGCAGGCCAAACACTATCGCGGACAGTGTGATTATTTCGCTGCCTACTGTGAGAAGTTTAACAAGGTCTACCTCATTTCAGTAGACGAGGTGGGAACGGCTACTGTTGACCTGCGACTAGTGCCAACAAAGAACAATCAGGAAAAGAATGTACGTTGGGCGAAAGATTACGAATTGTAGGAAAGGAAATGCAAATGGGATTGCTTGGAAAAGTTAAACGAGACACTAACACCGTTGGAGAAATCAGCGAAGCGGCAATCATAACAAGATTCTTACAACTCGGATATGTCGTGCTTACTCCATACGGAGGAAATCAACGGTATGATTTAGTCGTCGAAGATAGCGAAGGCCAACTTTGGCGTATACAGTGTAAGTCGGCTTGGTTTGCTGAAGAGAACACAGTACTTCGATTTAGTACTGCCAATCACACTGTCACCGGACAAAATAGACAGACGCGTCATTATCGTGGGCAGTGCGATTATTTTGCTGTGTATTGCGACAAATTAAACAAAGTGTATCTTATTTCAGTAGACGAAGTTGGCACGACAAATGCGTGTCTTCGGCTTGAGCCGCCGAAGATTAAGAAAGTAAAAAATATACGTTGGGCAAAAGATTATGAGTTATGAAATGGGCCTACCTGGGATCGAACCAGGGACCAAGCCGTTATGAGCAGCCTGCTCTAACCACTGAGCTATAGGCCCTTGCGAAACGGATTATAGCATACCTCCTTCCTCTTGTGAAGGGGGTAATTAATGCTTTAGTCGTTGTAATGGAGGAACGCACATTGCTTCGCTCATGCGTAGACGTGATAAATCGGGCACCTAGGTAAATATGGTTAATTTGCAAACTAAAAGAGAGTCTCGCACTGGGAGGCGACATGTGTGTCCTCTACACACAGTACCAGTGCGCGACTTTCTTTAGCATTGTGTTGAGCAGGTTAGCTCAGTTAATAATTAGTAGCCGACGGTGTTCTCAAAGGTCGATGCGATGACGCTGTAGCCAGTGTCGGTTGAGTGAATATCGTGGAAGATGCTGCACTCCCAGGTATAGCTACAGATGTTGGGATTGGGTGTGGTGGCACCGCCAAAGGCACTGAAAACATCGGCAATCGTGCCATAGCCGCTGACATCGTTGGCGATGTGCTGGTTGACCATCTGGCTGTATGGAACGGTATTAGGGCAGATGTTTTGATAGGGGTCGTAATAGTTCATGACGACCAGATCACCAGTTAACTTGCCGTTAACCACCAGCGCGTTATGCAACTGGGGCAGAATGGTCTGCGTGAGGTTTGCATCCAGAGTGGCGAGGTCACTGGCAAATTGACTGGTATTAGTGGCACAGGTACTCGTGTTGATATCACGTGAGATGTCGTTGGCACCAATATCAAGGGTGACAGGACTGACCTGACCGGGGTGGAGCGCGAGATAGAGAAGGGCCGCATTAAGTTGTGAACCGACATACGGGAACTTGCGTAGAATGGGCACAGGGCACTTGCCGTTTAGAAACGTCACGCTCGTCTCGGCGGGGCAACCGAGGTTCGCAATGGCGGTAACACCATGCCCCTGTAAGTTGGCGTAAAAGTCGTCGGCATAGCCATCGTCATAATTAAGGTCTGGCTGATAGCCAAAGGCGAGCGAGTCGCCAAGAGCGAGGTAACGACTCTTGGGACCGACAAGCGAGATGTGTGGACGTGGACTGGCAAGTGCGGCAGGTGCGAAAAGCATAACAAGGACGACTGCAAAGGTGAGGGGTAGAAAAGGCTTGACAAAACGTCGATACGGGAACGATTTCTCCTCGGACATACGCGGCCCTCCAGTTGTAACTACAACGTCATGATGTGGAAGCAACCCATCATTGTAATTGCTCACAACCTACATGGAACGGAGGAAAAGTCGAAAGTCGCCTACATCAAGTATACACTGCTAACGAAATAGAAGACAAGAGTTACATATCAGAAGTTGGGGACGTACATGTTCTATAAGCGGTGCAAATCGTCATAACGTTCACGGAAGGCATCAACAAGTGCGACATGATAGCGGCTCTGCCCTCATAGGCATTAACATAAGCCCAAAAGAGATTGTAATGAGGCAAGGGCAACGCAAGGAGAATGTCCTATACTCAAACCTCTTTTTCTACCAGTACGCTATATCGTGTTCCTGTGTGGTCATCGTCTTGTCTCCTTTTCACTGTCTGCTTGACACTTCAATGTCTATAATGCATACTTTCTAATGAGGTGCCGTTTCTTTGTGTCTGCATCAACGCAAACAATCATACCTGAGAAGCGACGG
>CAXUHG010000036.1:15028-42940 GCA_964250805.1 uncultured Ktedonobacteraceae bacterium | reverse complement strand
ATATTCGGTAAATTACATGTTGAACGTCGTGTGACGTCTTTCGTAGGGACCAGATGTATCGCGTCCGACGTGTGATTTATCACGCGAGATCATGCCTGATGTGTCTTGTAAAGAGGTATGATAAAGATTTCGCTCAATAAATTGAGCAACGGACGCGATACATCTGGTCCCTACGAAAAACCGTTACATAAAGATTGGGAGATTAGTAGGAGAATACTGTGCAAGAGATTTCAACTCTAGTGTGGGGCGAAGGCGAACCAGTAGTGTTTGTGCATGGAAGTGGTGATACAGAGCCTGCATTTGTATGGAGCAATCAACGCTCTTTAGGCCAACACTATCAACTACTTATTCTCACACGTTCTGGCTATGGACAACGACCACTCATATCACCGCGTCCTACAATCGAGGAAGATGTACAAGAGATTCTTTCTGTGTTAGAAGAGAAAAATGATGCACATCTCGTGGGTTTCTCTTATGGCGGTTGCATTGCGCTCGTTGCGGCAGCACGTCAACCTGATTTGGTTCGTTCGCTTACGATCATTGAGCCACCTGCTTTCTCTATCGCTCGCGGCAATGCTGAGGTAGAGCATAAGATTGAACAAACGAAATTTGCTTATGAGCCGTCACAACCTCTATCTCCAGAAGAGTTTCTAGTTCTTTTCATGAAGTCAATGACACCTAATTTCCCTGATACCATTGAAGCTGTAGCAGATGTACTCAAAGCGCGATTGAATGCTCAGCACGTTTTATGCGCTGGAAAAGGCCATTATATTCCTGACACTGGCGAACAGTTTAATCAGATACTCGAAACGTTTCTACGTTCTGTACCTCTTCATTGACAACAACCTGAAAATTGCAGAATACAGGGTCGTTCCTGACCGCTTTCAATGCTATCATTGCAGTAGACATATGAAAAAAGAGGAGCAACACAATGGCAAACACACAACTAATACAGACAGGTTTTGCAGAGGTCAACGGCACAACACTGTATTACGAGGTTGCAGGTACAGGACAGCCATTCGTTCTGGTTCACGGACACCTTCTGGATAGGAGATCGTGGGACGACCAATTCGCTGTCTTCGCCCAACGCTATCGAGTTGTTCGTTACGATCAGCGCGGCTTCGGCGATTCAGGGTTGATTACGAAAGGTGATACTTATTCTGATCGCCAGGACCTCTACGAATTGATGAAATTCCTGGGCATCGAGAGTGCCTATCTGATGGGGGTCTCTGGTGGTGGCTCACTGGCTATCGACTTTACACTTGAGCATCCTGAGAGAGTGGATGCGTTGATTCCGGTCACGGCAGGTGTCAGTGGATATCAACCCTCGGAGGAAGATATAAAAAATCATCCAGATGTCATGCGTATGTTTGAGGGGCTGAATGAAGCATTCGAGAAGCACGACATTGCACGAGCAGTAGAGGTCTCGCTAGAATTGTGGACAGATGGGCCGGGCCGCCTCCCTAAGCAGGCTGCTCCCGACGTGCGCGAACGAGTGCGCGAGATGACAACGCACAACTGGAATCGTCCAGACGATGAAGCACAGGCTGAGACTCCACCAGTGCCCTTAGAGCCGCCAGCTATTCAAAGATTGTCGCAGATTAGTGTGCCCACACTCGTCATTCTTGGCGAGTTGGACGCTCCGAATCCGCTCACTACGTTGGTAGCAGAGATTCCAGGAGCGAAAAAGGTAGTCATGGCAGAGACCGCACATCATCCCTTTATGGAGAAGCCAGCCGAGTTCAACCAGACCGTACTAGATTTTCTGGAATCGCTCAAGTCGCAGTAAACAAAGAGCCTACATAACATGTATGTAGGCTCTTTCCTCTCTCGTTTCACATCTAACAATGATCTAGCGAGCAGTTGGAGTTACACGAGCTGTCACTGTATCGTGAACAAAGAAACCAACGGCAATTTGTACGATACCAACCACGAGGTGTAGCACATTGTCGGCACCGTTGACATAGGTGAGGCCGAGCAAGCGCATGTCGCCCGCCATACCGAAGTGCAATGCAGGGACGAGACCCGCAATGCCCAGCACGAGGTAGATGATACCGAAAATCTGGTTGTAACGACGCGACCAACCTGTAAAGGCGGCGGCAAGACCAGCAAGACCAATCACGAGATGAATGATGTTGTGAATGACATCAACTCCAAAGCCAAGCAAAGATGCTGGTTGCATGCTTGACGTTGTGAAGAAGCCAAGAATACCCACAAGTGTAAAAACGATGCCTAAGACTAATGCTAGAATCCTATTCGCTGTCCATGTTCCGTTCATAATCTTCTCCTGTGATAGAAATGAAAATTCCATAGGCACTATGCCTGATGTCTAGTAATACGCTATCAAATGCAAACTGGATGTCTCGAATTGTATCAAAACTTATCTTTTTGTTTCCTGAAATGTTTTAGCATATCAACAGCGTATTCAAAAATGCTTGACTCCTTTGTATAAAGGTATTATACTTATTCCATAAAATCATAGAAATCGTTGCGAGGGACTAATTTCTGTCGATACAGGCAAGCAGCGAGTCGGAGATGGTGAGAGTCCGACAATCCTGCATCATGGAAAGTGCCCCCCTCTGGTCTACACATAAAAGATAGTAGTAGTAGACCGCGATGCAGGACGAACGCTCTCTTCATGTATTGAAGTTGCTACTAATCCGCGCCGGAAGCCTTCCGTTACCACAAGGCAAGGCATCGAATATATGCATAGCATTGTCCCGTGCCTATTTAAGTGGGAAACAGTCCTATTACTTTCATGATAGTACGTGTTTCCAAATCAGGTGGTACCACGAGCTAGAAGCAACAAGCATTTTCAGCCCGTCCTGTCCTCTGTTGAAGTATATGAAGCTCAACAGAAAGTGATAGGATGGGCTTTTTGTTTGCTTATTCCTCTGCTTGCTTGTAAGGAGATGATTATGCACGTTGATAAAATAATCGTTGAATGTATAGGTCTAATTCATTACACCCTAATACCGCATTGTAGGCCATTTCAGGGTGTAATGAATTAGACCCCTACACAATGTTTTATTGGTTGATTTTCATTATTGCATCCAAATCTAATGCATTCAAAAGGAGAACAGCATGACCATTCATCCGTCTTCACAGGAAATTGTTGAACGCTATCTTTCGTTCTTTCGCAAACGGCAGCACCTCGAATTAGCAGGTAGTCCGCTCGTCGTCCCTGGAAGTAGTACATCTTTTATTATTGCAGGTATGCAACCTCTGCTCCCTTACCTACGAGGACAGCAGACGCCACCAGCACTCCGCTTGACATCTCTACAACGTTGTCTGCGGAGCGATGATGCCGATGCGGTAGGCACAAATGCACGAAAAAACACGAGCTTTTTCATGCTAGGTAACTGGTCAATCGGAGACTATGGCAGGCAAGAGGCAATCGACATGGCACTTGACTTGCTGCTCAACGACTTTAAGCTAGACCAGAACAATCTCTGGATTACTGTGTTTGCAGGTGACGAGCAGTTACATCTTCCACTGGACGAGGATGCGATAGAGGGATGGTTGCGTGTGGGCATACCTCGTGAGCGTATCGTGCCACTAGGGGCCGAAGACAACTTTTGGACGATGGGCGAAACCGGTCCCTGTGGCCCGAACTCGGAGATTTTTGTTGATCGTGGCGTTGCATTTGGTTGTGGTGAGGTAACGTGTCGCCCTGGCTGCTCCTGTGATCGTTTTCTAGAAATATGGAACCTCGTCTTCATGGAATACGAACGTTTTCAGGATGGACACATCGAACGCTTACCGCAACGCAACATCGACACGGGTATGGGGCTTGAGCGCACGATGTCGGTATTGCAAGACACCGAGTCAGTCTTTACGATTGATCTGTTTCAACCCGCGAACTTACGCCTGCTAGATTTCGCACCACAGGGTAGTGGTAGTGGAGGTGACGAAGCGATAGAACGTCGTGCTAGGAGAAGAATTGTTGACCATGTTCGTGCGTCTCTTCTAGCAGGTTTAGCAGGTGTCGAACCAGGACGTGATGGTCGTAATTCTGTCGTGCGTCGCCTGATTCGTCGTGCCGCACTGCAAGGACGCATGCTAGGGATTGACCGACCATTCTTGAGCGAATTGGTCGTACCATTAGCAGACGCGCACGGGACACTCCTCACCATTGAGGAACACACGCGTATCCCAACAGTTGTGCGAAGTATTGCCGACGAGGAAGTCCGCTTTGAACGCGTCTTGACCGTCGGCTTAAAATACCTGTCGCAGCTTGAACTGGACACGCAAAGGCATGTTCAAGGCTCTGCCCTCTTCGAGTTGCACGCGGAAAAAGGCTTCCCACCCGATCTCGCAGCCGAGATACTCACAGAACGTGGTTTCACAGTGGATTGGTCAAGTTATGAACCAGCGTCAGAGGAACATAAGCGGGTTAGCCGTGCGAGTGTAGAGCGTCATTTTCACAATACCTAGTCTTTTCTTCCATATAACATTTCGCGTTATTACAACATGCTGCTACTAAGGATATGCCAAGCGATATCCTTAGTAGCAGCATGTTGTAAGCATAACAATCGAGAAGTCGAGAGGTGGAAGTGTAACCCTTTATAGAAAGTGGCTTTTGGCCTAGTGATGTCCAGAACCAGCCGAGCGAAGGAAGCAAGGCGATTATTTTTGCAGCGCGAAAATACCTTTACGAAGCGTAGTGTTCGGATAGGTCTGGATGATCCGGTGGTAACGGACTCTGCAAAGTCCATCCGCCATCAACTACTAATGTTTGCCCTGTCACATGTCGTGCTTCCGGTGAGGCGAGATACAGAGTTGCAGCTACTATGTCATCCACATACCCGACGCGTCCTGTTGGAGTCACGCTAGCCCAATTGCTTTCGTAGTGAGGATTATCTTGCAATGTGCGTTCGGTGAGAGTCGCGCCAGGACTGATGGCGTTGACGGTAATACCATATTTGCCCACCTCCTGTGCAATACCCTTCGCCATCATGCGAATGCCAGCTTTGGTAATGCCATATCCACCCAGATTCATGTGTGCCTGGATACCAGTCACGGAGGACATGAGGATGATACGTCCAGGAATGGAAGCCTCAATCATCAGCTTGGCAGCACTTTGTGCAGTAAAGAAACTTCCGCGCAAATTTACAGCCATTAAGCGATCAAATGCTTCTGGTGTGAAGGTCAGGAACTCGCCGTAATTCGTGATACCAGCATTGGCGATCACGATATCCAAGAGTCCAACCGTCTCGACGAAGTGTTGAAACATACGACGAACCGCATCTACATCAGCTACATCACATACGTAAGGGTACACTCGTTCAACATTGAGATCACGATTGATCTGCTGCGCCGCCTTCTGGCAGAGTGCGGCATCGATTTCATTCAAGCCTACCGTCGCCCCTGCACTAGCAAAGGCTTTGCATAGCGCATAGCCAATTCCGACTCCGGCTCCAGTAACGAGAACGGCTTTTCCAGAAAAGGTGTTCATGTGTTTTTACTCCTTCAAAATAGTATATAGCTCGTATGCTATTTTAGTATGTTTCACCTACAAGAGCGAGTTTTACTGGCTATTTACTAGCTGATCAAAGGCTAGCAAAAAAGTAAAACAAAAAATTACCCTTGACAATCCTCCTTTTAGTAGGTATCCTTGTAATACGTAAATTGTAAATAGTTTACATGTTACATAAGAGGAGTATTATGAGCATGACCGAGCAGAGTAGTGAACAACAGAGTAGCCCGTTAATATTGGAGCAGGTCGCAAAGTTTTCTAACAAATTTACAGAACAGGCACAACGAGCCTTTGTCTTTGCGGATGAGGAGGCGGCGAGTTTCAACCACAACTATATAGGAACCGAGCATCTTCTACTGGGATTGTTGCGCGAAGAGGAGGGGATGGCGTATCAGGTATTGAACGAGCTAGGGATAAATCTGCAAAAGATACGAGCCGCGATTGAGTATATTGTTGGCAAAGCAACGCCGCAGCCACTTGCTACGGAACGTGGATTGACACCACGTGCTCAGGTGGTGATTACGTTGGCGATTAGCGAAGGCTGCCGTGGCTCTGCTGAGCATTTTATCGGGACAGAGCATGTATTGTTAGGGCTGCTTCGTGAAGGTGAAGGCATAGGAGCGGTAGTCATAACGAAACTAGGGGTGCCACTCGATCAGGTGCGCTCAAAAGTGCTACAGACCATTGTTGAGCGTGTGTCTGTCGCTGAACCATCTAAAGACAATGCTAAAGGGAAGAGTAACGTCGTAACATGTCGTATCGACGATCAGGATATGAGCGCAATCGACGCCCTTGTCGAAGTTGGTATTCGCACAACTCGTAGCGATGCCGCCTCATGGCTCATTCACGCAGGTATCGAGGCGAACTCCTCCATTCTCGAAAGCGTCTACGAAACCGTTACGGAGATACGCCAATTACGCGCAAAGGCGCAGACGATTGCCCAGCAGCTAACGAAGGGAGAGCAGACTCCTACGAAGCTAGAAGAGAAGGAATAGCAAGGAGAAAACGACATGACAGAGACCAGTGAAATTTGGACTGGCAAAGCCATCAGCTATGATCGTGTACGCCCTACGCCACCACTAGTTTTGCTCGATCTGCTGACGCAGTTAATCGATACACCGCATCCCGCTCTAGTGGTGGATTTGGGTAGTGGGACTGGACTATCAACCGCAATCTGGGGGAATCTGGCACAGCAGGTGATTGGAATCGAACCCAATGCCGACATGCGGAAAGAGGCCATCCGCAAAGTCGAGGAGCATTCCTTCGCTGCACAAATTGAATATCGAGAAGGGGTAGCTCACCAGACGGGATTGCCTGATGAATGTGCTGATATCGTCACTGCCGCCCAATCGTTTCACTGGATTGAACCGACTACGACCTTGACCGAGATTGCTCGAATTCTACGACCGGGAGGACTCTTTGCCGCGTATGACTACGATGTACCCCCAACAATCTTTTGGGCACTTGATCGGCTTGCTCATGAGGTTAATATGCGCTTAGTGGAGCTTGTCCGGGAGCGTGGACAAGCTCAAATCCTCAAAATCTGGCCTAAAAACAAATCACTCGACCCCTTGCACGTGAGTGCTCACTTTCGCTTCATTCGTGAGGTATTTCTGCATTCTATCGAGCAAGGAGACGCGACACGGTATCTTGATATGATGCAGAGCAGTGGGTTCAGCGACCAATTCCAGTTTACCGAACAAGAGACCGGGTTTGATCGGCTCAGGCAGGCTGCACTCGAACATATCGGTTCCAAGTCCATCCCCTGGTATTGGAGTTACCGAGTCCGCATTGGTATCAAGTGAGTGCGAAGATGTGAAAAAGAAAGCCCATTGTGATATAACATGGAAAGTTATGCGAGAAACGTCAAAAAGAGAAACGTCAAAATAGGAAGGATGTAAAAGGACATGATACAAAACAACGCACAAAAAATTACTCCATTTTTGTGGTTCGATAACAATGCTGAAGAGGCGATGAACTTCTACACCTCGATCTTCAAAAATTCTGAGGTTATAGGCACCAGTCGCTATGGAGAAGGCCACGAACAGGCGGGAACAGTCATGACTGGAACGTTCGTGCTAGATGGACAGGAATTTATGGCGTTAAACGGCGGTCCATACTTCAAATTTACCGAGGCCATATCGTTCTTCGTTCACTGTGAGACGCAGGAAGAAGTAGACGAGCTATGGGAGAAACTTTCCGAGGGCGGAGAGAAGAGTCAATGCGGCTGGCTCAAAGATAAATTCGGCGTATCATGGCAAATCGTCCCCAATGCCCTAGGCGAGATGCTAGGTGACAAAGACTCCGAAAAAGTGAAACGCGTTACAGAAGCTATGTTGAAAATGCATAAAATTGACATAGAAAAATTGAAGCAGGCTTATGACAATGAAGACTGATAGGGCAAAGGTCATGTTTTGCCCTATCAGTCTCCATTGTATTTCCTATCTTACGCCTCTGCTACAGGCATCTTCGCTACATCTTCTAACGCTTTATCGAGTAGCTCCGCTGCCTCGTCAAGATCGGCCTTTGTCAGAATCAAGGGTGGAATCATGCGTAGCGTCGCCGTACCGGTGTTGTTCAGCAACAGGCCGTGCGCCAACGCTTGTTGTACAATCATGGGTGCCAGTTCGTGCTTGACGTTCACGGCTCGCATGAGGCCGAGACCGCGTGGGCTGTCGATAAATGAATATTTCGCGCATAGAGCATCGAGCTTGCCACGCCAGTATTCGCCCATCTGTGTTGCGTTCTCAAGTAAGTTCTCTTCAAGAATGGTCTGAATTGTGGCGATACCGGCGGCAGATGCGATAGGATTGCCGCCGAAGGTTGTGCCGTGATCGCCGGGCGTGAACACGTCCGTTCGTGGATCCGTTAGCATTGCGCCAATCGGCACACCGCCCGCCAACCCCTTCGCCATCGTCACGATGTCGGGACGTACATAGTGTTCCCAGCTAAAGAATTTGCCTGTGCGACCCATGCCCGCCTGCACATCGTCACAAATCATCACAAGATTTTGCTCATCGCACCATGCGCGTACACCTTGCATAAACGCCTTATCAGCAGGCCAAATACCGCCCTCGCCCTGCACTGGCTCGATGAGAATACCGATTGTCTTGTCGCTAGTCGCGGCCTTTAGTGCTTCAAGATCATTATATGGCACCTGCTTAAAGCCATCGGGCAATGGTGCCCACGACGCTTGATAGGCTGCCTGTCCTGTTGCCGCTGTTGTTGCTAGCGTGCGTCCGTGGAAGCTATGATCCATGCTGATAATCTCGTAGGCACCATTACGATGTAGACGCCCATACTTGCGTGCTAGTTTGATTGCACCTTCGTTCGCCTCGGCACCACTGTTTGAGAAAAACGAGCGCATGCCCTTACTCTGAATACCGAGCAATTCAGCCAGCTCGATCTGACGCGTGTTGTAATACAGGTTTGAGACATGGACAAGTTTCGTCACCTGCTCTTGCACCGCCTTCACAATCGCCGGATGGCAGTGTCCAAGCACGTTGACGGCGATACCCGCGACAAAATCGAGATACACCTTCCCGTCGCTATCCCATACACGCGTACCCTCGCCACGCACCAGCGTCAATGGTTGTCGCTTGAATGTGCCCTGATAGTATTGCTGCTCAAGCGCAACCCAGTCGCGGGTGTTCTTATTCAACTCCGTCGTTGTCATGTCAGTTTCTCCTTGCTTGGTTGGGTACGGTGTACCTTGTCTATTTAACTCTCTATCGTGAATATAGTGTGTTTTCGTCGATATAGCCATGTGTCAAATCACAGCCCCACGCCGTCGCCTTGCCCTCGCCCAGATGCAGGTCAATCGAAATCGTGACCTCATCTTTCATCATCACGGCCTTCGCCGCCGCTTGCTCATAGTCGGTTGCTACGCCGTTCTTGACGATCTGCACATCGTCGAGCGCGATATCGAAGGTGTTCTGATTCAACTCACAACCACTAGCCCCCAGTGCAGCCACAATACGACCCCAGTTGGGATCGCTACCCGCAAGCGCACATTGCCAGAGCGGAGAGAGCGTCACTGAACGGGCCGCCAGTATCGCATCGTCCTTATCGTGTGCCCCCTGCACATGCACGATCATCAGCTTGGTCGCGCCCTCGCCATCGCGTGCCATCTCGCGTGCGAGATATTCCATCATGTAGCGTAGAGCCTTACGGAATGTGTCATCCTCTGGATGATTCGCGTCAATCGGTGTATTGCCAGCCAGACCATTTGCGAAGAGGACGCATGTATCGTTGGTGGACATGTCGCCATCCATCGAAATCATATTGAACGTATCCTCAACGGCGGCGCGTACCTCCGTCTGCATCCATTCATGCTCGATTGCTGCATCCGTCGTCAAATAGCACAGCATCGTCGCCATATTAGGGTAGATCATGCCAGCACCTTTAGTGACGCCGCCGAGCCGTACCGTCTTGCCCTCAATCTGAAACTCCAATGCCATGCGTTTAGGGCGTGTGTCCGTTGTCAGAATGGCCTCAGAGAACGCATTCCCTTGATCGCTCCGTAGCTCTATTTTAGGAACAGCCGCCTCGATTTTCTCAATCGGCAACTGTCGCCCGATGATACCTGTAGATGAACATAGCACCAACTCGTTTTCGATATTAAGCAACTTAGCCGCATATTCAGTCATACGGTAGGCATTGAGCAGGCCAATCTCGCCCGTTGCGCAGTTCGCGTTGCCACTATTGACAATGACCGCTTGCGCCTTGCCACTTTTGAGTCTCTCCTGGCAAACCAGTACAGGAGCGGCACGAGTGTTGCTCGTGGTGAATGTTGCCGCGGCAACGCAGGGGACATCGGAAGCTAAAATAGCGAGGTCTGGAATCGCGGCGTCAGACTTTATACCACTAATCGTAATACCAGCGCGAAAACCTTGTGGCGCGGTAACACAATTCTCAATCTCATGAAATAATTCGGGCAAAGAAACACACCTCCTCAATCAGAAAATGTCCCCAACTCTCTCGTGGAGAACCCAGGAACATACAGTTATGGTCATTGTACAATGTCTGAGCGTTACTCTACAACCCCAATAGATGTCCAATACAACACGGTCAATGTCACGTATCGCCTTTGATGATACGTGACATTGACCGTGTTGTATTGGACATCCTACCTATTCTCCTTGTCAAATACCAATGGCTCGTGCTATTCTAGCACATATGGTCTAAATGTATTTCAGGGAAGCATAAAAAGGTGTGGACTATGGCGGATAGCGGCACTCCACAGCGCGGTACTCTATTGCGACGCGCTCACGATTTGTTAGAGAGCATAGGCCAACCCGTTGCTGAGGATATGTTGATACAGCATCTTTTTGGCGCGAATACCAACACTGGGCAGCAAGGCTTCTGGACGGTGATGCTACGACAAGCATTGCGAAGTTCCGCGCTCTTTGAAGAGATGGGCGAAATTGGTATCAGTAGCGATGTACGCTGGTCGCTCTCCGCGTGGCGTAGCACGCAGCGGTTGCTAGACAACGTAGAATTTGTGGTCATCGACACCGAGACGACTGGCCTGCGTCCAGGTCCTGACCGCGTGATCGAGGTCGCGTGTGTGCGTGTGCGCGGCGGCGAAGCGGTAGACTCTTTCCAGACTCTTATCAATCCTGGACGCCGCATTCCATCCTTTATCGCACAATTTACAGGTATTACAACCGAGATGGTTAAGAACGCACCTACCGCACAAGAGGTTATGCCCGATGTGATGAGCTTTATCGACGAAGCGATTGTCGTAGGCCACAACGTCGGCTTTGATATCGGCTTTCTCTCGTATGAGGCGCAACTACTTGGACGTGCCTTTCCGCCCGATGGTCTCGATACAATACCACTAGCACGTCGCTTTTGCCCCGGCTTGAAGCGTTTCAAGCTCGACATGGTAGCTAGCCACCTCAACATTCCAACCGCAAATCGACACCGTGCGCTCGGCGATGCAACCGTAACCGCCGCCGTCTTTCTCCGCATTCTTGAGCTAGCGCGACAGCAAAACATCTCCACGCTCGGTCATTTGCGCCGTCGCCTACAATTGCCCGTCGCATGGAGCGGCGATATTTCTCAACTTATGCCTGGGACAAAGGATGAGGCATGGCGTGCTGATGGCAAAATTGCCTCTTCGTCGCTACCAACTACGCGCCCGACGGGGAGTCTCTTTCTCAATCCTGCTTGGAAACGCGATTTTTCGACCAAGCCCGGTGTGTACTTGATGAAAGATGCCAACGATCAAGTTATTTACGTTGGTAAAGCAAAGTGCCTGAAAAATCGGCTTGCGTCGTACTATAGCCACCCGCTCGGTTATACACGCAAAATGGATGGTCTGTTACAGAGCGTCAAAGATATTCAAACTATTGAGATGGGATCGGAACTTGAGGCATTGTTACGCGAATCGGAGATGATCAAGGCTCTGCAGCCCGCATACAATGTGCAGTTACGAAACTACGAACTGTATCCCTTCATTAAAATTGACGTGCAACATCCCTTTCCGCGCGTCTACTCGACAAAAGAGGTTGCCGCCGATGGTGCGCGTTACTTTGGCCCATTCCGCAGTCGGCGCATGGTTGATCTCACCATCGAACTGGTGCAGAAAGTCTTCCCTGTGCGTACCTGCACGCGTGGATTGCCACCCCAAGCTAAAGCCTCCGACCCATGTCTACGCCTACACCTTGATCGTTGTTCCGGTCCCTGTCGCGGCGGAGTTGACCCCACCGAATATCAAAAGGTGATAGAGCAGGTCTGTGCCTTCTTAGGTGGAGAGCGCGAGGATTTGTTGGAACGTCTACGCCGCCAGATGCACGAAGCAGCCCACAACCTCAACTTCGAGCGTGCCGCATGGTTCCGTGATGCCATTCGCGGAGCCGACGAGGTGCTGATTGGGCAGCGTCTCATCACCGGAGCTGTTGAAGCCAACAATCTGTTTATCGTCTACCCCTCGGCGAAGGAGGGGCACGACGAAATATTCCTTATTCGTCACGGACGACTCATCAAACAGCAATCTCTTCCACATGAGCCACAAACCATGAAACAAGCCGTGCTTGCCATGCTTGACGAAGCTGCTAAGCTAGGCGACGCTCCAAGTATCGTCGGCAAGGCCGAGGTTGATCAGATCAACATCATCAGTCGCTGGATACACCGCCATAGCGACGACCGCGCCTTTTTCTCTTTCCACAGTGCCCTAACCGACAAAGACGCAGCCCGCGACCTCATCGAGCGTATGTGGATTGATGTCGATGCTGCACGTGTGCTTCCTATTGAAGAGTATGCGGAAGAGTTGGAAGAGATAATCTAATTGTTTACTCTGGTAAACAGCTTCCAGGGAAGCCCCGGCACTCGTGAACTTCGTAGACAAAGACACCAGCCTGTACGCCTGGGTCTTCGTCCATGATTTTTCTGACATCTTCGACAGAAGCGTTAAAAATGCCAATCCCTGATACCTCGCTATCATCATTAACCGGGCAAACAATAGGCATCACTCCATCTGCACGTAGTGAGAAATTCCTTCGTCCATGTTCCCATATGATTTTTTCAACTCCATCCTGCTGCTTATTTGGGCCAGTTTTGAGAATGACGACACAATATTGCTTGGTAGTAGCTAGTGACCTGTGCATGAACTCATCGGTGATTATTGCCATGAAAGTATCCTCCAACTTCAATTACATAGAATTTTCTATTCTGTGTGCCCAATGTACTGTTCTGCTAGAAGTGTATAATACAGATGTTCCAATTACAAGAGTTTCCAAGATAGCGTTCTTTTTGTTATATCCGATTAAGATATTGCGTATACACGGTATAATAGGGCTTACGATTGTCAACAACGAGGCAGGGAGACCACAAGCGTCTCCCTGTTAAGACGTAACGCGTAAGGAGACTATACAGCTATGTTACTGTCCGATAAACGTATTTTGGAAGAGCGAGAGCGCGGAAATCTTGTTATAGAGCCGTTTGACCGTCGTCATCTGGGCACAAACTCGTATGATTGTCGGCTTGGCGAGTGGTATTTTCAGGGTGATGCTAATGTCGAGGGAATGCACCTCGATAACCCGGAAGAGATTCGCCGCTACTGGGGCGAGCCGCGCAAGGCGCACGGCAACAAGATCGCTATTCGCCCCGGCACCACCATTCTCGCGCATACACAGGAGGTTATCGGGGGTCACAATGGCTTTCTTGCGAAGATGTACTCGCGTAGCACTGTTGCGCGTTCTGGCCTCTCGGTCTGCCGTTGCGCGGGTGTCGGCGACGTTGGCTATATCAATCGCTGGACAATGGAGATTAGCAACCACACACAAACGGTTATCTGGGTTCCCGTTGGCTTCCGTATCTGCCAGCTTACCTTTGAATACGTCGGTGAGACGCTCAAAGAATATCACGGCAAATATGGCAAGCCCGGCAGCGACTGGACGCCGGAAGACATGTTGCCCAAACCCTACTTTGACTGGGACTACGAAGAATACCGCACGGACCGCGAACGCTAGCAAGAGGAGAGGCATGTGAGTAGGGGACGGCTGATCTCATTTGAAGGACTCGACGGAGCAGGCAAAAGCACACAGATGCGCCTGCTCGAACAGTGGCTTACCGACCATGATATTTCTTATATTCATACGCGTGAACCTGGCGGTACGCCCTTTGGTGTCGAGATACGCCGCGTCCTGTTCGATCATCCCGAACTAACCATTACACCTCTTGCCGAAGCCTTTTTGTTTCAAGCAGACCGCGCCCAGCACTTCGCAACGCTCATCCTGCCCGCGCTCGAACAGGGTATCCACGTCCTTACCGACCGTTGTTTCGACTCAAGCATTGCCTATCAGGGAGTAGCGCGTGGCGTTGGAGCCGAGCTTGTCCTACACCTCTCCATGCTCGCAACGCAAAATCATGTCCCCGACCTCACCATCCTGCTCGACCTCGATCCCACACAAGTACAGGCGCGTACTAACACCATTCATGATCAAAGTGGCCTACGCGAGCAGCAATCCCGCTTCGATAGCGAATCCGAACTTTTTCACCAACAACTACGTAACGCATTTCTAGCACTTGCCCGAACCTACCCTGAACGCATCAAGGTTGTGGATGCCTCACGGACGCAAGAGGAGATTTATTGGGAGATTGTTGGATTGGTGAGACCACTTGTAGAAGACTTTAAGCAAGGATGAGGGAATTAATAGATGGACTCTCAAACCATTGAACATTATCTTCAAGAATTGGGAGACGAGTTGGAACGACGTAAGTTTGACCAACCTGTTCGGCTCATGATTGTAGGTGGTGCGTATATGCTGCTTATGGTTGGAAATAGAGTAGCGACAGAAGATGTTGATATTGTGCTGTTAGATATGCCCGACACCACTCACAAGACAAAAGAAACGCAAGCTTTTGTAGCAGCGGTGAAAGCGGTCGCAAGAAAGAATCAGCTTAAACAAAAGTGGCTCAACGATGTTGTCGCTGACTTTATCCGAGATATGGCTCCAAATCCGCCTCTCCAATTTTGGAAGAAGTATGGGAAGGTTGAGGTGTACATACCAACTCCAGAATATATCTTGACTCTCAAGCTTATGGTATTTCGTAAGAAAGATGTAGACGATGTGCAAGCACTACTCAAAAGCCTAAATATCACAACTCGTGAGCAAGCATTCGCAATCATTGATAGCATTGTTACTGATAAAGGCTATTATGAAGTCTATGATCTTGAGGACAATTTAGATGCTCTGTTTTAATAAATTGGGGAAAGATACTTATTATGCTGCATCGTTTCCTTGTTTTCATGGTATAATCTAGGTAACGAGGTGACAAATGAAAACTTGTACTGAATTGCAGACGATGGCAGTATCTTATAAAGAAATATGTGAGGGGCAACGTCCGTGGAATCCTCTGGGTAATTTCATGAATGATTTCTTTGGAAACTTTCCAGATCGACGCGACGAACTGATCAACGACCCAATAGAGGAGCCAAAAGACGCAACACTCGACATGCATAAATGGGCAGTTTTTTGTGCGGCATCCGTCGAATATCTTTGTGAGCAGTACAATCTCCCCTGCCCTGCATGGGTAACTAACTCTGCATATGTGTTAGATGAACCTTGGTATGATTCCCCCGGTGCAGACAAACCACTAGTACGTGAACGATTACGACAGAAGACACCTTCAGCATGGGCAAAACGTAACATCTATTGTGGCAATCGAGTCTTCTTGAATAAATATGAGTCGTCAACAAAGAAAAAAGTGTTAGCGTAAATCCTTTTATCACGCAAAGTCCTTGTTATCGGGGAACAGCAATGGTTGCAAACCCACAAAGCGACGACATACATGGCATAGCAATGACCGAGGAAGCCTTCGAGCGCATGATAAGCGTGGAAAGCCCATATCGTTATGAACTCATTGATGGTATCGTTTACAACATAACTGGCTCGACACCTGAGCATAGCACTATTGCCGCGAATATCGAATCCCTTATACGCGAGCAAATCGGCAGAAAAGGTCCATGCTATGCTCATCGTGACCAGTATATTATCATTCTTGGTAAACCTCCCGTCGTTCCCGATGTCGTGCTGACGTGTGATCGTGCGGATTGGGACAAAGATAAACGGCTGAAACCATTTATGATTCGCTCCCCACGTCTCGTCGTCGAAGTGCTTTCACCCGGCACCGAGAGATACGACCGCACCGAGAAGTTCGCACGCTACATGCGCTGTCCCACACTCGAAGTGTATATGCTGGTGAGCCAAGACGAGCAGTATATTGAGGTATACCGCCGCTCAATAAGCTGGAAACAAGAACGCTTTTCCACAGGTCAAACAATTCAGCTTGAACCACTCCGCATAAATTTACCTCTGGAGTTGGTCTACGAAGGTGTGCTTTAGATAATAGTGTCTATGTCACATCAAGATACTCCAATGCCCATCGTCGCAAAAATCTAAGTTGTCTATCAATATAATTGTCATTTAGCGGTTCGGCGACATAATCTGTAGCTGTCGCAGGGTAAATTCCCATGCTCCAGAAGATTCTGGCGACGAACAATAACGGTTCTGCCTCCATATCAATAGGATGAATGAGTCGCTTGCTGGTATAGCCCTTCAAATAAGCTGACCATATCGCATCGCCATGCTCACGCTTTCGGGCATTCATCCTGAATGTTGCAAGGTCGTATGCTCGCCACCCCAATCCACCGCAATCAAAATCGAAGAAGGTGACAACACCATTCTGTGTGATATGAGCATTTCTCTCCGTTCCGTCTCCATGACAAATTCCCCAATCTAGTTCAGGTGCTAGATGCAGAATGCGCTTCCCAAGCGTATCAGCAACTCTTAACAGAAATGCTATATCCTCTGGTCGATGCTCAAGGTATGGTTTGGCAAGTCCAAGGGGATTGTGGATAAGATAGTCAACGTCGAGGAAAAAGCGAGTATGCGAACTTGTAAATCCTTCCGACGCTTGATGAATCAGGGCGGTTGCTAATCCCATTTGATAGCTCTGCTCCTCTGTCAAAATTGGCTCTTCCCCTTTGGCATAGGTGAAAAGAGCCATGTATCTCGTCCCTTCGGGAGCATGAAGTCCTTGAACGAACGAGCCATCTTTCCTGACAAGAGGAGTAGAAACTGATGCTCCCTGCTGACGAAGGTAAGAAAGTATATCCATTTCGTAAAGGATTTCCGAGAGCGTGCGCCATTTCGGTCTGTAAACACGTAGCACATAGGACTCGCTAGCTGTTCGGACGAGATAACTATCGCTCAGACCGCGCCTGATGAGCTGGCAATCAAGCAGGTTATCGAGGAGAATAGTTACGTGCAATTTCTTGCAAGAGAGCATCAGCGGAGAGAATGGAGGAAGTGACGGGAAATATTTGAGTAGCAGTTGGATTGTTTGCAAGTTGTTTTGTGTTCTGTGCGTCTGCTCCTGATGGTTGTATTGTCATTTTTGATTCCCCTTAAATTCATAACAATAATACATATTTGTATTGTTCCTATCGCTTTTCAGATATTGTAGACTGTACATATCAACGATGCAAAAAATATGAATCAGCAGGGAAAACATGCTCAATACCAAATTTATCTTCGTCGAAGGAATCATGGGTGCTGGCAAAACAACCACCGCCCTATTTCTCACAGAACAACTACAGCACAACGGCTTTGCGTCTCGTTTCATGCTAGAGGGGCCAACAATAGACGAGCCGCGCCATCCTTTGCGTGTTGCAACTGATTTTCCTCATCCTAATGCTATACAGCTTGATATGACTGTGAATGATTTTATTTCGTATAGTCTTCAAAAATGGCAACGTTTTGTAGAAGAGATACGGCAATCCTCTGCTATTACTGTTTGTGATGGTCTTTTGTTTCACGGGAATATGACAGACCTGTTGTTGATGAATGCTGAGCCAATGGTGCTATGTGATTATGTTATGCAGGTGATCAAGTGTCTGCAAGAACTCAACCCCGTACTCATTTATTTCTATCATCAAGATATAGCTAAAGCTATCCGTACAGTGTGTGATGCTCGCGGTAGTGCATGGGAGACGTATCAAATAAACTGGAAGGTTGGAAGTCCTTACGGAGTACGGCAGTCACTACAGGGATTTGACGGGTTTGTTCAGTTATATCAAAATTACCGTGCTTTGTGTGATGATATCTTTTCTCTACTTACACTTCCAAAGCTTGCAATTTGTAACGAAGGCGATTGGGAAGTCTATTATCGTGATATTCTGAAATTTCTTCAAGTGTGATGGATTTGGTAGGGACCGATTTATCGCGTCCTCAGCGCAGTTTACTGCGCGAGTCCTGGTAGTGCAATTTTGAACACTTTACAAAAGACTCGTGTGATAAACCACGCTTGAGGACGCGATAAATCGGTCCCTACCTGTCACAAACTCAGCGTGAGTGGTGTCCTATAGATGCAAAACAGAGTACGTACCTGCGAAAGCATTGTATAGTTTAAGAATAAAGAATACTTAAAGGAAAAGAGAGGCATGGTATTACAGAGAACTCTCGCCACCTCTACTCAGGATGAGACGTTCGAGGCCGTGTTTACGCGCTACTACCCCCTCGTGTACCAGCTTGCGTATCGCTGTACAGGGCGATGTGATGAGGCGGACGATATCGCGCAAGAGGTATTTCTGCGCTTCTATCGCATCCCACCACATGCGACGAGCGAGGGCGAGCAGCGTGCATGGCTATGTCGCGTCGCCACCAATCTCAGTTTGAACGCGTTACGCGCTCAACAGCGGCGCATACATCACGAAGAGCAGACAGGTGATAGGTCAGCGCAGGGCGTATCCAGTGGCATAGAAAAAAGCCCGGAGGAACAGGTGTTGGCGGCAGAGCAAGCGGCGTTAGTACGTGCTGTTCTTGCCGAACTACCTGAGCGGCAGCAGTCATACATCTTGTTACGTAGCATTGGTTTAAGTTATGCGGAAATTGCACAGGCGACAGGAGTGGCGGCGGCCTCTGTTGGCTCACTACTAGGCCGCGCGGAACGCGAATTCCGAAGGAGATACAATGAACGAGCAGCAACGCTTCGTGCCGAATGATTCCTGTTTAGATAGAGGGTTACTCGTCAGTATGCGCGATGGCGAACTTCCCACCGATGAGAATGTTCAGGCACTCGCGCACCTGATCGGTTGTGCCGATTGTAGTGCCGACGAGCGCGACATTCAGCAAAACGGTCAGGACGTATACGGCTTACTTGGCACGCTCAATCCATCCACAATGCCCGATACTCACACAGCCTTTGCAACGTTTCAGGCAAAGCTACGCGAAGAGCAGCATACCGCGAACGATCTCAGCATCGTACCATTGAGCGGACAGAGGGCGCAGAAGCCATTACAGCCGACATGGAAGCGTAACCGCGTTCGCTGGATAACGGCAGCCGTTGCCGCCGCTTTGATTGCCGCGCTGCTCTTGCCAAATGCGGGTGTGCTAGCTAGTCAATTCTTTGCTCTGTTTCACGTACAGCAGTTCCAACCGGTGAACCTTGATGCCAGCCAGACCACACAGGACCTGTTTAACAACCTGACCGACTTTGGCACGCTCAAAGTTTCGCCAACGCAGATTACTGACCTGAACAATCCGACCAAAGCACAGGTTGAGCAGCGCACGCACTTTCCGCTTTTGCAGCCCAGCAAATTACCACAGGGTGTACTCGCGACACCCAGATATGCGTTCTTTAATGGTACACAAGCCACCTTCACATTCGACACAGCTAAAGCACGAGCGACAATGCAGCGCATTGGCGATGGCGATGTACATATTCCGGCACAGTTGAACGGAGCCGCCTACACGATCACCGTTGCTCCTGGCGTCACCATTCAATATGCAAGAGTTTGTAACAGTGACACATCTAATAAGGATGCAACTGCAGCATGTAACAATCAGCGTCAACTCGAAGTCGCGGAGGTTCCCAGCCCCACCGTGCAAGGCACCTCGGCGAACTTGCTCACCGACTTGCGTGCCTACATGCTCTCACTACCACACCTGTCACTTGGCATACACGAACTGTGGCAGGACGTTGACCTGAACACGGGCACTATTCCAGTACCTCTGCCAACGGCACAGACGAATGCCCAACGCGTGACCATTCATGGCGCAGCCGGTGTCTTGCTCGTAGATAACACCATCAAATACGGTGGCGTCCTCTGGCAATCGCACAACATCGTCTACGCAATTGTCACCAACACCAACGACCGCACCCAAATTTTGGATACTGCTAACTCATTAGGCTAATCTGAAAAGCAGGGATGCAAGGGGTAGCCGCCCCTTGCCTGGGGTCTGGGGCTGTGTCCCAGTTTCTCTCTGACTCGCTGCCTCAGGCGGCGAGTCATCAAGGAGGATTAACTATTTCATGCGTAAGGAGCAAAAACTGCCCGCCATCGAGGTGGAAGGACTGTACAAAGTCTATCATCGGCTCGTCGCCGTAGAAAACGTCAGCTTCACCACCTATCGTGGCGAGGCTTTTGGCTTCCTCGGTCCCAATGGTGCAGGCAAAAGCACCATCGTCAAGATCATCACTGGCCTAATAACCCAAACTCAGGGAAGCGCACGCGTACTGGGACAAGCAGTCAACAACATGGAAATGCGTCGTCGCGTCGGCTACTTGCCAGAACTCCCAAACTTCCATCGTTGGCTTAAAGCGCAGGAGTTCCTGGAATTTCACGGTCAACTCTATGGCATGCGCGGTGCTGGGCTGCAAAAACGCTGCAAAGAAGTGTTAGCCGAGGTTGGCCTGTCAGGGCGAGAAAAACAAAAGTTGGGTACATTCTCTAAAGGTATGTTACAGCGTATTGGCCTAGCGCAGGCATTGCTCAATCAACCCGACCTGATTATTCTCGATGAGCCTGTATCCGGCCTCGACCCCGTTGGGCAACACGACATGCGTACTCTTCTGTTACGACTCAAAGCCGATGGTGTGAGTATCTTTCTCAATTCGCACCAACTCGCTGATGTCGAGGCTATCTGTGATCGTGTGGCGATTATCGACAAGGGACATATTCTCAAGGTCGGACCGCCGGAGGAACTTTTCGACGAACCACTGACACTGGATGTACACGTCAACGCGATTACTCACGAACTTCTGCACAAACTCGGTGCCGTTGCACTCTCGGTACGTGAGGATGCAGATTTACCTTGTCACCTGCTTATCGAGGTGCAAGACGAAGAGCAGGCCGCCGATGTTGCAGCCGTTGTACATACATGCGGTATCCGTCTCTACTCGCTGGCACCGCGTCATCGCTCGCTTGAGCATCTTTTCTTGCACACCATTGATATGTCAAGCTACGAGGGATAAGAGAATATGGGTTTATTATTGATCACACGTTTCACATTGCAGGAAGCGATGCGAAAGCGTATTTTTCTCGCCGTTGTCTTGCTCAGTATTATCATGCTAATCGGTTTTACCATTCTCTTTAATATCATCATTGACAATAGTAATGGACCATCTGCTATCAGCCACGCCATATTCGTCTATGGTGAGGGCGGCTTTATGAGCATTCCCGCTGTCTGGCTTGTCTATCTGTTAAGTAGTATTCTCACCATTCTACTCACCACAAACATGATCTCTGGCGAAATCGACGCGGGCACCTTCACTATTATCGTACCAAAACCAATTCATCGCTTTGAAATAGTTTTCGGCAAATGGCTCTGCTACGCCAGTCTCCTCGTCGTTTATACGGCGTGCCTCTTTTTTGCCTTCCTGGGCATCATCTACGTGAAAACGGGCTATTGGCCTTCGGATGTTGTAAGTGCGCTAGGCATACTCGAACTGGTCGTTTTTGTGCTGATGGGGCTAACAACGCTCGGCAGTACAATGGTGCCGACGCTGGTCAATGGTGCGATCATCCTCGTGCTTTTCACAGGGGCGCAAATAGTCAGCTTCTTCGATCTGATTATCCCCTTTACTGCGCCCGACGCAAAGGATACTATACAGAACGTCACCACGACGATGAACCTGATTATGCCAACCGATGCCCTCTGGCACGGTACCTCATTCTACCTTACCTCCGGTGCCCTTGACATCCTGCAAGCCGCGCATGTCAACACCCCCTTTACCTCGACAACACCAACCCCAACGGCTTTGCTGATTTGGGCCGTCGTCTATGCTCTCGTACTACCTATCTGTGGCGCATGGAGGTTTCAGCATCGTGATTTGTAGGAATCGTGGTAATGAAAACTGGTAGGGGTCTAATTCATTACATCCTGCTGGCAACGCACAAGGCCAAAGGGGGGTGAACACTGTCTACAAACTCTCATGGCTGGTCTATTGTCAAAAGGGTGTAATAAATTAGACTCCTACCAGTTTCATCTGTTAGACGCGCCAAGTGCATTGTGTACCACTTCCATCAGCGTTTCGCATGATACGTCCAACGTCTCGCAAGCTTTTCGAGCGTGCTAAGCCTCGTATGACACGTCGGGTTGGTCTTGTCTACGTGAATATGGCAGATATTCATGGCGATAAAAACAAAGCACTGAAGCTGATGGATAATGGAATTGATGAAAGCGCGACAACCACAGATTTTCCGATAAGTTTGTGAAATGTACCAAGCAAGGAATAATCTATACAGCAATTTTTAGGGATCAAACTTCGCTCACCACGAATTTGAAAACATGTACTTACACCATTGTTTTTCTTGCCTCGATAGAGTATGCTTGCAATGGTACATCTTACTAGGCTACGAGAGTAGCCACAAAGGAGGCACCTACATATGATGGTTTTTGCACTGAGTAACGCTGTGGATTTTGGACACGCAGCCAGTGTGAGCTAACAACCAATCGTAGACATCAACATTCATAAGCTGACAGTCTTTTTATAATAACTGTCGAGCTTCCTTTCGAGCTACTCTCTACTGGCTTCTCGTTATATCTCGACCCAAAACTGTTTTCGTTGTGGAATGAAATTGGTAAAAAGCACGACGAGTGAGCACTCGGCGCGAAGAGTGAGCAACACCACATTAACCATTTGAGAAGCCGCTCCACATCTAGGGTATCAGTATGGAATGTTGTAAATAAATCGCTCTTGACCTGCGCACCGGCGTCCATGTCGTCTGGATAGTGTCTTTCCAGGGCTGCCAAGCTGTCAATGTGATTCCTTGATGGCGGCAAAATTTGAGACGTATCTGGCGTCCTACCAGCATTGCCCTTTCCCTCTTTTAGTGAGAGAGCTTTACAGGCTGGGCAAAGAACTTTCTCATTGAGATTGCTGTTTGTGATAGGTGTCAGATACGTCTCAAATTTTGCCGCCATCAAGGAATCACATTGACAGAATAACAGTAACGGGACATGCAGATTCGCAGCCTCCACAATTGATGCACTCTCTCGCATTGATGTAAGAACGCCTAACAAAACGCGTGAGAGAGTGTCGGCAGGCAACCGCGGAAATGCTGTCCAGGTTGACAGATCGACGAGGCACATGCAGGCCAAGTCAGGTACCATCACTCATAGTCGGTCGCTGGAACAGTGGCGTAGTGGCTCATCAGGTGAGTCACTGCCTCGGGCGTGATCTGCTGACCGCTGGCGAAGAGGTCGCGTAGGTCACGGAAGTACTGTACGTAGAGGTCAGGCGTGAAGGTGCTTAAGAGAATCACCGGCTGGTCTCCGGGATTCGCAAAGGTATGTGGCACGCCGGGCGGGACCATCACCAGGGTGCCCACAGGCGCATCATACGTTGTTGTGCCAACGGTGAACCGTGCCGTACCCGAGACCACGTAGAACCCCTCGTCATGCTGGGCATGCCGGTGCTGGACCGGGCCATCGGTATGGGGGGGGAGCGTGACCTCTGCCATGCCGAGGCGGTGATTCGTGGTGCGCCCATCTTCGAGGATGCGCATCCGAGTAGGTCCCAGGTGAATGACCTCACCTACTGTCGGGCCGACAACTGAAACTGATGCATTTGGTGTCATCTGACTTCTCCTTTCCCAATATTCGTCTCCTCATGATGCATGTTTTGCCTCTCCCGCGAAGCCTCGCCCCGTGAAGCAGCGGTGCCGATGACGTCCAGATCGGCAAGTACGTCTGCGGGCAACTGCAAGGACGTGGCCTGAACGTTCTCGCGCAGGTGCGCGACCGACGACGTGCCAGGGATCAGCAGGATATTCGGCGAGCGCTGTAGCAGCCAGGCGAGTGCTACCTGTAGCGACGTCGCCCCTAGCCTGACGGCGGCGGCTGATAGCACCGATGACTGCAGCGGCGTGAAGCCGCCCAGTGGGAAGTAGGGCGTGTACGCGACCCCTTTGCCCGCCAAGACGGCGATCAGGGCGTCATCATCGCGATGCGCCAGATTGTACAGGTTCTGCACGCACACGATATCCGCGAGTGCCACTCCCTGCGTGAACTGCCTGTGTGTGACGTGGCTTAAGCCGATATGGCGGATGAGCCCTTGCCGCTGGAGGTCGACTAGCACTGACAAGGGTTCCTCAACCGATGCGTCCGGCCCTTCTAGGCGGAGGTTGACGACGTCGAGGACGTCCAGACCAAGATTGCGCAGGTTGTCATGCACGACCCCAGTGAGGCCCTCGGCTGAGAAGTCGGGCAGAAATGCCCCGTCAGTTCCTCGTCTGAATCCAACCTTGGTCACGATGACGAGGTCGTCCGGGTATGGATGAAGCGCACGCCGAATAAGCTGGTTGGTCACGTGCGGGCCATAGTAGTCGGATGTGTCGATGTGGTTGATCCCAAGCGCGACCGCCTCGCGCAGCACGGCGATCGCGGCGTCGGTATCGCGCGGCGGGCCCCAAGCGTGCGGACCGACCAGCGGCATGGCGCCATAGCCCATGCGCTTGAGTGTCAAGCCGCTAGCCGGCAGCGTGAAGCTGCCGCCGAGATTGATGTGAAGACTCATCGCAATTCCTCCTCTCGATTCGTTTGGAGTCTTTCGAAAACCGCTTGAGACGACGGAGCGTTCTCACTCACGGGCAAGTTGACGTCTTCAAAGCGAAGAGGTTCTGTCATGAGTGTTCCTCTTTCTGTAGGTGTACCTCTTTTGTGGATGGTTGTTCAATCAGTGAGAGAAAGAGCTTGACGAGCAGCCGATGCAGCGTCTCCTGTTCTTCGTTGTCAAGCTCTGCAAAGAATGCGTCATCCACCTCTTCTCTGGCCTGTTGAATCTGCTGTAATTGCGTGTACCCAGCAGTTGTCAGTTTCACGACGTGACGCCGCCGGTCACGTGGGTCAGCCAGTCGTTCTATGAACCCTCGCTGTTGGAGGGCATCAAGCAGGGCCACCATGTTGGAGCGATCAATCGAAAGACGCTGCGCCAGCTGTTGTTGGGATGCCTGGTCAATGGCTTCAAGCAACTGCAAAATCCCGTAGTGAGAGGGATGCAGTTCCCAGGTGCTAAGGACCTGCGTAAACTGACGGCGGGCTTCTCGTCCCAGGCGGCCTAACAGGTAGGCTTGATCGGAGAGTAGGTGCTCTGGTAAGGCACGAACGATGCGTGTATTCAACGGTTCTTGATCGTTCGGAGCGGCTTCCCAGCTTCCAGAGGGCTTGCTCGCGTGAGCCGTCGATGCGTCTCCTTTTGCTCTCGTCATGATCCTGCCCTCTTCAAACAGAGGCACTGATCGGAGGAACACATGCAAAAACCTCCTATAATGTTGGTAAATACAATCATTGTATTTACCAACATTATAAACGAGTCTTTTGCGTTTGTCAAGGAGGAGAGTTGAGGGAGGATGATGGGTCAGGGGAAAGTCTCCACAGAGGTTCTTATCTGATTCGTTTCATGGAAACCTTTCTCTCGCAATCTCGTTGCACATCGCGTGGGTCCTAGCGGCACAAGAACTCTTATTTACAAGGTATTGATGGATGAAGCGAGATGGAGAGCGGTTTTTCAAACGACCAATGGTTGTGCTGCTCACTCTTCGCGTGAGTGCTCACTCTTCACCTGAAAACCTGCTACTTGTCACCTTATTTACCAGAAATATCTCCATATCCCCACGTTACTCTTCCTCTTTGCTCTTTTTCCCTTCATTTCAGTAACAAGGGGATAGTATGCACAATCGTTATGGAGCCTTCTCCATTTACGTTCTGCTGAGTTGCGTGTCGTCACTCAGCATTTCAATGATTCTCACTATCGAGCTAATTTATCAGGCAAGAGTGGGACTGAACCCGTTCCAACTAGTGCTTGCTGGCTCGCTCCAACAATTTGTCGTCTTTGTCGCGCAGCCGCCAACGGGTGCCTTTGCTGACATGTATAGCCGTCGGAGAGCGGTTGTTATCGGATTTTTTCTGGTTGGCCTCGGCTATCTGCTCGAAGGCGTTTTTGCAACGGTGATGCTCGTGTTTGTGTCGGTAGCAATTGTTGGTCTCGGCATTACGCTCGTAGACGGTGCCGATGTAGCATGGATAGCCGACGAAATGGGGTCAGAACACGTCGGACAAGCGTATATGCGTGCCGAGCAATATGGTTCTCTTGCCTCACTGCTTGGTATCGCTGCTAGTGCCGTGCTTATCAATTTTCGCCTCAACCTACCAATCGTGTTAGGCGGTAGCCTGTTCCTTTTGTTGAGTGTCATCCTTGCAATCGTCATGCCGGAGCGACACTTTACGCCGATAGCACGCGAAGGCCGCAATCCATTTCAGCAGATGGGATATACCCTACGCGCTGGTGTGAGCTTGATACGCCTACGACCCGCGCTCCTCACCATACTAGGTGTCACTGTCTTTTATGCTCTGTTCAGCATCGGCTTTGATCGCCTCTGGCCCTATTACCTGCAACACCAATTTACTCTACCAGCACTAGGGCAGCTATCACCGTTTGTCTGGTTCTGTATTATCGAGGCAGGCATAGTCGCAACGAACTGGCTTGGCATCGAGATCGCCCGCCGAAGTGTGGATACCAATAGCCATCGCTCGGTAGCATGGGCATTGTTCCTGATAGATGGCTTGCAGGTAATATGCATTCTCGGTTTCGCCCTAGCAGGTCAGTTCTATCTTGCCCTTGCCATCTTCTGGCTCTCCACGGTCGTTGCAGGACCGCGCATGCCTTTAGTGCAATCATGGATGAACCAGAACCTCACGTCGGGCGTGCGAGCGACGATTTTCTCACTACAGGGGCAAGTTCGGGCAATTGTACAAATCGCCTTTGGCCCCGTCATGGGCATTATCGCCGCTGGCTTCGGCACACGTACCACGCTCATACATAATCACGACCTGGGGTACGTATTGTTGCACTCGTAGCCTGCGCTTGAAACATGTGTATACCTAAATTAGATGTATGAGGAGCAAAGGACGTATAGCCAAAAATGGCTATTTCTTGACCAGTAAAGAGGAAGGCGTTACTCTTGTCTGGACAAACCGACGTAGAGAATAGGGGAGAGGTACTACGACGAAAAAGGGGGCATCATGCCTACCCGCAAGAGGAAACGCCGCGAACGCACCCACGACTGGCAAGACATTCAGCAATATACACTTTGGCCGGAGCAGCAGCTCTACGAAAAAATTCGCCCTGTTGTGCTTTTTCAGGAGAGTGCGGCAGATCGTGCCAAAGAGATCGGAGACAGTCCACGCACGCTGCAATACCATGCACAGCAGTTTGAGCAAGTGGGTATGGCAAGTCTGTCCCACAAAGAGCGTACTCCTGCACCTTCAGCCGGGCGGAGTCTCCCTGAAGACATGCGCCAATTGATTGTCAACCTGAAAGCGGAGTACTCAGGCTTTACCCCTCATGAAATTTCCACGATTTGTTTTCTCCATTTTGAGCGCAGACCATCCGACCACACCGTGAAACGTATCCTGGCGGATGGACCCAAGCCAACAGTGACCAAGCGGCGTTATCCACCCTACGCGGAAATTGCCGACGGATATCAGAGACGGCGAGCCATCGTCGATCTGCATGCGGAAGGGTGGTCAAATACGACGATCAGTGCCTACTTGCAAACCCCTCGACATCGGGTGTATGAGGTCCTCAAGCGGTGGGCCGAAGAAGGGCATGCAGGACTGGATGATAGACCGACGAGTGCC
>CAXUHG010000036.1:0-14928 GCA_964250805.1 uncultured Ktedonobacteraceae bacterium | reverse complement strand
CAAGCGGTGGGCCGAAGAAGGGCATGCAGGACTGGATGATAGACCGACGAGTGCCCCACGGTCTCCTGCTCGCAAAGTGACCATGAACGCGATCAGCGAAGTCCGAAAGAGCGTTCGGGAGAGTCCTGAGCTTGGTGCGTATCGTGTGCGAGCTGCTCTGGAGCAGATCGGTATCCATCTCTCACAGGCAACGTGTGGGCGGCTCCTCGCCCTCAATCGAAAGCTCTATGGCGTACCAAAACCTGCTGGGGGAGCACAGCGCGAGCGCAGGGAGATGCCGTTTAAGCCCCATTTCAAGCACGAGATATGGTCCGTGGACGTGAGATATATCGAAGAGCATAACTTAGGGTTTCCAGAACCTGTCTATTTGATCAGCGTCTTAGAGAATTACTCGCGCTCGTGTCTGGCGAGTAAAATTTCTTCCACCCAAAATCAGTGGGACTATTTAGAGGTCCTTTTTGCAGCACTCGCCGCCTTTGGTGCGCCATCAGTTCTGGTCAGTGATGGCGGAGCGATTTTTCGTTGCAATCAGGCGATGGATGTGTATGCTGCTTTAGGGATCAAAAAAGAGCAAATTGAGAAGCACCAACCTTGGCAAAACTACATCGAGACGCATTTCAACATCGTCCGAAAAATGGCAGATGCCAAGTTCGCACGCGCACGCACCTGGGAAGAGATGATCGCCACTCACCGCACCTGGATGCGTGATTACAACGTACAACGCCACTTCGCGCACGAAAAGCGTGAGGACGGGTGCCATAGTCCCGCCGCTGTCCTAGGTGAGCAGAAAGGAACCGTGTATCCTGAGTCGGTCCTCAACCGCATTTTGTTCGCAACCCGCTTTACCAGACAGTTGGATAGACATGGGTTTCTGCGCTTTCAGAATTGGAAGTTCTACGGAGAGCGGGGTCTGCCACATACGCCAGTCACCGTTTGGATCTATGAAGGTACACTCAAAATTGAGTATCAGGCCATCACGCTCTCCAGATACAGTGTGGAACAGCAAGACGACCACAAACACCTGCGAACGGTGGAACACCCTCGCTTGTCTGATACTCCGTTCCACTCACCACAACTCACCTTGTTTGACTTGGGACCGGGTGAGTGGCTGCTCTACTGGAAAACTCCAGAGTACGCTCCTGCACACCGTCGGTACCACGATCCGTTGATCGTTCAATTGCCCTTATTTGATCCGCCACCAGTCGCTCTCGCTGCTGGTGCAGAGCAAGAACAGGTTGTGAAACCAGAGCAACCGCGTCTCTCGCTCATTTGGGAGAAACACGATTGACATCAGATGGAAAGTCCCCTTCCTTTAGCTCTCTTCCTTTGGTACCATGCCTCCCCATGATTCTGGGTCAACATCAGCAATCGATTGCGAAAACGTCCAACGGTGTCCTCCCAGATCCACCACGGTATACTGCCTCTCGCCAAAGAAATGGTCGATTGGCGCACTCACAATCTGGGCACCACAGGCCAACACATGCTCGTAGTGACTCTGTGCATCTGCTACTTGCACCAGCACCGAATGGCTACCCTCTGCTGGTGCATGCTCACCTCTTTCCGTTGCCACTACCACTCCCTCGCCTCCCAATCCATTGTTGACCAGCAACTGCACCCGATGATTCCCAATACGCAGCCGTACTCTAAACCCAAAGACATCGCACAGCCAGCGAGCAGCCTCATCCACATTCTCATACCCCAACACAGGAATCGCCACCCCTGGGGGCTTAGAACGATTCACAATAAGAGCGTTCACACCGTTCTCCATAAAGACAGACCTTCTCTTTCTTGAACACATGGTCGGTTGCATTTTCAGGATAGCACATTTTGATTGCCGTCTCCAAGGGGACCTTCCCCTGGCAGTCTCAGCCGCTTTCCCGTCGGTTCAGACGGAAAACCGGGCAGTATCTTGCAGCGCATGGAACGTGTGAGAACTCGCTCTTCACCTCATGTACCACCACGGTGTTTGTGTCCCCTGCGGTTGCTTAAACAGGGACATGCGCGGCGCGAAGAGACCATCCATCATTCAGGTCTCATCGTCGAGATCGCATGCCCCAGTTGGACACAGCTTTGGCCTTTCAATGGCGACACTCTCGACAGAGTGCCAGCTTGCTCCCCATCCTCGAAGCAGGGCTTGCAGATGCCCTTTCTTACTGTGTCTCACTGCCATGACTTGTGCCATGCCCCACGTCACTCGCGTACAGGGATGATGGGATTGTTCCCACAGCGCAGCCTTGATCTCCTCAAGATCGGTTGATTGCATCGCTGCCTCCTTCCACAGACGCTAGTGGCGTGAGCGTAAACAAAGAGGTGTATGGAGTCGGAGGGTTGAAAAAGGTAGAGAGATCGACGAGGAGATCGGTGGCGAGTTCAAGCGCACAGGCGACATGATAGACTGCCTGTGTAGCATCGTCACTCATGACAAGTGGATACTCTCTCAAGGGTTTGCGGCAGGAGGGGCACAGTTCGTCCAGACTGCACACATCTGCTCGTCTGAGGTGATCATCATTGATGATAAGCATGGTCTTTCCTTTCTCACCAGTAGCACCCCTGTCGGAGATGCTCCGCGAGAAAAGTATACCAGCCGAACCCTCTGTTCTGGCTTGTTCAGAAGGCTTGCTCTAGCGCAAGCTACGAGTGCAACAATACGTACCCCAGGTCGTGATTATGTATGTACCACGCTTATCGTATCGGCATTGGTTATCTTGCCTGCGCTCCCCCTCTATATGTATACGTTGAGGCGCAAGAAACCGATTGCGGTTTCTGATGGATTGGAGAACGTTTAACAATTCGTAGGGACCCGATTTATCGCCTATAATTCGTTTGCTGTGACGACATATACCCGATAAATCGGCTTCGGACGCGATAAATCGGGTCCCTACGAACCCATGACCGAGTCCCTATGTTGTTTTTTGCATCTCTTCAAGTGAAGGAATCGCCTCGATTTGATCCTCAAATCGCCTTGTATACAGTCGGTAGTATGCCCCTTCCATTGCCAGCAATTCTTCGTGACTGCCTTGCTCGATGATATGCCCTTGTTCCAGAACGACGATTTTGTCGGCGTTCTGAATCGTGGTCAGGCGGTGTGCGATGACGAGAGTGGTGCGATCATGCATCAGGCGTTCAAGGGCTTCCTGAACTAAGCTTTCGCTTTCGTTGTCGAGCGAACTGGTGGCTTCGTCGAGAATGAGGATGCGTGGGTTACGTAGCAATGCTCGCGCTATGGCGATGCGTTGTCTCTGCCCACCCGACAGTTTGACGCCACGCTCACCTACCAGCGTATCATAGCCCTCTGGCAACTTCTCGATAAATTCATGTGCATTTGCGGAACGAGCCACTTGCTCCACTTCGTCTTGCGTGGCGTCGAGCCGACCATACGTGATATTTTCGCGTATCGTCGTGCCGAATAACACAGGCTCTTGCAGTACAATCCCGATTTGTTCGCGTAGGCTTTTCACTTGCACGTCGCGTATGTCGTAGCCATCGACCGTGATGCGTCCATCCTGTACGTCGAAGAAGCGCGGAATCAGGTTTGCAATCGTTGTCTTGCCTGCTCCACTCGGCCCGACAAGTGCCACGACCAGCCCGCGCTTAGCCTCAAACGATACGTCGTGCAACACCTGTGTCTCTTCGTTATAGCCGAAGCGGACATGTTCAAAGCTCAAACTACCCTGGATTGGTGGTAAAGGCGATGCATGAGGGCTATCGGCAAGCGTGATTGGTTGATCTAACAGGTCGAAGATACGCTCCGACGCCCCCAGCGCGATCTGGAATTGTCCATAGAGATTGCTCAACGCAATAAACGGTTGCGTCAACACCGCTAGATAAATCACAATTGTTACCAGCGTTCCTATTGTCAAAGAGCCGTTGAGTACTGCTGTACTACCATACCATAGAAAGACTGCTAGTCCCGTTAGCCCAAGCAACGTTGTACCTGCCTGCACCGCAGCCGATAGACGCGCACGTTTCATTGTGATACCAAACTGGCGCCATGCCAGCGTGTTATAGCGACTCGTCTCGTAGTCTTCGCGTGTGAACGCCTTCACGACCTTCGCATTGCCAATAGACTCTTCTGATGCCGTTGTCGCCTCACTCAACGTTGCCAGTTCGCGCTTAACATAACGGCGTAAATAACGACTTGTAACTAGTGGCAGAATAAAGATTGGCACAAGCACAGCCGCGATAATCAGGAGCGTCGGCCCAAAGCTCGCCGTAGAGTGTTCGCTTGGTAAATGTACATTAAACTGACCCACCTGAGCTAGTAGCGTATCAGGTCCAGCAATCACAATTACTAGGCCGACTAACAATGTAATCAGGTTTTGTGCCAGGCTTACTACATCGCCTGTCACGCTTTCACGCACGAGTGTCACATCGTTTGTCAATCGGCTCAATAGCTCGCCAGTCCGATTGTTCTGGAAAAAGCTGAGCGGTAGCTGTTGCAGGTGTGCATAGACCTTGGTGCGTAAATCCACCAGCACACGTTCGCCTACGTAGGTTGTCCAAAAACTCTTGATAAAGCCAACGATTCCCTGCACAAGAGCGAGTGCAATCAGCGAGAAGACAATAGAGTGAAGCGCATCCGAGTTTTTCTGAATCACGCTATCCACAATTTTGCCCGTAAAAGCTGGGTAGACCAGCGACAATGTACTGGTCACAAATGTTAATAGCGTCAACCCTGCCAGTTGCCACCAGTAGGGACGCGCGAAATTGAACAGTCGCCAGATGCGGTAGCGACTGGGTTGTACCTTTATCGGTTCATCCTTCGTACTCCTGGCAGGGATAGATCGGCTTGCCACAACATACTCCTATCGAAATAATTCCCTTTGTATAGTAATAACTTCTACCAGGAATACGCTCTGTCCTATGAGGGAGTTGTAAATACTGTGGAAATTGCAAAGAGATCATCTTTGCAATTTCCACAGTATTTACATCATCTCCAGCCGCTCTTTCCGTTTTTGCGCTTGATAATAGTCTGGATCAAGTTCCAATGCTTTATTGACCGCTTGCAATGCCTCGTCGCGCTTGCCAAGAATGCCGAGTACCCACGCCTTGCCGTCCCAGGCGGGTACGTAGTGTGCGTCGAGGCTCAATGTATGCTCAAAAGCTGCCAGAGATTCGCCATAGCGTGCGAGCATCGCAAGAGAGGTGCCCCTGACGTACCATGCCTCGACGTTCGTGTCATCGAGTGCAAGAGCCTTTTCAACCGCGCTCAGTGCCGCTTCGTAGCGAATAGCTGTTGATAGTTCCTGGCTATATTCCAGCCAGAATATGGCCTGTTGTTTGCGCGAATTCTGCTCATTCATAGCTCTTTTTTTCTCCGTTTTTTAGCATGCACCGTAACACAACATGAATTTGTCTTCAAGGTTCTTCGGTCTGCTTTCTCATGATACGCTATAATTGCCAAACCCTCCTTTACCTAACAATAAGAGTGGTTGCTTGCTAAATGGGCAAATGAAACTTTCTTCAGCAGTATTTCGTGAAAAGAAGAGACTAATTTCGGTATCCATCAAATAAAGAATATATCTATCACGATGGAAATGGTGTGCCTATTTGACTTGAACCTTCTCCCTTGCTTGTGATTCTGTACGTGGCGGTTCTTTATAGAAACTGATGAAAGGAACCTCTTATGGTCCAGGCTTTATTGATAATGCACGTTGAAGTCATTGTTCCTCTGACATACGTTCATGAGGTCGAGCCGTTTCTCATGCAGTGTTGTGCCGAGACCGGAGATAAGCTGCTTGGACGCCAAGTCTACCCAGAGATCGACGAAGCCTTATTTGTAGTGCAACTCATGCATGATGCGAATAGTAGTAAACACATAACTGTACTTCACACGGCTTTGCAACAAAATATCATCTCATCATTTCAATTTGCACGCGGCAGTATCATAGAACTTGCCTCTCCTCTCGTCATGGAGCAGATGAACGAATTTCCTCTGACATTTGGAGACGCCTGGATACCCGCGCTCGACGATCCGCAACATATCTACCTCTTGACACATAAGCGTTTCATGACAGCGACACAAGCAGCCTGGGTTCTCACTCACCAGGAGATTGCGTGGCGGTATTTGTGATGCTCAAAGAAAAATTGGGTTTCTGTTGAGCAAGGGCGCCCGCAAGGGGAACGCCCCTCTCATATACGAAGCGTCTCCACAAGCGATATCGTCGTATGGGAGGGGCGTTCCCCTTGCGGGCGCCCTAGTTTCTAAATCTCTTGCCCCTGTCATGCTAACTCGGATTGTCTGATATAATACAGATTAGGTATCGTGTTGGCCCGCCGTCACATCTATAGTAAGTATGGCGTCAACATGGATACTATCCCAGGAGACCATAGACAATGTTGAATACTTCCCAGGTGGTTGAGGCGTTAGATGCTGAGACAATGGAGAAATATACCTCTCTGCAAACAATTCTACGAGATATGGAATCGGTATTGATTGCCTATTCCGGTGGCGTCGATAGTGCATTACTCCTCAAAGTCGCTCATGATGTGCTTGGAGAACGTGCCATTGGTGCCATCGCGTCCTCCGATGCGTATGCGCCAGAAGAGACGCAAGAGGCCGTTGCAACCGCTGCACAAATGGGTGTTTCTCTGCTCACTCTCGAAACGCATGAGCTTGAAGATGAACGCTACATAAAAAACGATGTACAACGTTGCTACTTTTGCAAGACTGAACTTTTCACACAGTTAGAACCATTGGCGAAACAACACAACGTCCGTTTTATCGCCTATGGCGTCAACAAGGATGATGACGGCGATTTCCGACCAGGACAGCGTGCAGCTCGTGAGTTTGGCGTGCGCGGCCCACTCAAAGAAGCTGGTCTGGGCAAGCGTGAGATTCGCGCTATCGCCCGTATGCTGGATGTGCCTGTATGGGACAAACCTGCGATGGCCTGTTTCTCGTCGCGCATTCCCTATGGTAGCAAGGTCGATGTCGCTTCACTACAAATGGTCTACAAAGCTGAAAAGTTTCTGCATGAACTTGGTTTTCATCAATTACGCGTTCGCCATCATGACAAAATAGCACGTATCGAGGTCGAACGCTCAGAGATTGCACGGCTGATTGAGGAAGAGATGAGCCGAAAAGTCACGGACGGCCTACGCAAAATTGGCTATACCTATGTGACCGTTGATCTGTTAGGTTTTCGTAGCGGCAGTATGAACGAAGGATTTTTCAAGAAAAAAAAGGTATAAATATTATGGCAGAGCGTATTGTTTATCTCGATCATGCCGCCACCACTGCACTAGACCCGCGTGTCTTGGAGGCCATGCTTCCCTACTTTACAGCCGAATATGGCAATGCTAGCAGCATCTACACGCTGGGTCGTCATGCTATGCAAGCGATTGACCGTTCTCGTGAGCAGGTCGCCGAGGTAATTCATAGCCGTCCGACGGAGATTGCCTTTGTCGGTTGTGGTTCCGAAAGCGATAACCTTGCAATCAAGGGTATGGCCTTCGCTGCACAGAAAAAAGGCAATCATATCATCACCTCCTCGATAGAGCATCACGCTGTCTTACATACCTGTGAGTATCTCGACCGTTTCGGCTTCAAAACCACCTATCTGCCCGTTGATGAATACGCGGTCGTCAATCCCGATGACGTTGGGCGCGCCATCACCGACCAGACCGTACTCGTCTCGGTGATGTACGCCAACAACGAGGTTGGCACCATCGAGCCAATCGCGGAGATTGGACGCATCTGCCGCGCTAAGAAGGTGCCGTTTCACGTCGATGCGGTACAGACCGGTGGAGCTATTCCCATTGATGTCGTCGCGTTGAACGTCGATATGCTCTCGCTTTCCGCGCACAAATTCTATGGACCAAAGGGCATGGGCGTTCTCTACACACGGCAAGGAGTACGTATTCTGCCACAGATGCAAGGAGGCTCACAGGAGCGTGGGCGACGCGCAGGCACCGAAAATGTCGCGGGCATCGTTGGCACCGCAACCGCGCTACAACTTGCTCAGCAAGAGATGGCACAGGTCACACCACGCATCACTGCCCTTCGTAACCGCCTGATCGAGCGCGTCCTGACCATTCCAAGAAGTCGGCTCACAGGGCACCCAACGAATCGCCTACCCAACAACGCTAGCTTCTGCTTTGAGGGAGTCGAGGGTGAGTCAATCCTGCTCAGCCTCGACATGCTAGGTATTGCGGCCTCAACTGGCTCGGCCTGCACCTCCGGCTCCGTCGATCCATCGCACGTCCTAATCGCAATGGGTCTCGCACCAGAATGGTCGCATGGCAGTCTGCGCTTGACACTAGGCAAAGACAGTACCGAGGCCGACATTGACGCCGTAACTGCTGCTCTTCCTGGCATTGTCGAGAAGGTACGTAGTCTAGGTTTGTCGGTGGGTGTTTGATAATTCAATTCGACAGTTTTTCGTAGGGACCAGATTTATCGCGTCCGGTGCTCAATTCATTGAGCGAAATCTTGACGAACCCTTTCTGCAAAAGGCTTCACACATGATTTCGCGTGATAAATCACGCACCGGACGCGATAAATCTGGTCCCTACGAAATACCATTATATGTCTCGCCTTCGCTGGTTAAACAACTCGTAAAGCATAACACCTGTAGCGATGGACACGTTCAGTGAATCACTTTCACCAATCACGGGAATGCTGACCATGAGATCGCACATTGCTTGGAGTTCAGTGGAAAGCCCTTGGCGTTCTTCACCAACTAGTAAAATGATAGGAGCGTTGTAGCAAACACTCTGGTAATCTTGTGAAGCACTAGGCGAAGTGCCCGCCAACAGATATTGGTGACGCCTTTTCCAGTGCATAAGTTCCTCTTTGCTAGTTTTGACAAAGCGTTGTGTAAACATGGCACCCATCGTGGCGCGTACCGTACCTGGATCATAGGGATCAGTCATATCGTCCAGCACAATGAGTCCAGCTCCCCCGACCGCATCCGAGGTACGCAGGATGGTTCCCAGATTGCCAGGGGAGCGAATAGTTTCGACTGCTGTCCAGCAAAGTTCGCCTCGTGGCTTCACATCTGCCAAACGCAACCAACGCTGATGCACTACCGCACCTAATCCCTGAGAGTCTACGACTTGAGTGAGGCGTTGCATAATAGGCCGTGAGACCTCTAACACAGGAATGCCATACTTTTTCTGCTCACGAACCAATCGCTGAGCGAAAGGATGAGTAAGTAATTCACGGCAAACAACAAGGTGTTCAATTTTTGCCTGATGATGCAACGCTTGCGTCACAAAACGCATTCCTTCGATGTAAAAAAGGCCAGTGCGCTTGCGTTCCTCGCGTGTATGCAAACGTTGAATACGTTGAATCAGTGGAATAGATTCTTTAATCAGAGGAGTACTTCTTTTCGTTTGTGAAGTCATTAAATGAAGGCCATTTCAGGCCCCGCCAGAGCTTGACAGCACTTGTCAAGCTGGCTCTTGGCACCGACCTAGACGGCGCATATCAAAGATACGAAGAGGTATTGCAGGGAGAATTATAGACTGCGATTGTGTAGTTGTCAAATTACAAGTGAAGCAATCCGTTTGCAAAGCCAAGCCAAATGAACATAATAGCCATGAGAATATTCATAACAGTTGAAACCCAACGACTAAAGTGCTGTCCTTTAGTCTTTACCTTTGCAATTGTCCACTCATGAATAATTGTCATAGCGGCAGTAGCCAATACAAGCAAATAAAGAGCTGCTAGGGACTGCCTTGGAGAGAGCGAATATGCATGATCGATTACAATATAAGCAAGAGCAGAGATAACAAGAACATCTATTGCAAGCATACCTATAAGTGTTCTCGTACTTTGATCTTCAAGACGTGTATATACCCAGATAGAATAAATGGCAAAGCCGATCATGGAGAAAGACATACCTAGTATAATATAGTCGTTAAAAGTCATTACATTTTCACCCTTTTTGATATCATTATATCATCTCTTCAGGTATACTAATTGAAGACATGATTTGCAGCATCAAGGGACAACATTCTTACTTGCTATCGGCACTAATACGAACTCTTTTTATATAGGATGAATTATGAACAAACAAGAACTCTATCTTGCACGGATTCACGACGTAGCTCCTGAATTGGAAATACGCTCAGCACGTTTGCATACACGCGACGGGCAGTTCAACGATATCCTGATCGTGAACGAAGAACTGATATTTCGCTTTCCTCGCACAATCCATGAAGCGAAAGTACTGATGCATGAGGTCACAGTTCTTGGTAAAATACAGAATGCCACAACGCTACCTGTGCCAAATCCTCTGTATATAAGAGTGGGTAGAGAGGTAGTGAACGAAAACTTTATGGGCTACCGCATGATTCCAGGGGAGCCATTGTTGCGAACCGTAATGCATACAATACAGGATGATGCCGCCCTTGACAGAATGGCGGTGCAACTTGCCACGTTCATGCAAGAATTGCACAGTCTGTCTCCTGAAAAAATCGGCCTATCTCTTCCCCTCTCAGATACACGCGACGAGTGGCAGAACATGTATCAGCAATTCCGTGACAAACTCTTTCCTTTCATGCGTCTGGATGCTCGGAAAGAGGTCGCGCACAATTTTGAAACATTCCTCAACAACCCCAAACACTTTAGCTACACACCCGTCCTGCGACACGGCGACTTTGGTGGTAGCAACATCCTCTACAATCCACAAAAGTTAGGAATTACAGGCGTGATCGACTTTAGCTTTGCTGGTATGGGCGATCCCGCCCTTGATGTTGCCGCTATTTCCACCAGTGGCGAGAATTTCTTTCAACGCATTCGCGGAGCGTATCCCGGCATAGAGAGTATGCTAGAGCGTGCCGTGTTCTATAAAAGTACATACGCCCTACAAGAAGCACTGTATGGGTTGAGAGATGATGATAAAGAGTCGTTTGAAAGTGGAATTGAGGCGTATGTTTAGTTCGCTATTAGTGGTACAAACTGAGGATGACGGCTTGTTGGTGAAAAGTGATGTATCATAAATACCGCTAGCTTTAAGTGTAGTTTTTCTCAAAGCTAGCGATATTGCGAACAAAATGTATGGTTAAGGGAGTATTCTACTTAGTTCATAGGTCATCGCGGTTTCACTCTTTGATGGATGGACGATACGCCTTCACCATGCGTGTTGTTGAGAGGATGAATCGTCGTATCTGCTCCCTTTGCAGCAAGGCAATCAGTACGCCTGTTGCCAGACCAAGCAACACACCTCCTAGAAGTACTCCATTCCTCACTCGCTTCCTGTTTTTAGGCTCTTCTTGTTGTGCCTGAAGCAGAAACACTTCTGCGCTGTCCTGTGCGGATTTCCTCAGACGCTTCGTCGTCTCCTCGTCGTCGTCGATGAATACCGTCTCAGGTTGCTCTTCTGCTGCGAGAGGGGATGGCTCAGCGACTGCATCGTTCTGCACAACTGGAGCGTCGCTTGGCTTCTGTTCTTCCATGTTAGGAAATGGCTCAGAGACCGCATTGTTCTGTGTGATAGGGGCAACAGGTGACTTCCGCTCAGTCACTTCGTCCTGCTGTCCCAAAGGAGCTATACTTGACTTCTGCTCAGTAACGAGAGCATTTGCCTCTGGTTGCACCTGCTGTGCAGTCGTGGACATGGGTTCTTCGCGTGGTTTGAGCGAGCGGGGTTGATGGAAGTCCTCTTGCTTCTTCGCGGCGAGTTGCTCAGCGAGGTATGCCTGATGAGAAGCCATTGCTTGCTCCCATGCGGCTTTTTGTTTAGCGATATTCTGTGCCTCAGATGCAGTCCCATCAGCTTCTGTGAAGGCTCCACTTTGAAGCATAATCGCGTGTGCTTCTTGCTCACGACCATCTGGTCGGACCGATACCACCGTATACCCAGCTTTGACTTCTTCTGCATAATAGCTCGCCTGCTCAGAAGAAACTCCCAGGTTCTGCAAATCGCTCTGTAAGTCGATTCCTTCGTGCCCCTGCATTGCGACGCCAATCTGGTCATAGCTGAAGCCTGCTTGCCTGAGTGCTTCAAGGGCGTGTTTCGCCTGGCCTTCGTGTCGAAACACGTCCGCAACTATGGAAACTTGAAGAGTCATTATCATTATCCTTTTGTATAGGAAGAGGCCATTGATGCCATCATTTCCTTCTATAAAACTGTATAAAAAATGAGAGAAAGACTGTCTTACGCGGAACACGTTTTGTGCAGTCAAAAAGTTTCATATATACTGAATTTTGTTTCCTCTATAGTGAAGATTTCTTGTTTCGTAAAGGAGGACGGAGTAGCTAAAAAACTTCATTTTTAGGGTTTTGTGAGATAATACATACTTCTTGAGACTTATTTAACATATTTCCACAGAATTTCTTACACTTTTATTCTAATTATTGGCATTACTTTTATTAGAAAGCGAGATAAGTATTCTGTTAACGAAACCTTTTCATTCAATTTTGAGTGTTAGTATTAATGCTTAAAAATGTTCTCAGCATTCGGGTCTCACCTCTGGGTGAGGAAGAGTACAAGTATGGATGCTTCGTTCTCCACTCAACGGTAGTCAACGTATCAGGTCGCCGTTGTCCCTCTTTCTTCTGATGCAGTAGCGCACTCTATCCAATCGTATCTTTCCGTGTTATTGGATGCAACCTTGCATTCGAGTCGAAAAGGAGTTTTTGATGAACATCGTTGATGCCGTCATCTCGTCGTTTGCAGCGGCCTTGGCCCTGCTCTTTGCCTTTGTGCCCAAACTGCTGGGATTTCTAGTAATTCTCCTCGTTGGATGGCTCATTGCCACCGCACTTTCTAAAGCAGTGACGTTCCTGCTCCGTAAGGTCGGCTTCGACCGCATCGGAGACCGTATTGGCTTGTCACGCCTCTTGTCGCAGGCAGGAATCAAGACGGATGCCGCCAATGTGTTGGGCAAACTCGTCTACTGGTTCGTCTTCTTGATCTTCCTAGTGCCAGCAGTGGATGCACTTGGTTTGACTGCTGTGAGTAATTTGCTCGGTCAGGTGATTGGCTTCTTACCCAATGTGTTCGTTGCTATTCTCATTCTCTTCCTGGGTACGTTCGCCGCAACTATTGTGGCAGACCTTGTACGGGGAGCGGCTGGAAGTGCGCGAGTTGGCAACGCGAACCTCTTGGCGAACGTCGCTCGCTACGCCATCCTGGGCTTTGTCGCTCTGATCGCTTTGGAGCAGTTGGGTATCGCCCCCGCGCTGTTGAATATTCTGTTTACAGCGATTGTGGGTGCTGCTGCCCTAGCGGCTGGCCTCGCCTTTGGGCTAGGTGGACAAGACACCGCTCGTAAGTACCTAGATCGTACCGAGAGTGCGACCAGTCAGGCTGCTGCACAGGTGCAGACCCAGCAGACCATGAATGGAGCACAAACGCTTCCATCATCACGAGAGGTGCCACGAGCGCGGTAACACGCTCTTCTCGTCGCATTTCTACATACTTTTCTGTCGCTAGTTATGAGGAAGGGCGTTCTTTTGAACACTGCCTTCCTCACATCACAAGGAGAATCTTTATGGCAACCCAAGCATCTATTGTCGCCGGTGTATTCGGACAAGAGTCCCAGGCACGACAAGCTCTGACCGCATTGAAACAGGCCGGTTTCGGCTATGACCAGGTGGGCGTCGCAACGCAGGGACAGCAAGGGATCGATCTGAAGAACGACCTGCTGGGTCTGGATGTTCCACGCGAGCAGGCAAACTACTACGCGCAAGAATTCAAGGCAGGTCATACCGTCGTTTCTGTGCGACCAGATGGACAAGAGCAGAAAGCTCATGACATTTTGCACCAGTATGGTGGCTACGATTATGAGCATCAAACAGCGTCGTCCCAGACATCGGCAGGCTACACGCAGAACACATCCTCTACTCAGGCCCGAACAACTGCTCAAACCACCACGAACGATGTACAGGACGAGTTTCATCAGCCACGTTCGCTCCGGTTACGTGAGGAACGCCTCAACGTGACCAAAGAACGTGTGCAGAGCGGCGAGGTTGGTCTGCACAAAGAAGTGGTGAGCGAGCAAAAGACGATCAACGTCCCAGTGATGCACGAGGAAGTCGTGATCGAGCAGCATGCAGTGACGGATGGTCGCGCCGATACTTCTCCGATTGGCGAGGGCGAAACCATTCGCGTCCCCGTGAGCGAAGAGCAGGTCAACGTCACCAAGAATACCGTCGTCACGGGCGAAGTTGGCATTGGCAAGCGAACCGTTCAGGAGACACAACAGGTCACGGATACCGTTAGAAGAGAGGAGGCGCGTATCGAGCAACAAGGAGATGCGCCTATTCATGGCACCAAGAGTGATCACTTTCATCCCGACAGCGTGGATAAAGACACGCTCTAACCTGTCCGAAGAAAACAAGAAGATGCCTTTTTCAGTGCTATGAAGAAAGGAAGGTTCTGAATGGGAAAGTTTACGGATGGACTGATACTCGGAGTGGGAGTGGCCTTGCTGATCGTGCCGATGCGAGGCGAGAATATGCGTCGTCTTGTTAGCGAGCGGCTGACAACCCTGTTCGCCTCACTTTCAGAGAGTGGGCAACGCTCTCAGTATCTCCAATTGGTCTCAGAGCGTTCCTCGCAGACTGCCCATCGGCTGAAAAATAACGCATAACAGGCGGTAGCGTAGGTACAATTAACAGGAAGCACGCTTGTGGATACACAGCAGGCAGCAACCAAAGTCAAGCAAACCAGTCAAAATGTGGTGGAGACAACCAAGCAAATCGGACGCTCAACATAGTCCGCGACGCGTGGAATACGTACTCCATCTGTATAAGATACAGGAGTCTCCAAAGGAGAAATACTATGTGGCCCTTTGATCAAAATAATCAGCAAATGTACCAGCAGTATTCCCAGGCGCACGAGTCTGGCAACTATAGTGGCATCGATCAGAATCAAGCAATGGGCAATATGCAGCAGTTTATGCAGAATGCCCCTGCTGACACGCAGCAACAGGTCTATCAACAGCACTTTGAGCAAATGCCCTATGACCAGC
>CAXUHG010000035.1:0-43533 GCA_964250805.1 uncultured Ktedonobacteraceae bacterium | reverse complement strand
TTATAGACAAGGGTGAGAAGGATATCACGCAATGAATTGCGCCTCGGACGCGATAAATCTGGTCCCTACGAAATGGCTTAGTTGATGTAGCATACTCCCAAAGGTTTCTATTTTACCCACTTTTCTCTTATCATTACCTCTTGACTGTGAGGGGTTTATATAGTAGTGTTGTATGGAACGTTTGTTTGTATTTCCATATTTCTTCTTCTGATTTATACAAATTTGCAAGCTCAAATTTGCAGTCTTTTGTGAGTCTCTTTTTTGGACCGCTTAGAATACGCGGGTGGAGAGTCGGCACAGAAATGGGGATGGACGGAACACATTTATGCCACAAGATAAAATCGTCATTCGTGGTGCCCGTGAGCACAATCTAAAAAATATCAATGTGACCATCCCACGTGACAAGTTGGTGGTCATCACAGGTCTCTCTGGCTCCGGCAAGAGTAGCCTTGCCTTCGACACGATCTTTGCCGAGGGGCAACGGCGCTATGTAGAGTCGCTGTCGGCCTATGCTCGCCAATTCCTCGATAAGATGGAGAAGCCGGACGTTGACCACATCGACGGCCTCTCACCCGCAATCTCGATTGACCAGAAGGGCGCGACGCACAATCCTCGTTCGACCGTCGGCACCGTCACCGAGATTTATGACTATCTCCGTCTGCTCTATGCTCGTATTGGACACCAGCATTGTCCTCAATGTGGACGTGAGGTGAGCAAACAGACGATTCAGCAGATCGTCGATGCCGTGTTAAGCCTTGCCGATGGCACACGTATTCTCTTGCTCGCACCGCTTGTGCAAGGTCGTAAGGGCGAATACAAAAACGTCTTCGATGATATGCGACGCGCAGGCTATGTGCGTATTCGTGTTGATGGCACAATCTACGATTTGAGCGAAGAAATCGAACTGGATAAGCAGAAGAAACATACCATCGAGGTCGTCGTTGACCGCCTCGTTATTCGCAAAAGTAAACGTGCTGAGGCCGAGACCGAAGAGGTGCAGTTACAGCGCGTCGCCGAACGTCCAGCACTCTACGATGTCAACGCAGTCAAAGAGACGCATATGGACGAAGATGGCGTGGAAGAGCCAGCCATAGAGACAATACTGCACGAAGATATCGACCCATCGCTGCGCCAACGTGTTGCCGACTCACTAGAAACGACACTCAAGCTTGGTAGCGGCGTGGTGCTGGTATCTATCGTTGATGGCGAAGAGATATTATTCTCGGAGCGTGCCGCCTGTGTCTATTGTGGTATCAGCTTGCCAGAGATCGCGCCTCGCACCTTCAGCTTTAATAGTCCACACGGCGCATGTCCCACCTGTACAGGTTTGGGAATGCAACAGGAGATAGACCCCGAATTGATAGTGGCTCATCCCGAACTGAGTATCGCGGAGGGTGCTATCGCGCCATACGCAAAGGTTGTAAACAACAGTCAATGGCATGGTGCTATTCTTGAGGCGATGGCGGAACACTATTCCTTCGACCTCAATATGCCGTGGCGTGACCTGAGCGCGGACGTGCAGAAGAAGATTCTCTACGGCGTCGAAGAAGCCTTGAGCATTCGCTACACCCCGCAGCACGGACGAACGCGCACCTACACTGTCCATTTCGAGGGCGTGATCGCCAACCTCGACAAGCGTTACAAAGAGACGACCAGCGAGGGTGTACGGGAAGAGATCGAGCAGTACATGTCGATGCGCGTCTGCCCAACGTGTCATGGTGCCCGTCTCAAACCTGAGACGTTGGCAGTTACCGTCGGCGGACGCAACATTGTGCAGGTGACACAGCTCTCGATTACAAAGGCGCAGCTTTTCTTTCAAGAGTTAGAGCAGGATCGACAGGAGACAGCATCACCGCTCCCTATGAATGTTGTACAAAGCAATGGGCATGGCAAAAAGAAGAAAAATCCTAATGCGCCCGAAATAAGTTCGCATCTCAGTCTGCTCGGCGACCCACTGGCACGTATCGACAAAGAGCCTTCGCTAGTATTGGGTACGCTAACCGAGCGCGAACGCTTTATCGCACGACAAGTTCTCAAAGAGATTCATGCGCGTCTACAATTTCTGCTCGATGTTGGTCTCGACTATCTAACGCTGAACCGTGCCGCCATGAGCCTCTCCGGTGGTGAGGCACAGCGTATCCGTCTGGCGACACAGATTGGTTCAGGTCTGATGGGTGTTCTCTATATTCTGGACGAGCCGAGTATTGGTCTGCATCAGCGCGACAATGAGCGACTCATCAAGACGCTTACACGTTTGCGTAATCTCGGCAACACACTGTTGGTGGTCGAACACGACGAGGATACGATGCGTGCCGCCGACTATATCATCGACATCGGACCAGGAGCGGGTGAACACGGTGGATACGTTGTTGCCGATGGCACCTACGAAGAGATTGTTGGCAATACACAGTCGTTGACGGGTGATTATCTTTCGCATCGCAAACGCATCGAGATAAGAGATGAGCGTCGTACAGGTAACGGCAAGTCATTGATTGTGAAGGGCGCACGCGAGAATAATCTGAAAGACGTAACCGTCGAGATTCCACTGGGTGAGTTTGTGGCAGTAACAGGCGTATCAGGTTCTGGTAAGAGTACGCTCATCACAGATATTCTGTATCGTAAGTTGTCGCATACCTTCTTTCGTTCTCATGAAAGAGCGGGCGTACATGACGCGATTGAGGGCATGGAGGCACTGGACAAGGTGATCGACATCGACCAGTCGCCAATTGGACGCACACCACGCTCGAATCCAGCAACCTACACCAACGCGTTCACAGCGATACGTGAGTTGTTCTCACAGGTCGCGGAATCGCGTATTCGTGGCTATACATCGGGTCGTTTCTCGTTCAACGTCAAGGGCGGTCGCTGTGAAGCCTGTAAGGGTGAGGGTATCGTCAAGATCGAGATGAACTTCCTGCCCGATGTCTACGTTCCGTGTGAAATCTGTAAGGGCAAGCGTTACAACCGTGAAGCCTTAGAGATTTCCTATAAGGGCAAATCAATTGCCGACGTGCTGGACATGACGATTGAAGAGGCAACCGAGTTCTTCGCCAACGTACCGAGCATCTATAACAAGATGAAGACGCTTAACGATGTCGGCCTCGGCTATATGCGTCTCGGTCAACCCGCAACGACACTCTCCGGCGGTGAGGCACAGCGCGTCAAGCTGGCAACCGAGCTATCGAAGCGTGCGACAGGACGTACTGTGTACATTCTCGACGAGCCAACAACGGGTCTGCACTTCGCCGACGTAGCCCGTCTACTAGAGGTGTTGCAGCGATTAGTGGATGCGGGTAACTCACTGATTGTGATCGAACACAACCTCGACGTAATCAAGAGTGCCGACTGGCTGATCGACCTAGGACCCGAAGGTGGCGACGCTGGCGGCACCATCGTCGCGCAAGGTACACCCGAAGATGTCGCGGAAAACGAGCAGTCCTACACTGGTCACTTCTTGAAACGCATGTTTATCGAAGAGGCCGCGCATAAAAACATGCGTGAGAAACAAGAGGTGGGGGTGACGAGCAAAGACTAACTACAAAAATTCCAAAAGATAACTTTCCGCGATGTTGGTCTAATAGGAATCCTTCTTTGTGCCGATAGTTCTACTCAAATATTAGTAGTAACAAAGAAGGAACCATAGAGTATGGTCAAAAAATCGCGCTCTTTCATATTCTCTCGCCATCTACAAAGACTTTCTTTGCCTCTAGTAAACAAGGAAAGCTGTGTTTGGGCTTTCATCATCTTCTTAGCTCTTCTGTTTTTGCTACCCTACTTTCTTCCAGGAGTTACCTACCTGTCATTAGGGCCATATCTCATGGTCTCGCTAGCAGTTTTGGGAATCGCAGCTTTCCTACGGACTCATAAAGGCGGCTTAACAGCGTGGACAATTATCACGGTAGGATTGACTGTCAAACTCTTTGCTAATTATGGCATTGCTGGAAAACCCATGTTCATTTCAAACTTGCTTCCTGGACATATCGGTGCATTTATCTTTACGCTCATCGTTGCACATTGGCGTGCTATGAGCATCAAGCTTGATCGTGCTCACAAGATTATTCAGAAACAGGCATCGACCGATGGATTGACAGGTCTTCCGAATCATCGCACCCTTATGGAACGCCTTGAGCAAACAGTAGAGAACGCTTGTGCCTCTAACGAGCCGTTTTCTATCATCTTCCTTGATGGAGATCATTTCAAACAAGTCAATGACATTCATGGTCACGCTGCTGGTGATGCAGTACTGCGCGAATTGGGAGAACGAACACAAAGCACATTGCGGCGCGATGATATCGTAGGGCGTTATGGAGGTGAAGAGTTTATCGTCTTGCTTCCAAAGGTCGATACTGCACAGGCAAGCATTCTCGCCGAGTACATTCGGGCAAGTATTGCAGCCAAACCACTTGCTACAACACTAGTATCGGGGGGCATCAATGTCACAGCAAGCTTGGGCGTCGCAACCTATCCAACTGATGGAGCAACTCTAAGCAAGCTTCTTCAGCAAGCCGATCAAGCGATGTATTGGGCAAAAAAGCTAGGGCGTAACCAAGTTCGCACCGTCGCCGAAGTCGAAAGGACGCTGCAAACACAGGACTACATTGCCCAAACGAGTGACACAATAGAATTCAATGAAACCGCTGCTGCAACGTTTTCGATAGCTACCTCCTAGACCTGCACATCGCTTCGCTTCTACAAGAGCGGAATAAATCAGACACCTGTATGTGACATCATCTGGTTATGCAAAAGGAGGAGCTAATGGCTGCCGTGATGTTCCTCCACCGCCAACGCTGTTTGGGCCGTTGTTCGTCACCACTTGGAGGTACTTTGTGAGAGCTGTATTGTATTGAAGACTTTTCAACTCGTTTTCTGTCCCAACTTCTCCGTATAGATTGAAATATCCTGAATCCACTACATATGCTCCATAATTTTGCAGCGTCCAAGCAAGCTCATAGAGAGGCGTACCAGGGGGACCTGCAATCTTCTCAATATCGACATCCGGTGGAATGGCAAGCAATGTACCCATGTACACGTTCCCTGCTGTTGAATAAGTACTTGCTGCATTCGAGTCGGACGAGCCAGCGGGCCATACATAGCTTTTCCCATTCGGGGCGAACTGATTCAGCACCTGAGGGGCAAGCGACATACGTAATGCATGTCGGATACCATCGCTAATCTCTCCTTTGCGAATCAGGCCAGCTATGCAAGAGCCACCGTAAGCACACGAGCCTTCGTACCTATCGGGCGAAATTCCAGAACTGCGTAAATCAATCTTATTAGGAAACCCTGCCTCAATATCTCCATCAGAACGCTTGACCGCTTGAAACATCTCGATGACATAGCTATGTGTCTCGTCAATAAGTTCTAACCAGTGATCACCCGACCCACCTGTAGCTGGCACTGCGGCATCCGGTACATGCATCGTAAAAACCACGTACTCGTTTGAGCCGCCGTTCGTGCGATAAATCTTACGTATTGGATCTGACAATTTGGCAACATAGACCGGTATCGAATTGTCAGGCGCATAGGTCATAACAAAGCCCACATTCTGGATACTCGTCCACTTTGACGAAGTGGCTGGCGCGAATTGCGCACCCGACCCAATTGGCATATTCCATGGACTATCTGAGGAGTACGGCCAGTAGGCAGGGTCACGCGTCCCACTCGCGGGATTCGGAGCCGAGGTAGCTACCGTCTGAGTTGGAGTACTTACCGCTTTAGTAGGAGTCGAGCGTGCTATCTGAGTGGGGACAGACGTTGGAACATGCTTACTACAGGTCCTCTGTTGCATACATTGCGACAAAACATGGACAACCATTTTAGGATTTGATTCAGAGAAGGAAAGAGGTTTATAACTTACACCTTTGGCTGAAATATCAAGCAATAATGCTCCCACTATAATCAGCAGGCTCATTCCTCCTAACATAAAGAGAGAGATAGGTGAACGCAGTCTGCGCTTAAACATTAAGTCCTAGCCTCCATAAACATGGCAAATATAACCCACCATAAGCACTTCTTGTGCTACTGGCTTGTAGGTAGCATAACATAGCTTTTGTGAATTTTGAGGAAAAGGTGTGCAAACTAGCAGCAAAGTACTTTGAGAGGTAATTTTTCGCTCTTTTATTACCTAACCTTCTCAACGTTGTATTGAGGAGGTCCTGCATGCTCTTTTTCTGTAGCAATCTTATCGCTGCCTGATTTAGGGGTCGGGTCAGGACCATCGAGTTTGATATGCACTCCGCGTTTGCGTTGCCGATAATCCATCCACACAATTAAGCCCGTCATGGTGAGACCTACAAGGACAATGCCGATAGGCTTGTAGATACGTGGCAGGTTTAACGCGAGCGTCCCAAAGAGGATGGTCAAGCCGTACATCACATAGCAGATTTGCTTGACGCTTAGACCCGTAGCGAGGAAGCGATGGTGCAGGTGCGTCTTATCGTAGTGCAGCGGATGTTGTCCACGCCGAATACGATTGATCGCCACCACCGCAACATCCAGAATGGGAATACCCAGTACCATCAAAGCCAGCGCAACCTTTGCCCCACCAATGATTGAGAGAACGGCAAGTCCTAAGCCAAGAAATTGTGATCCGGTATCGCCCATAAAAATTTTTGCGGGATTCCAGTTGTGAGGCAAAAAGCCAAATGTCGCACCCGTAAAAATTGCTGCAAGAATAGCGATGCTCTGTTGTCCCAGCATCCAACTGATAATCGTGATAAAAATACCTGTAATCCCTACCACGCCCGTTGCCAAACCATCGAGACCATCAATAAAGTTGACGGTATTCATCATGCCCACCATCCAGAACCATGTGAAGAGAACGGCGGGAATCGCCAGCCATGTGATGTCTGGACGTTGAATGAAGAGCGTGAGTTCAGGAAGGCGATACCAGGGCGTATGCCTAGTAATTACCGATGCTCTAAATGGGTTGCTCAATCCGTACAGCAAGACACCATTAAAGCGACCATTGAACGGGCCAAGAATGATCAACACGGAGAGCGTCTGCGCGATCAGTTTTGGTAGCGGCTTGAGACCCTTGACATCATCATAAGCATGAACGGCAACAATCAACAACGAGGCAACGAGAAAGAGCCAGTAGGTCACAACCTCTTTTTGTTGCAAGCCATGCATCGTCACATACAAAGAAGCCGACGTAATCACAAAGGCCAGGAAGATACCTACACCACCCAAACGTGGCACTGGAATTTTGTGAACGCGGCGATCCGCGGGCATATCTAGCCAACCAGCTTTGCGACTAAGAGCGATAACCCCAAAGGTAAACAAATATGCTAGCAGGAAGGCACATGCTCCACTAATACATAGCATAGCAAGGGGAGTCAGTCCAAAAAGAGGATGCAAGGGCTGTGAGATAATGCTTATTTGTATCATAAAATTACTCATCAGAATAGATAACATAACTGTCATGAATTTATCTCTTTACAATTTCTTGAAAATATATTTACATTTTATCATATAAACGATTAAATCATCACTTGTAACATACGATCCCAACCAGCATAATCGCTATGAAATATGACCTGTGCCTGTGGCAAATATGATGCGAGTAAGGCTGCAAGCGGCTCGCGCTGACGGTAGCCAATCTCCAGCAACACTACAGCATGTGGCTTGAGTTTGTTACTATCGCGCACCTCTTGCAAAAAGCGTTGCAGCAGGTCTAGCCCATTTGTGCCACTGAACAACGCGAGGTGCGGTTCATAATCCAAAACATCAGTCGTCATTACATCTACCTCATCCGTACCAACATAGGGAAGGTTGGCAATCAGGATGTCAACAGGTTCGGGTAGAGGTGCTAATAGGTCGCCAGGTAGCAGAGAAATGCGTCGCTCGACGTGATGAAGTTGGCAATTTTGTTGCGCGACAGCAAGCGCGTCTGTGGAAATATCTATGGCGTAGAGCAGAGGAATACGTGGCTCCTCCACAGCGATTGTGATGGGAATAGCTCCGCTACCAGTGCCGATGTCGGCAACTCGTGGCACCTGCCCGTTCGCAAGTCGCTTGCGCACCATACGTAGCGCAGTATCGACAAGCATTTCCGTTTCAGGTCGTGGAATCAGGACGCGTCTATCAACAAGAAAATCAAGCCCGTAGAATTCTTCATGCCCAAGAATATATGCAATCGGCTCGCCCCGCCTACGCCGTGCGAGCAGCGCGAGAAAACGTTGCTCCTGCTTCTCGGTTAATTCACGTTCAGGATAGGCATAGAGGGTCGCACGGTCGATATCCAATACCTGTTCGAGCAGCATCTGGATATCCAGGCGAGCAGACTCTTGACCAGCCGATGATAACACATTTCGGCCTTGCTGTAACGCATCTCTCAGGGTTGTCATTTCACCATCCTCTTGCATAATATGCATGCACCTGTTGCATTCTATCATGAATTCGGGAGATGATACGAAAAAAGGGATGACCACTAATAGGTCATCCCTTTTAGAAACGCGGGCGAAATCTATGTCCGCGTTGGCATCGCGTTGGTTATACGCGACGGCGTGTGCCACCACTGATGAGGCGGAGTAGGAAGATCAGGATACAAGCACCAACGAAGGCAACGATGATGCTGTAAATGAGGCCGCTACCACCGAGGTTGAAGGCATTCATAATGAAACCACCGATAAGCGCACCAACGATACCAACAACGATATCACCGACGACACCGTAGCCACCGCCACGCATGACAACACTAGCAAGGAAGCCAGCGATCAAACCAACGACGATCCAGAAAATCAAAGCTGTGATAAGTGACATTGTAAAAACTCCTTTTGTATCTAACGATCTAATCTATAGTCCTGTACAAATGCAGATATACAGTGTTCTTCTATCAAACGTCCTGCGAGAAGAACTCTCTGCATTCGATGTCAATAGCATAACCTACTTTTTTCGATATATCAAGTGTTTTGAAATACTCTAAGATGGCGTTAAACACGTACTTATGTTTCTAATGGTATGAACAAATGATAGATAACCTATTGCCCTTTTGACGCTCAGTTTGGTACTTTACAGGGACACATCCTCATTTTTCTTATCTTTTTTAGTACGGATGAAATTGTGTAACCGTATACAGTAAGTCAAACAATAACAGTTACCAATCTCCATGTGTTACTTGCCGCTTACAGCGGCAAGTAACACATGGAGATTAACGGCTCACTACGAGAAAACCATCAAAGGATAAGGATGTACACCTAAGTAGAGTTTTCACTACGCTATCTCAACCCTTCTAAAAACCAGATTTATTTGGGCAGGCAAGTATGCTTAGTCTGTACGCATCTCTTGTCGTCTTTATGCAAGGATGGGAGAAGTTCATCAGAGAAACTAGGAGGGGAAGATGCTCAAATATATAGTCACGGCAAAGACACTGCAATTGTTTTCCACATCTTCGCAAACAAAACAAATGTATCGCTTTCTGGGCAATACCCTTGGGCAAAGAAGAAGGATACACGAAGGTCTCAACCAAGCATATCTGGAGCGAGCGAAGCGGCTTCTGGAATTTTGTCAAAAATATGCACTGGTACAGGATGGGGATAAGCTGCTTGAAATCGGAACAGGATGGCTACACTGGGAATCAACGATTATCCGGCTTTTTTATGATGTCGAAATCACCTTGTTCGATGTGTGGGACAATCGCCAACTAGGAGCCTATAAACAATACTTTGGGCAACTGGAAAAGGTCATTGATGACGAGTTAGAGATGGATGCCATACAACACGAACGCGTACATGACTTGCTCCGAGCTATTGCACAGGCAAACTCATTTGACGATATCTATCAGCGGTTAGGCTTCCGCTATGTAGTCAACCCTGAGGGGACGCTTGAGCAGTTTCACGATGAATTCTTCACGCTTATTTTTAGCTCTAACGTTCTCGAACATATAGAGATAAGTATCCTGCCAGGATTTGTGCAGGACTTCTACCGTTTGTTGCAGCCGGGTGGTTATTCTTTTCACCAGATTGATTTGGGCGATCACCTTGCATACTACGACAAAAACGTCTCGCTTAAAAACTATCTGCGCTACTCAAACCAGACGTGGCGAAAACACTTTGAAAACGACGTGCAGTACTTCAATCTCGTACAACGTCCAGCATGGTTAGATTTTTTTCAGAAGGCAGGGTTTGAAACACTGGAAGAGGACTCCCTGCTCATCGACATAAGCGCAATCGACATTGATAAAAGTTACTCACATATGAGCGAACAGGATTTGCAGTGCAGGACAATGAGGGTTCTTCATCGCAGACCAGTTAACGAAAGTATTGATGTTGAAGAACACTAAAATATTGATGCTAATAGAAAACTGTCCTGTACATGCCGATAACCGCGTCTGGGCAGAGGCTAGCGCATTACGAGATGCAGGGTATCAAGTGAGTGTTATTGGTCCCAAGGGAACGAAAGATGAGCAAGAGGCTTATATTTGTCTCGAAGGTATTCATATCTATCGCTATCGTCTTCCCGCATACACAAATAACTATATATTTGAATATGCTATTAGCTTACTCGCAACTTTCCTGTTGAGCTTCAAAGTGTGGTTTCGTCATGGATTCGACGTGATTCACACAGCGAATCCACCAGATATATTCTTCGTCATAGGGCTGTTTTATCGAATCTTCGGTAAGAAGTTTGTGTTCGACCAGCATGATCTAGCACCGGAAATGTTCCAGGTCAAGTTCGGTGGCAGAATGAAGTTGTTACACCGACTTTTGCTGCTTGTGGAATGGGCTTCATATCAAACCGCACATGTCGTGTTGACAACAAACCAGTCACAGAAAAAGTTTGCTGTAGCACGTGGTCATTGTGCAGCCGATAAAGTGTTTGTCGTGCGTAATGGGACAGACCTGAACCGGATTAAGCTAGTTCCACCAGAGCCTGAACTGAAAAGAGGACGACAGTATCTCCTAGCATATGTAGGCGAGATGGAATTTCAGGATGGAGTAGACAACGCTCTTTACGCCCTTCATGAATTGGTTTCCAAGCGCAATCGTCGGGATATCGCACTGGTATTGATGGGAGATGGGGGTCACATGGCTACACTACGGGCACTTACTCAGACACTCCAACTGGATGACTATGTTTCCTTCACGGGTTGGGTGACACCAAAGGATATCAATCGCTATCTGACAGTAGCTGATATTGGTCTTACACCTGATCCAGCAAATGGACTGAATGAGTATTGTACGATGGTGAAAACGCTGGAATACATGGCAGTGGGAAAGCCTGTTGTGTCCTTCGATCTCGCCGAAATACGCTTTTCAGCAGGTAACGCAGCACTCTATGCAACGCCGAATCTTATTGAGGATTTCGCAAACAAAATTGAAATGCTGCTCGATGACGAGGCTCTTCGACTCAAGATGGGAGCGATTGGGCGCAAACGAATCGAAGAGTCTTTTAGTTGGGAGTATGATAAACAAAATCTCTTGCTAGCCTATGAGAAGCTCAAAACAAAAACGGACGGACGACCATAAGGGTCGCCCGTCCGTTTTTCCATCCGATCACCCATTCCCAAGTACCCCTATAAGCTCCTCTATTTGTGGTTGTCGCTGAACCTGAAATTCTACACGCATGGCAACAATTTCAGCATGCAGTGCTTCCTGCTCATTCAGCAGTTTTATCACACCGCCAGCAATTGCTTCCGGTGTATTATCTACATAGATGAAGCCATGCTTGAAGTAGCGTCGCATTTGCGACCAATCCGAAACAATAGCAGGTTTCTCCACCACGAGAGCTTCGTAGGCACCGCAGTTTAACACGTTCGGCTCCTTCGTTAGCACGATCAAGCCATGTACATTTTTTAGGAGTGCAGTATACATTGCATCCGGCAGAAAATTCGTGAAAGTGACGTTTTCTGGCTTCTCTGCAGCGAGGGAAGCAGACATGTGCTTCGAGTTGCCGCTAAAGTAAAAAACAACGTGCGGTAGTGCGCGTGCAGCCGCAAAAACCTCCGCGACTGGCTCATCATCATGAAAGCTGCTGATAACCGCCAATCGTGCCTCTCCTTCAGAGCCAATCGAACCTGAAGGTGGACTGAGTACAGGTAGACCATCTATAAGAAAAAGTCCCTTCACTCTCCAGCTTTGCAAAATGCCCAATGCGGCTTCGCTGGCAACCAATGTTACCGCAGCTCTTTGTGATAACAGGCGTAGCAGTGGTAACGTCCAACGCCACTCAGGGCTGTAAAATGTACCTGTATGGCAGTCTATGACAAAAGGTACGCTTCGTCCAGAACGTCGTCGAAACCACCAGCACCATAGGGCAACAACGAGAGGTGCGAGAATTGGTGGAGATTGCACCAGCACAACCTCTGGTCGTTCCCGCTCAAGGAAGAGCCACGTCTTCACACCCTGCATGATATAGCGCAGCGGCATGAACAAACGTCCCTGAAGCCCTGTTTCGTAGAAAAAACGGACATGACCGCCGAGTTCGGCGGCAAGAGTTTCGGCCCGCCGTGAGTGACCATACCACACGATAAAGACTGATTTCATTGTGTTACCTCAAGAGGTACGTCGTTTGTTTTTGCTGCTGTAGTAACCGTAGCCATCTGCTCTCTTTGTATAAAACGCCATGTGCTGATGCCGATTACGACGGTACTAAGAACTGCACCAATGGTAAAGGCGAGGCTAGCTCCAAACATTCCCATACGAGGAGTCAACCAGAAACCCAGGGCCCCCGTGCTAACAAGGGATACGGACAATGCTCTCACAGCTAGCTTAGGTTGTCCGCGCCCGATAATAAAACCTTCCAGCAGAATGTAGATAGAGTAGAAACTCATGCCCACGCTCAATACGAGCAAGGGGAGATACGCATCGCTATAGCGTTGTCCAAAGGTAAGGGCGATAAGTTGGTGCCCCCACACATCAACGATGCCGATTCCTCCCAGGCATAGTACAAAGGCAATCAGTACTCCACCCAGCACATAGCGTTTACTCTTATTGAGATCGCTAGAGGCAGCTTTAGGCATCAGCACCATCGTAATTGCCGAGGGCACAAAAATGAAGGCTTGCGTGAGCGTTTTAGCGGCAGCATAACTACCAGCTAAGTGCGGAACGAAATTTCCCACCAGCAACACGTCGGTTTCATACCAGACTGAATAGGTACCAGTGGCTATTACAAGCGGTAGCGCGAAACGTGCAATTTCAAGCAATACAGCCTTCGAGAGAATGCTAGGACGAAAGCGAAGTGGCATCGGCTCAATCAATTCCAACAATAGCAGTGGCACCACATCAGCTAAGCCATAAATTACCAGGGCTGCTGTAGCTGTACGCATCTTGAAAATACCAATAACTACAAACAAAGCAATGATGAGGAGAATATTACTCAGCGCATTTGAAAGGCTCATTTTCCAGGCACTACCCAAACCACGCGCTATATAGAAGTACCCATTAAAAATAGCCAGACACACGATGCAGATAATCGTTCCAATATCAAGGGCGTGTAACGCCCATAGAATAGGTACTGAGAGAAGCAGAGAGAGCATCAACACGACAATCAACCCCACAACGCCATTTGTAAAATAGCTATTCCGTGCTTCAGCATCGTCTGAATTGACAGCCAAGAAACGTGCAATACTGACGGGACTCGCCGACGAAACAAACGTAACAACAGAGATCAAACCGAGAGAGTAGCGGTAGAAACCAAAATCTTCCGGCAGCAGAAAGTGAGCCAGAATGGTAACGAACAACAGTCCCAGAGCGCGAGAAACGGTAAAGCCTGCACCAACGACCACTGAATCTCTTACAAAACGCCAGTCCAATAGACGTTCGAGCCAGGAGAAACGTTGGCGACACCGATCTAACCAGATATTCACAGGCGGCATCGTGCAGGGAATCACAATGTATGGTCCAACCAAATCCCGTTGATTGGTTGTAGCCTTGCTCATTGCATAGCTCGCAGAAGTACGAACCGATGCATTTGTTGTTTGCCATACAGCAGTGATAGTTGAACTCTCAAGCACTTTGACCTGTCCGCTAGCTACAGTGATTGCCAGCAGCATCCATAGCAGTTGTGTGCCACCCACATAGGTAAAATACACAGCCGACACGTTCATGACGTTTATGGCGACGAGAATAGCCAGAGTTGAAATTGCGACGATGTTGCTAGCACTCTGTTCAGCGCGTCGAATCTGCCGCCAACAGAGAGTTATTGCGACACCCATAAATAGAATATAACTCAGCAGGTCAGGCACGCCTCCATCGAGAAGCAAAGCAAAATATTGCGTCTCTTCGGAAGGCCACAGTGTACTTGCCGCAGGTGCCGGACCAGCACCAAACCAGAGATGTTGCAGAATGGCGGGAAAAAATATTTGCTTCCACAGTAGTATTCTATAGCCATAGGTGGGCAATACCTCCTGTCCACCTCCACCAATCCAGCCTAGAATGCGGTCGGAAAAGAAAGGATAAAAGGCAAGCACAGCTAGAGCCATACCAATCAAGACGTAAATAATTATCTTAGGGAAGCTACGCATCAAGATAAAGACAATTGCTGCACCAATAACAAGCCCCATCACAGCGGCAAATGTTCCGGTTAGAAGCAGAGCAACACTATCAATGAGAATTGTAACCGTCAAAAGCAACTGCGAAAATCTTAGCCGTTTCTGAAGAGTGAAGCAGGCCAGAGCCACGATGATAGTGAAAGCAAGGTAGGCGGCTAGCCCACTATAGCTATCCAGTGTCGAAGTGATGCGTAGTTGAAGGTCAGAAACGGTATAGCCCAGATCAACAGTTGGATAATACGTATTGAGAAATGATACGACGAAACCAACGCCTATCTTTTGCATAATTCCGATCAGTGAGACCAGGATACTAGCGATAAAGCTCAAATTTAGAATCGTTTTTATCTGCTTTTCCGAGGAGACAACCGCTACCACAACCCTATAAAGTGCATAGTACTGAAGTGGACCAAGCAAAGACTGTAGCGGTGTTATGCCGGTAAAGTTATTAGAGCTGCTGAGACTCAATGACTCGCCACGATACAAAAGAGCCAGTACAGGTAAAACAGAGTCAGTTAGAAAGTAGAGTACAAAAGCTAGGTCAATTGCGGTTAAACGAGTCTTTCCTTGACGAGTAGGCACACATAGTATCATGAGGACAAGCCCAAGCACAACCATCGCTTGCCCCAAACGCAAAAAAGGGACGAACGAGCCGCGAGCAAGACCACCGACGAGAGGAAATATCAGGGCTAATCCATAAATAATGAGTGCTGGTCGCGGCAAAACTATTACAAGTAAGAGCAGTGCCAGGGCACTCATTATTGCTATGAGTGGGTTGAGAGCAGCCAATCCACCGAGAATCATAACCAGCCCTAGGCCAGCTACTGCTATTGGTGGCATATTCCAGCTTACAGGAGTATACCATCGTTGAATATGCTTGACTTTTTCTTCCATTATCATGCCAACTATTCTTTGTTACTAGCTCGATTGAGGATAACACCGAGTACGTTGGCATGCACCTGTGTCAGAATTTCGAGTACCCGCTTTACCTTAGCCGTTCTCGTTTGGTGCGTGTCTACAATCATCAAAACATTGTCACACTTTTTCGCCAGAATTACCGCATCGCTCGCCATCAACAATGCTGGACCGTCAATTACTACCACAGCGTTCTCACTCAATGTATGCAAAATCTCCGATGTTCTTGGTGAAGAGAGGAGTGCTGACGAGGACACGCTTGTAGAACCAGCGGGTAAGACGTTCAAGAGAGGTTCATGCGTTTTATACAAGACACTGGCAATGAGGTTGGAATCAATCTCTGCACCTCCATTGAGAAGCGAGCTGAAACCAAATTTGTTGGGAAGAGCGAAGATTTTATCAATTTCAGGCTCGCGCAGGTTGGCGTCCAGTAGCACAACTCTAACACCAACTCTTGCCAATCCTAGAGCAATTTGGGTGGCGATTTGCGTCTTGCCAGCACCTTTTTCCGCGCTAGTAATAAGTAGCGTTCCAGTGTTGTTTGCAGTCTTTTGCTTGCTGCTGTAGCTAGAAAGTAAAACGCCCAGTGTCAAAAATTCCTCTGCCAAGTCCCCTGTAGTATCAGCTCCATCTTGCTTGATGAGTGCTATCGAACGCTTATGATTTTCTACCGCAGGGGTTTCGGGCACTTCCACATGCATAATCGCCTCATGCATCGCGTTCTCTGCTTGCGCTGAAGGTGTCGTGAGCAAACTGGCATTGGCAGCTACTAGTTTGACAGTGACTTCATTTTCTGAGGCTTCGTGATATCCATTCGTGGACGCAGTATGCTCAATTGGTACCGATTCAACTCTGGTAGCACCTGTATTCTCAATAACCTCGGAATGCTGCTTCGCGTACAGTGCCTGTCTTGCAACTGCTGGTGAATATGCTACGGACATCAGGGTCGCAAGGCCCGTAGCTTGATACACTTTTTCCGCTGTACGTAAAACATCATCGGTTTGCTCTATGAAGAGAATCACGGCGAGAATCGCTACCAACGCAACTATCGCTCCAATAGCGATTGCGAAAGCTTTACCTTGCCCAAAGGGAGTTTGTGGCACCTGTGCATCCTGCACAACAGTAACTTGCGTATCGGTCATCAAATTATAAGAGCCAAGAAGCTGATTATACAGCGTCCTATCCGCACTCAAAGTTTCTCTCAATTGAGAGACAGGAATGCCCTGAAAAGCACTACTTGATTGATTCTGAGCCACATTTATTTCTTGTTCGAGATTCTTTATTTCAATGGAAAGATTAGATAATTCTTTTTGCAAGAATTGCCGCGTTTGTCCACTATCAGTTGCACCAGCCTCGAACTGAATCATCGACTGCTGCACAAGTTCTTTTGTTAAACGTGTTGCAAGTTTGGGATCTCTATAACGGACGCCAACGGTTACATATTGTGAGTTAAGGTTATTGGTAACATTCACCATCGAAGTAAATTGAGTGACGCTCAGGTTATTAACACCCACAGTTCGCAGTGTCGCTTGCATGACAGAATTAGAGAGAGGAAGGCTAGCAAAAGCCTTTGCTGCTTGCTGCGCCCCTAGGATTGAGTTATAGTCGGTGTGGTTGGGTGAACTAAAATACAGCTCTGCATCCGACTCATACACCTTTGGTTGAAGAATGCTCACCACAAGACCCGCTGCTGCACCCACGAGAACAGCCAGAACGACCAGCAAAATCCATTTTTTAGTCAAGTCTAATATCTTACGTAATTCCAATTTTATGCTCCATACACTCTCAAATAAGGCGTGAATAGAATGAGAGCAGGTACACCGCTCTTTCAACTCATTGCGAGGAATTATCCTGTCAAAGAGACAAAGAGTCTCTAGTTTGAAGTGTACCATTGTTACTACAGGAAGTTGGTTTTCATCTCTGGTACAACCTTGTGTTAAAAAGTACGTTGAGGTTGACATATCTACACCGTTTGCTTGCCATGAGCAACGAAAATAGAGGCACAAACAAAAAATCGGCGGTTGAGGCCAGTGGAGAGGACTTCGGCGGTTGAGTCGGTCGGTAGTGATGAATCATATTTTTAATAGCATAGTACTGACTCTTTGGTTGATTATTCGTTGAGTCGAACAAGTCTAGCCGCCCATAGCCAGCATAACTTGCAGCGTCAAATTGACATGCAAGGGCAACATTGGCTTGTACCATAGCCTGTAAAGCATTCGTCGTGAAAGGAGTAATAAAATTCGAGCTATTCCCATATGTTGGGGGGGGATTTTCTGGATCGTAGTTCCATTCTGTAATGCCTATGGGTAAATTTTTCTCTAAAATGTTTTGTACCATGCTCCTTACATTTTGTACCGCTTGCACAATGGTACTAACTTTGTTCAGGCAGACCTCTTCTGCATCCGCATAGCATGGGTACCAGTGAAAACTTATCGCATCCGGCACTACTTTAGAAGTCTTTACGCCCGTCAGGAATGCTCTCATAAAGCCATTTTTACCACTATAAGTAGAGGTAACAGGTCCGATAAATTTTGCGAGAGGGTTGATTTTACGCAACAACGGTATAGTGCTATTCCACGCCTGTAAATAAGTTTGGGCAGAAATATTATTATAGTCTGGTTCATTGCCGAACTCATAGAGAAGACATCGGTTGCCGAGATAGCTCACAAGATGCTCGTTGAAAGAGCGGTTGGAGATATTTGTTATAACGCCTAAGCATTTTGCGCCACTATTCTCAATTGTCTGAATCCGTTGCTCAAGTTCCGCATCGGAGGTGTTATCCTCGAAGAAACTGCGGATTAGAGTGATACCCGCTTGCCGTAAGGCATTCTGAATAGCAGGTTCGGTTTCTATATTTTGAGATTTCCATTCATGTGTATCATTTGTACCAAACAGGTAGGACGAGGCAGATTGATTCCACGTCTGCTGTCCGGGCAACAGAGCGGGTGGACTCAAGTGCTGCGTAGAATTTTGTGAACCATTAAAATTTTGAATAATGAACACGCATATAATAACGAGGACAACTTCAGAGGTAAGTACTCCAAAGCTAATCCAGCGACGACTGATCTTCCGTTGCGAGCGAACCATAGTGAGCAGTTTTCCTTTCTCATTGTATCTCTTTGATACTACCATATACAGGAGCATCACTTTGCACTAGAATCGCTTAAAAGTTGCTTGGTGACATAATAGGGGCATGGTCGCTGTCACTACTATAGACGTAGGAGCGGCGCGAGTGGTGTGTAGACAGGACTTGCCCTGTCATGTTCATGTGAACGACTACCGTCTCTCCACCAATATCACTACCTTACCTTCACACTGGATTGCTACACTTACTAATAGAATATGCCCACGTTGCTTCGCTCGTGCTTAGGGCGGAATAATGAACATACATCAATAATGGTTTAGGGAGCTACTATGTCGTCCCATGTAAATTCTTCAGATACCTTTCAAGAGGTACATGACTGTTTCTACTACCGTCAAGAATGGCTTGATTTGCTTGCCAAGCTCTATGGATACTCGATCATCCAGCTTACTACGACAAATGCGGATGGGGACACTACAGGTCTGCTTCCATTATGCCTTATGCAGAGTCCACTTACAGGACGACGCTTAGTCTCACTCCCATTTTCCGATTTTTGCCCCGTGCTTGCAAAAGATGAGGCCAGCATGAATAGCCTTATTGACCAGGCACTTTCTCTTGCTCAAGAGAAGCAGGTACGTTATTTAGAGTTACGCACTGGCGTCAATGGTGTGCTGAGCAAGCGACCTGAACTGATTGAGGAGAATTTATATGTGCGCTGGCTCGTGCCTCTTGTAGCTGACACGAACAGAGTCTGGTCGAATTTACGCAAACAGGTGCAACAAAAAATCAGGAAAGCGCAGAAACTGGGGGTGCAGGTTCGCATGGCGCAAAGCCGGAAAGACATAGCGCAGTACTATCATTTACACCTGCTTACACGTAGTAAAAAACATGGAATGCCCTCGCAGTCACGACGCTTTTTCCTTGAACTATGGGATGCTTTTGCCGCTGATGGGAATGTACAACTTCTGCTGGCTGAATATCAAGGAAATGTTATTGCCAGTGCATTGTTGCTCGTATCAGGTACAACGGTACACTTTGCCTATAGTGCCTCCGACGAACGCTATCTACACCTCTCACCCAACAACTTACTGCTCTGGGAGGTCATCACATGGAGTTGCACACAGGGTTATCAAACACTAGACCTTGGTCGTACCGCACAAGATAATCAAGGGCTGATGGATTTTAAGCGTGGTTGGGGAGCTAGCAGGGAACCACTGCCCTACTACTATTATCCGCATGTAACAGGTCTTGCATCAACCTCCGAAAACAGTTGGAAGTTTCGTCTCCTGACTGAGTGTTGGAAGCACATTCCATTGCCCCTCGCTGAATACCTGGGGAGTCATCTTTATAAGCACCTGGGATAAGTTCAACATCCGCGTTTTCTAGCGACGCACCTCAAGAATACGTAAGAAGAAATCCTGTATTGTTATTGAGTCGATATCTCCACTTATCGCAAGCGCGGCACGTCCTTCATCGGGCCAGCAACCGAAGCGCACAAGTGGAGCCTCTAGCTGTTCGATCTTCTCCAAAAGGGCTGAACGCTGTTGCATCTGCTCGTAACGTTCACTCCCCAATCCCTCTGGCATGTTCAGATAGCAGGCGAACGTATGCGCCTCTTCCTGCGTTGCTTGTACAACGGGATAGCCCTGTTCGAGCAGGAAATTCGTGACGCTTTGCGCTGTCTGACTCGATACCGCGATACATGGACATGTAGCTGCATTTCCAACAAAGCTGCGGTTCTGTATGCAAAACTCGTTCCCAAACCAGGGACGTTGCTCCTCAACAGAGAGATACCGTGTAAGCACAGTTGCACGCGGCGTACACGTAACCTCAACTTGCCACCTTTGCAAACTCAAGGGAGTAATAGAAAATCGAAATTGACTGCGCTCTTTCCACCACAGAGCAATATCTTCCAGACGAGCGAGCCAGACGGGAAGAGGACAACTACGAGCATAGGACAGCAAGGCGTCGAGGGCATCTTTACACAGAAGACCACGCTCAGGGTGAAGATTCAGTGTGTAGAGACCACCGAGGTCATACACACGTTGCAGAATAGCGCGCCAGATACGCCCTACCTCTTCCGCTTGCGTTATCCGCAGACGGTCAAAGAGCATCTCATCATCTGGAATACTTGTTGGAATACGCAGCAGGTTCCCTTCAAAGTGGGGACGCAACGTGTAGGTGTTGCAAGGAATAGCTTGAAACAGTTTGAGCGACTTCTCGTAGCCACTTCGCTGATGGAGGGAAAGGCTAGCGGTATCGAGAACATCGTGTAGAACCGCCTCATTACTTTCATACAGGAAATTGAGAGCAGAGAAAACAGAGAGGGACTCTTCTGTCCAGCCGAGATAGGGATTGCGAAAGCCGGAATAGGGGACGTGCGTATCTTCAAATATCGATATAGCATGTTGAGTTTGTTGATATTGCTCGTCTTTACTCAGTAGCCGATAATCATTGTGAGTGTAGCCATGTATACCAATCTCTGTCCCCTGATGTGCTATCTCTGCAAGAAGTGTAGGATGACGATGCAATACGACGGCAGGGATAAAGAACGTTGGGAATGCGTGATATTGCTGTAACGAGTCTATGATTGCATAAAGTGTGCGATGTATGCGCGACTCAGAGAAACCGAAGCGTGTAAACACAGTCCAGAGCCTACGGATAAAGTTATGGACTCCTTTGGTTTTGATGGAGAAGGAGACAAGGTTCATAGCACGCTCTCCTCCACAGGCGACACTTGGTCTATGTACAGTTTCAAGTGACTTGCAAGGTCGTGCAAGTAGTCGGTTCGACACGTCTCGTGTGTACCAGGGATAATATGCGCCTCTATCTCTTGCGCCTCTGTTTTGCTGCCCAGACCGCGCAATCGCTCATGCTGAGTCCAGAAGTAGACCATCTTGCCAGGATAGCGAGTAGGAGTATAGCGGGAAACCATCCAGACAAACATACCTATCCAATCCTTGAGCAGATATTCGGTGGTTGGAAAGAACGAGAAATCGGGTCTCTTTCTAAAAGATGGGTGGCGTAGCGTGGTGTAGGCATGACGGAAGCGCAGAAATCGCTCGACTTGCTTGTCTGGACTCCATTTGAGCAATGCACCAAGACGACGGATAAAGCCGCCCACAATTTTGTAGCGCACCATTCTAAAAAACGCCGGGCCAGCTTTAGGTTCTATCAGTATCAGTAAGTCAACCTTTTGCCCTGCTGCATGCAATTGACGTGCTATCTCGTAAGCAATGAGACCGCCGCCACAAAATCCTCCCAGAAGGTATGGACCTTCTGGTTGTACGGTACGCATCGCTTTGATGTAGGTCTCCGCCAAACTCTCAAAGGTAGAAGAAAACTGTATGTTATCAAGCTTATAGGGTTCCAACAAGTAAAAGGGTTGATCCGCTCCTAAATCATGTGCCATAGGAATACAATAAAAAGCTCCACCCTCTACATGTACATGAGCATAGAAAAATGGTCTTTTGGAGCCACCTTTCTGCACAACCACCAGTGGAGATCGGGCATCGCTCAGAGCGGGAGCATCATGTCCTTCTTTCACAGGAGCGGAGCGGGTGCCAGTACTCTCCGTTGGTGTTGACTTAGGGATATCGCCCCGCAAATACTTTTCCAGGAGGGCACGTTTAGCTTCGGAAAGCTCTGATCTATCTGGCATTTAGTTACTTCCTTTCCTAGAAGCAGGAGTGTTAGAATGTTACGGGCAGTGCCGTTAGACCACGCAGACCCAGGTTTTCGCGCCACTGTATTGGTGCAGGCTCCAGATTCAAATTCGGCATGCGGCGCAGCATTGTCTCGAATGTAATCTGCCCTTCTATGCGTGCAAGCGGTGCCCCGAAGCAAAAGTGACTTGCCCATGCAAAGGCGAGATGGCGGTTATCCTGGCGACTAATATCAAGCTTGTCGGGTTCAGGAAAACGTTCGGGATCGCGATTCGCCGCTCCCATTACCGCAATCGCAGCCTGTCGCTTGCGAATTGTTTTCCCGCCTAATTCCATGTCCTCTGGTGCAAGGCGTGCCGTCTGCTGGCTTGGGCTTTCATAGCGCAACAATTCTTCGACGGCGGAAGGGACAAGCGATGGGTCTGCCTTCAGTTTTTCAAGCTGGTCTCTATGACGCAAGAGGGATAACATGCCATTGCCAATCAGATTGGTTGTCGTCTCTTGACCACCAACCATTGTCACAATCGTATTGGCAACAACCTCTTCCTCTGTCAAGCGGTCGCCATCCTGTTCCGCAGCGAGCAAGGCGGAAATAAGACCATCGCGCGGCTGTTTCCTCTGCTCCTGAATTGCCGCACGGAAGTAGTCGCTCATTCCTTGCAGGCTACGTATCACTTGTGCCGCATGTTCAGGATTATGCTGAAAATTTCCCAGCACCTGTGCGAAATCGGCGGACCATGCGGTCAATTGACGCCAGTCGGAAGTGGGAACGCCCAGCATTTCCGCGGTTACAATGGCGGGCAGTGGATAGGCAAGGTCGGCAATCACGTCCATACGCCCCTTGTCTTGCACAGCATCCAGCAAAGAGTCGGTAATGTTCTGAATGTGAGAACGTAGTACCTCCACCCGGCGTGGAGTGAAGGCTTTGGAGGCCAGACCACGAACACGCCCATGAGCGGGTGGGTCCAGGAAAAGCATCTGATGAACCATCACTTTCGCAAGCGGTGTCAATGAGTTTAGACCAAGCGAGTTGAGCTGCTCTGGCGTTGGCGTCCGATTTGCCGAGAAGCGTTGAAATACCGTCACGACATCAGCATAGCGCGTCACTACCCATGCGTGAAGAAAGGGATCCCAGTGTACCGGGTCTTCGCTACGCAGTTGCTGATACAGCGGATAGGGATTAGCCAGCACCTCTGGCTCAAGTAGGTGGTAGAGACTAAGAGCAGCATTCTGTTGACTTGATTTTCTGGTCTGCATCTGTTTTTATCCTTGCTCTAAGAGCAGTTGAGCATCCTCGTCGCTCATCGCCTCTAGTTTCATAAAAATGTTCCGTTCGATCTCTTCAGACAGTAAGCGTATAGTAGACGAGCTAAACAGTGTGTGCAGTTTGAGTTCAACGCCAAAGGTATTAGCAATTTGAATGATTATCTGCGCCCCCAGTAGTGAATTTCCACCGAGCATAAAGAAGTTTTCATCTATTCCAACTTCTTCGATACCGAGAAGGGAAGATACAATTTCAGCTACTCGTATTTCAGTAGAGGTAGTTGGCAACACAATAGTCTCCTCCTTGAGTATATTTGTAGAGTCTGGTCTGGGTAAGGCAGCACGGTCTACTTTGCCGTTTGCCGTCACTGGCAAGAAGTCCAGCAGCACAAATGTCGCGGGCATCATATAATCTGGTAGGAGCTGCGCAATAGCGTCTTGCAACGTATGGAGAAAAACATATTGTGCTGGCTTAGGCACAACATAGGCAATCAGTCGCTTATCGCCCGCTACATCTTCACGAGCCATCACAAAGCTTGTTTCTATTTCCGGCTGTGCATTTAGCACGGATACAATCTCCCCTGGCTCTATGCGGTAGCCGCGCAACTTGATTTGATGATCTTCGCGTCCCATAAACGCTATCTGTCCATCGGGCAAGTAGCGAACGATGTCACCTGTTTTGTACAGCCTTGCACTGGCATCATCGCTGAAAGGATTCCGAACGAATCTTTCGGCGGTCAGGTCGGGGCGATTCAGATAGCCGCGTGCAAGGCCAGCACCGCCAATATAGAGTTCGCCTGGCTCTCCTGAAGGAACCTGTCGTAGTTGCTCGTCTAGAACATAGACGAATGTGTTGGCAATGGGACGACCGATTGCGGGAGGCATATCGCTATACTCATTGGGCAGAACCCGTCCAGATGTTGCCACAACAGTAGCCTCGGTTGGACCATAGTTATTGATGAGGGCAAAGGGTAAATCGGGAGTTGGATAACGGTGTAACGCGTCCGCACCCGTCAAGAGATAGCGTAGTGAAGTTGTTGCGGGCCACTCTAACAACAGCATGCGTTCAGCCAGTGCCGTAGGTAAAAACGTGATCGTGATGGCAGAGCCTAGCAGCCAATCACGCAACCGAACAGGGTCAACGCGGGTATCCTCGTCCGGTAAAGAGATACTTGCACCTATCGTGAGATAAGGCCAAAGTTCCCAGCCAGTAGCATCAAAGGCAGGACTGGTAACATGTGTCGCATGGTCGGAAGATGTCACTTCAAATGCTTGCTGGTGCCAGAAAATGAGGTTGAGCAAACTACTATGAGTGATTTGCACTCCTTTAGGCCGACCAGTCGAACCAGAAGTATAAATCACATAAGCAAGGTCATTTCCAGTAGCAGAAGAGGTTGGATTCGTGGTGCTTTGCTGCAACAATCGTGTACTATCAGTATCGAGACAAATTACCTGCATATCCTCAACAGGCAAGGACGCAGCTATGTGTGTTTGCGTCACCACAATGCTCACCCGCGCATCCTGTAGCATAAAGGCGAGCCGCTCCTGTGGATAGGTAGGGTCTAGCGGCACATAAACACCGCCAGCTTTCAGGATGCCGAGCAACCCTATGACAAGATTCATAGAGCGTTCGAGGCATATACCAACAAGCATATTGGGTTGAACGCCTGCTTCTTGTAGCATGTGGGCTAGCTGATTAGCACGCTCGTTCAGTTCTTTGTAACTGAGAGTTACATTGCCGTCGAGGAGTGCTACGGCATCAGGAACGGCAGCGGCTTGACGAGCTACAAGTTGTGCTACAGTCTCATTGTTATATATAGACATTCGTGGAATCTCCTGCTTATACTCTTACTCTCATGTCGAGCGTCCCCTGTTTCTCTAGCGCGTCTTGTACCGCCGCTAGAACTTGGACGACACGCAGACCAGCCTCTCCATTTGCACGAGGTTGTGTTCCAGTGCGAATAGCATGAGCGAAATCCTCGCATTCCAGGCGCAGCGGCTCAATCCAGTCGATATGAGGAATGGTAATGGCACCGTGGCGGTATGAAACTACTGGGTCGGCATGTACATCGGCCCCTTTGTTATAAATTTTGAGCATTTCAACGGGATTGATGTCATCATAAACCACCATTCTCGCATCGCCGATCACTGTCACACGACGAACTTTGCAGGGATGAAGCCAACTGACGTGAATGTGAGCGTTCATACCATCAGCAAAACTCAAATCGAGATGTGCAACATCGTGAATATGCTGTTGCAGGTTAGCATGCGCCTGTACCTTTACGCGCTCTGGCTTCTTCCCGAAAAGATAGAGCAGAATCGATACATCGTGCGGCGCGAGGTCCCAGATAACATTGATATCATTGCGGAATAAGCCTAAGTTAAGACGTTCTGCCTCGACACAGTAGATTTTCCCCAGGTCGCCGCTTTGTATAAGCTTACGTAACTCGTTCACCGCAGGACAATACTCGAATGTATGTCCAACCATGAGAATGCGTTGCTGCTGCTTCGCTATCTCTATTAACTCTTCTGCTTCAGCAACGCTAGCAGTAAGAGGCTTCTCGACGAGTACGTGTTTGCCGTGCAGTAGAGCCTGCTTAGCAAGTGCATAGTGAGTTTTTACAGGAGTGGCAATGACAACTGCATCAACATCGGAGTGAAACACATCCTCCGCATAGGTTGTTGTTCGCGTCCAGGGCTGAGCCTCCAATGAGGCTAAACGAAGAGTATCTTTGTCAGCGACCATCGTCACGGCAGCATTTGACAACGCATTCAGGTTACGTGCAATCTTAGGCCCCCAGTACCCCCAGCCAATAATGCCAAAAGATAATGCATTCATAATGTTCCATCACTCTCTATCATCCATGTCAGGTTACATAGATATGGTTTCACATAGTTGTTTTTTGATAGCATTGACGACAAAATCGCATTGCTCCACCGTCAGTTCTGGATACATTGGTAAAGAAAGAATGCGTTCCGCAAGAGTTTCTGTGACAGGTAGGGTGCCACGACCATAGCCATAAGAGGCGCAAGCAGGTTGCAAATGAACAGGTACAGGATAATGAATACCCGCTCCTATACCTTCAGCCTGTAGAGCTTCGAGTAGTTGGGTACGACCCGATACCTGTACGACGTAGTAACAGTACACATGACTCGCCCAGGGTTTCACCATCGGGAGTTGCTCTACCACACCTTGCAGTTGCTGTGTATACATCTGCGCGTGTTTCTGTCGTGCAGCATTCCACTCATCGAGATGAGCCATTTTTACCTGCAAGACTGCTGCCTGCAATTCATCCAGACGGCTATTGACACCCATGACCTCATGAGAGTAGCGGACGCGAGACCCGTGATCGCGCCTTATACGCATTCTATCAGCAAGATCAGGGTTGTTCGTGACGCAGATGCCCGCCTCTCCATAAGCACCTAGATTTTTGCTGTAGTAAAGGCTAAAGCAACCAATATCACCGAAACTTCCGACACGTCTTCCCTGATAGGTTGCGCCATGCGCCTGAGAAGCATCTTCAATAACTCTAAGTCCATGCTTCTGTGCAAAAGTGAGGATTGGTTGCATTTCCGCTGGATGTCCATAAAGATGCACGGGAAGGACTGCACGAGTACGAGACGTGAGTGCAGAGTCCAATTGTTGCACATCTAATGTGTAGGTATCAGGGTCAACATCAACAAACACCGGCCTCGCTCCCACTAAAGCAATAGCCTCGACGGTTGCAATAAAGGTGTTGGAGACGGTAATGACTTCATCACCAGGGCCAATGCCACAGGAATGTAGTGCAAGAGCTAATGCATCGGTGCCCGAAGATACACCGACCCCATCCTGACATCCACAATACGCTGCAAAGCTCTGCTCGAACGCGTGGAGTTGCGGACCGAGGAAAAGATGCATAGTCTCAAGCACTTCATCGAAAGCCTTCATAATCTCTGGCTTGAGGTGCTGATACTGAATACGCAAGTCTACAAGGGGCACATCAGACATAGCTTACCACTTGATACTTTCTTTAATAAGATAACGATGAACACTTGTATAGCATACTAAGAATAGGTTACACATGTGCTTGCCTCATGCTAAAAACGGTTGAGAATCGGTAAAACTTTTGTCAAAAGTGTACGATTATCGTTCTCAATAGAAGGCTTTCCGAGGCAGATAGTATTTTGCGTTCTTTCATCGCAACTCTTAACCATATGTACATAACTTTGCTCACCAATTATGCACCGACATTCAGTACGCTAGTGGAAGATACGTACTATGTGCCCTTGTCCGTAGGAAATATGTGATTACTGCACATACATCCCCTAGTAGTTTTTATCTCATGGACGGAGGACCCATCTATGACTGCTCTATCTACAACTGCTGAAACCAGTGAGGTTATTGCTCTTGATGCCGAGTATTTACGCATGAAGCGCTCCTTCGATGTTGTGTTCACGCTCCTCATTGCCCCATTCCTCCTTCTTGTTTGCACTGTCGTAGCACTCTGCATAAAACTCGAATCGAAAGGACCGATTCTTTTTCGTCAGAAACGTATGGGGCAACACGGCAAAGAGTTTGAACTACTCAAGTTTCGCTCGATGTATCACAATAGCGACGAGCAGGTACATCGTGCCGCTGTCACAAAGTATATGAAAGGCGAGAGGCTCAGTGATGGCTCTGAAGACACGTATTTCAAACAAACCATTGATCCACGTATTACCAGAGTTGGTCGCTTTATTCGTCGCACCAGTCTTGATGAACTTCCTCAATTTTTGAATGTCTTACTCGGTCAAATGACGTTAGTTGGGCCGCGTCCACCGATGTCATACGAAGTTGAAATGTATAGTTCGCGCGATTGGCTGCGTCTCTCTGGCAAACCAGGATTGACAGGTACATGGCAGGTGTACGGACGTTCACGCGTCTCTTTTCAAACGATGGTTGAGATGGATATTGCTTACCTGCAACGTCAGTCTTGCTGGCAAGATATAAAGCTCATACTGCTCACCATCCCAGTGATGTTCTTGAGTCGTGGGGGGGCATGACGAAGCTCTGCCCCTGTCATGCCTTTCCAGATGTTTTTGCTAGGAGACAATGGTGAGTGTCCGTGCCGAAGTATTTGCGTCTTGCCCTTCGCCACTGGGACGAATAAGCGTGTAGCCAACGCCGGGGATGGTGAGAATGTACCGAGGTTTGGCGGGATTTTCTTCAATCTTTTGACGTAAGTGCAGAACATGTGCCTTTATCAAACTGGCATCACCATTACCACTGTAACCCCAGATATACGTGACAATCTGGTCTGCCGTACAAACATTATTCGCGTTTATTGCAAGCAAATGCAGTAATTTACCTTCTGTTGGAGTAAGCCGCGACAGTTTTCCATGCATGCTTACTTCATTACGCATCGAGTCAACGCGGATGGGTCCAACGGTGATAATCGAAGATGGCTTCTGCTCCAAACTAGAACGTGCTCTACGACTTACGGCTCGAATATGCGAGAGCAGTTGAGAAGGGAAAAATGGTTTACGCAAGTAATCGTCAACACCTGCTTCCAAACAACGTATCTCATCATGCACATCCTTGGAGTCGGTTATAACTAGAATCAGAGCATCATGCTGCATACTCAATTCACGGCACATTGAAAGCGATCCCGAAAGAGCTGTATCGATTATAACAAGATCAGGTCGTTTTTCTATCCATTCGTTCCTCGCCTTTTCTACGCTGTACGCACGATATATTTCGTAGCTAAGTGTTCTTAACCAACTTGTAAGCATTTCGATTAAATCTCGATCACTGTCAACAATCAGCAGTTTCATCTACTTTTCTTTCTACTCTTTCTCAAGCAGCAATTGTGTGGTAAGCTTCATACATGTCCCCAAAATACAAAAACGTAGGTAGAGTAGAGATTTAAAGTTTTTACACACATACTAATACACAAGAAAAATGTGGATTAGTTTCTATCCCCCTCTCAGAATATACCCCATAAAATTATAAATTTCAATACATTATTATGGTAATATCCTACACCTTTATGATTTTCTTATACTTTGTTAATGAAAAGAGGAACACAAAAGCATTTTGCTGAGCAGCAGACGAAGGGAAATGAAAGATTGTACAATAGATTCTATGTGGAGAAACAGGATGCCTGGTAGGTTCTTGTACAAACTTTTTACGTTTCGGGAGGTCGTAGTAGAATGGCAGAAAAAAATTTTTATGCTCATCCAACTGCAGAAGTTTCGTTGGATGCTCATGTAGGAGCGAATACACGCATCTGGCGCCATGTCCATGTGCGTGAACATGCATTCATTGGTGAGCAATGCAATATCGGGAAAGGCGTCTATATCGACACAAATGTCCATATAGGCTCACGCGTCAAGATTCAGAACAACACCTCGGTTTTTGAGGGCGTCACAATTGAGGATGGTGTTTTCATTGGTCCTCATGTCTGTTTTACCAATGATCTCTTCCCACGAGCCATTACTCCTGATGGTCGGCTCAAGGATGCTACCGATTGGCAGGTTACGCCAACGGTAGTCAAATACGGTGCATCCATAGGAGCTGGCTCAGTTATTGTGTGCGGTGTAACCATAGGTATGTTCGCTCTTGTTGGAGCTGGCTCAGTGGTAACAAGAGATGTACCCTCGCACGCACTGGTTTTCGGAAATCCTGCGCGATTTCATAGCTATGTTTGTCGCTGTGCGCGTCGCCTCACAAACATCCACGAAGAAGGAGCAACACTTGTAGGATGGTGTGAAACCTGTGGCAAACACTATTCGCTTTCGGAGGCGAACTGAAACTATGGTGGCCCGCTCTGTCAAGACACAAAAGTAGGCTTCACTCTTACGCTGCCCTTCTTGTCAATTTACGTAGCACTGGACCTCTTTGACAAGCAAAACTTGCACATCGCGTTAGCTAGGAAGAAAATAGCCACAAAGGGAGGTTAATTATGACGCAAGAAAGCACTACTCCTTCGTTTTATCAACAGTTTCCACCTGTGCGCTCAAGCAAGCTCTTGGGATGGAAGGGCATTGAAGCAGCCCAATATTTCGCTTCGCCTAGTCAGGTTTCTGTGCAGCCAAGTCTTCCCTCTCACCTGCTCATACTCTATCTTGGAGAGCCGAGCTTGATTGTACAAACGCGTTCTTTGCCTGGAAGCAACACCTTGGCTGACACGTTCGTCAGGAAGGGTGAACATGCTTTTGTGCCTAGAGAGAAAGGATTGGAAGGAAGGTGGTCGATGGATGTTGATGCCCTTTTCTTGCATTTCGATCCTGCCCTGATACGCTCTATTGTTGAAGCGAGTGACCTAGAGACAAGCCGTGTAGAACTTCTTTCTCATTCCTTCTTGTATGATCACTCTGTTGAGCAGTTTGGGCTTGCTTTGCTGCACGAACTCTCTTCCTCTGGCTTCAACACACGACTGTACGCTGACTCGCTCGCGAATGTACTCGCTCTCCATTTGTTGCGGCACTTCAGTACACTCCAGAACAGAGAACTGAGAGTGACGAGCGATCTGAGTAAGACGCGGCTTCGCCATGTGCTCGACTATATACACGAATATCGTACACAGGACCTCTCAATTGCTGAATTAGCTGCCGTTGCCAATGTCAGTTCCTCACACTTCGCACAACTCTTTAGAAAAACAATGGGGATGGCTCCGCATGAGTACCTTATCGCTTGCCGTGTTGAGCACGCCAAACGACTCCTTTTGACTGAAGGTATCTCGCTCCATGAAGTCGCGTTCCATTCTGGTTTTGCCGATCAAAGTCACTTTACTCGACACTTCCGACATCGTGTGGGCGTGACTCCCGGCGTCTTCCGAAAAGAGCGTAGAAACGTTCTATGATTTCGTAGAAACGTTCAAGATATAACAGGAGATTTGTCCTATACTCTGTAGCAGAGGTATTCAACAGGTACCTTTGATAGACAACTATCAATGTCCAACGATCAGGAAACACTCCACATGAGAAAGGGACAACCCTCCATGTCCATGCGCATTTTTAGAAGACTCGGTTGGGGCTCAATGGCGATTATTGCGATTGGCGTCGCCATATACTTTGCCACACCCTATCTCTTGTTTAATCCGGCGTTGAGCAGACTTCGCCTCAATCCAGCTATCCCGCTCCATTTTCCGATCTTGGCTCTTCATGGAATAATAGCAGGGACCGCCCTCTTGATAGGGCCTTTTCAGTTCTTGACTCCCCTCCGTGCCAAATACCCATCCGTTCATCGGCTGATTGGACGTATCTATATTGTCTGCGTCGTCATTGCAAGTATCGCTGCTTTTTTCAGCGCACTCTTCTCTGTCTCTGGATTCATTGCCCAGGTTGGCTTCTTTGCACTCGATGTCCTCTGGTTCTATAGCATTTGTCAAGCGTATATAGCGATTCGCCGGGGACAAATACTTGTGCATCGTGTTTGGATGACACGCAATTATGCACTGACCTTTGGCGCCGTCATGCTACGTGCCTGGTTGTATGGAGGCATCGCATTGACGATGCTTACTCATAGCGCATCAAAAACGTCACAAGCGGATATCTATGCAACCTCCGCATGGATTTCTTGGGTTTTTACTCTTGCAATTGCCGAATGGGTGTTCAACCAACGTCTCCTACAGACCTTTTTTGTCAAACCAGAGCGCGTGAGTAAGAACTGAGCTTCCCCCACTTTCGCCGAGTAGTGAAATTTTAGGATATACTATTCCAGAGGGAGAATCGGGATCATACAAAAAGTTCAAAAAACTTATAGGCAAGAGTCAAGCCAACTTTGTTGGCAACGGCCTATACAAGAGCTGAACACACCAGCCGTTGGTTGAAGGCATCGTAGACACAAGCTTGATTATATACTTACAGAGAGTGCATTTTTGGTATTGTGAGTTCTCACTACAAAGCGTTTTTGCGAAGAGACGTGAAGGAAATTGAAAAGATGAATGAACTGCCACAGCCCATCAAAATAGAGGAACATGCTGCGATACAGGATACGTTTCTCGCTCCCTATGTTGAGGGCGTAGCTCGTCAGCAGCGTATCGAGTTTCCAGGGCATACAAGTGACGTTGGCATGATGGTGGTCTTTTTTGAAGCGGGTTCGCGGAACCGTCCTCACACTCATGAACACGACCAAACTCTGCTCGTTCTTTCAGGCAGGACTATGGTGGCGACGGAGACCGAGAAATATATCCTCTCAGCAGGCGAAGTCATCACAATCCCCGCGAACGTCTGGCACTGGCATGGAGCTACCCATGATGCTCCAACGTGCCAAGTTGCCATCATGATCCCTGGCACGTCAAATTTTGAGGCGGATGAGCGTAATTGGGCTACCAACTATCCATAAATTGCAAGATATTGAAGTAAGACATAACAATGAAGGAGAAAGATATGGCAATAGAAATCGTTGCAACCGGCTTTGGCAATCCAGACGTCTTGAAGGTAGTCTCGACCGAGCTACACGCGCCCGAACGGGGTGAGGTTGAGATTCGAGTTCGGGCCGTCGGTGTGAATCACGTTGACTACACAATCTACTCTAACCCGAACTACACCAAGAGTCATGGAGGGAGTCCTCCCACCTTTCCGCTCAAACTTGGTGTGGAGGCGGCAGGCGTGGTGACGGCGGTCGGGGCTGAAGCGACGGGACCCGCAGGGCCTATCGTGCCGGGCGACGAGGTGATCGCATATCGCATCACTGGTGGCTATGCCGACACGATCATCGTCCCCGCATCAGTGGTAGTGCCCAAGCCGACCAAGCTGTCATGGGAGCAGGCTGCCTCCATGATGCTGGACGGCACCACCGCCGCCCATACCCTCGCCGCTGTACGTGCTCGACCAGGACAAACTGTGCTGATTCACAGTGCAAGCGGTGGCGTGGGACTTTCAGCAGTGCAATTGGCGGTCCTCGACGGCATCAAGGTGATTGGCACGGGCGGAGAGAAAAGCTTTGAGACGCTTCGCCACTACGGGGCTAAGCCTGTCAAGTATGGTGACGGACTGCTCGAACGAGTCCGGGGTATCGCTCCCAATGGCATCGATGCAGCGATTGATCTTGTCGGTACAGATGAGGCAATCGATGTCTCGCTCGCGCTCGTGTCCGACCGCTCGCGTATCGCCACCATCGTCGCCTCTGATCGAGCAAAGGAAACTGGCATCCAGGCACTCGGCGGCTCACCGGGGCAAGATGCAACCGGTATTGCTATCCGCAACGCTGCTCGCTTGCGATTGACGGCACTCGCACAGGCTGGAGCCTTTGAGGTAAACGTGGCTCATAGCTTCCCACTCACACAGGCAGCGGAGGCGCATCAGATGCTCGCGAAGGGCGGTGCTGGAGGGCGAATCGTCCTAGTGCCAGATGAGGCAGACAGATCGTAATGCGATAGAAAGGAGTATTTCATGAGTACCGTGACCGACCGAGACTATCCTGCCTCTGCCCTCGTCGCTGGGACACGCCTATCGAATGCAGACATCCGCGCCTTGTAGCTTGACCGCCGAACGTTGTAGGTACAAGTGAACCTATCAATCCAAGGGCGGCAAGCTTAGGCAAGAACCCAACAGCTAATGCGGTCCCCCCAACAACCATTGCTGCACCATTGAAGATGACAGCCTATCTCGGAGCCAGAATACCAGCCTGAGCTACCATTGTAACACGCGCACCCGGTTCTGCAAACGCACCATACCCATTTATCAGGGCTTTCCCATTCTAAAAAGCTGAACAAGAGAGAAGAAGGTGAAAGGAGCCAAGCACCTGCAGCTCGGATGCTGGAACTGGTGCGCGACCACTGAGCCATTGAAAATCGGCTGCATTGGAGACGGGATGGGACTCTTGGGGAAGATACGTGTCAAACGAGGACAGGAGCCATGCCCACTCTGTTAGCACGGCTCAACTGTGTCGTGTTAAGCCTGATGGATCGCTTGGGCGTTTCCAATGTGCCTCGACAGGCTCGCTACTTCGATGCCCATGTGAAGCAAGCTCTTCAACTCCTCCTCTCTGGGTACTGCTCAGTTTTTTAGAATGGGAACGCCCTGACCTGTCCCTTTGACCGTTGCATTGTAACTACCACCTGCGGTAAGGTATGATACACGTGCCTATCTAGTCAGGAGTAGTCTTTCTTATGTCTCTGATACCTGATACCTCTGAACTCCCTATTCAAGGGAGAGCTGCGTTACCCAAACAGTCGTTCGTCTCTTCCCTTTTGCATATGCCGAGAAATGTCTATCTCTTACTGCTCTTTACTACGGGCAAAGGATTCCAACTGACGATTGCACTCTTGAATATCAGCTACTATGCTCACAGTCTTGGCTACAAGCCCGATTTTATTGGCGTCCTCAATGCAGCAAGTGCCGTCGGTGCCCTCATTGGTGCCGTTCCAACGGGTCTACTTGCCGACCGCATTGGTCGCAGACCTGTGTTATTGGTCTCTGCAGTTCTTGCCCCACTTTTTCTTGCCCTTACAGGTCTGGTGACAACAGCACCACTCTTGTTGCTCTTCAGCTTTTTACAGGGCACAGTTGCAACAGCCTACTGGGTAACAAACGTACCTTTGCTCGTTGAGAATACAACAGAGCGACAGCGGGTCGGTGTGCTAGCCTTCAATAGCTTTTTACTGCTGGGTGTCGGTTCGCTCGGCAACTTATTAGGAGGGGCTATTCCTGAGTTTGTGGGAGGATTGCTACACGTATCCGCCGCCAGTACGGTTCCACTACGCTGGGGCGTTTTAGTGGCGGCTCTTATCACCACGATATTTGGCATTCCATTGTTGCTTTTGCGTGAGACTCCACGAAGTAGAGTGCAAACTCCGCAAGAGAAGCACAGTAAATCGACGGAACAGCTACCGGCAAAAGAGCGTTTTCCGGTCTTCCTGTTCGTGCAGTTATTGCTACCAGACCTTATATTCATGATGGGCGAAGGGGCGGTTGTGGGACTCATCCAACTGTTCTTTGTGCTGCGCTTCCATCTGCTCCCCGGTCCTCTGGGGGTTATCTTCACTATCTCTGGCCTCGCGGGTGGATTGTTCTCACTCACAGCTCCGCTCTTCGTGCATCGCTGGAGCAAGCTCCGCATTATTACATTGGTGCAATATCTGAGTGCCCCGCTCATGATACTGATTGGCTTCGCACCAACTCTGCCACTCGCGATTGCGGGCGAATACACTCGTTCATTTATGCGTATCCTGATTGACCCCATTTATACGAGTTTCGCTATGGAAAACGTTTCGGATCAGTATCGAGGACGTTTGAGTGGCTTCTACTCGACAACATGGAGCATCGGCTTTAGTATTGGTCCCGCGATAGCAGGCTGGTTACAAACGAATGTCAGTCTCTCGACCTCGTTTCTCTTCGGCGCAGCATGTCTGATGATAGCACCCAGTTTATTGCTACTCTTTTTTGGGAGGCGAAAAAGGTAGAAAAATGTACCAATTGTGTGCAAATATCGTGTTTTTTTGTGTGAAACAAGATATACTACAAGAGCAACGTGGTTGTTGTACTAGAGGAGTCCTTGATGCGGTCGAGTGTTGCTAATTCCAATCGCTTATCGAAACAAGAAGGTATGCAGCCTTCTGTTTACGCTACAAATAAATCGACAATTCAGCATACGGAACCAGCGCAAAAGAACGCAGCCCCCGCTGAGGGCTGGTTTGTCCTGGTATTGCTGGCTATAGCAGTCTATAGCGTGACGTTTTCTGTAGTTGCCGCCGACTGGGTTGACCATAGCATGGTACTACTATGGAGTCCTATCGTCGGTCTATTGACGGGACTTGTCGTAGCGAAGACACCGCGCATGCCGCAGTCGCTCTTACATCTCGGCGCATGTCTGCTTGGGCACTGGCTTTCGGTCTGGTTGACCAGCGTGCTTGCTTTCCATATATCGTGGCTACTGCTGTTAGGAAGTCTCCGCAATGTGATTTTCGGTGGTTTAGGTGCCACAAGCATTTTGCCGAATAATGAGATGATCATTTTTTTCTTCTATCTCTCGTTTCTCTGCTTCTTTCTGGGCTATTTTGGAAGTTGGCTGATCTATCGCGCACATTTACCCTGGCTGGTTGCCTTTGTGTACTGCTCCATCATGCTGGTCAATCTCAACTATGTCAAACAAGACCTGCTGATCCTCTTCGTTGTGTTAGTCTGTGCCCTTCTGCTGCTGATCGCACGCACACATTTGACCTCGCAGATTATGCAATGGAGACGTGAGGGACTCTATACTGATCAGGCATGGATGCGCGGTATCACCATGCGCTGTATGCAGGCCGCCTCTGTATTAACCCTAGTCGTTATCCTGCTTAGTCCACTCCTGCCCATCGTCGATCAGGCACAGAGCGGCAAGGTATTCTGGGATCGTCTCGACAATGTATGGACGAATATTCTCAACGGACACATCTCGCTGCAAAACCCTGGTGCGCTCACACAGACGTATCAAGCACCAACAAACTTCTTTGGCGATTCGATGACGATTGCGGGTAGTGTTCACCTGCCAACGGGCGAGGTACTCAACTACACACGCTCAACAGGTGGTCCAACCTATCTTGAAGGCTTTACGTACAATCAGTTTGATGGACATACATGGACCTCTTCGGTCAATAATAGTGAAAGCCATTCGTATGGTCCAAATACGCCACTGCCTGTGGATGTCTCGCGCAACGATGCCGTGCAGACAAGCACAACGGTCACAATTGTACAGCCGCCGGAAAGTACCAAGCATTACATCTTCGGTCCCGCGCAACCCACTAGTTTCGATGTTGCAACCACCATTTATACCGACGGCAATGACTCAAATGAGACGACAAACATGTGGACACAGGATAGTCCATTGGTAGCTGGAGAGCGTTATCAAGTGATCTCGCTCGAACCGCCTGCCGTTGTGACCGATTCGCCGTACTATAAAGACGTGCCCTTGCCCGCGGACAACACCGATTTCTGGACTCAATACAGCAACTACGATGTCTTAAAGTTGCTCTATACGCAGTATCCTAAAGACCTTTCAGTGAACGAGCAAAAAACGCTGGCACAGTGGACACAGGGCGCGACCAACACCTACACGGCCCTCAAAATGTTGGAGGGACATCTGAGCGACCCGAACCAGTTTACCTACTCGCTCGACAACACGACGGTCCCTGGCAACATCGATGCCGTTGACTGGTTGTTGCAGACGCGTAAGGGATATTGTACCTATTATGCTAGCGCGATGAGCGTGATGGCGCGACAACTCGGCATTCCGACGCGTGTTGTGAGCGGCTTCAGTCATGGTCATTTCGATGCCAAGCGCAAGGTATGGGTTGTGCAAGGTGACGACGCGCATAGCTGGGTACAGGCATACCTACCCACCTATGGCTGGGTGAGCTTCGATCCGACTCCTGGCTTCGCAGCAGCCATTATAAACAAGGGTTCACAGCCACCACCGCCAACCATCACACCGTCACCAACTAAGCCGGTAGCAACGAAGACGCCTGGAAAGACGATTCCACCGCCGACACATCCTAAAAATCCGACACTCCCAGCACCTAAGAAGGGAGCGACGCATGCAACGCCACAAATCAATCCATTGCTGCTGCTCTGGCTCTCCGGCATCGTGCTAGCAATTTCGCTGCTCTTCTTCCTTATCGCCCTCAGCCGCTACTGGTGGCGCAACCTGTACGCCAATAGTACTTTTATTGCAGGCATGTACTGGCGCTTCTGTTACCTTGCGCGTTTTCTTGGCATCGGTCCTAGAGCGTGGCAGACGCCCTATGAATACAGCAATGCGCTCGTTCGACAGGTGCCGCAAAGCGAAGGAGTATTCCGTCACCTCACAGACCTCTTCGTGCGTGACCGCTGGGCCGCTCCCCAGCAGGCACCACTCCCCGACGAGCAAGAGGACGCCGAACACCTTTGGCCTAGCCTGTGGCGCATGATAGGCAACCTCTTCCTCCGCAAAATCAAACGGTAGTTACGAAAGAGAACCAAGAGTCTGGCGGCGTGCCAGACTCTTGGTTCTCTTTCATGAATATATATGCATTCACGGATGTATCAATACACGTTACCGCACAATTACCCTATCGTTTTCATACGTAGAACGGGAAAGGGCCGTTGTTATAAATAGACATACATAAACTCATGTGTGGAGGATGGGAGGATACACGTAATGCAGCTCAAGCCACTCGTTACCTGTAGTTATGGATGGAAGCGCACCTTCGCGCTCTATCAAGATCGTATAAATGTAGACGGAACCGTCTATTCCCTCGACGACCTCGTCCATGTGCGCTCGGTATATCGCACAGTGTTGAACATTCCCTCGATACGTCTCGAATTGCATTTTCGCAAAAAGAACGTCATACTGCGCGGCATCGCGGCAATTGAGGATGTCAAGAGAGTTGTCGAGTATCTGGATACCTATTGTACGGATGCTCGGCGTGTGACCGCGCGTTTGCGCTGGAGCCGCAAGCGTCCTGCTGTGACACTGGAGCAACTGGTTGATACTCCTGCGACCCCAGAGGCAATCGAGGCACTACCTGAGCTAGGGAGACCGCAAGGGTCTTCCCTACACGTAGGAGGAACACGATATGTAGGGGAGACCCTCGCGGTCTCCCTGTTCCCCTTAAAGGACAGAGAACCTGAAAAAGAGTTGCAAGAGAGCCGTATGCAAAAACAGACGCAGGCACTACCACTGGACACTCCTGTATGGTTACAGGACCTGGAACAACATGTCATTTATACACGTCAGCAACGCAGCACACAGATGAACCGTTCTCTGCGTAGATATGGAGTCGATGTACAAGAACTCGCGCATCATGCAGAGGCAGAAACGTTGCCCTCGGTGTCTGTTCCCTTGCGGCTGCTGCCACACGAACAGGCTCACTATTGCACCAACGCGACATTATGTAGCGAAACGCCAGTTGCACCTCAACGCGTCACCTACACAACAGCCGATCATGGCAAACTCATTTTGACCAATAAGCGCATCGTCTATCTTGGACGCACAGGTCAAATTGTGCTGGACTATGCACAGCTCACGCACGTAGCACGCCTACACAACTCGATTGTGTTTTCAGCCGATTCATGGTCGGTACGCCATAAGTTCGAGGTACAGCGACCTCTTGAGTGCGCGATGCATCTGGATAACATTCTTCGCCAGTTTCAACGGAAGGTGGAGCGGCAAAAATTCTCTGAGTTCGAGCCGACATTGCGCGAGCTATACGCACATTCTACGCGCACAACACAACCGCGTTATGCCACACGTTCGACAATAACCATGCGACACGTCAAACCAGCTATCGAGCTAGCCGATGTCGAAACGCTTCCTCTCTCTCTGCTCAACTCTGTTGACATGGAAGTTGTAGAGTGAAATCGTATCTATATTTGAGGACAGGATAGAAGATGATGATGATGATAGATACTTTGATGGCTCTGTGGAATCAAGATCGCAGAAAAAGAGCGATGCAGATCATTCTTACTTTTTTTCTTCTGTGTATCAGTATATCCGTACTTTTTGTTCTATTAAAACCTGCGCAATCGCAGCATCAAAACCAGAAAGCGGCTGTTAGCACAGCTACCATACCCTCGTTCGGCAACACAGTCGTACCTAATCTCACGCCGACGATGAGCGTTGTCGTTGGCACACAACCGACGCCCTCACCAACGGCGCAACCCACACCTGTACCAACAACGCAAACGCCCTGCTCTACGACGCCTTCAGGGGCAACAAGTAATGGACTTAGTGCTGATGTAGACATCCAGCAAGGTCAATCTCCGACGACAACGCCTACGGTTAGAGTTACAGTTACAGTCACACCCAATGGTACAGGTACGCCCTATGTGCCTAAAAAACACAATGATGGTGGCGGCGGCGGCGGTCCACTGCCAGGAGTAACGCCGACGTTCTCAGTTCCTACAACGCCCTCTACACAAAGCACCGCTACTCCTGGCACGCAACCAGGAGGCAGTGGCTGGGGATCGAATTGTGCCACAAGCAATAGTATTCTCAATGGCACGGAACAGAATGTTTTCGCAACAGTCGCCGCAAACATCTGGTTTATCCTGGGCGGCTCGTTGCTATGTACAACTCTCTTCTACGGAGCAATCTTCCTGGTAAAACGACGCACCTTGTAAACAGCCAATAAAAATGCTCCCAACTGCACAGTTGGGAGTATTTTTATTGGCTGTTTACTTAAACAACTTTTCCAAGTGCCAATACTGTGCCCTTGGGTGCATTGGGCGTTGCCTTTGGGCCACTTTCGAGGCTAACGGCAACGGCATCATTCCCTTTTACATCACCAGCAATATTGACAGTAGCAGAGCCGTCAGACTCCACATTGAGTAAGCCAACGCTCTTCGTCTGCTTTCCCTGAAGCTCCCAGCCTTGATACACCTGCTGATTTTGCAGAGCAGGAAGGCCATGCAGAGTCATTATAGTGACATTGATTCCTTTACCAAAGTAGTGTGTCGCCTCACCCGTTACATTGGGCGCGGCTGGTGTACCCTTGATAGCATACGTTGTTACCACAACAGCATTCGCTTGAGCCGAGGAGACTTGGGATTGCAAGCCAGAAACCTGAGAGTGCAACCCTGTCACCTGCTGTTGCAAAGAGGTGTTCCATGTAGCAAGACCCAATGAGAGTAGCAAGAACAGCACGGCTGCAGTAGCAAGCAACGGCATAACCCAGCGCGTGGAAGAACGACGACGCGCCGATGCTACTGATCGCTCTCGCTCCCGTTGTGTTGTTGGCAGTGAACGCGGCAATGCTTGCCGCGGACGTACTGCTAAAGTACTGAGTGTGTCATCTGAAGACGCGGAAGCAACGGCTTGTACGGCGGACAAGACGCGTCTTTTCAATTGAGGCGGGGGATCTACCTGTGACACGGAAAGCGGCAACAAGTCCATTGTTGCTCGTAATTCTCTTATTAATTGTATACAATGAGGGCATGAATCGAGGTGGGCCTCGATTTCCTCACGCTCTTCGGGCGTCACAGCATCAAGCACATAGGCACCCGTAAGCTCTTCGATTTCCGCACAGGTCATAGTGGACGCTCCATTCTGTCTTCTTGACCCTTACTACGACACATTGCTGAGAATGGATTACTTTGTCTTATCATATTTTGAACTTCGCAAGAATACACAAGAAATTAGTAGACTACTTCTGTACTATCTACGTATCACCACATTATTCTGTTCCCTATAGTAACATATGTGGGAAGATAGTTCATATATGTGATAATGTGATTGAACAAAAGAAGAGGATAGGGACCGAGGTATCCCCCTGAAATTGTTCATTTACACGATCTCGTCCCTACGAGAATTTACTTTAGGAGTATATACCTATGACTCGTACACGATTACGTAACCTCGGATTTACCATTGGGCACCTTCCAACTGGACTCCATAACGCTATCACTGATGTGCCAGGAGTACTTGTTGGGCAGCACACCGTTGTTCATGATAGTCCGTCGGTGGCTCGTACAGGAGTGACGATGATTGTGCCACGCGACGGAGCGATTTGGAGCGATAACGCCTTCGCGGGTGCCTTCTCGTTCAACGGCTGTGGCGAAATGACGGGCATTCATTGGGTGGAGGAGTCCGGTCTATTACATACGCCCATTGGCATCACGAATACAAATGCAGTCGGCGTGGTACGCGATACTATCGCGGCCTATCCAACTGAGCAGGCAAAACGTGGGCAAACGATATCCTCAATCGCCAGTAGTTGGGATGGCTCTCTTCCCATTGTCGCCGAAACGTGGGATGGCTGGCTCAATGATATCAGCGCGTTTCCCGTCACGAAAGAACATGCTTATGCAGCGTTGACCAGCGCGAAAAGCGGAGCAGTCGAGGAGGGGAATGTCGGCGGAGGCACAGGCATGATTTGTCATGAGTTCAAGGGCGGCATCGGCACATCGTCGCGTGTTGTCAATGCAGTTGGAAATAGCTATACTGTTGGCGTGCTGGTACAAACAAACTATGGCACACGTTCGTTGTTGCGCGTCGATGGCGTGCCCGTTGGACGCGAGTTAGGGTTTGAAGTCGTACCGAGTCCGTGGCTAGAGAAAGTGGGTGATGGCTCGATTATCGTCATCATTGCCACCGATGCGCCACTGTTGCCTGTACAATGTAAACGCCTTGCGAAACGTGCAACGGTTGGGCTGGCGCGTGTAGGCGGCATAGGCACCAATGGCAGCGGCGATATCTTTCTTGCATTTGCTACTGGAAACTCTCTGCCCGTTCCTGCCACTACAGCATATACACTCACGATGTTGCCGCATGACTCCCTTGATATCTTCTTCGAGGCCGTCGCCGAAGCAGTCGAAGAGGCTATTTTGAACGCATTGACGGCGGCAGAGACGATGGTCGGCTGGAAAGGAAGGACAGCGTATGCTTTGCCACTAGATGAGTTGCAACGAATAATGAAAAAGTATGGACATTAGAGGAGGGAAAAAGAAATGACTAAATCAGCATTGGTTGTATGGGGTGGCTGGGAAGGCCATGAACCAGAACAGGGAGCCGCACTATTCGCCCCATTTCTACAAGAGCAAGGCTTCGAGGTCGAGGTATCGCATAGCTTAGACTCCTATCTGGACGAGAGCAAATTGGCTGCCCTCAACTTGATTGTGCCTATCTGGACGATGGATACGATTACGCCTGAGCAGGAGCAAGGGCTGCTCAACGCGGTCAAAAATGGTGTAGGTATCGCGGGCTGGCATGGTTGCATGGCGGATTCGTTTCGCAACAGTACCGAATATCAGTTCATGGTAGGTGGGCAGTGGGTCGCGCACCCTGGCAACATCATCGACTACATCGTGCAAATCGTCAAGCAGGATGATCCCATCATGGCAGGTATTTCCGACTTCGCAATGCACTCCGAACAATACTACATGCACGTTGACCCCAACAACGAAGTGCTGGCAACCACCACCTTCGGCGGCGAATATGCTCCCTGGATAGGGGGTAGCGTTGTGCCTGTGGTATGGAAGAAACGCTGGGGGCACGGACGTGTATTCTATTCCTCGCTAGGTCACGTAAGGCGCGACTTCGACGTACCCGAAGCAGTAGAGATTATGAAACGTGGCATGTTGTGGGCGAGCCGATGAGACGAAGCGTATTCTTTCGTAGGGACCAGATTTATCGCGTCCGTGCGGCTCAATTTATTGAGCGAGATTCTTGTTGAACCTGTATAAAGGGTGTAATAATT
>CAXUHG010000034.1:15982-43746 GCA_964250805.1 uncultured Ktedonobacteraceae bacterium | reverse complement strand
GTTTGGGAGTATAATGTATTTGCGAGCAGCAAGTTCTCACGTACAGTTATCTCCTTTGTAATATACCTGAAAGAGGATGGGAAGATTGCAGAACCACCTCTTATGCGAGTATTACCAAATGGTCAAGAAATTCATCGTTTCAATTTTTTCAATATCAAATTATGGAAGCTTTCGACTAAAGAAATGTTGAACAATGTTCCACTTGGTCTCTTACCTCTTTTACCATTAACAAAAGAGGGTGGGAAACGTGAAGTCGTCGAAGAGGTCGTAACAAAACTACTGCAAGTAGAAGACAAGTTACTACAGAAAAACTTGCTAGCAATCACGTTTACATTATCGTCTTTGGCACTTGACATACCGGAAGACAAAGAATGGCTATTAAGGAGGTTCAGAATGATGCAGGATATCATCCGTGATACAGAAATATATCAACACATTATGCAAGAAGGGGTTGAGCAAGAAAAGCAGAAAGAAATACAACGGTTGCGTCAGATGCTCATAACTTTTGTACACGCTCGCGCTGATGATCTCGTTCCTTTTGCGACTAAACAGGCAGAAAAAATTAACGATGTTGAAATTCTCAACGAGCTAGCATTGAAAGTTGGGCTTGCACAAAACGTGGAAGAGATACATCGCTACCTAAATGATGCAAACGAGCAAGCCCAGCATTAGCTCATCAATACTTCATGAGGATGTGTATTACTTACCTCAAGGCGTCTCGCTACTTTCTGAAGCCATTGGGGTTTGCCTTTCTATTTCACTCCAATACGCATGCGATAGCTCAGATACCAGGGAATAGGCTGCTCGCCTATGACTCTGTGCGCGACCTCTTTCAGTGAGTCAAGGCCAAGTTCTTGCTCCGTCACGCCTTGTGCTAGATAGCGAAACGATCCCCAACTGATGACCATGCCGATAAAACGGTCTGCGTTGCCATATTCGACATTGTGCAACGTAATTTCTTTAGTATAGCGAAAGAGATTACTGGCTTGCATTCGTTCAAGATGCTTCTCTTTAGCCCATGACCTTACTCCGTCATCAAGTCCGCGCGCATTCCTTAACTCTCGAAAACGCGCCATTACTCTATTCTCAGCTTGCTCAGACTCCCAATGTGTGGTGGGAGGCAAGTCATAATCATAGGCCGCGAATACACCGCCAGGACGTAGAACGCGAGCAATCTCCGCGAATGTTGGCTCTGGCTCCATCCAGTGCAATGCCTGAGAAACGGTGACGATATCAACACTATTGGCTGGTAGATGCGTCTGCGTAGAGAGACCATCTTGATACGTAATATTTTTTACATCAGGAAGTTTCGATGTACTCATTTCAGCCTGTTGACGCATATCGGAGTTTGGCTCGATACCGATAATGCGCTCTGCTCGTTCCGCCCACATACGCGTTGAGAGGCCAGTGCCACAGCCGAGGTCTACAACTAGTTGTGGACGTGAGATACGGGCGAGTTGCGTCAAGATATCCATAATAAGCGTTGGTGCCTGCGGACGATAGGCGTCGTAATTCGCGGCCTCGCCCGACCAGATGTTAATGGTTTTGCTCATACTATCATCCCCTTGATGATCTTTTGTAGGGACCCAATGCATCGGGTCCGAGGCGCAACGCACTGCACAGGATTCGGTTCATGGAATGAATATATAGCCGATAAATCGGCTTCGGACGCGATACATCGGGTCCCTACGAATGTCGTTCGTAGTAGGCAGCGCGAATAATTGATTTCACAAAGGACTCTTTAGCATTGGTATAGCCAACACGATCCGAGCCATAGCGTTCCGCTAATTCTCGTTTCAGTGTATTATACTGTCGTGCTGATTCGGGATGCATACGTAGATAGTCGCGGAAGAGGAGCATCATGTCCCACTGCTCATGCCCCTTCTCTAACACATGTAAATGAACTTTGTGCGGTTGAGATGTGATATCGGCAGGTTTGCGAAAGTAGTGTCGTCCGGGGATACCGTTCTCACCGAAATAGGCATAATCGAGTGTTGCCAGTGGCTCGACACACTGCTCTACCAAAGAAATATCGCGGATAACAGGCATAATGTCGAGAACAGGTTTCGCGCCCAGACCTGGAATCGAGGTGCTACCAACGTGCTGTATGTCTATAAGATATTCGCCAATAGCGTTAAGAATACACGCACGTTCCTCCTCGTACATGCAAGGCCATTGTGGGTCGTAGTCAACAATGATAACCTGTCCTGTATCCAAGAGATGAACTCCCTTCATACACGTTCAGTAGGGACCGATTTATCGCGTCCTGGGGGTGGGACTGGGGCACACGTTCCCACACATAATCGTTGTCCACGCGTTGCTCCACCCCGATACCGCCGAGGACGTGATAAATCCGGTCCCTACCTAGCTTCAGTGAACAACCAGGGGGCTTCTTGTTTGCGGCGTTGCTCGTAAGCAGTGATTTCATCGCTGTGCGAGAGCGTCCAGCCGATGTTGTCGAGACCTTTGAGCAGGGCTTCTTTACGGAAGGTGTCGATATCGAAATGAAGGACGCGTTGACTCGGCGTTGTTACCATTTGCGCGGCGAGATCGACGGTTAAAGTGTAGCCTTCCTGCGCTTCCGTCTCAGCGACGAGTTCTTGTACAGTTGCTTCATCAAGTGTAATTGGCAGGATGCCGCTATTGAAGCAGTTGTTGTAGAAGATGTCGGCGAAGCTTGGGGCGATGAGACAGCGAAAGCCATACTCACGAATAGCCCAAGGCGCGTGTTCACGCGAGGAGCCACAGCCGAAGTTATCGCCTGCTACCAGGATGCTTGCGTTCTTGTAGCGTGGTTGATTCAATACAAAATCGGGATTTGGTGTGCCATCGGTTGCATAACGCCAGTTGGCGAAGAGAGCTTCGGCAAAGCCTGTACGCTTGATAGTTTTGAGGTAACGAGCGGGTGTAATCTCGTCGGTGTTGACGTTGGTGCGGTCAAGTGGCATTACAATGCCAGTGTACAGAGTGAATGGTTCCATGAAATTTATCCTCTTCTCCCTACAAATTCCGAATATCAACGAAGTGTCCAGCGATAGCAGCAGCGGCGGCCATTGCAGGGCTGACGAGATGGGTGCGTCCGCCGCGTCCCTGCCGTCCCTCGAAATTGCGGTTACTGGTTGAGGCGCAACGTTCGCCTTCGCTGAGACGGTCGCCATTCATGGCGATACACATGCTACAGCCTGCTTCGCGCCAATCAAAGCCCGCCTCGCGGAAAATGTCGGCGAGACCCTCTTCCTCTGCCATGCGACGCACCTGCATCGAGCCTGGGACAACCATCGCTCGCACGGATGGCGCGACGTGTTTGCCTTTGACATATTGTGCCGCCATCCGCAAGTCTTCGAGACGCGAGTTTGTACATGAGCCGATAAAAACCGTATCAAGCTGAATGTCGGTGATTTTTTGTCCAGCGTGTAGCCCCATGTACTGTAGGGCACGTTCGTAGCCCTGTCGCGTGAGCATGTCTTGCTCACTAGCTGGGTCGGGAACGGAGGCAGTGACATCGGCAACCATGCCAGGGTTGATGCCCCATGTTACCTGCGGACCGAGGTCGCTCGCGTGAATTTCGTAGACGCTATCGAAGGTCGCGTCGGGGTCGCTGGCAAGCTGTCGCCATGCGGCTACAGCCTGCTCGAAGAGTTCGCCCTGTGGAGCGTAACGGCGTCCCTGAATATAGGCAAAGGTGACATCATCGGGCGCAACCATGCCAGCACGCGCCCCCGCCTCAATCGCCATGTTGCACAGTGTCATGCGTCCATCCATCGAGAGGTTGCGAATAGTTGAGCCGCTGAACTCGATTACATGTCCTGTCCCAACCCCTGTACCAAGCTTGCCAATAATGCCGAGTGCTAAATCTTTCGCGGTCACGCCAGGAGCGAGAGTTCCTTCGACGCGAATGTTCATGATCTTGGGCTTTTTTTGCAGCAGACATTGTGTCGCCAGGACGTGTTCGACCTCACTGGTGCCGATGCCAATGGCGAAGACGCCCAATGCGCCATGCGTCGAGGTGTGCGAGTCGCCACATACTAGCGTCATGCCAGGGAGCGTGATGCCTTGCTCCGGCCCGATGATATGCACAATTCCCTGACGTGCATCCGCCATGTCAAATAGAGTAAGAGAAAAATCGGCGGCGTTCTGCTCCATCGTCGTGATGCAGAGTTCGCTCGCCGAATCCACCACGTCAAGCATCTTGCGCCCGCTCACGGTTGGTACGTTGTGGTCGAGAACGGCAATGGTCGCATCGGGGCGGCGCACAGGGAGATGCGCCTGTCGTAGACCAGCGAACGCCTGTGGTGATGTCACCTCATGCACAAGGTGACGATCAATATAGAGGATAGAGGACTCACCCGGCACATCGCGCACGACATGGGCATCCCAAATTTTGTCGAACATTGTCTTTGCCATACAAACACTCCCTAAGAGATAACAAAAATGGTTTGTCTTATCTTATCACATCGTATTGTGAGGAGTAGCAAGCAATGGGAAGAGCGTTTCTCCAAGTTCTTCTGCATTAAAAGGTGCGTAAATACCAAGTATTAGTTCTTGCGCTCATAATATTTCTCCTTGCAATATGTTAGATTCTCTTCAAGAGGCCGAAGCGCTGTGTTCTAGAAGGAGATACCCCTTTTCATCCTAGTAAGCTTGTGGCAAGTGCATGGGTGTTTCTTGCGCTACGGCATCCAAATTAGCAAGAAAAAGGTAGGACTATGCTCTCAGAACGAAAGCACTCTTCCCCAGTTACACTCGATAAGATATCCTTTGTGGGTGCTAACTACGTCGCAAAGCTGGTTGGGTATCGCATGACACATGGCTGGCAGCAAGGGGACAATGCGACGAACCAGTATTTTCAGCCTCTGGAAACCTTCCCTGAACGCTTTGAAGACCTGCTTAAAGACATAAGCATCCTGGGATTTACAACGCTTGATCTCTGGACCGCACAACTCAATTGGGCCTGGGCCACTCACGAACATCTCCATGTTGCCTCTCAGCTTCTTCGCCAGTACCAGATGCGGGTCGCCAGTATTGCAGGCATGTTTGGCTCTACACGCGAGGACCTAGAGGCGGCTTGCCGTGTTGCCCGCGCCCTCAATACCGACGTGCTAGCAGGCATGGGCAGTATTGTACTGACGGAGCGTGCGGAGGCCGTTGCCATACTCAAACGGCATGGCGTGCGCGTGGGTATCGAGAATCACGCCGAAAAAACTCCTCACGAGATGCTGCTCAAGGTTGGTGACGATAGCGACGGTACCATCGGGACCACCATTGATACCGGCTGGTATGGCGTGCAAGGTTTTGATGCTGTCAGCGCGATAGAAGAACTGTATCCCTATCTTGTCTCCGTTCACCTGAAGGATGTTCGCGCGCCTGGTGTCCATGAAACCAGCCGCTATGGACAGGGTTACGTCAACATCGAAGGTTGCGTGGCTACCCTCAAACGTCTTGGTTACAGTGGAACTTACAGCATCGAACATGAACCAGAGTTCTTCGATCCCACGGAGGACTGCAAAATCATGTTCTCACAACTCCAAACTTGGCTGTCATAGCACGACTCGGAAAGGAACATTTCATGGAAAGAAATTTTCTCAACGTCGCGGTTGTAGGATGTGGAAACATCGCCGGAGCTTATGCTAAAACATTGCAACCTTACTCGCACATCAGATTGCTCGGTGCCACGGACATCGATCTGAAACGTGCTGAAGAGTACACTGCTACCTATGGTGGGCGCGTCTATCCCTCGCTTGATGCTCTTCTACAGGATGATGCGGTCGATCTGGTTATCAACCTGACAATTCACCACGCTCATGTTGCGGTCATCCGCCAATGCCTAGAGGCGGGGAAAGATGTGTTCAGCGAGAAACCCCTGGCACTTACCACAGAAGATGCTCTAGCCCTGGTCGATCTGGCACGACAAAAGGGACGACGCCTTGCTTGCGCTCCGATTACGATATTGGGTGAGGCACAGCAAACGACCTGGAAAGCTATACGCGAGGGCTTGCCGGGACCGGTACGCCTGGTGTATGCCGAAGTCAACTGGGGACGCATTGAGTCCTGGCATCCCGCGCCTGCCCCCTTCTACGATGTTGGCCCCCTCATCGACGTCGGCGTGTATCCTCTGACTATTCTTACGACGATCTTTGGTCCCGTACAGCGTGTCACCGCCTTCGGCAAGGTTCTTTATCCTGATAGGGAGACGAAGGACGGTGTTGCCTTTCATATCAGCACACCCGATACCATCATCTCTATGCTGGAATTCGCCAATGGTGTGACGGTTGCACGCCTGACCACAAATTTCTATGTTGGGCATCAAGGCAAACAAAAGGGTATCGAGTTTCATGGCGATCATGGGTCGCTCTACCTCGATGACTGGCAGAACTTCAATGCTTCAGTCTCGTTCGCGCCATACAATGGGACGTATGAGCCTCTTCCTCTGGTGAAAGAGCCATATCAGGGGACCGAGTGGAGTCGTGGCGTTCTGGATATGGCTGATGCCATGCGTGAGAATCGCCCGCAGCGTATAACAGGCGCACAGGCGGCCCATGTGGTAGAAATACTCTCCGCCATTCGCACGTCATATGAGCAAGGAGCACCTGTACAGGTGCATTCGCAGTTTCCCGCACCCTCTCCTATGGACTGGGTTATTAAATTTGCGTGTGGGTTTTTTTTTTTTTTTTTAATAAATTTTGGGGTTGTGGCAACTGAGTTGCCACTCCCCCAAATTGTATGAATACTCCTTTCATCTCGTCATTCTGTAAGCACTTCAAGGCCGCTGACGAAAGGATTACCAGCCCTACCACCGCTAAAAGCGATGGTGATCTGCCCTTTCTTATTGGCGGCTACCGTGAAGTCTTTGACCAGAGCTTTGTCTTTTCCTCCAGCCTCCGCCAGAACATCGAGATTCTTCGCTACTGCTTTTCCGTTGATTGTCACCTCGAATTGGCGTTGTCCTTTGCGTGAGTAGTCTAGTTCAGCAAATTGCAACCGCACGATGTAGGATCCGTTTGGTTTGAACCCACCGAGCGTATAGCTAAATGTTTTGCCTGTGCGATTGGTTTGATAGATGGCGGATGGAGCTGCATGTTGCACACCTTGAGTAACAATAGGAGTCGTTGAGCTACTGGATGCATTGCCTCCGCGGTAGTTGGTATCCGCTGCGAAAGTACCAACCGCCCCACCACCTGCGTTAATCGCTGTAGTGGTGTTGTTAGGAATCACCACCAGCGAAATGGAGTTCGCGGGATAGGTTCTGGTGAAGCCATCTGAGTTTACCGACTGATCAGGCTGCTGCACAATCGCGTTCAAGTTTGAACTGTCGTAGGTAAAGACCTGGGCGTTCGCTGCTACGTTTGCGTTTGACAGAGACAAAGCACTGGTCAAGTCATTGCCCGTTTTGTTAATCACCATCAGGGTTAATGCACCATCGCTGCTGCGTTGTGCCCCGTATATTGCCAACTGGCTCTGATCACTACTGGCAGAATTAATCCAAGTATCACCATACTGACTACCGTTGCCATCGTAGTTGCGATACATGCGGAAGGCGTAGGCTCCTGGTTGTGAAGGAGTAGGAGGTCCCCATATTGTTGCAAGGTCAACCTGCTCTCTCCCGAATATACCCAACACATCAGCCTGCGTCAGGGCACCGTTTATGGACTCTAAGCCGCCAAAGTTATACTCGCTAATTGCGAGTTTGGTCCCTGGATCATACTGGTTGATCCAGCTATGAAACCTGGGAATCAGTTGAATGGCTCCATATTGAGCACCAATCCAGCTGTTATCCACGTAGGTGGGGTCCCACAGTGAGCGTGTGGAGTCCAAGCGCTGCTGCTGAGTCGTCGCATCACCGGCTGGGCAATCTGCCAGACAGGATCCATTGTTACTAGGATAGTAATGCTCATCAAAGTAGTCGAGGAGACGGACATCATACTTCTGCTGGTAGGCATACATCTGTTGCAGATAATATTGTCCCAGCGTCAGGTTGCCATGCGCGGCACTGTCGTCCCCGGCAGGTGCCAGTCCACCGGTATATCCCAACCAGCCAAAATCGCTAGGGCCAGCAGTAAGGGCTGTATAGTCAACCGTTTTGATCGTTGCCGCATAGACCATTGAGGTAGTAGTTAGCTCATCGTAGCCTGTGTGATTGGGATGAATGTCATAGTGGCTCCCATACCAATAGGAAGGCTCGTTATCCAACTCGTATATGTTTACCCCACCCTGTGCGGTGGTACCGTGTGTGTCAACCAGATGCTGAATCCAGGCTTTCTGGAGGTCGGGACTGTTGGGGGTATTGTTTAAGTCAATGTTGGTATCGGGAATATTGTTGCCGTTAGCATCGTGACCGTTGCCACAGACCAGCCCGTTAGACAGCGTTATAAACGATTGCTGGTTAGGATAGAGCGATTGGGGATAGGAGCAATTCGGATCACTGGTCTTGTTGACATAAGGAAGCATTGGCACCGTCACCATGCTTTTGCTGCCCTGTGCCTGTGCCGAGTTCACAAAGCGATCCACGGACGCCCCAGGGACACCATTACCCTGTCCAGGGTTGCTGCCTCCCATATAAACGCCATCGCCTCCCCCATTATAATAGTAGTCGTTGCCGGCATTACTGGAGTCCACATTCCAGTTGTAGCGAGAGGTATTATTGCCACCCCAGCGCTGCACAGGAGTGTTGAGTTCCTGAGCGAGGCCAGAGTCCAATCCATACAGATTCATGCCATAGATATCTGGACTAATACTATGACGCCCTGAAGAGGCATCCACAGTTAAGCTCGGACCATTTGAGTCTGCAAAAACATGTCTGGCTACACCGATGACCGGCACTGCCATGAGTAATATAAGCACGCATAACAAAAGACGGACGACACGTGGCAATGACAGCAATGGCTTGATCCCCAACCTGTCGCCAGTGACCTTTTCGGGGGATAACATAATGACCTCCTAACAAGATGTAAACAGTACTAAAAGAGTGAACAGCAAGGAGTTTACCTCTGACTTAACCTGACGAAGATGGCAGGAAAAGCCTCGAATATGAGGATGGAGGCAAGCCCCCTTTGCTACTCAAGCCTTGACAGCACCCGCTATTCCATTAATGAAGTAGCGTTGTAGCACTACAAAGACCAATATAATAGGAGCCAGAGTAATCACGGAACCAGCACTCAGATAGGTCCAGTGCGTGGAGTTCTGACCGATAAATTCAGCCATACCTACTGTAAGCGTATGCTGGTCGGGATCACCGGGAGTAAGAACTAGCGGAATGAGAAAGCTGTTCCAAGCATTAATGAAGGTAAAGAGGGCTACCGTTGCTAGCATAGGACTTGCAAGAGGTAACATGACACGCCAGAACAGTTGGATGAAGTTTGCTCCATCGACGAGGCCGGCCTCTTCTAACGCTGGCTCAATCGTTGTAAAGTAGCCCATGAACAGAAACGTGCTGAACACCATGCCGCCAGCGACTTGAACGAGAATAATTGCCCACAATGTATCAAGCAAACCCAGACGTTGAATCAGGTCAAAAACCGGCACGATGGTATAGCCGTGCGGTAGGAACAGCGAGACGCCAATAACCCCGACCAGAATTCTTCTTCCTGGAAATTTCTTACGTGCGAGAACATAGCCTGCCATCGAAGTGAAGAGCAGCACGAAAACGACCGTAAGTACCGTAGTAAAGATCGTGTTGAAAAAGTACTGACCGAACGAAGCTTCATTCCAAGCGTTGCTATAGTTAGACCATAGAAACTCGCGAGGAAAAACGCTGAGTCCCTCATCGAAGAAGCCACTATCGCTTTTAAGCGAACTGCCCAGTGTCCACAGAAAAGGATACATCCAGAGAATACCACAACCAAGCAGGATAACGTGCGTTAGAAGCATACCTGCGCCGCTGCGTAGCCGTCTGTATGTTCGCTGCCGCGATGGTACGGGTAGCCTAGGCTCTGCAAGGGCGGGTGTGTGATTGTAAAGTGCCATGATCTCTTTCCTTTCTGCGCTACTAGATTTTAAAACGCGAGTGCTGTCGCCTTGCATAGCCTAGAATGGGTACCTGTACCAGTGTAATGAGCAGTATAAGCATGCCATAGAAAAAGGACGCTGCCGAGGCAAAGCCAACATTGGGCTGAACCGTCGCCGTCGTAAAACTGCCAAATGCCTCATGATAGATGTACGTATTGACGACTTCGGTCGCGGAGTCGGGGCCACCACCTGTCATGACCTGTACCAAGTCGAAAACCTGTAAGCTACCAAGTATGGCGAGAAACAAGATGATCAGGCCGATACTGCGTAACATTGGCACTGTAATCGAGATGAACTGGGCGATCACATTAGCACCATCCAGACGTGAAGCCTCGTACAATTCAGCTGGAATGGTCTGAAGTCCCGCTAGAAAATAGATCAGGTTATACCCCAACGTATTCCATATCCCGACTCCAATAATGATGCCCAGAGCAAAGTGCGGATCACCCAGCCAGTCAATATGACTATGCGTGATGTGGAGTGAAATCAGCACATTGCTCAGGTTGTCACCAAAGTTTGTGAGCAGCAATTGTACAACCACTCCTATCACTGCCGGTGCTGTGACCACCGGCAGGAAATAGATTGAGCGATAAAAGGTGGCGAAGCGCAACTTTGGATTGTTGAGAACAAGCGCCAGAATGAGTGCGAGCGTCAGTTGTATCGGTACCAGCACAAATGTGTAAATGAAGGTGTGAAGGAACGCCCCCCAGAACAGTGAATCATGCATCACCTGCATAAAGTTATCCAGGCCAACGAAGGCGGAAGGATCACCAATGCCGTTCCACTGATAGAAGGTATATCCCAGCGACGCCACTAACGGGTACACTGTAAAAGCGATAAACAGCAGAAACATCGGTGCTAGAAACAGATAGCACCAGCGATTGGCACGAATCTGTTGCCACAATCCCGGCTCTCGTCGGACTTTTCTGGGCGGAGCCACATCTTCCAGAACCCTGGGAATGGTAGGCGCTTGCATGCAGAAACCTCCTCCTCAAAATGTGTCGATGACTAGTACGGCTTCGTAATGTCCCAGTCGGGAAACACATAATCACTCGCGCTAACCTTGTAGCCTTTCTGCTGCGCCTGTTTTATCGCCGTATTCAATGCCTCCTGCATTTTCTCGGCAACATTGGAGAGTGCCTGGGGAACATCGGTGACTTGCCCTGTGTATGCCCCCGTCAAGGTATCTCCCATATCTGGTTTAATAGGCTGAATGAACGCATCAGACTGAGCAACCTGCGGATTTCGCAACTTTGGATCAGGGCCAGAGATGCTCAGTGGGGTAGTGGCTACATATTGCCCAAATGCAGCGGATTTCACGTTTTTCGGATTGTTGTTCTGCTGATAAATGGAAACATCTATACCATCCTCTACAAAGCGTTTGCCCGCCTCTGGACTATAGAGCCATTTGAACCAGGCCAGTGCTGCATCTGCATGTTTCGTTTGCTTGGAAATGCCCACGAAGTTGGTCGCGCCACTATGATAAAAGTATCCCTTGCGCTGCGTTTCTGGTGCGATCAATGTGACTAAACTGTAGTTTGTAAAATTATGCGAGGCCCACTCTGCTTGGTTCCACACACCGCCTACCGTCATACCAAACTTGCCGCGCTCGAAAAAGGCGCGAGCGGTTTCGTCGGCGATACTGATAGAGTTGGGATAGAAGTAGCCACGTTTCTTCCAATCAAGCAATAAGGCTACGAAATCAGCATAATTGCGGTCGCTGCCATAGGTATACTTGCCTACACGTAGATCCTTATCGTAGGCACCACCGGGTGATCCCGCGGCCCGCACGAAGACTTCCAGCCACCACGGTAGCAGGTTGAACGAGCCATTGCCAAAGCCCAAGCCATAGACATTGCCATTACTTTTTTTGGTAATAGCCTCCGCCGCTTTTGTCACATCATCCCAGGTCTGTGGCAGTTGTATGCTGCCATCGACGTTTGTAAGTCCGGCCTGCTTGAATACATCGTTGTTTACATATAACTGTAACCAGGGGGCAAAGCCCGTCAATGGCGCCGAGTAGGTCTGACCCTTCAGCAAGTTGACTCCTTCTACGAAAGACCCCTTTGGAAACTGGTTGCGCCAGTTGAGATCGTCGATAGGTTTTAGCCACCCTTGTGTGACCTCATCGCCGAAGGGTGGTGTTGGAGGAATCATAAAGACATCGGGCGAACGATTACTTTTAAAGGTAAGTGGGAGCAAGTTGTTGTATGTATTACTCCCCTGCGTTGTTTTCTTCACAGTAATGTCGGGGTTTGCCTTCTGGAAAAGTGCGATTTCACCATCTACCCACGGTGCTTGTGAAACCCACCAGTCCCAATAGGTAATCGTGACTTTTGAGGAGGAGGATGTGCTTGCCGAACTGCAAGCATCAAGGATTCCTCCGAACGAAGCGGTACCAGCGATGGCTGCCGACGCTTCTAAAAAGCGGCGACGATTCAAACGAGCTATGCCCATTAGTGCTTACTCCTTTGCAAAATAGAGGATGAATAATAAGATGAATACTCTTGAGCGGCCCTACAGATGTACGCTCTATATGCGGGTCACGATACGAACACTCAGATCCCATGCGCAAACGATACGTGCATCATTATCAAAAATAATAGATTGCCACTGCTCGCTATCTTGAAAGCGCATTTGAGCATTCGAGACGATCTGTCTGGTGAGAACAGGAGACGCCTGTTACTGTGCGATGATGTAGCTTTTGCAGTAATAGCTTTCAACATGTTCTTCAGACAACATGACGTACTATCCTCCCTTTGTACCTATACTAGCTCGTCAACCTCGAAGTATAATAGCTGTTCCCTTTTCATTCCTTTCATCGTAGTAGGGAATGGAGTGAAAGTACATATTTTAGAGGTACTTTAAGGTAGAGAGCGTTTATAGCGTATGTTGTTTCATGGTGTATACTCTATGAGCTTAGTATAGAGTTATATGTTGCCTCCTACAAGGGAGGAGAAGTACTCATTCTTGTATTTTTCGCACTTTGGCGATAGCTATTGGGAGGTTGCCCATAGCGTTGGCGAAACATGCGACTGAAGTAGGCCGCATCCTGTAATCCACAGGTTGCGGCGATAGTAGTAAGGGGCAAATCGGTCGTCTCCAATAAGGAGACGGCTCGCCGCCAGCGCAATTCTCGCAGCATCTCCATAGGAGAAATAGCGTATATTTGTTGAAAAATGCGACCGAAGTATCCCGGATGCAAATGGACGATCTCCGCCAAGTCGTCGCGTGAAAGCTTCTGATCAAGGTGATTCGTCATATACGAAATTACGTGGGTAAAACGATCCTCTAGGGTAAGTAAAGAAGAGGGACGGGGAGGGCTTCCCATATGTTGCCAGCTTTCTATGACATGGCAAAAGAGTTGTATCGCAAGGGCCGACATTTGCAAAACGGAGAGCGATGAATCAACGTCTTTGTTGTTCCAGGCTTTCTGCAAGACTGCGAAAGTAGTTGAGAAAAAGGATGGTGAAAGGAGCCTGACAACAGGGGCAACCGTATGTAATCGAAAAAGATCCATATAGGGAGCGGTCTTAGCTTCAAATAACATGTACTGATGTGTTCCTGCTGATGATGAATACTCGCTGAACGTGACAGATGGCGGATGGAGCATAACCTCACCGGCTTTTACCCGCCAGCTATCGTTGCCCGTTGTCATGGTTACTTCGCCCTCCACCACATGGCTGAGAATCCAATAGGGGCTTTGATCTGACTCTATATAGAGAGAAGGATAAATGCCTGTGTCCACAAAATGAAGAGATAACTCTAATTGCACATGAATGGAAGAGGTAATACGTATTCCTCCGCTATTACTTGTAACTTCTTTGTTAAGCATATAGCATGTCCTTCCGACTGGGGAGAATTTGTTGGCACATACAAATTGGTCAACGTATTGTAACCAATGTGCCTACTTTTGGCAAGATTTTACCCTGTTTCTCTCAAATTACCTAGATATCATTTTCCGATTGAGGGTTTGCAAGAGGTGTCACATTGCTGCGTGAAGCACTCGACTGAGTGCGTCACGCTTGGTATAGAGTACTTTCAGCAATTCTTAGCTTGATGATATTGGGCGTGAAGAAATCAGAGTCATACTCTTGTCTTCAACGCCTTGTGAGTCTATAGAAATGTTCCTCCCTCTATTCAATCCAGCTATATGGGTAACTTGCATCGTCAATACTTTGGGCGTTGGTGGTAAGGTGCAACGGGTAGAAGGTATCGACCATGACGGCGAGTTCTTCTGTGCGCTCGACACCGAGGCTCTTTTCGACTGTTCCGGGTTGTGGACCGTGTGGAATACCGCGTGGGTGGAGCGTGATGGAGGCACGTTCGATGCCGCGTCTGCTGCCGAAGTTGCCGTTGACGTAGTAGATCATTTCTTCGCTGTCGATGTTGCTGTGGTTGTAGGGCACGGGTATCGACAGGGGATGATAGTCCAGTTTGCGCGGCACGAAGGAGCAGATGACGAAGTTTGGTCCCTGGAAGGTTTGATGGACTGGCGGAGGTTGATGTACACGTCCCGTGATTGGCTCGAAGTCGGCGATGTTGAGGGCATAGGGGTATTCGTAGCCGTCCCAGCCAACGACGTTGAAGGGGTGGTAGTCGTACCAGTAGCTGGTAATGGTTTCACCGACCTTGAGGCGTACCTCGAAATCGCCGCTCTCGGTGTGGGTTACAAGTTCCTGCGGACGGCGGATGTCACGGTCACAGTAGGGCGAGTGTTCAAGAAATTGCCCGTTGTTGTTGAGGTAGCGATGCGGCGGCGCGATGTTGCCGCGTGCCTCGATGACGAGAAAGGTGTTCTCCGCATTGTTGGGATTGTGTGTAAAGCGGAAGGCGGTGCCACGCGGAATGACAATGTAGTCGCCTTCGTGATAGGGCAAGAGGCCAAAGGTGCTTTCGAGAATACCCGCGCCATCATGCACGAAGTAGACAAGATCGGAGTCGCCGTCGCGGTAGAAGTAGTTCATCTCCTCGGTGGGTTTCACGACTCCTAGCACAACATCTTTGTTGTACATCAGTATCTGGCGACCGAGTACGGCGTCGCCGTGGCGCGATAGTTGCGCGGTCTTCATGTGGTGGTGGCGTTGCAGTCGCTCATCCCATTCTTCGTGTACGTATTGCTCAACGGGGAAACGCTCGATTTTTTTGACGCGTGTGGGTGGATAGGTATAGTAGAGAATGGAGTAGTTGCCCGAAAAGCCTTCGGTGCCGAAGAGTTCTTCGGAGTAGAGGCCGCCGTCGGGTTTACGAAATTGTGTGTGGCGTTTAGGGGGTATTTGGCCTAAACGGTGGTAGCTTGGCATGATTCATTGTCTCCTTTGACAATTCGCCGCCTGCGGCGGCGAGAGGGAAGGGGAACTGGGGCACAGCCCCAGACCCCAGTCAAGGGGTTACACCCCTTGCATCCCCAATTTTATATAATCCTGTTGCGCAGAATGCCGATGCCGTCGATCTCTAGTTCAACTTCGTCGTCGCGTTCGAGCCAGCGGTGTACGTCTGTTCCGAGTTCGAGGATACAGCCTGTGCCGACAGTGCCGGAGCCGATGACATCACCAGTACGAATGCGGGCGTTGCGCGAGGCATAGGCGATCATCCGCGGAAAGCTGTAGTATATTGAGTTGAAGTTGCCACGCGAGACCTCACGCCCGTTGATACGCGCCACCATCGGCATATTGTAGCGTTCGCTGGCTCCCTGCCCTGTACGGCGCGATGCTAACTCGTCGGGTGTTACGAGAATGGGGCCGAGCGAGGTGGCAAAGTCTTTACCCTTGCCGGGACCGAGGCCAATGCTCATGTCCTTCATCTGGAAGTCGCGGGCACTCCAATCGTTCATGATGGTGTAGCCCGCTATATAGCTTGCTGCCTCCTCGACGGGAATATCCTTGCCGTCACGCCCGATGACACAGGCTATCTCTAGCTCGAAATCCAAGGCATGACTACCAACGGGATATGGGATAGGATTGTCGTGCCCATAGAGTTCGCTGTTGTTCGTAAAGTAAAAGGTTGGTACCTCGTACCATTCTGGCATCATGCCGAGGCCACGATTGGCGCGTGCAGTCTTCACATGCTGTTCAAAGGCATAGAAGTCTCGCACGGTTGGCGGGTCTGGTACGGGTGGGAGCATGACCACTTCATTCAGCGTGTACTCTTCGTGCGTCGTTCCCTGAGCATGCGCGATAGAGTTAGAGAACTCGCCCAGGACGACAGGAAGCCCCGCTGTAAACGCCGGATATGTCGGTCCCGTTAACGGTTTGGGATGAAGCACTACCTGTGCTTTGAGCAGACCGTCGGGGTCGCGCAAGAGGTCGAGCAACGTGGGGTACTCCAACGCAATAATCGTATTGTTGGAGAGAATCCCCGCACGCATTTTACGTTCGCCTGTAAGGAACGTGAGCAGTTGCATAATTACAGATTTCCTCGTAAATCCTGCTCGCGCTCCAATGCCTCAAAGAGTGCCTTGAAGTTGCCTTCGCCGAAGCCACGTGCGCCCTTACGCTCAATAATTTCAAAGAACACGGTTGGGCGGTTGACAATGGGCTTGGAGAAGATTTGCAGCAGGTAGCCTTCATCATCATGGTCAATCAGAATGCCGAGTTCAGCCAGTTGATGAATGTCCTCATCAATCTTGCCTACGCGGTCCAGAACGGTATCGTAGTAGACGCCGGGAGTTTTGAGAAATTCGACGCCGCGCTCCTCTAAGTTACGCACGGTGCTGATGATATCATCGGTGATCAGGGCGAGGTGCTGCACGCCGGGGCCACGATAGAAGTCCAGATACTCTTCGATCTGCGATTTGCGGCGTCCCGGTGCGGGTTCGTTAATAGGCAGCTTAATGCGACCACTACCGTTCTGCATCACCTTCGACATCAGTGCTGAGTATTCGGTGCTGATAGCGCGGTCATCAAAGTGAATCAGTTGCGCGAAGCCCATCACGCGTTCGTAGAAGCTCACCCACTCGTTCATCTTGCCAAGCTCGACGTTGCCGACTACGTGGTCGATGGCGGCAATGCCAGCGGGACGTGAGCGCGGTGGTACGTTGGTCGCTAGTGGACGATAACCTGGCAGGAAGGCACCTTTGTAGGCATGACGTTCGACGAAGGTATGCACGGTGTCGCCATAGGTTGCAATCGTGGCAAGCTTGACACTACCATAATCGTCTTTGAATATGTGTGGTTCCGCAAGCCCCTTCGCACCGCGTGTGGTAGCTTCGGAATAGGCGCGTTCAGCATTCTCTACGCGAAAGGCGACTACCTTGACGCCATCGCCGTGCAGCTTGATATGCTCCGCTATCTCGCCCTCTGGTCCAAGTGGTGAGGTGAGTACAATGCGGATATTGCCTTGTTCCAGCACATAACTGCTATGGTCACGGATGCCTGTTTCCAGGCCAGCGTATGCGATAGGAGTAAAGCCCCATGCATGATTAAAGTAATAGGCGGCTTGTTTGGCATCGCCTACATAAAATTCGAGATAGTCGAAATTCTGGATGGGCATGAAATCTTGTTCGGGCATTGAGAAACTCCTTTGTTTCATCATGTGGTCAACAAAAAGGTAGCGTAAATACATCTGACGCTTCATCCTCATTATACGCAACGCAGTTATGTAACCGCAAGTTTGGGTACAATAACAGGTGGGCACTAGCAGGACGGAAGCCCGCAAGGGGCTTCCCTACTATACCGAACGCGCAGAGCGCGTCCACACTTTGTATAGTAGGGTGCAACCCTTGTGGTTGCCCGTTGAGTTATCGCATCTCACATGTTATGATAGGCGTGATTTTATAGATGTATATAAGAGGAGAGACTTTTATGGCTCAAGAACCGGAGCAACAGCCACAGAGAGACGAAATCCCTGATCCTCAATTTCCCTATGGGGCGATGGCATCTCAGGAATCCCAGCCATTGCCAGCACCTCAACCTTCGTATCTTTCGCCAGAGTTCTATGCACAACAGGCTCCCCCTGTACAGCAGCCAGAGGCGCAGTCGGGTTACACGCTACCAACTCCTGGTTCCTACGTGCCACCAGTGCCACAACTCCCCTACAATCCTGCAATGGGCTATGCGCCACCGCAACAACCGTATGGAGTCGGCTCGAACTATGGGCACGGAGGGGTAGCACCAGAGTATTATGGCAATAGATACGGTGATCCACAACCGTTCTTGCCACCACCGCCAGCAACACCGCTTCCACTTGCAGAAGCCATCCGCGGGCTTCCTGGGCAGTACTGGCGAGCAATTTCGCGCCCTGCGGGTACAACATTCGCAAATGAGATGGGAAAAGCAGGGTGGGGCATTGTATGGATACAAATTGTGTTCTATACGCTTTTCGTAACTCTCCTAAATATTATTGCGCGTATTATAGTGGCGCAACAGCCACTTTCGACAACCAATACGAGTTCCTTGTCCCCTACAACAGTAGAAGCACTACAAAAATTCACGAGCTTCCTCACTGTTTTCATGCTCTATGGTGAGCTACTCTATATTCCGCTTACGCTTTTCATCGGCACGGGTATTCTCTTCTTGCTAGCGAAAGCGTTTGGTGGTGTAGGTAGGTTTGTGCAACAGCTTTACTGCACATTACTATTTCTTGTGCCACTCGGTATCATTCTCGGTGTACTTGCACTATTATTGAGCTTTTTACCAACAGCAGGTTCGCTGCTCGTCATACTTCTCACATTTGCCAATCTTGTGTACGAGGGTGTGTTGATGGGATTTATGCTCATGCCTGTACATCGGCTAAGTGGAGGGCGTGCGGCTGGTTCGGTGTTGCTCCTCTTCGGAGTCGGTGTGTTGCTCATATGCGTACTAGCCTTCATCTTAGTGATTATCGTTACAGCCTCAGTTCAGGCGCAATAAAAGGACGCAATAGTACTTCTGTACGTTGTATTGAGTTACACGAATAGAAAGCGTATACTAGTGCTTGGTGAGTGCTTACTCTTTATGAATAACACTCCTACTGTATATTCGCATAAAATATGTATACGCATGTTTTGTGTATTGATGGTAAAAAATTAGAAGAGGATAATACGTCACTCATGGATTTTACAGGTAGTCGAACAATTAAGGCAACGCGTTCAGTTGTATTCCAGGCATTGCTCACACCAGAAGTACTCAAGAACAGCATTCCTGGTTGCGAAAGTGCAGAGCTTGTCAACACGCCACAGGGTCAGCAGCTCAAGCTGGTAGTCACCACAGGCATTCCAGGCTTCAAAGGCCCTTACACTATTTACTTGCAGGCAAACGACGTGATTGCGCCATCACACATGGTTCTCGTCACGGAGCCAAACAGCTCGGTTGGTTCAGTCAAAGCTAACTGTGCTATCGACCTTACCGATGATGCCGCTGGCACGCTCTTGAGCTATAACGCCAATGCTGCAACCACAGGCAAGATTGCATCGGTTCCCGAAATGATTATCAAGCCAGGAGTCAAAGGTGCCCTCGATCAGTTCTTCAAGAACTTCGAGAAGCAGGTCAGCACCGTCAACGCATAAATATCAGTAACACAAAGTCAATAGCATGGTGGCACTCGTGCCACCATGCTATTGACTTTGTGTTCATTAATCCTTTAGGTGAACGGGAAAGGGACCAAAGGCCATCATACGTGCTGGAATATCTCGTACAACTGGTATTCTCGTTAGAAGACGGAAGAGGGGTGGAACAGAGATAGGTTCCTCGCTTCTCAGAACATTGACGAGAATATTTTCTTGCATGAAGGTTTGTAGTCTCTGAATAATACGTGTTGGCAGTTCGCGTTGGCGTTGGATTCGCGCAAGGTCTTTCGTTTGCACCGTGCCGTTTTTCAGTTTGTCCGTCAACAAATTGGCGGTAACAACTGCATCCTGAATAGCGTAGTTGATGCCTACTCCACCTGCAGGCGACATAACGTGAGCAGCATCGCCAATCAAGAGGAGACCAGGACGATACCAGCGTGGCAGGCGATCCGACTCCACAGACAGAACTGAAATCTGCTTCCAATCCTGTAACTCTCCTACACGATCTATGAATTCTGGCGCGGCATCGATGATTGCCTCGCGTAGCGTTTCTAAGCCGGCGGCGCGTACCTGTTGATAACCGCCTTTTTGAATAACATAGCCAACTTGCCAATAATCAAAGCGGTTGATAAGCACAAGCCTCGCCTTACCTCCAAAACGAGCCACCAACCCTTGCTCTTGATCGCTGTCCTTCCGGCTCAAACGAAACCAGAGTACATCCATTGGCGGCGACGTTTTGATTGGTTGGAAGCCGGATAGTCGTCGTAAACGTGAGAAACGACCATCGGCTCCTACAACAAGTGTGGCACGAATAGCATAGCGTCCATCCAGACCGCGATAGTACACACCTTGCACGATACCGTTCGCTTCAATCAATCCGTCCACCTGCGCCCCCATGATAAGCTGAAAAGAGGGATACTGCTTCGCCTCATCCGTGATGAAATCCAGGAATTTTGACTGTGCCATCACCGTAATATAGGGGTACTTCGTTTTCAAACGCGACAAATCGACGAACTGCAACGGACCTTGTGCAGTTTGCATTGTTCCTGTGCGTAACTCTGCATGACGAATTTGTAGGAGACGCTCCGCAAGTCCCAGTTCGTCCATAATGTTCATGATTGACGGATGAATAGTGTCGCCGCGAAAATCTCGGTCAAAATCCATGTGGGCTTCGAGCAGCACAACGGGAACGCCCTTTCGTGCTAGTAGCAGCGCGAGCACTGCTCCCGCAGGACCGCCGCCAACGATACAACACGTTGTCTGCGCCACCGATTTCACCTCGTGTACACCTCCATGAAGCTCTGACTGCTTGTGAATGCTCTCGGTCATAGTACATCTCCTTTGAGGAACACCTCTTTTTGATTAACCGACTAATTAATAATAGAGACAAAAAAAATCAAGATAGGCCATGCAGAAAGGTTTCTGTAATTGTATTCGCTATCTGCTCTTGCGAATAATTAAGCGCGATGGGGTCGCGCAACACCTGACGCCGTAGGACAACGCCAACAATGCTACCAAACAAAATCTGCGTATTCAGGACGGTATCCGCGCGACGGAGCCTTCCTGCTTGCATCTGTGTCTCAAGATATTCGCCGATAAAGCCGAAGACGCGCTGAACGGCGACTGGTGCGACCTGCGCGAAAAACGGATTTTCGCTATTGAGCAGTTCAGGAATAACAACTTTGAGGAGAGCGACAAAGTTTTCAGCTTCGACAACGGTTAAAACTTGTCGAATGACGAACGGAAAAAATTGTTCAGGTGGCAGTGCAAGCATCTCTGGTGGTATCGTCGCAATAATTTTTAATGGTGTACGACTCTCGACAACAGCCATCAGTAGAGCCTCTTTACTTTCAAAGTAGTGGTAGATCAGCCCTGGCGTAATATTGGCGGCGTGCGCGATGTCCTTATTGGTTGAGCGCACGTAGCCTTTTTGCGCGAATACCTGCATCGCGGCATCAATAATCTGTTCGCGCCTGTCCTCTACTACTTTGGGTGTACGTGCCATAGAACGTTTTTCTCCTCTCTATTATTTTATTGACTAACTGGCTAATTAAATTATAGTCAGAAGGAACGAGAATGTCAAGGTAAATGCTGATAGAAAAATATAGCCACACGTTCCGCGCTAGCGCGGAACGTGTGGCTATATTTTTCTATCTATGCTATGAAACGAGATCGAGAGTTGGTACTTCGAGAGCGCGAGCTAAGAGACGAAGATGATAGGGTTGCGGGTCTTCGCGCCCATTTTCGAGATGAGTAATAGTATCGCGGCGCATACCGGTCAAAGTTGCGAGTTGACTGAGACTCAATCCTTTACGCTGACGAAGAATACGAAGCTTAGGGATACCGCGTGCTTTGATTGCTGTTATTTCCTTCATAACCTCTCCTTTGAGGCTTCTCTGTAAACTTATCCAGCGCCATTGCTAGATAAGTGCCTGCATTGCAAGCATAGTACGACTTCACACTAACAGCATACCAGATAACAGGATGAGTTGTCCAGTAACAATATCCATAAGAAATAAAATGGGCGACTCTGAAGTCGCCCATTTTATTTCTTCTGGATATTGTTACTGGACAACTCATTTAGAGGGAGCCTGTTCCGAAAAGACATTCGGATTTGTTGGTGGAGTGTCTGTGTTGACAATCTGCAAGGAAGAACCGTTTGGCTCACTGGTATAAACGATATCGTCCGCAAAAGGCCACGTAGAGTCATCTGGCGCGACGATAATATTGTCAACGTGTCCCACCATATATATGGCATGCATGTTATAGGGTTGTAATGAAGCAGCAATAGCGAGGAGCGTATCTTGCTCTATGCCATCGCGCTGATCGCCTACAATCCAGAACACTGTGTTGTCATGCTCATAGATGATCTCACTACGCCCACCATAAATCCACTCATGCGAAAATTTATTGATGCGTACCCACTGACCATCGACATAGATAGCTTTATATCCATCATTAACAATAGGTTGAGCAGCACCCGATTGTACAACCTGAAGAACTTGTCCCTTTGGTTTGAACTCAAAAACAGAAATCTGGCTGATACCATGTGCAACCGCTCCCTGATGCATATAGGAGTAATCTAGTTCTAAGGCGGGACCATCAGCCCAACTCTGATCGATACTTTGGTACAAGGCCATAGAACTCAACGTATAGTGATTGGGCACGAAGGTTGGACTTTCCAATGAAAACTCTAGTTGTTGTTGTGCATCAAGCAAGCTAATTTTATTGGGTTCGACAATCGTATTCAGCATACGCTGACTCTGCATCTTCTTCTTAGCCAGGTTAGGATAGCTATTGACCTGTAACACTCCACTATGACGACCTGAAAGTAGCACTTCCAATCCTGATGCGAAAGAAGGGCCAGTGGCAACCAGTGTAAAAAAGATAAAGAGCAACGAGGCGACAAGTAAGGCGACAACCGAGCGTTGCGAACGGACACGCTTCATCAAGGAACGTTCCTGATTGGCGTCTGAACGAAAAAGGCGACGGTTCAAATGTAGTCGTCTAAAGACACGGGCTTGTGTCTTATATTCAAGCCCGTGTTCCACAGGTTGAAAACGAGGATTTTCTGCGTCTAAGAGCGTTTGCACAAAATAAGGAGGCATTTCCTCCTTTTCGGGGGAGAACAGCGTCTTCATCTCTTGTGCGAATGCCACATCTTCATCGGTAAAATCTTCGGGTAGTCCTAATTGCTGCCTGAGCAACAGGGAAGAATCGATACATTGGTCCTCCCCTTCCTTCTCAAATTCGCTCATACTCATGTGCATGCTCCTTGAGAGCCTCGCGTAAGCTTTTCCGCGCACGCCAGAGTCGCGTATCAACAGCATGGCGCGTCAAGCCAGTCTTTGTTGCAAGTTCTTCAGTGCTAGCGAACTTAAAATAACGCTGGTAGATCAGATAACGGTCAAGCTCAGGCAGCGTCGCCAAGGCGAGACGCAGTTCTTCGCGTCTCTCGCTCTGTTCTAACAAGTTTTCCATACTCGACTCTGGGTGAGGTGGGAGCATCACACGGTTTTCGCTCTCATAACCTCCCCAACCAAAATTTTTTCGATTTCCCATACTTTCTGACGAAGACCATTGACGGTTCTCATCAGCTGACTGTGTGTTGTGTACCTGACGGCGACACAACTGACGACGACGGTCTAACGCTATGTATTTAGCACGCATGGTAAGCCATGTTCGCAACGTGCCGCGCCCAGGATCAAAAGAGGCGATTTCTTGCCAGACCGCGACAAAGAGGTCGTTGACACACTCTTCGGCGTCTTGAGCAACACCTATGCCGTCCAATACGACGCGAATAAAATAAAATAATTCTCGTGAATAACGGGTGATGAGCGTCTCTAACGCATCTGGGTTATGTTCATGCAACCGTTGGGCGAGATCGTCATCTGACCAGTCCTGTCGTACCATCTTAGCTCCTTACAAGCTTTCAATATCTCTCCACAAATGAGAAGTCGCTCTGTGGCACATGTTTATAGCAGCGCGACTCGTGCGGTGAGAAGAGACATACCTAGCTGCTCGGAAGTCCACTCGTCTTTTCTATAAGATATACGTTTTCTACGGCGGACATCTCTCACAGATAGGCTTTTTGTAATCTTGCGTCAATTGACGAAAAAAGTCAAGCTTTTGGGGGCTTTTTTTTACGCATTTTTAACAATCTCAAAACATTGGAATAATAGAAATAAGAAACAAAGCCATTGCGCCTGAAGCGCAATGGCTTTGTTTCTTATTTCTACTGCATTCTATTATGCTGCAGCGATAAGGTCAGGCACTAGCTTGTTCGCAACAGGGCTACCAAGACCCGTTACATAGTCATAGCCTGCCGAGGCAGTACAGACAGCTCCACAGCTTCCATTGCTACCGGAAACGATATCATGGAAATCGGTGGCATAATGAGCCTTCGCGGTTGCATAGATTTGCGTATCGGCATTCTTGAGAGTGCTTGTACGGTGCTGATCTACCAGAGCGAGGACGCCCGCGAACATCGGCGCAGCAACGCTAGTTCCGCCGAGAACGAAGAAGCCTTGTTGACCATTGTAGCCAAAGCTGTCGTAGACGATAACGCCAGTCGCTGGGTTAGCAACCATAGCAACGTCGGGAATGCCACGCATCTTGTTGTTATTGAAACCAGCCTGATAAGAGGGCGCATTCTCATAAGCACTGAGTCCGCCACCACTACCACTCCATGCGGTCTCACTGACATAGGTTCCATCAGCCTGAGTGTTGAGCGTGGTTCCACCGACGGAGGTAACGTATGGTGAGGCAGCGGGATATTGTGCGCCTGTGCCGCTATCACCAGATGAAGCGGTGAAGCTCACGCCTTTGGCATTACCAGCAGCGAAGATACCATCAGCCTTTGAGCCAGTTTCGGCTGAAAATTCACCACCACCAAAACTCATTGAAATAACTTTCGCACCTTGCTTCTGGTACGCATTCTTGACGGCACTAAAAAGATTGCCGTTCGTGGGGCTTTTCGCTGCTTCAAGAATAATCTTTGCGGCAGGAGCAACAGCATGGACCATTTGTACGTCGAGATCGGACTCTAATGCCCAGCCTTGATCGACGGTTACGGGCTTGCCCTGTGGATAGACTGTTGTAACGGTCCCGACAGGCAGACCATAGGTTGAGTCATAAGTATTGAGGTCAGCTTGTGCATTCGGATTGCCGTATGCATCGACGATGGCAACTGTGATGCCAGCTCCATTATTTGGTAACTGATCGAGACCATAGGCTTTGCGGAACTGAGCGGGGGTTAGACCACCACTGCCACCACCACTGTTGTGAGAGAAGCGACGAACGTGCATGGGGTTCTTCGCGATACGACCTGAGAAGTCGTCTGTGAAGGCTGCTTTCGTATGACCGACTGTGTTGAAGACGGCGAACGTGGTTGCGGCCACCGCGAGTAGTGCAGTCACGACGAGCAGTGATGCAGTCAACTTACGCATGAGAATAACACACCTCTATTCTTTTGTTGTAGTTGTAGATGAGTATCTACGAGCCTACTATACCTGAGTAGCTCATCTTAAATCAACAAAATGGAGAATGGTACTACAAAAGGGATATCACATACAATTGCTCATGAGCAATTGTATGTGATATCCCTTTTGTAGCACTTGCCAAGGAAGTTTAGCGAACGTTGAGCATGGGAATTTTCGAGACGGTCCAACGGTCGTTGGGGCTGGAAACCTCGAACTGAACCATCGAGATAGCGTCGGTAGGACAGCGCACAACGCACAGGCCACAACGAATGCACTTCTCCTCGTCGATAATCATGTCGGCACCGCCCTGCCAGTTCTCGGTGCTTTGATGCATGGCATCGCCCTTCACCACACGAGAGAGACCCTCCATGCTGATGCAGTCGTAGGGGCAGATATCGACACAGCCAGAGCAGAGAATACAGATCGACGGATCAATCATGATATTTAGCTGACATTGGAGACAGCGACGCGCCTGCATGACCGCCTGTTCAGGCGTATAGCCCAATTCAGCTTCACGCGTATTGCTGTAGCGTTGCTTGAGCGGTAGAGACGGAATCAGATTGTGTCCAATAGACTCGTAGTTATCGACCATGCCGCGACGGTAGTCGGGCAGTTCGACCTCTTCAGCAGCCTCGGCTGGTTTGTCTATGCCACCAAGATAGCGGTTAATAGCACCTGCGGCATCACGTCCATCACCGATGGCGGAGATAAGGTTACGTGAGCCTTGTGTATAGTCACCACCAGCGAACAGGCCGGGGACGTTGGTCATCCAGCTATCGAAGTCCACGAGAGGAATACCGTATCTGTTGACCTCAAGCCCTAGCTCCTCCGCCTGCAACCACGAGGCGTCACTATACTGACCAAAGGCCGGTACAACCGTGTCAACCTCAAGGTCGAACTCGCTATCCTTGATGGGTACAGGACGGCGGCGACCACTGGCATCAGGATCGCCCAGTTTGTTGCGAACGAAGCGCACGCCACTCGCATGCACACCATCGTCACTGAGAACCGCGGTCTGAGTGGCAAGATATGAGAACTCGACGTTCTCAAATACCGCCTCATCGACCTCATATTCATCAGAGGGCTGCTCTTCTTTTGAACGACGATAGACGACGTAGACCTTCTCCGCACCGAAGCGAATGGCGGTACGGCAGCAGTCGAGGGCGGTGAAGCCAGCACCCAGAATGGCAACACGTTTGCCAATGAAGGCTGGCTCGCCATAGTTGGTTCGTTCAAGGAGGCGAATACCTTCTATGACACCTTTGAGGTCGGCACCAGGAATAATCTTGTTATCAGGGCCAGCCAGAGGATTCGAGATGTAACAGCCCGCGCCGATGTATACAGCGTCATACTGTGTCAGAAGGTCTTTGATTTGTACGTCACGCCCAACGCGCACATTGTACTTGACCTCGACGCCGATGTCTTCCATGTACTCGTCGCACTCTTCGCGTGTAACATCACGCGGCAGACGCCAGACAGGAATACCGTTGACCATCACACCACCGCCAGTGGGGTATTGCTCGTACACGGTGACGGGATAACCCATCTCGCGCAGGTCGCGGGCACAGGCGAGGCCAGCGGAGCCAGCACCAATTACAGCAACTTTCTTGTCTTTAGTAATCGGTGTTTTCTCGGCATGGTGACGATATTCGCGGTGATCGGCGGCGGCACGTTTCAGCCAGCAGATGGCAATTGGCTTGCCATCGACCTTGTTACGGCGACACACCGGCTCACAAGGACGCGCACAGGTACGTCCCAGCACGCCAGGGACAATGTTTGCTTTGCGGTTCAAAAGATATGCTTCGTCGAAACGAGCTTGTGAAATTAAACCAATATAGGTGGACACGTCCGTATGCGCGGGACAGCCTACCTGACAGGGAATGTTCGTCTGGTACCAGTCGGGGGTCACACCAACCGATTGGTAACGCGCTTCCAAGCCGCTATCGGGATTAAACATGTTCGGGTCCTTTCCTGAGCATCCACAACATACAGGCAGTTAAAGATGCACGCGAGCGTGTGTGGAGCAGGGGAGATAGCATTTGTATGATGGCCTACCGTATAAATGTCCCCTCTGCACTAGGCCGATACCGAGAGGAATGTATAAGAGCTTTTGGCATGCGTTGTACGTGCATTGCTGCACGATTAAGCTTAGTTTTCCTTTTCAGATTATAGCATAGTGTGGGAATAGGGGACAATTGTGCTGTAGAAACAAAGGAAAGCCAATCGAAAGTCCACATGGCAGCCGGGAGGCGGGCGTGTGGGGGTTTGGATTTGGTTTCGTTTTGGTAGAATTTTTT
>CAXUHG010000034.1:0-15972 GCA_964250805.1 uncultured Ktedonobacteraceae bacterium | reverse complement strand
GTCCACATGGCAGCGGCTCTGCTGCCATGTGGACTTTCGATTGGCTTTCCTTATGCGTCCAATTTCTTGTCGAGGCCGAGTATGTATGTTCGTGCTTCATCTGCTGTCTTTGCCGACAAAATTTTAGCAGCTAAATCTTGTAGCGTATTCAAATCTTTAACAGGAGCTACCTGTTCTCGAAGCAAGGCCACAAGTGATGGAAAATGGGCATTTGTGAGCATAAGCAGAATGTCTATGGATGTTTTTCGTCCTTGCTCAAGCCCCAGTTCACGTCCCTGCTCTAGTCCTTGCTCAAGCCCTTCGCGTAATATCTCTTGATAGATAGGTGCTTCTCGTATAATATCATGCATCTCTTTGAACCTCCTGATGAGCCATTCCAGGTCTATACTACTTTTTCTACGTAACACGAGCGAAGCTAATGTAAATGCGATCAACTCTAATTCAGTTGCCTGCTGTTCAGTTTCGCCAGGTTCTCTCTGCACTTTGAGAGTCTCAAACATCCCTAGCAGCGTTGTTCGTTCCGCACCGCCTTTGGTTAATGGTAACAGTGGTATTAGAGCTGTAAGTCCTAATTTGATGATGTCTTCTGGTGTAAAGCGCGTCAACCTCTCTTTGTTGGCTTTGTAATTCGCGCGGTAGTTCTCTAATAAAAATGGCACCAGGTATAAGCCATTTTACAAATGCAGATGGGTTGATACGTATCAACCTTTTTAGGGTCGAGTCCCAAGGTTTACTCTCTGCCACAAATCCTAAGCCCTTTCATTTTGTTGATTTCGATAATAACATCAAAGGGATATATTTTCAAGGGATATATTATTTAGCGATTTGAGCGATTAGTCCAGCAAGCAACGCAGCACGTGGCGCAATGCTATCGAGCAAAAGATACTCGTAAGGGCTGTGGTCACGTCCTCCGATGGGGCCGAGGCCGTCGAGGGTGGGAACGCCGTAGTCGGTCACGAAACTGCCATCGGATGCGCCGCCTGTGGTGGTGTCGTTGAGCGGAAAGCCCAGGATGGCGGCGATTTGTTTCGCGGCTTCGACCATTTTCTGACTTGCGGGCGTTAGAGACATCGGATTTCTCGAATCTGGTTCTTGCATAAGCGTTGTTTCGACCTCTGGCACATAATGCGTTTTGAGTAACTCGTGCCAACGCGCTTCTGTTGCTAATCTATCTTCGGTACGCAAGAAGCGCAGGTCGAAGCGCACCATCGCTGACTCTGAGACAACGTTCGGTGCGGTACCACCGGAGATGCTACCGGCGTTGATAGAGATACCATCACGCCATCCATTAAGGCTTGCGAATTGGAGCGTTTGGTGCGCGATTTCAAGAATGGCACTACGGCCTTGCTCCGGTTCGACTCCTGCATGAGCGGAGCGACCCTGGGCAGTCAATGTGTACCAAGCGTTGCCTTTACGCGCACTCACGATATCGCCATTGGCACGCGCAGCCTCCAACACCAAAGCACCATCGCAGCCCTCACATGCATGGTGCATGAGTTCGAGCGAGTGACGCACACTAATTTCCTCATCGGAGACACATAGGAAGCGGATTTCGCCGAAGTTGCGATAAGAGAGAGCAAGCAGTGCCTCAATCGCATAACAACCCAGCAGCAGACCGCCTTTCATGTCTATCACAGCAGGGCCATAGGCGATATTGTTCTCGACACGCACAGGCCGCCGTGCCGCCGTACCACGCGGATATACTGTGTCCATATGGCCTAATAGCAAGACGCGGCCCTTGCCCTCACCATGCAGAGTAGCATAGAGGTCGTTGCCCCATTGATGCTGTTCTACTATGGTTGCATCCATTCCTAGGCTTCGCATACGAGCTGCTAGAGAGGTTGCCATTCTGTCCAAACCAGCTTTATTGTAACTATCGGAGTCGATTGCACAAAGATCGTGCAGTTCTTCGAGGTAACGTAAGGAATGTTGCTGAAGATACTCTTCCACGCCAACTACCAATGATTGTATATCCATATTGTGTCGAAGCCTCTTTGATATGTGATGCTAGAATAAGGTGAGCAGGGATGCGAGAACATAAACGATTCACGCAAGCACTCTCTATATTTCATAGATACGATTCACACATAATGAAAGGAACATGTCCTATGTCATATGACGCAACACACAGTAATTCGGGTCCACGTCCCGTTCGCGCTCCGCGTGGTACGATGCTTTCTTGCAAAGGCTGGCAGCAAGAGGCGGCACTACGTATGCTGATGAATAACTTGGACCCTGATGTTGCCGAACGCCCCGACGATCTTGTTGTATACGGCGGCTCTGGACGTGCGGCTCGCTCGTGGGCGGCGTTCGACGCGATTGTGCGTTCACTACGAGACCTGGAAAGCAATGAAACGCTGCTGGTACAATCAGGCAAGCCAGTTGGTATTTTTCGCACGCACACTGATGCGCCACGCGTTCTCATCGCCAACTCTCATCTCGTGCCACATTGGGCTAATTGGGATGAGTTTCGCCGTCTTGAGGCACTTGGCCTCACGATGTACGGACAGATGACGGCTGGCTCCTGGATTTACATTGGCTCACAGGGCATTGTGCAGGGGACGTATGAAACCTTCGCGGAGGCGGCACGTAAGCATTTTGGCGGCACACTCAAAGGCAAGTTCGTGTTGACTGCCGGCCTCGGTGGCATGGGTGGGGCACAACCGTTAGCGGTCACAATGAACGAGGGCGTGTGTCTCGCGGTTGAGGTTGAGCCGAGCCATATTCAGCGTCGCATCGCTTTGGGTTACTGCGATGAGATGGCAAGCACGTTGGACGAGGCACTGCATCAGGTGCGTGAGGCATGCGAGCAGGGGCAACCATTGTCGATTGGTCTCATCGGCAATGCGGCGGAGGTCTATCCAGAGTTAGTGCAGCGCGGCATCATACCGGATATGGTAACAGACCAGACCTCCGCGCACGATGCATTGAATGGCTATACTCCTGCTGGTTTGTCTCCAAGTGAGGCAGACGCGTTGCGTAAGAGCAATCCACAGGGCTATGTGCAACGTTCGCAAGACTCAATGGTGACACATGTCCGTGCGATGCTCGCAATGCAAGAACAGGGAGCTATTGTCTTCGATTACGGCAATAATCTGCGCGGACAGGCTTTAGCGGCGGGTGAAACGCGTGCCTTCGATTTTCCTGGCTTCGTCCCTGCTTATATTCGCCCGCTGTTCTGTCGTGGCAAGGGTCCATTCCGCTGGGTTGCGCTCTCTGGCGATCCCGAAGATATCTACCGCACAGATGAAGCCATGCTCGAACTCTTCCCGGAGGATGTCGCGCTCAAACGCTGGATGACGCTGGCACGGCAAAAGATTTCCTTTCAGGGTCTACCCGCTCGCATCTGCTGGCTTGGTTATGGTGAGCGCGACAAAGCAGGTCTGGCCTTCAACGAACTGGTGGCAAAAGGCATCGTCAAAGCACCGATTGTGATAGGACGCGACCACCTCGATAGTGGTTCCGTCGCCTCACCCTATCGCGAGACGGAGGCCATGAAGGATGGCAGCGACGCTATTGCAGATTGGCCTCTTTTGAACGCGCTCCTCAATACGGCATCAGGCGCAACATGGGTCTCGCTGCATCACGGTGGAGGCGTTGGCATTGGCTATTCCATCCATGCAGGACAAGTAATCGTTGCCGATGGCACGGCTGAGGCTGCTGAACGACTTCAACGTGTCCTCACTAATGACCCCGGTACAGGCGTCATGCGTCACGTTGACGCGGGCTACGATGAGGCCATCGAGTGCGCCCACGAGTCACACATGCAAATACCTATGCTATAGCCACAATATCCAAACCATGTGCGTAGCTCGCTACTCCTGCTATGCACATGGTTTGGATACTATCTTATTTGCGCGATGTCTGCGAGTTAATCTTCCAAACACCGTCTTCCTGAATCAGTCGATAATCGTTGATACCACTTGCATTAACATTTGTGGTATAGGACATGGTGCCGAGACCAATCGTCCCATCATCGCTCGTGTTGCTGACACTACAACCAGTAACGGTGATATGAGTGCTGGTGAACGCTGAAGCGAATTGCGCCTCGGACTCTTGGCTCTGATTGGCGCGTGAGAACTGATCGTATGCAGTTTGATAATCTTGGCTCTTGAGAGCATTACAGTAGGTCGTCAGCGTTTTCTCAGGCGTCGAGCGAACGGCGGCAGCAATGACGCCAAAGAGAATACAGAGCAACACAATACCGCCAACGACAGAGCCGAGAATGATGAATAGCCTACGATTACTTCTTTTTGGTGCCGTTGCAGGTGGATAAGCTCCGTATGGTTGAGCAGGTGGCTGTCCATAAGAGGGAGCAGGCGGAACGTATTGTGGTGCAGGTGGAACATATTGAGGAGCAGGGGGAGGTTGATTTTGTCCATATGCCTGCTCTCCACCATACACTGTACTTGCCAAGGGAGCCGGTGGTGGAACCGCAACCGTTGGATCGTATGCAGGTGGAGCACTTCCTCCCTTGTCAGCTACCACTGTCGGGTCGTACACAGGTGGACCTGTTACCTCATACGTGATAGGTGTATCACCAATACGAATAGTGTCGTTCCCATTCAGCTTACGTGGCTCATTTTTGCTGATTTGTTGTTCGTTGATAAAAGTTCCATTCGTACTACCAAGATCAGTAATGGTATACCCATTGTCTACAGCACGTATTTCAGCGTGATGAGACGATGCTTTTGTATCATTGAGAACGAGTTTATTATCTGGAACGCGCCCAATTGTCAGAACATCGGAAGAGAGGGCGACACGTCCAAAGGGACCATTGAGTGACGCATCCATACGAGAAAATTCCTCCAAATTAACATACTTCTTCAGTTTGGAAGAGTGTACCATGAGAGGCTGCACATTGTCTATTATCCGATGGGATTTGTTTTTCTCATGCTATATGTAAATCATTGATCTTCCACTGCCCTTGACTGTCTTTTGTCAGCGTTACCTTATCGTTATTTGTGCCTCCACTGGCCCGATGAATGAGGCTCAAGCTTGTTGTTATGCTTGTGCCTGCTTCATTTGCCGCCCCATGCAGACAACGAGTCACCGCATCTGTCGTCAGGAGTTGCGCGAACTGGTTCTCCGTAAAATTTAGTTGCATCTCAGGTGAAAACTGCGCGTAGGCGGTCTCATAGTCCTGCTTTTGGAGAGCAGAACAGAAGGTATCAAGCGTTTTTTGCGGTGTGGAATGATTGATATAGGTGGAAAGCGCGAAGGACGTACATGCTACAATAGCTATAAGCACAAGAAGAAGACTAACAAATATCCAGCGCGGTTCCGTTCTCTTTCTAAAAGCCGATTCAGGTACGGCTACGATGGACACAGTGGGCACTGGGGCAGTAGGTAAGCTCTCATCACTTTCTACACGTTCCGCTGGCGAAGAAGAGTCAGCAGATGCGCCTTTGGATGATATGTTCTCTTGTTCGTTAGAAGAGGTAGACGTAGTTTCGGTATGAGGCACACGCGGAAGTGCAGACGGCTCATACTTTTGAGTGTCGTCAGAGTCTACATGAGAGGAATTTTGTTGCATAATCTGTACTCCAAATAAAGATTTGCGTGCGAAAGGCTTGCCAGAGCAGGAAAAATCGTGCATACTGGATGAGTCCTTTGTACATATAAAGTATAGCGCGTAGAGACGAACGCGCAAAAAATAAGCAAGGAGACCGTAGTGGACGATAACTCTCCCCAGTACGATAGTAATACTATCATTAGCACCAGTCGCTTAACAAAGGCATTCGGCAATCTTGTTGCAGTCAATGATCTGCACCTACAAGTAATGCGCGGCGACGTGTTCGGCTTTCTTGGACCAAATGGTTCAGGCAAGACTACAACTATTCGCATGCTGCTCGGCTTGATTCGCCCAACGGCAGGCCGTGCAATCATGTTTGGTATGGATAACGCATATCAACTTTCTGCTATTCTACAACGTATCGGCGCGATTGTGGAGATGCCGATTTTTTATCCCTATCTCTCAGGACTCGACAATCTGCGTGTGATTGCTGCCGCCTCTGGCATGGTTTCCGGTCCCGCGAATGATAAGCGTCTTGCCGAGGTACTTGAGATTGTCGAGTTACGCACGTTTGAGAAGTTGGCGTATCGCAAGTATTCGCTCGGTATGAAACAACGCCTGGGTATCGCGGCTGCCCTTTTGACCGACCCAGAGCTTGTACTGCTCGACGAACCAACCAATGGCCTTGACCCTGCCGGTGTCTTCGAGATTCGCCAGCTTATTCAGCGTCTTTCATCGCTTGGCAAGACAATTTTTATTTCTAGCCATATTCTCTATGAAATACAACAAGTCTGTAATCGTGTGGCAATTCTGCAAAAAGGCAATCTTGTGAAGCAAGGCAATGTCGAGGAATTGATGCGAAGAAGCGAGCAGATAGAGGTACGCCTGGATAGAGAAGATGAGACGTTATATGCTCAGAACGTGCTGCAACAGGCGAAGGAACAAGGGGCGGAGTGGATCACAGGGGTACACGTTGAACACAATCGACAAAATCAGACACTTGTACTCATCGACGCTCCCATTGCACGTTCCGCCGAGGTGAATGCACTGCTTGCACGCCAGAATCTCTATGCCGCCGAGCTTCATCCACGCGAGGGAAGCCTGGAAGAGGTCTTCCTACAGCTTACAGGACAACAGCCGGGACAGGGACAGCATGTTGGCATGGCAGCCCTTGCCGATATGCCACCACCAGTACCTCATTCATCAATACCAGGGCCGGAAATTCCCAGCGGCGGAAAGCGAGGCGCATAATGAGTACATTTCCCACTACACCGAATCAGCCAACGCCAATGCCAGCACAGGCGCGTACTGATACCGTCGTCATGGGACGGCAAGATTTCGCAAGTGTGTTATTGCGTCTTATCGGAGTCGAGCTATATAAATTTCGACGGCGTGTCATGTCGAAGGTTCTAGGCATCATCGGCCTTTCATTGATGATTTTCATTTTTCTCATCATCTCGCTCGGCACCATTTTTGTCGCCAGTACAAGCACATCATCCTATCTGCCGCCACAGTGTTCGGCGGTACGTAATCCACAGGGACCACAAAATCCAAATGGAGTACCATGCATTGATCATCCACCTACACAGGCGGAACTAGCACAGGCACAGCAAAATCGGCAAGACCAGTTAACATCTCTATCAACACCGCTCCGCCTTCCGTTATCGTTGTATGTTGCGGTGCAGATTATGCAGGTGATCGGGTTAGTGCTAGTGGTTATTATCGCGGGCACGATTGTCGGCGGCGAGTATAGCGTAGGCACGATACGCTTGATGTCTACACGCGGACCAACGCGAGTACAATACCTGCTGAGTAAGGTAGGGGCACTACTCATCTGTATCGTGGTAGGTTTCGTCTTTCTTGTACTGATAGGGCTGGTGTTGGGTGCGCTGCTGAACCTCATTTCGGGCGTCGCAACAAACACCGACTTCTTGAACAATGGTGGTCTCGGACACATGCTTTTGTACGCGCTCATCGGCATGTTTAGCCTGTTTGTATACAGTATGCTCGCACTCTTCCTGTCTACAATAGGCAGAGCAACTGCTGCAGGTGTCGCGGGTGCCCTTGTCTGGTGGGTATTAGAAAATGTGCTGAACGGCGCGTTGTCTATCGTCGCTTTGCTGGTAAAAGGTCCCTTCGGCGACTTCCTGAAAGCTGTACCCGATTATTTCATCGGTACCAATATCAGCGCATTGTTGGGAAATCAGCAGCAGAACTTTTTAGGTTTCGGAGCTAGTCCTCTGTCCGATTTGCATGCTATACTGGTGTTGCTAGTCTACCTTGCCTTGTTCATTGGATTGTCAATCCTTGTGACTATACGAAGAGATATTACCAACTAAGCATGCTCAACACGTTGACTCTCAAAGAATATGCCTACTCGCTCGGCTTCGATATCGCCCGCGTGACCACCGCAGACGATTTTCCCGAAGCCGAGCGCGTGATTAAGGAGCGCATCGCACAAGGGCTGATGGACGGTCTGCCCTGGTTTACCGCTGAGCGTGCCGATGTCTCGTGCCATCCTGACGCACTACTGCCAGAGGCACAGTCTATCATTTCTCTGGCAATGACATATCTCGTTCCCGAAGGCGAAGGTACAGAGGAGCAAGATACTCCGCATGGACGCATCTCGCGCTACGCGTGGGGAGAAGATTATCACGAGATTATCAAACCCAAGTTGCAGCAGTTCACGGAGTGGCTACGTGCGTATGCACGGGACGAGATGGGCGACGATGCCGTTGAAACACGCCTCTTTGTTGATACCGGACGCATGGTTGACCGAGCCGTTGCACAACGCGCTGGCTTAGGCTGGTATGGCAAAAACACCAACATTTTGACAAAGGGCTGGGGTTCGTGGGTTTTCCTGGCTGAAATTGTGACCAATCTTCCCCTGAACGCAGATGAACCACTAAAAGCAAACTGTGGTAGCTGTGAAATATGCCTACATGCCTGCCCGACGAAGGCACTTCCTAATGCATACGAGTTAGACACGCCGCGTTGCATCTCGTTTTTGACGATTGAGTTGCGTGGAAGCATTCCGCTAGAGCTACGCCCCTTGATGGGCAATCTCATCTTTGGCTGCGATATCTGTCAAGAGGTGTGTCCGGTCAACAAAGTTGCGGAAAAGCGTTTGGGGCAGCAGAGCAATGTGCAATTTCAGCACCATGTAGTCTTTTCTCCGCGCTCAACAGTGGGCAAAAATCCCGAATTGATTCCCCTGCTCTCTTTAACCGAAGAGCAGTTTCGTGAACGCTTTCGGCGCAGCCCTATCAAGCGCACAAAGCGACGAGGACTACTACGTAATGTGTGCGTTGCATTAGGCAATAGTGGCGATAAACGAGCAATACCAGCACTGATGAAGGCCCTCTATGATGACGAACCTCTTATACGCGGACACGCAGCCTGGGCATTGGGACGCATCGGCGGGAACGACGCGGTACAGGCTCTACAAGCGGCTGCCACAATGGAAGAAGACATAGAGGTACGCAAAGAGATTGCTTATGCGCTAGAATCTGTGCAACAATAGAAAGACACTATGACAGAAACCAGAGAGACAAAAGCAAAAAGCGCACGACGCACAGAACTGCTCGAAGTCGCGCGGAGCATTCTTGCGGAGAAAGGCTTTGAAGCGACAACCATATCAGAGATTGTCGCGCGTGCAGGCGTGGCGCAAGGTACATTCTATCTGTACTTCGCCTCAAAAATCGCGCTAATTACGGCTCTCAACCAAGAGATGAACGAGCAGATTGTAGCCGCCGTGCAGGAGACTACCGCTCAGGCGCATAATGCTGCCGAGATCGTCGAAGCGGGTATCACAGCTTCGTTTCGCCAGATTGAACGCTACCGCGATATTCTCAGTATTCTACACTCACAAGTGGCGATGACGCATACACACACACAACGCGAGCAACACTTTGGCGTCTATCACCATCTCATTGCGGCATTGATTCGGCAAAGGCAAGAAGCTGGCGATGTTGATAGCAACATCAACGCCGATATCTCCGCTCGCTTAATTGCAGGTCTGATCGACCATGCAGCCGACGAGTGCTACCTCTACGATAAAGAGACACATCCCGAAGTCTATATACAAGAGGTTATTATTTTTGTAAAACGTGCGTTGGCGATTGCGTAGAAACAAATGGACAACTCCAAGAACGAACGGGCAACCCTGAGTTGCCCGTTCGTTCTTGGAGTTGTCCATTTGTTTAATTTGTGAAATCTTCCGTCACCCAGACAACACCCTTAGAGTCAATGTATATTCCGACGCCGACCCGATGAAAGGTCGAGCTGAGCAAGTTCTGGCGATGACCGTCGTTTGGTGCCTTTTCATTGAGCATTCCCTGCTCGATGTTTTGCTTGACCGCAGTCCAGGCATCGGGATAGGGGGATGTGTAGCCAGCGTTCTCGCCGCAAGCCATCCAGGAAATACCTTCATTGGTAATACGCTGACCGATAGCAGGCTCCCCTGGACACTGGTGCGATAGTCCACAGGAAGTACTACCCATCGTAACGCTATGCTGATGCGCTCCATTCGCAAGCGTCCCATTCCATGCATATGCAGGAAGCCCTTGCGCGGCACGATCACTATTAATTTGTGCAAATAAATTCTGAGCTAACTGTATCTCTTCGGAAGTTCCAGTTCCACCACTGCCATTTCCTGAACCACTGGATGTTGTAGGTACAGGTGCTGGCGGTGCCTGTGTTGGGACTGGCGTCGGAGCAACAGGTACCTGTGTTGGAACTGGCGTCGGAGTAGGAGGCATCGTTGGTTTAGGCGTGGGTGTTGGTTTGGGTACACGCGTGGGCGTTGCGCCATGTCTTTTGCCCTTGATATTCGGCCCGACATTTCCACTAGAAGAGTTTGCTTCTTCCATTCTTGCTATCGTACTCAGCTTTCCAGCGGCCCCGTTTGCAGAGGTCAAAGAATTGTGCATGACGAAAGTGCCGATCAGTAGACTGAGCAATAGCAGACTAGCTGCACCGCCGATGAGAATAAACCTTTTCATAAAAAAATGCTCCATAATACCAAATTACCTAGTAGCAAGAAGCATATTTGATGGCGTGACAGGGACAAGTCTCATGCCCGTTGACATAGGGGTTCAACGGAGACCAGGGCGCCCGCAAGGGGAACGCCCCTCCCATACGACGATGTGGCTTGCGGAAGACGAGTCGTGTATGGGAGGGGCGTTCCCTTTGCGGGCGCCCTGCCCCTACAGACCTCTTTCTGGCTTACGTTAACACATTCTGCCTGAAAAAACTACATACACATTCTTGCATCCTGGTACAAGATAGAATACCATGAATACTAGAATACCTCTGTATGCAGTTCTTATACGGTAGGAGCAATGGACTATACGAGGGTTAAGAAATCTCCACCTTGCCCTCAATTACGCCTCCATTTGCGTCGATGCTGAACACGCGCACGTAGGGTGGGTCGGGATAGTGACGGTGCGAGTAGATGATGTAGAGGTAGCCACTACGTTTGGCCCACTCTTTGTCGCGTTCGGAGGGGTAGGCTTCGCTTTTGGGGTGGGAATGATAGTAGATCATTTCGCCGTCGTAGTCGTCAATATCATTGTAGATACGCACAAGGTCGGCCTCGGCGATGATGGAGAAGTCGTCGGGAAACTCGGCGGCATTCACAGTCGGATAATTTTTGACAACGCGCCCCTTGACGCTACCGACGGCTCCGCAACCCTCGTTGGGATAGCTGGCGACAATGTGCGCCGTCATCTCATCATAGATTGCCGCTGGAATATACACCACAAAAGGTTCGTGTACTATCATGTCTACTCCTTCCTCTAGATCAAGACGTGTAAGGATGAAATACAACACATTCTTATGAGAAACTCTTCTTGAAAACTTCTAGTGCTTATAGTAAAATAATCTCATGCGAACATATGAGTACCGTTTGTATCCAACTAAAGAACAACTTCATTTGCTCATGCAATGCTTGACGGAGTCTCGACATATTTATAACACTATGCTTGAGATGGTCAAGGCACAGTACGAGCAAAATAGTACATTTCCTAGTAAGTATGATCTTGAAAATATCTTCAAGGGCTACAGTACTAATGTTCCTGCTACCACTATTCAGATGCTTGCTGATAGACTCAGTAAGTCTCTTAAACGCTTTATTACAGCTAAGCAAACCAACATCCCTAACGTTGGTTTCCCTCGTTTCAAAAAACCGACCCGTTGGCATAGTATCCAGTTGCGACAGTATGGCAACGACAAGAACCGACGTGATGTCTTACTTGCCCGCGATAAAAAGCATCTATATATCCCTCAGAAGTTGGGCGGATCGGTCAAAATCAAGTTTCATCGCCCGATGGAAGGCACTCCCAAAACCGCTCACCTCGTCTTGCGTGCCGATGGGCATTGGTACGTGTTGATTGTCTGCAAGACCGAGATCGAGAGTGGGCATGCACCAACTGATTGTTCACATTCCGATATCGGCATTGACGTAGGTCTCAAATCCTTCCTGACGGATAGTGAAGGCAACACCATAAACAATCCCCGTTTCTACCGAAAGAGCCAAGCCACCTTACGCCACAAACAACGAACGATCTGCCGACGCAAAAAAGGAAGCCATAGACGCCACAAAGCGTGTAAAAGTGCGGCACAAACACATCTAAAAATTAGTCGTCAACGCCGTGACTTTCATTTCAAAACGGCAAAACAGTATGCCGATACACATAAAACAATAGTTGTTGAGAATTTGCAGATCGACAACATGGTTAAAAACCATCGTCTTGCCAAGAGCATTATGGATGCTGGTTGGGGTACGTTTCTCAATATTCTGAGTACCAAAGCTGAGAACGCTGGGCACTTGGTAATACGAATCGACCCACATTTCACATCACAAAAGTGTTACAAGTGCGGGGAGATTGTGCAAAAATCACTTAGTGTTCGTACTCACATCTGTCCTTTCTGCGGCTACATAGCAGACCGCGATGTTAACGCTGCCAAGAATATTTTAAAAAGCGGTTTAGGCGGGGGCACCGCCTTCAAACGTCAACGTACACCAGTAGGTGATGCGTAGTTTGAGAAGCCTCAGCTTCTAGCTATGAGGAGTTGTCACCATAATATTTTCGCCTCTAAATCATCTTCAAGTTCGTCCAGTTCGCGCGTCCACAGGTCTTCGCTTAGATATTTCCAGCCACCATCGGCAAGAATAGTGACGATCTTGCCCCGCTCCATTGTCGCCGCGATACGTAGCGCAGCATGAAGCGATGCCCCACACGATGGACCTGCGAAAATGCCTTCCTGGTCCTTTAACTGGCGTGTACGACGGATAGCATCCATGCCTGAAACCAGGATTTTGCCATCAAGCAACGACTGATCGAGAACGGGCGGCACAAAGCCATCTTCCAGGCTACGCAACCCTTGTACGCCCTCGCCCTGCATTGGCTCCGCCGCGATAATCTTGATCGCTGGATTGTATTCTTTCAAGCGGTGTGCATTGCCAGTGAGCGTACCACCAGTACCGAGACCAGCCACAAAGACATCTATATCGGGCAAGTCCTGAATGATCTCAACGGCGGTGTGGTTATAATGCGCCCCTGGATTGGCTGGATTGCCGTACTGGTATAGCATCACATAGTGACTATCTTGCTCCAACAACTCTTTTGCAAGGCGTACAGCACCATTGCTCCCTTTTGCACCATCTGAAAAGATGATTTTCGCGCCGTATAGTTCGAGCATTTTACGCCGTTCTTCTGTGACGTTATCGGGCATCACCGCGACAAAGGGATAGCCCTTGACGCGACAAATCATAGCAAGCGCAATACCTGTATTGCCACTTGTTGGCTCGATGAGAACAGAGCCGGGTTGAATTTTTCCCTGTGCCTCGGCCTCTTCAATCATCTGCTTGGCGATACGGTCTTTGATGCTCCCTGTCGGGTTTGCCCCTTCCAGTTTCGCATAGATTTCTACGCCCGAATGAGGACTGAAGCTCTTTAATTCTACAAGTGGAGTATTGCCAATCGTCTCCAGTATACTTCCGTAGCGCATGTGTTTGATAGTCCTTTTGTAGTGTGTAGCAGGGTTATTTAATGAGTCGTTGAAGCAAGTAAAGACGACAGTTTAAAAACCAGGGCGCCCGCAAGGGGAACGCCCCTCCCATATACGAAATCGTCTCCACAAGTCACATCGTTGTATGGGAGGGGCGTTCCCCTTGCGGGCACCCTTGTCCTCACATACACCACCTCGACACAAGAAAAATCGTACCTACCAACCTCCCGCCATTGCTGGCAGTAGTGTGATGGTGTCGCTTGGACCGACGGGCGTCTCTAGTTTGTTGAGAAAACGTACATCTTGATCGTTGACGTACACGTTGACGAATTTGCTCAGTTCTTCGGTTGGTTGAATTTGTTCCTTCAACGAGGGATAACGCTGATAGAGGTTTGACAACACTTCATTGAGCGTGCCACCCTCTACGCTTACCTGCTTGGCTCCGCCAACCGATGAGCGTAGCACGGGTGCTAGACGAACATTTGCCATGAGATTTGTCTCCTTATTATTGCGATGGGATTATTGATATGGGAAAAAATCAAAATATCTTCGTAGGGACCAGATGTATCGCGTCCGTTGCTCAATTTATTGAGCGAAATCTTTACCAACCCTTACAAGCAGTTTTAGACATGATCTCGCGTGATAAATCACGCACGGACGCGATACATCTGGTCCCTACGAAATTTGTGTATGCACAATTTATGCTGGAATCGCGCACACGTCGGCATACGTGGGCAGGTTCTCTGGATGCCCATGCTCGCCACAGGCGGGGCAGTTGGGGTCGCGGAAGAGGCGTAGTTCGTTGAACTCACCTGCTAGCGCGTCGTAGGTCAACATGCGTCCGACCAGGGGATCGCCGATCTCTAATAATAGTTTGAGCGTCTCGGTTGCTTGCAATAGACCGATGATGCCAGGAAGCACACCCAACACACCTGCTTCTGCACAACTCGGTGCGAGTGCTGGTGGGGGTGGCTCTGGATAGAGACAGCGATAGCACGGTCCATCGTATGGCTTGAAGATCGTCAACTGGCCCTCGAAGCGGAAGACACTACCATGCACAACAGGTATATTGGCAAGTAGTGCCGCGTCGTTCAAGAGATAGCGCGTTGGGAAGTTGTCGGTGCCATCCACGATAACATCGTAGTCGGCGATGATACGGCCTACGTTCGTTTCGTCTAGGCGTTCGATGTATGTTGTGACTTTGACATCGGGGTTTAACGCCTCAAGCGTCTCGCGTGCCGACTCTGCCTTGTACTGACCTACACGACTGGTATTGTGCAAAATCTGGCGTTGCAAATTGCTCTCGTCTACCACGTCGGCGTCGATAATACCGAGCGTGCCGACACCTGCCGCCGCAAGGTAGTACGCGGATGGCGAACCGAGACCGCCTGCGCCGATAAGCAACACTTTGGAGTCGAGCAGTTTTAGTTGTCCCTGCTCACCGACTTCTGGTATAAGCGTGTGACGGCTGTAGCGTTTGGCCTGTGCCTCGTCGAGGGTACGGGGCTGAATGAATTTGTAGCCGCTACCCTTCCACTGTCCGAAGCCACCCGCCATAGAGACGACATCGCTATAACCCATCTGTTGCAGCGTCGTGCCAGCCATTAGAGAGCGCACACCGCCTGCACAGTACAGCACTACCTTCTTTTCCTTATCGGGTACCGCTTCCTCAATCTGCAATTCGAGGAAACCGCGCGGAACGTGAATTGCGCCGGGGACGTGCCCATCATTCCATTCGTATTTTTCGCGCACATCGACAACAACCACATCGTCATCAGTGGTATCTTGCTGATGTGTGAGGGCGTCGTTCACCTGTGCCGCCGTCCACTCTGGCACCTGTTGGCGCGCCTTTTTCAAGATATCGCGGGATGCATCACCCATGATAATTCCCTTTCACTGTATCTATCATAGCTATATAACCTACTTGCTTGCCCTTTGCACCTTAGACTGTGTTCGGTAGTTTACAAGAGATAATGTGTAAAATAATGCAGAGAATATGTGTTAATCTGTTCATAGGTACTAACATATGCCTATGAGAAATTATTCCTGTCTCATCAATAACCATTGATAACAATAATTCATGATTGAGAGTTTGTTGTGATGTGATAAATTGCGTTCGAGGCGAGGTTCATTGTGTGAGATGTATTGGAAACGTGCTTCAATCTTCGCCAGCATTGTGCGTGGCTGAGGGGGTGTGATGAATCAGACCCGTACATCGTAGCTCAAGCCCCCAACGAGCTTTGTAGGGGACGAAGGAAAAGGTGTACGGGTCTGATTCATCACACCCTCGTCCCCGTTGATGCATTTTTTCATCCATTGGATACGTTGCTCAATCCTCTTCATCATTGTCAACCGCTTCCAGGGCGTAATGAATTATGGCCCCTACATGGCTCAACATCACCTACGTTACAGGAATTGAACAATCGTAGGGGCCATAATTCATT
>CAXUHG010000033.1:24306-44713 GCA_964250805.1 uncultured Ktedonobacteraceae bacterium | reverse complement strand
GTCCCTACTACACAGTCAAGCTTGATCTGACCATTTTCGTAGGGACCAGATTGATAGCGTCCGAGGCGGAATTTATCACGCGAAATCATGTCTGAGATGTTTTACAGACCGTGTTCGCCACGATCTCGCTCAATAAATTGAGCAACGGACGCGATCAATCTGGTCCCTACGAAAAACCGACACATGTATCTTGACTGTGTACTACCATTGTTGGTGCATTCACAAAGTGCTAATGAATGTTACGCTTGTAGAGCAGCCTCAACAGTTGAGGCAACGGGGAAGACTCTATCGAAGCGTGTCAGTTTGAGAATGCGCTGGGCGGCCTCGGCCTTGGGTAGAATCATGGTAGCACCGCCGCCTTCGCGCTGGGCCTGTTTGAGCAGGTTGACGAGGGCGGCGAGGCCAGCACTGTCGAGGAACTCGACCTGTGAGAGATCGAGGACAAAGTGCTTATTGCCTTTGGCGATGAAGGCTGTAAACTGCTCACGAAGCGTCGTCGCATGAAATGCAGTAATGCGCCCTTGCAGAGTTATGATATTGTAGGGCTTATCGGTGTTGCGCTCAGTTGTGACTAGGTACATATTGCCTCTCCAAATTCTTCACTAGACGCCAGCAATTTCTTTCGTCATGCCGACAGTACGTAACATCATCCATCAGATTTTTCACAAGGAACAGGCCGTAGCCGTGAATCTGCCCATTTTCGAGATCGGGTTCCTGCACCTTGTTCGCGTCAAATACTCTCCCTGTATCGAACAGGTCTACCGTGAGCCGCTTTGGTTGCTCTTGCATCAGAATTTCCACTGTGATGCGTGTCTCGCTCTGCTCATGGCAGTAGGCATGGGACACGATGTTAGTGCAGATTTCCTGAACGGCGAGTTGGACATCGTTCGAGAGTACCTCTGGCTCTGGCAGGTCGGTTTCCTGTGCGAGAATGCCGTCGAGACAGGAACTCACGAGGTGCAGATATTTAAGCGTTGCGGGAATGTCCAGACAAAATCTGCTTTCCAGACTATGCATATTGCTCATGCATGTACTCCTTTCAAGATTACCAGCGTCTGATCGTCGTTCTGCTCGACACCAGCGGCGAATTGTCGCACCTGTTCATATAATACAGAGGCGATATGCTCGGCTGGAAACGAGGCCAAGTGCTCAATTAGCTTTAATAAGCGGTCATAACCAAACATCTCTTCCTGTTCGTTGAACGCCTCGTTGAAGCCGTCGGTCGCAACCACCAACACATCTCCTGGCTCAAATAGCATTGTGAAGTTTTCGCTGAGATTGAAGGGCAATACACCCGCAGCGGGTCCATCGGCCTCTAATAAGCGAGCGGGACCACCGACGGGACAGTAAATCACCGGCGAATGACCATTATTGGCGTAAGAGAGTTGACGGCTCTTAGGGTCGTAGCAGCCCGTGAAGATGGTTGCGAACATGCTGAGTTCGGTAAAGTCGTCGTACAAATCTTCGCTGACACGATTGAGCAGTGCTTTGGGATGAACGGTTGGCATAAAGCGTGCGGCTCCATCGAGGACGACGCGCGTCATCGACATGAGCAGAGCTGCCTTGAGACCTTTGCCGCTCACATCGCCAACGGTGAAGATGAATGGGCGCTGCTCGCTCATATGGAAACTGTAGAAGTCGCCGCCGATTTGCATAGCGGGTAGACTTCGAGCGAAGAGGTCCAACCCTTTGACCTGTGGCGGTTTCTGCGAGAGCAGATGCATCTGGATACTAGCAGCTAGCTCCATCTCCATCTTGAGTTGTTTGTGTGCAGCCAATTCGTGCAAAGTCTCAGCGAGACCAGCGGTCAGCGTCACCAGTTGCGCGATCATCGCAGCGTCGGCCTCCATACGAACTAGCAGTTCGGGATGGTACAAGAGGTCTAAGCCAACGATACCGATGCGACCCACCACCTGCTCTGTAAGCAAAATGGGAGACCAGTGCATACGATCCTCGCGCTCATGGGCTTGTACCTGCTTGCGCATCGCTGGGGGCCAGCAGAACAGCAACTCCTCGTCCCAGATAACGAACGCCTCCGCCCCCTGCATCTGCCAGTATTGCGCAACGGTCTCTAGCATGTCGGCATAGGCACGGGCGACGTATGCAAGCGGCTGATGCATAGCCTGTCGCAACGCCGCCTGTGCATCGTCGCTAGTATAGCGCAAGACATTTTGTTGCTGTTTCTCTTGTATATGAATCGAGGCCGAAACGTCTTTGAGTAGTGCCTCAGCAGTGTCGGTGCGAATCCCGACAATGCCAGTATTCGCAATGGTGTTCTCAATCATAACGTTCTACGTGCCTTTCTTCATGTCTATTCTGCCTGTGATGATGTGTGGTAGGGGTCTAATTCATTACACCCTGTGAGCAACACACAATGCCAAAGGGGGTTGAACAACATTTACACAGCCTCCGAATTGGTGCGCCGCCAGCAGGGTGTAATGAATTAGACCCCTACCGCAATTTGTCTTATGAAGGTTACGCCACACTATTACCTTGCAGTTCGTAGACATACCCGAACTGAGCGATAGCCTCTTCTTGCGTATCGACGATGGTGAGGACTTTATCTAAACGTGTAAGTTCGAGGATGATGCGAACAGGTTTCAGCAGGTTGCACAGCACGATAGCACCCTTCTGCTCATGACACTGCTTCATGGCCTTTACAAGAGTGGCGAGAGCTGTAGAGTCGATAAAGTTTACAAGCGTCATATCAAGCACGATCTTAGGTGTTGTGCTACCTGTGAGTTCACCACTATAGATGGCATGAAAACACTTCTCTAGCTGGGGAGATTGATATGCATCGAAACGGCCTGCCAATTTGATGACAACGATATCGTTTGTGACAAATGTTTTCATATTCATGAGTGTTGTTCCTCTCTATGCAGAAGGCTCGGTGAGCAATGACTGAAAGTGAATAAGGTACCAATCTACAACTTCATCAATAGGTAGGCCATGAGCAGCGACATAGTTCTGTTTGCCGATAGTATTGCGCTCTTCTGAATTATCCAGTAGCGAACCGATAGCCTGCACAAGACTGGATATACTGCCCGGCTCAAAAAATTTGCCTGTATAGCCCTCTTCGGCAATCACCTCAGCAAAATCGCCGATGTGGGGTAGCACGACTGCTTTGCCATACTCACCAGCTTGATGCAGCACACCCGAACTACCAGTGGTGCTGTTATAGGGAAAGGCGACGACGGTGGCGCGATGAAAGATGTGTGACACTTCTTCCTCTGGCACATAGCCAGTAAAGTGTAGCCCCTGCACATCAGTGTACTTCTCTTTAATATCGTCAAGATAGCCTGGAGCATTAGGGCTATCGGTACCTGCGATAACCAATTCGAGGTTTGGGCGTGAATTCGCCTGTAACCTCTTGAAGGCTTCGACAAGTGGCTCGATGCGCTTGTAGGTGCCAAACTTACCAAAGGTCATAATGCTCTGTGCGTTCGACTCCTCTGCACTTGAAGACAACTGGGGGGCCTTCTCAAACGAGCCATGAGGCATCAGCACCACATTGTGCGCCCCATATTTATGCGCCAGCAACTCTACATACTTTGGAATGGTCACAGCGACAAGATCACTCTTCAAAATCAGGCGTGTCACGAGCGAGCCGAAGAAACGCATAATTATTTCCATCTTGTTGCCGAAGCCTGCACTTTTGAGATTGATCGTGTCCATCAGATTGTGCATCAGTGTGATGGTCTTTGTGCCGGACAGACGCGAGAGCATGGGCGTAAGTAGTCCAAGGGTAGCGGGAATCTTCTCATCGCCAAAGGTCGCAAACTGGAGATTGAACAGTACCATGTCTGGTCTATGTAGTTTGAGCGCAGCCAGAATGCGTAGCGGGTTATTCCACGCATTGAAACGCCAGCAAGGGACAATGCGAATAGGTGCCATGCCACGCTCCTGAACGTTTGCATAGCGTTCATCGGCAGGGAGTTCGTCGGTGAGGAGAATAATCTCGCTCACCTCGTTTTTCTCGCGTAAGGCACGCACAAAGTGATAGGCGTACTCGTTCAAACTGCCCTTACTCGGAGGATAGGTCGTCACAACGGCGATTTTTATTTTACGCATGCGCATACACTCCCTTCACATCGTTCAGCTTCACCTTGAGCAGATCACGTAGGAAACGTAGCACCTCTTTGCGTGACTCAACCTTTGAGCCAGGGGAATTGATCCAGTTAATGGGAACCTCGGCGATTTTGTAGCCGAGCTTCGAGGCGAGGTACAGGACTTCGAGGTCAAAGGAAAAGCCCATGATTGTTTGGGCCGCATGTAAACGCCGCGCGGTCTCACGGGTATACATTTTGAAGCCACACTGCGTATCGCGCACGTTGAAACGGAATACGTAGCGCACTAGCGAACGTAGCCCTCCACTTAAAATGCGACGTGGCAGTGAGCGCGAAGCTTCCTGGGCACCTGCGGCGGCACGTGAGCCAACGGCGACATCGAACTGGGCATTCTCTAGCTTTTCGAGCAGCTTCCCGATCTCTTCAACAGGCGTCGAATTGTCGGCATCAGCAAAGAGCAGGTATTGTCCGCGAGCGGCGAGCATGCCGCGTTGCACCGCGCTCCCCTTACCACCGTTTTGCGTTGCACGCAGCAGACGCAGGTTCACCATGTCAAGTTCCTCAACAAGATTCGCGGTCTCGTCCTTCGAGCCGTCATCGACGACGAGCAGTTCCCATGCATAGCCCTGCTCGGACATATGTGATGCGATAGCACCAATAGTGGGAATGATGCGTTCAGCCTCGTTATACGCGGGAACAATAATTGAAAGATACGGCTCGGCCTGTAACGGATTTTCTTTCCACTGTAGATATTCTTGATATGACATGCAAGATGCCTCCTCCAACTTACTTACGTCTACACATAATCTCTTACCTTTGTATTTCGGCAAAGGGGGAAAAATCTATATGGTCAATTTTCATATGTTCCCAGCTGCAGCAGGCGGCTGGGAACATATGAAAATTGACCATATAAGGTGTGTTAGGAGAGCGGCTTATACTGAATCTAAGAACAAAGAAAATACATCACTTCCAATTCGTAAGTCGCTTGTCGAGGATATATTTGTTATGATCACCCAGCCTCTACAATCTATCTACACACTTACAACCACAAAGCTTCCCATATTACAGCGTGCGAAAGCAAAACTGCAAACAATCAATAAACATCTCCTTATAGCACTGGCTCTTGCCTTTACCTATCATGGAGTACTACTACTCTCCGGCGATTTCAAGCACACCTATGATGCGCTGATTCACGTTTTTTTCGCCGATCACTACTATCGCTACTGGTGGGATCCTTGGGAGTACCGCTGGTATACAGGTTTTACCATGACGAGTTATCCACCGGGGTCGCAACAAAGCATTGCGCTAGTGGCACACCTGTTTGGGGGCAATTTGTTAGATGGGTTCGTGGTGGTACAACTCTTCGCCATTCTCAACATTACGTTTGGAACGTATCGAGCCTCTAAGATTTGGGTGAGCGAAGAGGCAGCGGGTTACGCGTCACTATTAGTTGTGTTTTGCTCAAGCATCACAGAGACGGTGCATGTCTTCGGGCAGTTGCCGACGACCTTCTCGATAGGTTTTCTTTTACATGCGCTGGCATATAGCTATATGTGGTTGGACGAGGGCAAGAAGAAATATCTATTTAGCGCGTGGGCATTCAATGCAGCAACGACGGCGGGTCATCATGTAACAACGTTGTTTGGAGCCATCTTCTTTGTGCTACCTGTGGTCGGGCTGGCAATCGTGCAGAAGTTTCGTCAACCGTTGCCCGACGAATTGGGGCAGCGACCGACAAGGATTACACGTAAGAATTTTCGAGCTGTTGTTGTAAGACGTATACGACGCGTGCTACCTGTAAGCACACGAGCAGCGATCTATCTGGTGGGGATGGTAGCGGCACTAATTATTGTTGTCCTACCATACTGGTTGTATAGTAGGTCAGACCCTATTGTGCAGGTACCGATTCCGCATGCGTCACGCGACAATTTTCTAGTTGACACCAGTGCGGGCCTAGTATTCTGGCTTGTACCCTATGGCCTGTCGGTTCTCACCTTCCCCTATGTTTTCTATAAAGCGTATAGTACGAAGGCATGGCCTCTCGCGCTTTCGTACTCGATGCTGGTGCTGCTGGGTACAGGTGGTACAACGCCACTACCGCACCTGATTCTAGGTAATTCATTCAATATCCTGACGCTTGACCGTTTCACCTTCTGGGCTACCATTATTCAACTGCCCATTCTTGGCGAATTTGTGGTGAGTATGCTGCATGGTGGTCTAGCAAAATATTTGCGCGAACAGTTCGGTAAGGTCACATGGCGCGGTGTGCAGGTAGGGCTTTTGGTCTCGTATCTGGGGGTCTCTGTCTATGTCGCCAACCTGACGCAGTTTCGACAATTTCAACCCGCTTCGATTGACTTTCAGCCGATTGTCAATTTTCTAAATAAAGACCAGCATTCGCGTTGGCGCTACATCACGCTCGGTTTCGGTGATCAGATGTCGCTGCTTTCATCCGAGACAACGGCGACATCGGTCGATGGTGACTATAATTCGGCACGCCAACTGCCCGAACTGAATACCTCGCCCGTCGAACGCCTGGAAGGGGCAAAGTACGCAGGCATTCCTGGTATTGGTTCATTGCAACAGATACTGGCGATTCCAGAAAAATACAATCTGAAATACATCTTTTCCAATGACCAGTTCTACGATCCGCTTTTGTTTTTCTCAGGCTGGCATCGTCTGCAACGCCTGGAAAACGGCATTATGGTGTGGGAACGTGCCGATATTCCGCCGCTACCCGCTGTGTTGCCGCGTCAGGATATTCCCGTCTATCAGAGCGTGATGTGGGGCACGGTGCCAATGACCTCGATCTTCGCCGCAATCCTGGCGATCAGCGCAAATCTCTGGCTACCACTGCTCCGCAATCTACTCAACTTTTTAGGAGTGACACGCTTTGCACGGCGAGTATCACAAATCACCCGAAAAGTGCCACTCCATAAATTTCCACCGTTACGCGGTATACGTCGGCTCGGTCGCGGCGTTGCCAATAGTATGCATGAGCGTTTGGTACGCTGGTCACAATTGCCACCAGACAATAACGAGTTTGAGCAGAGAACACAACGCTGGCAGTTGTGGCGCAACTGGATCGCGGATATTAAGAAGCTCAAGCCAGCACCACCGAGTGCGCAGCAGTTACGTACAGCAGTATTGTGTATTCTGCTTGCCTCCTCGCTGGCCTACGGCATCTTTTCGCTCGTGCAACAAAAAAACAATCCAGTGACGCTTGTGCAGAACTACTACAATGACCTCGACTTTCGCCGCTACGGAAATGCCTATGCTCGCCTCGATCCGCTAACGCGCCCAAGTATGGATCAGTATCTGCTACAGCTATCGGTTGTTAATGGTCTGGTCGCATCTTATGGCAAACTCGACTCGGTATATGTGCATATTGTCAAAAGCACACCCGATCACCTACAGATGCGCGTTGATGCGCTCTGGATCACGTCTCTGGTGCGCTACCCCACAACGGACTACCTCACGATGGTCAAGCGACAGGGAACATGGTATATTCTTCCAGCGAGTGCCGATATTACAGTGCCCCCCGACAAGTTCTTGCGTAATCCTGTCGTGATCTATCACTCGCAAGGTCGCTCGGTTGTTACAACGGGAACAACCTCTTTTGGCGACGTGTTAGACCGTCCCGTGCTACAAATTCTTTCGTCGCGGTTAGTCAAAGTAGGCAAAACCTATAGCGTCGTCGGCGAACTCATCAATACCGACGTATACCCGGCTGATGTTACTGTAACCGCCGTACTGTACGACAAATACCACAATATTCTCTCCACGTACAACGCGCAAGAAGGCATGATTCACGCCCTCTTGCCCAAGGAGACAACACCATTTCGCGTCGATTTTGAAGGCGTCGCGGGAACGGGCTTAATTGACGCTGCAACGTTGATGGGCGAGTTCAAGCCAGGGCTGAAGACACCGCTTCATCTTAAAGCACCCATCGCATCCTTCGATGTCTACGCTAAAGCGGTTGTCACTGACTATGACCTTGACCGAGGAGTAGGAGCAAACGGTCTGTCCATCAAATCCGAGGCCGATGGTCAACTTCACCTCGTCGGCGCACTCTACAATACCAGCACAGTCGAGGCCACCGTGCCCCATTTGCTCGTGACCTACTACAACGCTCAAAATCAGGTCGTGTGGGTGGACAACTATTATATCGAGCAAGCGTCTGAACCAGAACATAGTGAAAACTTCGATGTTGTCATCACGCCTGCGAACACGGTGCAAACCATTGTCAATAAAGGGGATGTCTATACGAACATTCTTAGTCTGCATCACGCATTCCAGGTTTCGTTGTTACCCTGGCCTGAACGCTATACTCCACCGAGCGGTATTGGCTATAGCTCGTTGCGTCTGTCTATCAATTATCTGATAGGGGTGGTGTGATGAATGAAAATGAAACGCCCGTAGGGGCCATAATTCATTACGCCCTTGTCCCACATCGATTCTGCCTCCATCCATTGATTCCGTTCCTCAATCCTTGTGAACATTGTCTACGGGGACGAGGGCGTAATGAATTATGGCCCCTACATCCTCATTGTTTGATTAAAATTCATTATTTGGACGTGGGGGTGTGAAATAAATATTCAAAAATTTATTTTTGGGAGAAGGGGCATAACGTGTCTCTTGATAATACTGTCTGTGATTCTGATAGCGACGAGTTTTATCCTGGTGAGTCGTAATACGAAAGCGCAGACAAATATCACATTTCAAGGCGTAGTGCCTGTGGATGGGGTGACGACGATTACGGCGGGGCATACGGCGACGATTACGGTTGGACCCGTTGCGGTACAGGATGGGGTAGAGGCGACGTTGATTGCGGAGGGAAGCTATGGCATACGCGTGTATCAGGCGAAGTTGCGTCATGGTAAGACGCAGTTTGTCTTGTCGGGAGGGGACACGCAACAATCAGGTATGGTGCATTTGACGGCGGTAGTGGGACAGGGACAAGGAACGGCACATATGCTTATCCAACCTTCTGCTCCTATTGAGCCGCTGACACCGCTGGTTGGCGCAAAGGCGATTGTTGCCGATGCCGACCATTGGAGCATGACGGTGCTGGTACCCTTTGATGCTTATGGCAATCCAGTGATGGAGGGGACAAGAGTCGAGGTATTGGTGATGCATCCAGGGAATCGCCTGGAGACAAAGTTTCTGGTGGTACATAACTTACTGGCATGGACACGCGTCTTTAGCGGTACAAAGGCGGGTCGTACAACGATTGTAGCACGCATAGGACAGGTGCATGGCTTCGAGGGGACGCTGTTAGAGGTCGCTGGCTGGCCCGTGCCCTTTGCTATCTCCGCCGACCCGCAACCGTTGCCAGCGAACGGGAATCTGATTACGACGCTACACACGGCAACCATCGTGGATGCATTCGGCAACCCGATGCCCGATGGTACAGAAATTACATTCGTTGTACGTGCGCCCGATGGCTCATATAGCACTATCCCTGCCTATACCATCGACGGACAGGCGCAGGTAGCGATGCAGGCACCACTGCAACCAGGGGATTACAGCGTGCAGGCGACGGTGCTGGGAGTCACGAGTTCCTCGACTATAGTACACTTCACGGCTGGCCCTGCCGTCAATACATTTCCAGTGTCGATACAAAAAGATACTATAAACAACGCCTATCGTTTACAGGTCGGTCCCATGCTTGGCTCGTTGGGACAATACATTCCCGATAGTACTCCAATACGTTTTGTCGTCACCAACACAAACGGGCAAAGCCAGGAACTGGACAGCATCTCCGATGCTGGCTATACGAGCGTAGAACTGCTGGCGGGACAGTTTCCATCGGGCAACTACACGGTGCGGGTAATCGTTGGTTCAGAACAGGTGACGAAGAGAATTAGATTAGGATGAGGACATGCCTAAGCACATTGTAAAACGCATTCTCTGGGCACTTATTCTGCTGCTTGTCATTGGCGGCATCTGGGAGTTATTTGTCGGTGTCGATGCTCTCACGCTGTACTACCAACAGGATAAAGACCCTGGCTCCGCCCTCAACATCGTGCCAAATGTGCCGCCAGACCTTGACGTGCAACTGGATTGGAAGAGCGACGATGCCGATACAGGACGACAGATGGAGCCTGTAACACGCACCGATATTCAGTCGGCCTATCTACGTGCATGGCTCCAATGGAACATTTCGCTACTGAAAAATCAGCCATACGGACTAGAGACCTACTTTGTCGGTCCCGCACTCGCAGATGTCGATGGCGAGGTGAACGCAGTCGCGGCAAAGGGCTGGCTGGTAGAGCAGGCGGACATGACACATACACTCCAACTGCACTTTTATTCTGCCGATGGTTCCATCGTCTCTTTTACAGATAGTAATGCGACAGTAGTAAACATCGTGCATAATAAGAGTGGGGGCGTAGTCTATGTAGGAGAGACGAAGGCGGTCTATCAGGTAGTGATGTTCCTGTCAGATGGAAATTGGCGCGTGCGCCATTGGGTACAGGACAGCAATCAAGACCTCAATACAGTTGCCACGCCTCCTCAAACACCCGCAAATTTTGTGGGAAGAAGTCCGAATAGTGCCAGTTTGACGCTAAACGGACAACCTTATCAAGTGGCGGGCATCAACTATTATCCAAAAGATACACCGTGGAATCGCTTTTGGAGCCGCTATAATCCGGCTCGCATCGACGCCGATTTCAGCGTAATATCCAAGCTTGGCCTGAATACAATTCGTATCTTTGTGCCCTTCGACCAGTTTGATGGTTCAAAACTGGGTGCCAATCCTGGGTTACAACCCACTCCTACTATTACAGCGGCGAACAAGGACACGTTTGTAAAGGACCCGATGGGCGAACTGAGCGACTTGCTTACTCGTGCCGCGCAACATAACCTACATGTGATTGTTACTCTATTCGACTTTCGCTCCGACTACACATTGCTGCACTGGCCCTCGGCTGACCGCCAGCTTGAAACGCTCCTAACGCGCTTTCAAAACAACCCAACCATCCTGGCGTGGGACTTAAAAAATGAGCCAGACCAGGATTACCACGCAGCAGGACAATACCTCGTCAACGCGTGGTTAACACACATTGCATATCTAGCACGCCGCTACGATCCGCACCATCTGCTAACGATTGGTTGGGCAACACCACAGGCGGCAGAGACTCATATTCCACTCGTCGATTTTGTGTCGTTCCACTACTACGCACCCGCGCAGAATTTAGCAAAGGCGTATGATGCTCTACGCGCCGCGCAACCTCACATGCCGCTTGTATTGGGTGAGTTTGGGCTACCAACGTGGAATAGCGTGTTTTTTCCCAATGGGCATACGGAGGCGGAGCAGGCAGCATACTATGCCACGACACTGCGTTTCCTGAGAAGTAGCGGTAGCGCGGGCTATCTAGCATGGACGCTCTACGATTTCAGCTACACACCCTCGAACGTCGCGGGCAGCTTTCCCTGGCAGACGGGTCCACAGAAGGCAATGGGCGTCATCGCTGGCAATGGCAAGCCCAAAAGAGCGGCGCAATTGCTCGCACCCAATGCAAACTTGAATGTACCTTCGGTTCCTGCATGGCAACAGTTTGTCAAGCCGTTCTGGATTATGGCTGCAAGCGTTGGTATACTGATGATTGTCGGAGTGATTTATGTGGTCAAACGAAGGCGGTCTGTTGGGATCGATTAAAAGGGTAGGGACCGATGTATCACGTCCTCGTTGGCATTTCGACACCCGAACGAGGACGTGATACCGGTCCCTACCTTTTCGCCTCATATACGAGAACAATTTCGCTGGCAAAAAATGTTGTAACTCTACGTGACAAGTTAGAGAGAGCAATAGTAGTTTCTGGCGAAAGTGTAGGTTCTATGAGTACATCCCATCATTACAATACGAAAAGTTATGCGTTTGGGCTGTTGCTATTGACATTGCGAGAAAAAGCGGGGTTGACGCAGACAGCGGTAGCAGGGTTGATAGGAGTGAGTGAAAAAGCGGTCTATAACTGGGAAGCTGGCAGTGATTACCCAACTGGAATCAATCTCAAAAAGCTTATCGAAACATATGTTTATAGAAATGTTTTTACAGAGGGGAATGAACGCGAAGAGGTACAAGCGGTATGGGAACAGGTATCGCTGCATGCTCCACGCCGCAAAGCAATCTTCGACGACGAGTGGTTCGCGCAGGTGCTACACAAACATAGGATGGGGCAATATGACGAGCAGCGAACAATAAAGAGCGAGCGAGACATACTTCCTCAAACAGCAAACAATGGAAAAGGACGTGTCGATTGGGACTCCTCGCCCGATGTCTCCTTCTTTTGTGGTCGTAGCAATGAATTGACCGACCTATCGCGCTGGATTCTCAAGGATCGGTGCCGCGTGGTTACATTGCTGGGTATGGGTGGTATTGGCAAGACGACGCTAGCAACCAAACTAACTCATCAGATAAGCAATGATTTCGAGTACATTCTGTGGCGTTCTCTGAAAAATGCACCGCCTTTACATGAGTTACTGCGCGACTGTCTCACTTTCTTCTCTGAAAATCAGTTCGAGCAACCTGTAAACTCTGACGAAGGAAACATCTCGCTGCTGCTCGATCTGTTCCGTTCGCATCGGTGCCTGCTGGTTCTTGATAATGTCGAGACGATAATGCAAGCTGGACTCAGCAACGGGCAGTATCGCGAAGGCTATGAGGGCTATGAGATGTTTATCGAGCAGCTTGCTGAGGGGAGACATCAAAGCTGCGTATTGATGACGAGCCGCGAGAAATTGAAAATAACGGGTCCGTTAGAGAGTCTCTATTCGCCTGTACGCTCTTTACAAATCAAGGGTCTGAACCAGCAAGAGAGCCAGCAACTACTTTCCGAAAGAACGTTGTATGGGAACGATGCTGCGTGGAAGAGCATAGTACAGGCATATGCGGGCAATCCGCTCGCGCTCAAAATGGTCTCCGAGATTATCTCCGACCTGTTTCATGGCGACATTATGCATTTTTTACAGCAAGGCGAGATATACTTTCACGGCATTCGACACCTTTTAGATGTACAGATCGAACGTCTTTCTCCGCTGGAACATGACCTGCTCTACTGGCTTGCGATTGAACGCGATTCGGTCTCTATCGACGTGCTGCGGGGAAACATTGTACACAATGTCCATGATGGCAAGCTAGTCGAGGCTTTACACGCCCTCTATCATCGTTCGTTGTTGGAACGAGGCGAGCAAGGAGGTAGTTTTGCACTGCAGCCGGTGGTGCTGGAATATGTCACCGAAAGGCTGGTGAAACGGGTCAGTCAAGAGATCGAAGAGAGCAGTTTTCACCTGTTAGGCAAGTACGCGCTCATGCAGGCACAGGCCAAAGAGTACATTCGCGCCAGTCAGGTACGCCTCATTATGCAGCCACTTGTGGCACGTCTGCTTAGAAAGATGGGGAGCAAGGAAGAGGTCGAACAGCGTCTACTGCATTTGGTCGAGAGGATGAGAGGAATGCCCCGCATCGAACACGGATACGGAGGGGGGAACCTTGTCAACATACTCGCTTCCGTCAAGGGCGATGTACGGGGGACCGATTTCTCAGCACTGGCAATTCGGGGAGCATACCTACAAGGGATAGAGGCGCAAGACATGAACCTCTCTCATTCTAGTATCGCACACTCTGTGTTCATGGAGACGTTTGGTAGTATTAACTCTGTCGCCTTCAGTCCCAACGGACACTATATGGCGACAGGAAGTTTCAATGGCGAAATTCGTGTATGGCAAGCGGAGAATATGAAACAGCTTTACAGCTTTACCGAACATAACGGCTGGGTGTGGTCGATAGCGTTCAGTCCCGATGGTACACTCCTAGCAAGCGGAAGCAATGACCACACGATTAAGCTGTGGGACGTGAGTAAGGCTGAAAGTCAAGGATGCATGAACACATTAGAAGGGCACACGCACTGGGTCAAAGCGGTGGCGTTCAGTCCTGACGGCGCAACTCTCGCCAGTGGTAGCAACGATTCCACAATCAAACTGTGGAATGTTGCGTCAGGGCAGCAACTTCTATCGTTGACAGGGCACAGCAGTTCAGTATCTTCAATCGCGTTCAGTCCTGATGGCTCTCTCCTCGCCAGTGGGAGTGAAGATGCTTCGATCAAACTCTGGAATGTAGAGAAGCTAACAGGAAACTTCTTGCCGACGACGTTATATGGGCATACAGAGGGTGTACAGGCGGTAGCGTTCAGTCCCGATAGCTCAACTCTCGCCAGTGGCAGCGAAGACTCCTTCATCAAACTGTGGAATGTGCGAACAGGACAGTGTATTCGCACATTGCAAGGGCATAGTGGACGCGTACTAGCTGTTGCATTTGCGCCACACGGCGATATGTTGGCGAGTGGAGGTGCCGACCAGAACGGCAAACTGTGGGATGTGCATACAGGACAATGTTGTAAGACGCTGCAAGGACATGGGGGTACAGTCTGGTCAGTGGCGTTTCATCCCGATGGCAAGGAACTTGTGACAGGTGGAGATGACCAAATGCTACGCCACTGGCAGGTCAAGACGGGTGTATGTTTGAGAACACTGCATGGTTATACAGGAATGTTGCTCTCGGTCACTTTCTGTCATAACAGCACGCTCTTACTAAGCGGTGGTGAAGATGCATGTGTCAGGATATGGGATATCGAGACGGGAAGTTGCTTAAACACACTACGCGGACATGAGGGACGCATCTGGTCAGTGAGGTGTAGCCCAAACAGTTCGACGATAGCAAGCGCGGGCCATGATCGCACGGTTCGGCTCTGGGATAACAAAAGCGGACGTTGTCTACATGTGCTACGCGGTCACACAGGAATCATCTGGTCGGTGGCATTCAGCCCGGATGGAACTCTGGTTGCGAGCGGGAGCGACGATGGCACAATCAAACTCTGGGATGTACAAAGTGGAACGTGTCTTGCGACGCTGCACGATCACAAGCACTGGGTCTGGTCAGTAGCGTTTAACTCTGATGGCTCACTGCTCGCCAGCGGTAGCGTTGACCGCACGGTAAAAGTGTGGGATGTGGCAAGCGGAGACTGCATTGCAACTCTGCGCGGACATACTGAAGGAGTAAGTGCCGTCGTCTTTCATCCCAATGACAACATGCTCATCAGCGGCAGTTACGACCAAACGATAAAGTTTTGGCAACTCGATACAAGGAATTGCTTGCACACATTGTATGATGACTTTGCAGCAATTGTTTCACTTGCCTGCAATAGCGCAGGGACGACGCTCTTATATGGTGGAAACGACTCCAGCTTGAAGCTGTGGAACATAAGCGGGGAGCCTGAACACTACACATTACAAAAAGTATTGTCGGGACACTCAGGAGTCGTCGTTTCTGTAGCCATCAGCCCTGATGAGATGAATATTGCCAGTAGTAGCGCAGATGGTACTCTCAAACTCTGGTCGTTTGCAAAGGGCTGGCTGCTCAAAACGCTGCGCGTTGACCGCCCCTATGAACGTATGAACATTCATAATGTTACTAGCATGACAACAGCCCAACAACAAACGTTACGAATGTTAGGAGCAGGAGAGCAACAGGAAGAAATCGGAAGTAGAAAATAGTAGTCACTGGTAGTGAACTTCCTCTGTAACTTGGTTAAGCTTACATTGAACTCCGCGTTCGAGCAGAGTTAGAAAGCGAAAGCATGTGTTACGGTACTACTTCTCGTAGTGCCGCCAAGATGAGGAGATGCATACTATGAAGCATCAAAGCTTCAAATTGCTACGTACAAAATTGCCTACACTGGTCGCAGTAATCACAGTATTACTCGCGGTAACGCTTGTTACCATCCTGCCAAGTAATACTGGTCATGCAACGAAGTCAACATTAGCACTTGCAGGAGGATTGGGACCCAACAGTGGTCTACTTTCCAGAGACAAATTAACCGAGGAGAGTGCTATTCAAGTCGATCTCAGCAAAGAGACGGTTCGTCTGCCGCTGTACAAAGGAGAGGCATATGGCAAGACTGCTTGGTACGTTCTGCTGGATGCCTCGGACTCTGGTTTGGCGCATGATCTGGGTGTGAACTATGCGCCCAAGCTCGCCAATCTCGGCATTGGTTGCCCCGAATGCATACAGACAGTAACTCTCGACAACCCAACGCCAGCGCAAAATCCGTTTGGGCCAGCATTGATTCACTTTCAGGGTGCGCCGGATTTCAGTCCTACCCGTATCGCGGTGCCAGGACCAAACGGCTTCCCACTCGCCAAATTTCAGCCGGGGGCGGTAGCAGGCCCAGGATACAGTCCCTTCATTCGCATCGCGGGATCGCCTGTCGTTTATAGTGCGCCTATCGTAGCAACTGGCGATGGTCCATTCGATGTCGTCCACCATACCAACACGAATGATCGAGTTCTTGGCATTCACATTGCACCCTCCAAGTCGCCTTCGGGACAATTCCTGGAGTCGTGGGTTGACATGTTATTTGTCAAAGGCTTCGACGCGGGTCAACCGATTGTATACCTCAGCACGGACGCGGGTCAGCCCCTTACCTCTGTGCTGGAGCGTGCAACCTATGTACCTGCACTGGACAAAGCATCGTTCAACGGTGGCGATGATTTCCTCGGTTCTGCTCGTGAGCGACTGTTCGCCTTCGTCAACGGACAGACAGGTGCCAACAACCCGCAGGCACAGGGGTTTGTGCATCTGGTCAAAGACGGTCACGCGAGCGAGGATGCTTCAGCCGATAACACGACTCTGATCAATGCCTTGCGCAATGGCGGCGACCTGCTCAATGTGTTTGGTGATTTTCCAACGCTTGCTGACCCACGACACGCTGACGCATATAGCCCATTGTGGGACGCCCAGCTTGGCGAGTGGACTCAGAAGGCCATCAAAGAAGGATACGACAAACGGCAGATCGATGAAGTTGTCGTCTTCAACCTTGCAGCAACCCGCCCCGACCTGCTAACAGGTCCAGGCGGTGCGCCCTATGGCTCGGTAGGTATCGACATCAACTGTTCGGTCATCGGCTACACGGTCAAGGCTCCAACCGCTAACCTTGCTACGCCAGTACCGAACTCCCAGTTCCCGCCTAGATAGGAGTTTTTGTCATCATTCTCTAAACTTCATGCAAGGGGCGGTCGCCCCTTGCATGAAGTTTAGAGAGTGATGAAATGCATTTTTCGGAAGCCATCAGAAGTACAAAACAGAACTTATCAGAACCTCTCGCATTTTCCAATTTTCATACAATGACAATAGCATTTCTATGGCTAAACTTTTTCTCGATTCATAGACAAGATTAAGAGAGGGACATGTGGTTGTAGCGCATCCGACGTATAGAGATATGTCTCACCAACCAACGGCAATTGCTAATGATGAACAATCGAATGTACTTACGCATCTTTATGAGCAGTTTCATCACAAAGTATATACTCATGTCTATCGCTTGCTCACTCATCCACAGGACGCGGAAGATGTGACGCAGGAAGTATTTCTTCGCGCCCACAAAAAATGGCAGACGCTCTATGACCAGAACAATTTGTTGCCGTGGCTCTATCTCGTCGCCACGAATCTCAGTATTGACCTCTTGCGGCTACGCCTTCATACCTCTTCTTACATCTCTGTCACCGATTCTTTTGAATGCGATGATGAAGCTTACCCTCACCCATTGAGCGTATCTCTTGTAGACAATACATATGGCTCCGAGCGAAGTATTACAAGCATTGCGGAGCGGGAACATATTTCGCTCGCCCTTGCACAGATGCCGAGGCGATACGCTTATGTACTGCTATTAAATGCTATGCTTGGCGTTCCATATCAAGAGATCGCGCTTAGGCTTGATGTTTCACCAGGAGCGGCGGCGGCATGCATCACACGAGCGAAAAAGAGGTTTACACAGGAGTATCAACATATTCTTGCGCAAGACGATGAATTTGAGAGGAAAGAGAGAGTATGACAACGACGCTACAGGTGAACGACCAATTTCCAGACTTTGAATTGCCCGATTCGCGCGGCATTCCAATTCGTCTCTCGACATTGACAAAGCCAAGCTTGTTCGATGAGAAAGTTGGCTTTCACGACGGCTACCCGCTCATTATGCTGTTTATGCGCGGCTTTTTTTGTCCACGCGACCAGGAACAGTTGCGACAACTGGTGCAGTTTCAGCACGAACTTACGGTCAACTATGGCAAGCTCGTTGCTGTTGGCGTAGACTTCCCACTGGTGCATGCCGCGTTTCGTGCTGGCCTCAACGCACAATGGCCTTTTCTATCCGACGAGCCGCGCACAATCGTCAAACAAATAAACATTCTCGACGAGACCGAGGGTGAGTATGCGTATCGCCCGCAACCATATACGTTCGTGTTACGCCCAGACCTGAGCATTCACGCCATCTACAATGGTTGGTTTTTCGTCGGGCGTCCCACGCTCGAAGAACTGCGCCACGATTTACGCACCATTATGCAGCAACGTGTAGACTATACTTACGAAGCCTATGCCACGCCCGAAGTCACACGAGTTCGCATTCCACAACAGACATGGGAACATGGTGCGCCAGCGCTTGGTGAGAGCGGTCTACCCGTTGCTCAAGGCCGAGTCCTCTGGTTCGATAGTAATGCTGGCAATGGCATGATCGTGCGCGACGGTTCGGACGAAGAAATCTTCTTCAACTTTACTGCTATCCCTGGACAGGGATATCGCACCATCAAAGCGGGTACGCCAGTTCGGTTCGAGGTCGTGGAGAATGCATCTGGTAATACGGCACGCAATATTCAAAGTTAACAGGTGATTTGAAAACCAGGGCGCCCGCAAGGGGAACGCCCTGGTTCCCCTTTAAATTAACACGTATTATGTGTACCTCCTCATCTATATACCATTGTGGCTGTAAGAACGTGTAAAATAGAGGGTAGTTCTCCGAAATTACCACTCATCACTATCGTTAATATGTGTGACAGTCCTATGTAAAGCTGAGGAATTACTATGAACGAAATCGCCACGTACCTGACCGAACTTGAGCAGATGATGCGGTCCATCGAGCAAGAATCCTTATACAACATTCTCTCTCTCTTAGAGGATTGCTACCATAATGGGCATCGCATCTTTCTTATGGGCAATGGAGGAAGTGCTGCTACCGCTTCGCACTTCGCGCTTGACCTTGCCAAGAACACGATTATGCCACAGGTGCCACGCCTCAAGGCGATTTCGCTTACCGATCATGTGCCCTTGATTACGGCGTGGAGCAATGATACCGCCTATGAACATATCTTTTCGGAACAGCTTGCCAATCTAATCGAACCTGGAGACGTAGTAATTGGCATCAGCGCGAGTGGCAATTCGCTCAATGTCATCAATGCTCTTCTGCTTGCGAAACAATCTCGTGCTTTTACCATTGGCATACTGGGTGCAACAGGCGGCAAAATCAAAGATATTGTCGATGCCTATGTACTGGCTCCTGGTCAAAATATCGAGCAAGAAGAGGATGCACACCTGATTATCGCGCACATTATCACGCGTCACATGCGTAACGTCGTGCGTCTGTATGCAGAGACCCTCACCCTGCTGGCAACGACGGATTAAGGCGGCATGACAGGGGCAAGCCCTATCACTACTATAGTCGCATAAGCGGCACTACAAGATATAGTAGTGACAGGGCTTGCCCCTGTCATGTGGACTATGAATGCACCTGTTTTTGTTTGTATAATAAAAGGACGATAATTGTGTTTTAGCAAACAAAGGAGTAGCTATTCATGGCAATGAATTCCGGTACAACCCTCGCGGATTATCTTGTTCCTACTCGTAGCGAAAATCGGAGTAGAGCTTTATTGAGAGATGGTCTGCTAGTTGTTGGATTCAGTATATTTCTTGCACTATGCGCCCAGGTATCCTTCTACCTTCCATTCACCCCTGTTCCCATCACCTTACAGACTCTAGCAGTGTTGCTCACTGGTGCGGCTCTCGGTAGTAAACGCGGCGCACTTGCGATGCTTGTCTATCTTGCGGAAGGTGCGATTGGTCTGCGTGTTTTTGCAGGCGGTGTTGGTGGCTTCTTAGGTCTGCTTGGTGTTACAGCGGGCTATCTCTGGTCATTTCCAATTGCGGCATTTGTGGTGGGTTTGCTGTGCGAACGTGGACTAGACCGTCGCATCGTCACATCAGCATTGGCAATGCTCCCTGGCACGTTAATTATCTATGCGATTGGCGTCACATGGCTAGCGATTATGTTACATATCAGCTTTCTCAAGGCGTTGTCATTCGGCCTCGTGCCATTCATCCCTGGCGATTTGTTGAAGTTGGTGATCGCGGCAGCTCTGCTGCCGATTGCGTGGACGATTGTGAAACGAAGAGAGATATAAAAAATGGTGTGGGGGCGCACAGATGGTTGGGCCCCACCCAATTTTTTTTTAAA
>CAXUHG010000033.1:22550-24296 GCA_964250805.1 uncultured Ktedonobacteraceae bacterium | reverse complement strand
GCGGGCCCGTTTTTTCAACCAAAGCAATAAAAAAAAATGGGGGGCCCCAACCCGGTGGATGCCCCCACACCATTTTTTATGTCAAAAAGGTTTTTACAGCCGGGATTGCAAGCGTACAGGTCTTCCCGCCCCTAGCGTTGCTAGTTCTGGCATGGCGAGGGAGCGGATGGCGTCGATGGTCTCTTGCGCGTTACGCACGAACTCGACGCGGGTCGGCACTTGCGCCTTGAATTCTTCGACCGTCATGTCGTCGAGGAAGCGCGTCCCTTCATTGTCTAGCATTACACGCGGCAATAATACGAGGTCGCCAAGATTGCCGTTTTCCTGTAGTGCGTCCAGTACGTCCTGCCCACAGAGAAGGCCAGCCACTGTGACCAGCTCGCCGAAGAATTTGTTGACGATGGGTAGCACCTGCACCTCGTTCTGTCCGATGGCGCGAATGTCTTGCGCGATGCCTTCGATAACGGGTTGTGCCATTGTGCTGGTGACAAGCGTTACGCGGCGTGGCTCCTTCATGGTGATGGGAAGTCTGCGCTTCGTTCTCGCCCACGAATCGACGAGATAGCGCGTCATACCAACGCCATTCTCGATCTGTGAGTATGAGCCGTAGTGTCGCGCGGGCGGAAATTCCTGATCCGTGAGATAGTACCACTCGTCCGAGAGATACACGAAGGGGTCGCCATCGGGATTCTCGGCCTCGAAGCGACGTTGATGCTCCTGTACCTGTGCCACAATGGTCTCCGCCTCCTCGCGTGTATAGGAGCGTAGTGGTGGTAGGTCGCCCGTTTTGATCATATTGTTATACTTTGTGAGACCAAGTGGCACCACAGAAATCGACTCGACAAGTGGGCGTAGCTCGGTCAATTCGCGAATACTGCGGTCAAGCTGCTCACCATCGTTGATGGTTGGGCAGAGGACGAGTTGAGTATGGCAGGTGATGCCGATATCGCCAAGGCGTCGAATATGGTTCATAATATCGCCCGCACGTGGACCGTCCACCATCTTGCGTCGTAGGTCAGGGTCGGTGGCGTGAACCGAGACGTAGAGCGGCGTGAGTTTTTGTTCGTCGAGCCGTTGCCAGTCGTGTTCTTTCAGGTTTGTCAGCGTAATGAAGTTGCCAAAGAGAAATGAATAGCGATAGTCGTCATCTTTGATATACAGCGACGAGCGCATTCCGTGTGGTAAGCCCTGTTGTGGCGCGAAGCGTTCTGGCAAGCCTTTGATAAAGCAGAAGACACATTTATTGGCACATTGGCGAATAAAGGGTGCCGGCTCCTCGCCAAAGAGAACGCCAAGATTCTCGTCGGCAGTTTTGGCAACGCGTACCTCATGCGTGTCCTGTTGGCGATCAAAGCCAATCACCAGTTCTTCGTCGGCAACGTAGAAACGATAATCCACAAGGTCACGAATCGTATTTCCATTTATCGTGCGTATAAGATCGCCGGACTGCAATCCAGCGCGGTCAGCGGGACTTTCGGGCACAACCTCGCGCACCCATCCATACATTTTTGGCATCAACAATTCCTTTATCACGCGGGGCAAGGTGTCCCTGTATGTGGCTTCAGGGCACCCGCAAGGGGATGTCCTTGTTCTCAATCAATAATATCCGTAGAATTATACTCGCTTTCATAAAAAGCGTCAAATTGCGCTGTTATATTCCCATTTAAACTATCAGATAGCAATCGTCCCGAATGTATAGGCATTTTTTAAAAAAAAAAAAAAAAGAGGGCAAGTGATATTTTATAA
>CAXUHG010000033.1:3411-22540 GCA_964250805.1 uncultured Ktedonobacteraceae bacterium | reverse complement strand
CAATCGTCCCGAATGTATAGGCTTGCTAGCAAGCCTATACATTCGGGACGATTGCTATCTGATAACCGATTCCTTACAGTAGGCTATTCGCAAGACTAGTTGGTTCGGCCTCAGTATCATTGAGGTACACATCTCTGCCATGCTCAAGAGCTGCAGGGTTCGTGCGATTCAGGTACAGCATGTAGATGACACCAAGCACCAACCAGACAACGACAATAGGCAGAGCCAAGTTGAGCGGATATGGTGGCACTGGATACACTTGTGCAGCGAAAACGAAGAGCATGATAACCATTGGAATCAGCGGCACGATTACATGCTGCACAATCCGAAAATCCTGCGGACGTTCACGACGGTAGTAGACGAACACAGAGACACAGGAAGCAAAGTAGAGTAGCAGGATAGCGAGCGTCAAAACAGTTGCGATGAGGCCATAAGCATTGGTCAAACCAAAAATCAGACCACAACCGATTGAGACGACTACGCCTACGATAGAGTGTACGATGATGGCAAAACCAGGAGTGCGGTGCTTTGAGAGACGACCGAAAGCGGCTGGCAATGCGCCAACACGTCCCATCGCATACATCACGCGCGAACTGGAGTTGAGGTCCACATTGCCGTTACCGACGGCACTATTGAGAACCGCGAAACTGATAATCAGTGGGCCGAAATCTCCCCAGAACTTCTTGCCCAAATCTCCCCAAGGGGCAGCAGAGGCAGCATAGCCCTGAATGCCAGGAATGCCCCACCCGACCACACCCGCGTAGGCAGTCAGCATGTAAAAGAGGCCAATTAAAATGGTCGAGTACACAATCGCACGCGGAATAGTGCGTTTTGGTGTCCTACTCTCTTCGCCCAATGTAGCGGACGCCGTGAAGTCTATAAACACGAGGAAGGCAAAAATCATGCCCTGGAAAATGCCACCCCAGCCACCTGGGCTAAAGACAGGAGTGAAGGTCGCCAGATTATTGTGAGAGCCGGCCCCTATGATCATAGTGATGGCAAGCGCAAGAATGATGACGATTTCGATACTGCCTAAAATAACGCTAGCTCTTGTCGAAATTCTAACGCCGTTGTAGGTTAAAGCAAATACCAGGAGGCTACCAAGGAGTGCCCAGACATACCAGGGGATATCTACGTTTATAAGAGACTTAACAAGGTCTTCGGCGTATGGCCCCCAGATTACCGCTACGAGCGGTAGCAGTAATGGTTGACCAAATAAGAACGTCCATGCGGACATGAAACCTAACTTAGGTCCCAAGCTACGACTAATGTAGGTGTAGAGTCCGCCAGCCGAAGGAATGTGTACCGCGAGTTGTCCAACAGATAAGGCAATCAGCGCACAGGCAATAGTTGCAAGCAAAACGGCTAAGGGAAGTGATGCTCCTGCCAGGGGAATAGCAGGTGTAAACGAAGTTGCAACTGCTGCGGCGGGTGCCATTGAGGTGATGGACTGAAATAAGACCTCAGGAAGACGAACAGCATCCTTCCTGAGTTTTGTATCACGAGCAACATCAATGTCGGATACAACGTTCTCTGTAACTTCAGACATGTGTGTGTGTTTCCTCTACTTTCGAGTATTCGACCTTACAATAGAATAGGACACAACAACCTATGCGGCAAGACTACCGTGTTACACAAGCAGTAGTAGCATTCAGCTAGTTGCGGGGAAGTACCTACTGACATTGCATTCAATCGGTAGCAATACTACGATTAGCTTGCTAGGGCAGATCGAACTTTGTCAATTGTACAAGACAAAAACGTTATACGTCAATACTATTTGCTTGATAGGAACTTAGAGCTAATTTTAGCTCCTTGTGTACATTTCCCTATCTTTCAGTAATCTAAATAGCGTATAATCTACGAAGACTTGTAGTAACAGTCTCCTGCACGATGGGAATTTATATTTATTTACACAAGAGAGAGGCTGCTATCAAAATCGGCTTCAAAGAAAAGGAAAGATTATGGTTCAAGGACAAAGATCTGATACGCTGGTAGATGTCACAATTCGTCCTCTGCAAGAGAATGAATTACCTGCCGCAGACAAGATTTTCCGGCTAGCCTTTGGGACATTTCTTGGTCTGCCGGAACCTGAGACGTTCTGGTCCGATACAGACTTTTTGAGACCTCGCTGGAAGGCAGACCCTACGCGTGTCTTCGCTGCCACGGTGAATGGAGAACTCGTGGGAACGAATGTCGCAAGTAGCTGGGGAAGCGTAAGCTTCTTCGGACCGCTTTCGGTCCGACCAGACCTCTGGGATCAGGGCGTTGGTCAGGTACTTATGCAACCCATTATTGACAAGTTCTCGGAGTGGGACACAAAGCACGCTGGACTCTTCACGTTCCCTCAAAGCCCAAAGCATATTCACCTGTATGAGAAATTCGGTTTCTTCGCCAGGTTTCTCACACCGATTATGTCGAAGACAGTCGTACCACAGACGAGTTCCGCGGTAGCAAATTGGGTAAAGTACTCTGACCTGAAGGAGAGCGAGCAAGAGGAATACAAAAAAGCTTGCCGTGACCTTGCCGGGTCTATCTATGATGGTTTGGACTTGACACTAGAAATTGATGCCGTTGCCAAGCAGAAAATCGGTGATACCGTACTGCTCGTCGATGGCTCAAATCTTGTAGGATTCGCAGTCTGTCATTGTGGAGGCGGAACAGAGGCGGCTAATGATGTCTGCTACATCAAGTTCGGAGCGGCCCGTCCGGGAGCGGCAGCAGGACAACACTTTACGCAATTGCTTAATGCCACTGAAGCTTTCGCGGTAGCATCAAGCATGTCACGCGTAACCGTTGGTGTGAACATGGCTTGTGATGCAGCATATCGTCATGTACTCAAGAGTGGGTACCGAACCGATTTGAACGGGATTGCGATGCAAAAGCCTAACGAAGCAGGATACAACCGTCCCGATGCCTACGTCATCTCCGACTGGCGTTAAAATTGATACATCTACATCTATTCGATAGATAGACCATGCAGGAGCAGCAAGAACAATGTTCTTGCTGCTTCTGCACGTTCTATCTATTCTTGCTCTTACTCCTGAAGGCTTTGCCAGCCGGCCTCGCTACTCGCAAGCATGCTTGCAATAGCAGCGAATACAAGGCAAATCAATGTGACAACTCCGACAAATCCTAGCCATGCTGAACCGCTAATAAGAGAGGGTATTGAAGAAGATTGCAGCGTCTCAAAAATGGCAACAATACATGCCAGAGGCCCGATAATAATACATAGCCAGAGAATAGGACTTGGGAGAACAAGTCTGCTCTTAAAGATCGACGGACTCTTGGTATAGAGGACAAACAGGTCAATAAAGAAAAAGCTTGTTGCAAATGTCCATACAAGAGTAACCGCAGCAAGCACTACATTGTATGCCTCTGTAGGCAGGTTCGCCGAATTGCCAAAGGGAACGATAAAAGGAAGGGCAATAAAGACAATGAGAGTGAAGAAGATAGTAATGAACGTTTGCAGTCGAATTGCATTACCGGGGACACGGTTTTTATTGAGTTTCCCTATATTTAAGGGAAGACGTTGATCGACTGCTCCCACTAATAACAATCGCGCGAAGGCATAGTTGTAGAGAACGCAGAACATGATGAGCGAACTCAAGATACATACAACAACAACTCCGCCAGCAATTTTCCCAAATACCGTTGTCACCAGCGTCACCAATTCGTATGGCAGAACAGCCGCCGAATTCAACGCAGATGTCCCGCGTACAATTAACAACGCGAAGGTAGACACGAAGAAGCACACAAAAACAATTGGTGCGCCATATAACAGATGACGACGAATAACGCGTTTATCAACGGAACTTCCGGCTTGCTTGATCTCGCCCGCCATATTGAGGGGAACATTGACACCAAGGTAAATCAACGTGATGACTCCAAAGAGTCCAAAGTTCTCTGGCGTAACACTCCAATCCGCAATATTACTAAAATTTGTTGCGGAGGCATGACCACCACCAAGCCATACCAACGCCGCTAGCCCGATCAAGACAACAGTAAAGAGCAGCAGACCTACAACCGCGTTGATCATATGCTGAATCATACGAAAACGTTGTGTTGCCAGAAAGCCCGATAGGGCAAGCACAGCAATAATCACGAGACCCTGCTGCCAGGGTTGAGGAAGCCAGTGATTGTTTAACCCTTGCAGGTAAGAAACGAAAGTATCCGCGCTAGCGATAATAACTAGAATACCGGGGAGCCAGAAACAGAGTCCAATGAAAAAGCTCCAGAATCGTCCAAGTGCTTTATACGTCCAGTTATAAAGGGAACCCTCGTTCGGAAACATACTACTTAGTTGAGCAACTGCCACCACACATGGCGCAAAAAAGGTAATGCCTCCTAATAATAAATAGGTAAGAGCCGACACGCCTCCGATAGCAGCATTCGCAACATTTGCAATAAAGAAGATTGAAAATACGAATGTTGCTGTCATATCAACCGTTCCCAGAATCGAAGGCATCGTTTTAGCAATGTAAGTTTCAGAGGGCAATGAAACGCTATTCAATGAATCATTTAAGGCTTCTTGCTCTGATGAATCTTGCTCGTTCTGCAATGGGGTGACTAGTGGATAATCAGCCATGTGTGTAGCTTCCTTTTCTGGTTCCTCTTTGTTAGAGAGGAGTATTCTAATCTCTTTTTTGCTCAGCAACTAAGTATCCTGCAGAGAGTATAGAGCTTTTGGGACAGTAAATAAAACAGATAGGAATATTTACCTATAGCGAACTTGACTTCTTCCTTATTTTCACATAACATCCCCCAAGTTACTGACACAAGGTGTCAGGATGAATATGGTACACTTGTTCTGTATTACTCATAGAGAGATGTGTATAGCCCCCGACGGAGGTTCCTCTTGTTGAAACGTGAATTTACAGTCTCAGATGAATATCGCTATAATCGCACCACTCCGGCGCGGTGGATTTTCTCGCACCTTGCACGGTATATACCCATTGTGCTTGGATACCTAGCGACGGCAGTGCTGGCGAATATCTTTAACGCCTCGGTGCCAGCATTGACGGGTACTGCATTCGATGCTGTGAGCCACAATAATGCCAGTCGCTTACTTTTCGTGGTGATCGGACTGCTCGTTGTTATTGGTTTAACAGGGATAACCGATATGACGGCGCGGCTCTCGGCTGAGATACTCGGTAAACGCTTCGCACGCGATGTACGCGACGAACTCTATCTCAGTCTGCTCAGTAAGAGCCAGACCTTTCATAATCGGCAGCGCGTCGGCGATGTGATGGCACGTGCCTCGAACGATATCTCGCAACTGAGCGACATGGTGGTACCAGGCTTCGATATCATCTTCGATTCGTTCACCGCTCTTGTGATACCAATGGTCTTCATTGTCTTTATCAATCCTCAACTACTACTGGCACCTGTCCTCTTTGTAATCGTATTTCTTATCGCTCTGCGCGGCTATTCGCGCCAGCTCAATCCGGTCTCTAATGAGATGCGTGAGCAGTTTGGCAAGATGAACTCGGTTCTCAACGAGGCGGTTTCGGGCGTCGAGGTTGTCAAGGCGACGGGGCAGGAGAAGCAGGAGCAACACAAGTTTGGCAGTAATGCTTCGCTGTACCGCGACTATTTCGTCAAGAACGGGCAGATACAGGGCAGATATCTACCAACCTTGCTGGTAGCGATTGCGCTTGCGGGTGCGTTCCTGCACGGTTTGTACCTGTTGTCACAGCATTCATTGACGGTTGGTGGATTGGTCTCATACATGGGCTTGATGGCAATCATTCGCTTTCCCGCCTTTCAGTCTATCTGGAGCTTCAGCCTTGTGCAGTTGGGTATCGCGGGTTCCGCGCGTATCCTGAACCTGATGCGTGAGGAGACGGAGCTAGACGAAAACGAGGGGGGATATAGCACGGAGATGCGCGGAGATATCGTCTTCGAGAATGTGACCTTCAGCTATGGTGAGACCCCTGTGCTGAAAAATGTCTCGTTTCATGCCAAGCCGGGGCAGACTATCGCCATTGTTGGACAGACTGGCTCAGGCAAAAGCACGATTACCAAGCTCGTTAATCGTATCTACGACGTTGACTCAGGGCGCGTGCTGGTAGATGGGGTCGATGTGCGCGAGTGGAACCTCGACTCGCTGCGTTCACAAATCTCGACCATCGAGCAAGACATCTTCCTTTTCTCACGTTCCATCGCGGAGAACATAGGCTACGGATTGGGGCAGAAAGCAACACGCGAGGCAATTGAGGTGGCGGCACAAGATGCACAGGCACACGAGTTCATTTCCAGCTTTAAGGAAGGCTACGAGACCGAGATTGGCGAGCGCGGCGTCACGCTCTCCGGTGGACAACGCCAGCGCATCGCTATTGCGCGTGCCCTGTTAACCGACCCACGCATCCTGATACTCGACGACTCGACCAGCGCAATTGATAGCGCCACCGAGGACGAGATACAAAAAGCGATTCGTCGCCTGTTAGAGGGGCGCACCACACTGCTCATCACACATCGCCTCTCACAGATTCGCTGGGCAGACAACATACTAGTTGTGAGGCGCGGCGAAATCGTCGATTCAGGCACACACGATGAACTACTGCAAAGAAGCGAAACATATAGACGCATCTTCGCGCCACGCGAAAAACATAGCACCAATCCTGCCATTGAGGTACAAACGATTGCGTCGGGGAAGACGACGGCGGTTGGAGGAGAATAAAGGAATTGTAGGGGTCTAATTCATTACACCCTGTTGGCAGTGTACCATTTCACAGGACATTGAGACATGGTTCAACCCTTTTTAGCATGGTAGGTCGCCAACAGGGTGTAATGAATTAGACCCCTAACCATCGACATATACCAATTTCGAGGAGGACACCACAACATGGGTTTCATCATGGAGGGTCTGGATGCCGAGGCATACGACCGCACATACAAAGATAGTCAACTCGTAGGGCGCATTCTCAAGTACTTTCGCCCCAAAGTGGGCATTCTGATCTTTTTGACGGTGTTGATCGTGCTTAGTTCGCTGCTGGACACCGCCTTTCCCATTCTGGTTTCGCAAGGAATTGACGCCCTCACATCGTCAAAGGCAACGCAAACGGCTACCCTGCTTGTGACGTTCATTCTAATATCGGGCGTACTTTCGTGGACATGCAACCTGTTTCGCCAGTGGTATAGCGCGAAGGCGGTTGGCGACGTGGTGTTGCAGATACAGACCGATGCCTTCAACGCGGTGATGGAACGCGACATGTCGTTCTTTGATGAGTTTTCAAGCGGTAAGATCGTAAGTCGCGTTACGTCGGACACTGAGAAATTCGCAACGGTTGTTACGCTCACGCTCAATCTACTCAGCCAGTTTCTATTGTTCTTTCTGGTGGCGGCAGTTCTGCTCTCAAGAAATGTGATACTCGCGCTGCTAGCCTTTACGATTGCACCAGCTATCGTTCTCGTTGCACTGAGTTTTCGTCGTATCGCACGTACTTTGACGCAACGCTCGCAACGCTCAAGTGGACGCGTCAATGCCAATGTGCAAGAGGTTATTAGCGGCATCACCGTTGCGAAGAACTTTCGGCAAGAGCAGAACATGTACGACGAGTTCAAGAAGGTCAATGAGCAGGCGTACCATGTGAATGTGCGTTCTGGTTTTCTCTATAATGGCGTCTTCCCCATTCTGCTCATCATTGCTAATTTGGGTACAACCATCGTGGTCTACTTCGGTGGACAGAGAGTGCTTGGGCATACGATCTCACTAGGCGAGTGGTTCCTGTTTGTGCAGGGAATTGGTCTACTCTGGTTTCCTTTGACAAGTATCGCGTCGTTCTGGAGCCAGTTCCAGCTAGGTCTGGCGGCGAGTGAGCGTATCTTCGCATTGCTGGATGCGGAGCCGCGTGTGCATCAGAACGATAACCAACTCGTAACGCATCTGGATGGCAAAATTGAGTTTCAGCACGTCTTCTTCAGCTACGACGACCGCCAGACGGTGCTAGCCGACTTTAACCTGACGATTGCGGCAGGTGAGACCGTCGCGCTAGTGGGACATACGGGGGCGGGTAAATCGAGTCTTGGCAGGCTGGTGTCGCGCTTCTACGAGTTTCAAGGTGGGGAGTTGCTGATTGATGGTCAGGATATCCGTAGCTTCGACCTGATCGCCTATCACCGTCTGCTCGGTATCGTGCCACAGGTGCCGTTTCTCTTTTCTGGTACTGTTGCCGACAATATCCGTTATGCGCGACCAGAGGCAAGCGACGAGGAGGTGCTGGCGATAGCGCGACAAATTGGTAACGGCGACTGGCTAGAGGCGTTGCCAGAGGGAGTTGAGACGCTGGTTGGAGAGGCTGGTAAGTCGCTTTCGATGGGGCAGCGACAGCTTGTGGCACTGGCGCGTGTACTGCTACAAAACCCCTCGATTATCATACTCGACGAGGCAACGGCGAGCGTTGACCCACTCACCGAGGCACAGATTCAAGAGGGACTGGACACCGTGCTAGCTCATCGCACCTCGATCATCATCGCGCACCGCCTCTCGACCATTCGCTACGCCGACCGCATTATCGTGCTAGACAAAGGGCGCATCGTCGAAGAGGGCAACCACGACGCCCTGATGAAACGTGGTGGGCACTACGCCGACCTCTACAACACCTACTTCCGCCACCAATCGCCCGACTACCAACCAGGGGAGGGGTTTGTGCCCGTGCTATTGCCAATTGGGAAGGATGAGTAGAATACATCATCTGAATGATATTCGTAGGGACCACATTTATGGCGTCCGTTGCTCAATTCATTGAGCGAGATTCTTTTAATCACATACAAAAGGTGTAACAATTGATCTCGCGTGATAAATCACGCCTCGGACGCGATAAATCTGGTCCCTACGAATTATCGCGCGTCAACATTGGCATATCCCTACAGAGGCTCAGGAATCGGTAATAGCCGCTCTTGCCCAAAACTCCACTGGGGCGGAAAGCGCAGCATCACCTCATCTTCGGCAGTAGTCAGCCTCACGCTCTGATACTCAGGCTGGTCCATGACGCGCCGCACCGTCACCATCTCAATTGGATGGCCTTCCAGTTCCACGCCGTGAAAAAAGGCTCTCAGCATCTCCTCACGTTCACGCTCCCGCTCCACAAACTTGATCGCATGGTCGCGCAAGAAGCGGCGTTGCATCACCCCTTCTCTATTGCGTGAAAACGAGACGCGATAGATGTTGCCACGCTCTGTAACACAGGTTAGGATGATGTCGGGAAAGAGCCTCTGTAACTCTAGCAACAGATCGAATTGTGCGTAATGCAAGGCGAGTTCAACGGGCGAAGGATTGGTGATAGACGTGGTCTGTGGTTCTTGAGACATATCAGACCTCCTTATCGATAACGTTCCTCAATTCCTGGAAATGGTGTGTGATGCCGTTTCAGGGCGTAATGAATTATAGCTCCTACACCATCAACGTGTTGTTGACGGCACAACAAAATTCTGTTTGAGGTGGACCCCTTGCATCTCCTCAAAGCGTACCGTGCGCCCTGCTCGCTGGGAGAACACCGCCAGGATACGCACCGCCAACGCGAACTCGGTTTTGTAGCCGCACTCCATCCAGTACACGATACAAGGGCGCACCTGTGCGCGTTGTGCAATCTCGAAATACGTGAGATGATAGCGTTCGCGGAATTGTTTGAAGGTGGGCCGCCGTGCCCAGAAGGGTGCGAGAGGTTGTGTGGGTTGTTCGTAAATCATGATTGTTGTGTCCCTTCTGCCATCTCCGCGACCAGCTTGATGGCTTGTGCAGGTCCAATTTCATGCGCCAGTTCTCTGTGTAACACGGCAATATTTTCCATACGAGCATTGATAAAATCGTGTCGTGCTGTGCCATAGGCCAGACCGGAGAGACCGGATTGGGCAGCCTCGTATTCTTGCGAAATTTTGCTCATTAAACGTGCAACCTCACTCGTGTTTGTGGGTGCTTCTGTCATATTGATACTCCTTTCGAGTATTTGCGCTCTTCTTTTGTATAGTGATATACTCAAGCCTGAAAGATGGCTCGCTCGCATTCCCTGTTCTGAGAGTACCATGAATGTTTCTCGTCAAGCGTGTGTTTTTCCCCTTCCCCACTTGCCAGTGGGATTGCTACCTATAGGGCATTTGGAAACGCAAATATCCCGTATACTAGAAGTAGGTTGAAATCGAGAAGGAGGAGAGAACCATGACACAGCAACAGTTCTGGGGCGAAGGCGGGAAGTATGGCCCCTACACTGCACAGGAAGATGGTTGGCCTCATGCGGGCGAGGTAATGCGTGACTATCGACTGAGAATGGCGATGAGTGCTGAAGAAGCCGCAAAGTTGTATAGTGCCGCTCTTGACAAGCAACGATGCTTAGAAAAGAAAGGAACGCAAGCCCGACCTATCACGGCTTCCTGGATACTCAACATGGAAAAGGAAAATAGAATACCGACCGACATTACGCGCCGACGACTCTTAGCGGATATGCTTCATATTCCCTATGCGCTACTTGGACTTTCGCCACTCGAACAAGTATTGTTCAAACCCAATCAGGAAACACTTTCCAATACATTCTCCCCTACAAAACCAGCAAAAAGCGTTTTAGAAGATGTAGCACATCATGAAAAAGAGGTGAGTTTTCTCTGGCAATTGCATTATACGAATACTGCCTATAATCTTCTTGAAGATGTAGATATAGCAATAACGCGCTTGAAATATTTGGAACAATTCAGTAAGGGTCGCTTAAAGGAACATATACAGATACTGCTGCATAACTATTACTTATTAGGGGATGTCATCACAAACGATCAACGGGCATTTGCTCTCTCATATTCCTATGGTAGTAAAGCTATCCAGATAGCACAAGAATTACATCAGGAGCCTATGATAGCGAATGCTTTGTATTCGCGTGGACACACGCTTCTTGTTAGAGGATGCTTTGGGAATGCAGACGCCACAGGTATTCTTACAAGGGATACAAGTAAAATTCAGGCAGCGATAGACGATTTTGACCAAGCACTTCCCTATGCAAATCCCCAGTTGAAAGGGATCATCAAATTAGAATTAAGTCGCGCATATGGAACAATCAAACGAAGCAATACAGACATAGCTATTGCACAGCGTCTTATAGAGCAAGCAGAAGATGCTGTAGGAGTGGGAGAACTTGATACTTCTTACATCCCTATGGGACGCTTAAATGAGGGAATGTATCATGTGAATAGTGCTATCACCCTTACCGCAATTGGGCGTCCTGAAAAAGCTATCGAGGAACTTGACTACGTAGAACGCCTGAGAGATGAGAAGGGGATTGGGCGCAATCAGACGCGTCGCTATGCATGGATAGATATCCTCTATGCCCAGGCGTACATTGACTGTAAGGAATATTATGAGGCAACTAGACGAGCGACAAATGCGCTTCTCGTGTGCAAGGATATTCACTCAACGAGCAATATTGCTATTATCGGTGGTATTCATGGTCAACTCCTCAAGAGTCCGTACAAGAGCCATCGTGAAGTGAAAGACCTGGGTCTGATGCTCAGTACGTATTTCCAGGTGCAGCCAGAAAAAGGGGTATAATGCTTTCGTTTCGTCTATGTACTCAGCAAGACATTCCTGTTGCTAGTGCCATTCTTGCACACGCCTATCATTTTAGCGATAATCGTGAGGATATGCTTTATCGCTACTGGCTCCTTCAACCTGATGGGTGTTGGCTAGCTATCCTCGACGATGTGCCAGTAGGCTTTGGAGGCGCGATCAACTATGGTTCTTTCAGTTATGTGGGTATGATTTGTGTTGAGCCTTCTGTACAACGTCGCGGGATTGGTGAGGCACTCACACGACATATCATGACGGCACGCGATGAACGAGTCTGTCCTACTCTGTTGCTTGAGTCAAATCCCAAAGCGTCTTCACTCTATAAGCGAATAGGTTTCGTCTCTGATGACAAAACAGTTCTCTTGCGTCTAAGTACTCCACAAGAAAATATTCCGCTCTCCGATGAAGTTTCATCGTTACAAGCAAGCGATATTTCAGAGTTGGTAGAATTTGATCAGAGATTCTTTGGAGCAAGGCGTGAGAAGATATTTGTACCATACTTGACAAAGAATACACAAAGAGCCTTTGCAACACGCGACGCTACTGGAACGATTACGGGCTACATCGTTGCCAAATCGGAAGGGCTAGGCCCGTGGGTCGCAAGCACTGTTGAAAGTGCCGAGAAGTTATTGACTCATGCCCTCACGCTTCCTTTTCAGGCACCTCCTAGCGTTGCTATCCCTCTATCCAATGAGAGCGGACACAACTTGTTACACAGATATGGCTTTCTGCATGAGGAAGTTACAGATATGCATATGCGTTTCGGTCCTCCTGTACCATCGCTGCACCGCGATATGATTTACGGAGAGGCAAGTTTTGCAGTGGGATAGATGCATCCATGCGTTGATAGGGGGTCGAGTAGTAACTACTCGACCTCCTCTTTGTTCAGAAATTTTGCAGAACGACTCAGTGCAGTACCTTCCAAGGAAAAAATGATGTGACTCCTGATAGAGCTGTATGAGCAAGCAACCAAAGGTCCTAAAAAGATAAAGCCGAGCAACATGTGCCAGCAAGCAAGCATTTTCCTCTAAAGAGACTCCTGATGTGTCCAGCCCAAAAGGTCGGAAAGAGTTTCTAGGAAAATGTCCTTCTCTTGAAGTACAACAAAGAGAGACCGAAATAGGTCATCTGCACCATATCATTTTCTCATGTTGCCCCTATACTGAGGACGAGCCAAGCATAATTTCCTTGTGGAGATCACAAATTCAGACAGGAGTTGTAACAAATCTCAATGAGGCGCGGTTTGAGGCACGACATTTTGTAGCACTTTCTGGCTAAGGTAAAAACCATTCACAATGTGACAACAAGAAATAGCGGCTCTATTTACACAAGCACATTGTTCGCTTGTTACTAACAAAGAAGATAGATAGCACCTATACTCGTATAAGCTATCCAACAAGAAAGGTCAATTACCATGTGGAAAAGGCGTAGCCTTCTTTTCATCATCACTCTCACGTTACTGCTGAGCGTCACTGTTGTCAGTGTGACGCAATGGTCTCATAAAAGCGCACAAGCCGCAGGTGTGCATAAGCAAGACGCCGTTCAAGGGACACATTACCTCGCGTTAGGGGACTCTCTCGCCTTCGGTTATCAGCCTGATGGAAACTACACAAATGGATACGTGGATGACATTTCCAAAGTGGTTAACCACCTGGGCATTACGGACGTGAGTAATATCGCGTGTGCAGGAGAAACGAGTACGAGTTTCATCAATGGAGGTTGTCCAGGTCCCAATAAACAAACTGGAACAACACCACAGTTGACGGCGGCTCTCCAGGACTTACAGAATAACGCTGGCAATGTTGCACTCGTCACGCTGAATATTGGTTCAAATGATGTCTTACCCAACATTGATCTTGCCCACTGCACCGTCAATGATGACAAATTCAACGCTGATCTTGCAACACTTGATAACAATCTCACACAGACGATTCTGCCACAACTACACGCGGCCCTACAGGTGAACGGGAATCAGACAGGGCAACTGCTCGTAGGAAACTACTACGACCCCTTCCAGAATCAGACGTTCTGTCCAAACATCAACACGACACCCTATGTACAAACACTGAATCAGCATCTCGCAGACGATGTAAGTGCGTATGGCAGCATTGTAGATGTCTTTGATGCCATCAATACAGCGACCACTCCCGACCCAAATCTTTGCACCGATACCTGGATTTGTAGTCAATACACAAACATTCATGCAACCAATAAGGGGTATTGGGTCATTGCTAAGGCTTATCTCTCACAGATTATTAACAATGCAGACCAACGTACCCGCGCTAAATAAGGGTAGCAGTATACGCATTGAAAACGGGCGGACGCACATGAGGAGATATCTTGCACAACAACGCATAATACGAAATGAAACGACTGTAGGGGTCTAATTCATTCATTACATCCTGTTGGCGACATAGCATGTCAAAGGGGGTTAAAGCATGTCTACAAGCCCTCTCAAATGGTGCATTGTCAACAAGGGTGTAATGAATTAGACCCCTACTTTTATCTATCGTATCAAGCTTGGGCTGCTAAACCGGCAAAAGTTATACGCTGTATGTTTGCGGCTATTCTGTACCTGTAGTTTCGTCAGAAGTGTATGCGCTTTCATAGGTACGCCGAAGTGCCAGAAATGTTATCTTCAACTCTTGGCGAACTGCACTATCTGGCTCTGCAAGCACAAGTTCCTGGTATACATCAAGGTATCTTATTCTTATTCGATGAAATAGATGCAAGAAATGACGAAGCTGATACGGTCTAGTACAGCAAGGAGGGTTGTAGGGTCTCCGGTTCCATTTCCGGCTCTTCCTGTGATGGACATTCGATCTCCTCAACTTCATAGTTTACCCAAAGTACCTCTTGACGTGGTGTTTTTGTCGAATGGCATAGCTTGGAGGGAGCTTCAATACGATTCCAATCAGCGTAAAGCGTATCCATTATATCACCGCGATACCCCGATACTGCTACCTTGCCCCTTACGCGATGAAGAACCTCGGCAAGCTTTTTATGTTCATCATTTGTCATTTCATGTGCATATGCATTGCTATCACCACGAGAATCATGTAAGTAAGGAGGATCACAATAAAATAAGGTTTCCGTAGTGTCATAACGCTGAATAACGTCAAGTGCAGATGCATTCTCTATCTGTACACGGAGAAGTCTTTGTGCAATTTCAGATAAATCTTCGACACTTCCTAGCCACCTTGAAACCGCTCCTGCCATACCAGCACGACTTGTTAAAATACAATGTGCCCATCTACCACTGCTAGCTTTTTGAGCGAGGCCAGTTCTTACTTGACGAGCAAGAATATAAAACCGTCTGGCTCTCTCTAAATCAGAGAGAGCTAGCGTTGATGGACTAAAAGCCATCTCAAATTCTTCACGAGAGAAGGGGGTAAGACCTATAGCCTCAATGAGTGCGTCTTTCTGGTTCCTGAGAACGCGAAAGAAATTTACAACTTCGCTATGAAGGTCATTGTACGTTTCTACTGGTGATGGTTCTCTGTTAAGAAGCACCGCTGCCGAGCCGCCAAACGGCTCACAAAAATGTGTAGTTTTGGGTAGTAGGGGTAACAACCAATTAAGATGGCTATACTTTCCACCGTACCAGCCAAAGGCGATTAACTTGCCTTTTCTCTTGTCTTCGCTATCCATTTCGTAGTTTCCTCTTATCATCCTCATCAATACATCCTATTAGCTTTGCGCCTCCGCTCGTTCGGTAGCAGTACGTCGAGAGCGTCATCAACGGTGATGATGCCTTGCAAGATGCCATCTTCATTGACCACTGGCACGGCGAGCAAGTTGTACTTCGCCATTGTCTCGGCAACGGTACGTGGGTCCGTATCTGGCTGGACGCTAATTACATCGGTCTCCATCAACTCTTGTAAAGGCTGCTCTAGTGGCGCAATCAATAAGTCCCACAGCGATACGACGCCGAGAATAGTGCTTTCGTCCCGTGTCTCATCCTCGACACAGTAGACATAGGAGATACGCACATCGTTTTCCTGGATGTTCGTGCGGAGGGCGTTGATGGCCTCTGCGATTGTGCGCGTCTGATTCAGCACGATGTAGTCTGTGGTCATGAGGCCACCTGCACTATTCTGTTCATATGCAAGCAGTTCTTGCACATCGCCCGACTCTTCGGGTTGCATGAGGCGTAGTAGCTCCTCGGCACGTTCGTTTGGTAGTAAGGCGATCAGGTCGGCGGCCTCATCGGGTCCCATTGCTTCGAGAATGTCGGCGGCGCGTTCGGGCTGAATGTTTTCGAGAATGTGGCGTTGCAGGTTGGTGTCCAGTTCCTCCATAGTATCGGCGGCGGTCTCGTTGTCAAGCGTCTCAATCAACTGCGCCCCCTGTCGCGGCGACAGTTGATGCACGATTTCCGCGATATCGGCTGGATACATCTCCGCGAGTTGCCCGCTGCTACTACCTTGACGCGGAGTTGATGCTGTCGCAAGATTCTGCTCTTCCTCCGCTTGCTGCGGGCCGATCAATTCGATGTCTGACCAAGGGATGAGAACGGTATTTCGCCCTCTGCCGACGAGCCACGGTGCGATACGACGCACAAGGCCAACATTGCTATTGTCAACACCGAGGATGCGCCAGTCGTCGTCGAAGCCGATGTCGTTGACGCGCACCGCCTTCTTATGTTCCACGTCGATCACACGCTTGTCCATGACCTCGTGTGCCAGCGATATCTCGTCTTCCGTTGACTGCTCCGGCTGCTGAGTATGCTCTACCAGAGGAGTACGCAAACGAAGTTCATGCTCCTCCTGACGTTCGATCTCGGCAAAGGGAATGCGCCAGGGCGAGTCTTCTTCGCCCTCTACAAGCAGAATGCTGGGCAGGTCGTGGCTGGCTCCTGTTCTTGGAACCAGCACATCGACGACTTTGCCAACACGTTCATTCTGTGCATTTTCGACTGGTGCGTTCAGCACCTCACTGAGATAAAACATAGTTATTGCATCTCAACCCTTGAAGTTTGCAACGCACTACTGGTCTGATGGTCAAATCCCTCGTTCGCTACCTTTTGTTGCGCGAGGCGAACGCTTGCGCCGACAAAATCGCGGAAGAGGGGATGTGGATGTGTTGGACGGCTCTTGAACTCTGGGTGGAACTGCGAGGCCACAAACCACGGATGATTGGCTAGCTCGATCACCTCAACCAGACTATTGTCGGCTGAGCGACCACTGACAACCAACCCCTGACTCTCCATACGCTTGCGGAACTCGTTGTTGAACTCGTAGCGGTGACGGTGCCGCTCGAACACGATTGGCTCCCCATAGGCTTGATAGGCTTGAGTGCCAGCCGTGAGGCAACATACCCAGTTGCCGAGGCGCATAGTACCACCTTTATCCGCTACCTGCCGTTGTGTCAACATCAGGTCGATGACGGGGTTGGGCGTCTGTGGGTCGAACTCGGTGCTATTGGCGTTGGAGAGTCCGAGTACGTTGCGTGCAAACTCGATTACCGCGACCTGCATACCTAGACACAGGCCGAGATAAGGGATATTCTTGCGTCGTGCAAAGTTCGCCGCCTTAATCTTGCCTTCGATGCCACGATGTCCGAAGCCTCCTGGCACAACGATACCTGCGACATCCTCAAGCACCTCTGTATAGCCCTCGCCCATCTGTTCAAGAGCCTCGGAGTTGATCCACTTGATGCGTACATCGACATCGTGGAACCAGCCCGCGTGGTTGAGGGACTCCGCAACCGACATGTAGGCATCATGCAGTTCTACGTATTTACCGACGAGGCCAATTGTCACTTCGGGGCGTGGACTTTTGATCTTCTCGACAAGAGCAGTCCACTCCTGCATCTGTGGTTCCTGGCGTTTCAGGCGCAGTTCGTTGACGATAAATTCGCCCAACCCTGCCTCTTCCAGGATCAGCGGCACCTCATAGATCGTGTCGGCGGTGAGCATTGGAATGACGGCTGCCGTTTCAATATTGCAGAATAGCGCGATTTTCTCGCGCAGGTCGTTGGTCATGGGATAGTCGGAGCGACACATGATGACATCGGGCTGAATGCCGACGCGTAGTAGTTCTTTGACGCTATGCTGTGTTGGTTTGGTTTTGAGTTCGCGTGTAGAGCCAAGATACGGTAGCAATGTGACATGTAAATATAATACATCGCGTCTGCCGACATCTTTGCGCATCTGGCGAATCGCCTCTAAGAATGGTTCGCCCTCGATATCGCCGACGGTACCACCAACCTCGACGATTACAACATCGGCATCGGAACGCCGCGCCACCGCATGAATGCGGTCTTTGATCTCGTTGGTGATATGTGGAATAACCTGAATGGTGCCGCCAAGATATTCGCCGCGCCGTTCCTTGCCAATCACGGAGGCGTAGACCTGTCCCGTTGTGACATTGTTGGCCTGATACGCGGGTTCGTCGGTGAAACGTTCGTAGTGACCAAGGTCCAGGTCCGTCTCTGCTCCGTCATCAGTGACGAAGACCTCGCCGTGCTGATAAGGCGACATGGTACCCGGATCGACGTTGATGTAGGGGTCCAATTTCATGAGCGAGACGGAGACACCGCGATTTTTGAGGAGACGACCTAGCGATGCGACACTAATACCCTTCCCTACCGACGAAGCCACACCACCTGTAACAAAGATAAATTTAGACATGATAAAGAATCCTCCTGCACTCGGAAGCCTTGCCGTCGTGCCTGCACCTGAAACAAAGGGAAATTCCTTCTCTCTATTTCATGCGCTACATAAAGAAATGCCACACTTTCTTGCATACGTAAATAATCCTGCTTTCTCACCTAGCGGGGAGAGAGCAGGATTATTTGTACTTCGGGCTGTGCGGCGGATAATGAGCTACGTGTGACACTAAATTTCGGTTGAACGTTGTTTTTATCGACTCCCATCTCGCGGCAGAATTTGTCGAACGCGGTGGAAGTCTCTCCCCCTTCAGGAGGGACAGGATTATAATGCATAGGAATGACGACGCGCGGTTCCACCTGTGCGATAATCTCGGCGGCCTGCGTGACGTTGAGACCATGCTGACCGTCGATGGGCAACAGCAAAACGTCGGCATCCGCGACCTCTTCGAGTTGCTCTTCTTGCAATGTGTGACCGAGGTCGCCGAGATGACAGACGGCTATATCATCAATATGAATGACATAGATAGTGTTGCGTCCGCGCTCTTCGCCGTGTTTGTTATCATGATAGGAGGCGACGCCGGTGATAAGCACGTCGCTAATCTCGTATTCGCCGGGGCCACGTACCGCGCGTGGAGCCTTGCCGCCGACACCAGAAACGCCTTCGACATAGTTGTGCCCGGTATGATTGTGGCTGACGGTAACAATGGAGGCGTTGATCTTACTCAGCTTTGCCGTTTCGCCATGCTGAGGAGAAAAAGGGTCGGTGACGAGCGTCACATTTTTGCCACGCAACTGAAAGCAGGAGTGGCCTAGCCAGGTAATGTCCATTCTCTTGGTCGCTTCCTCAATAAGTTCGGGCGGGGACATCTGTCCTCGCCCGAATTGTATTGTACCATATGGATAGGTCATGTACAAGGGATTTGAAGAGAGAAAGATGTTGTGGGGGGGGGCGCCCGGGGGGGGGGGGGG
>CAXUHG010000033.1:0-3401 GCA_964250805.1 uncultured Ktedonobacteraceae bacterium | reverse complement strand
ATCGGTATTTAAACCCACAAACCTGGGCCCCCCCCACCCGCCACGGGCCCCCCCCCACAACATTTTTCTCTCTCTACAAGCAAGCAGTATTGACTTTTCTCACTTACATATGTTATCCTCTTCATGTAATCACTTTCCCTCGATTACACACCCTCCTATTCCTCCTCATCACGAAAGGACACTCCTCACAATGAATGAGACTTCTTCTGTTCCCTCTTTGATGGCTGGTCGCTGGCTCTGGTTTGGGTTGCGAACGTTTACACGCGAGCAATGGGACTCCGTTTGCGCGGAGGCGGCTGCATGGCAGGTGCAGGGCGTACATCCAAAGGTTGCCGATGGCGTCAATCGCTGGTACAATAATGCAGACTTGCTGATGCTCAAGCAGGTCGCAGAGCAGCATGGTTTACACGTCGTTCCCTATCACTATTGCTATGGACCGCGTTTTGGTACAGCGCAAATCACGGCGGAAGCTGAAATTTCGATAGAAGTTGGTAAAATATTCGGCGCGGTCATTCCCGATATCGAAGACGAATATATGGGACAATATGCGAGTGCCGAGAGCTTTGGGCAGCAGGTGCGAGCAGGCTTTAAGGGGTTGTGGATGCCAACACTGTATGCGAATCCACTGAATCATCCGGTGCCGCTACTCTCGCTCAACCCGTATATGGACGCGTGGTTGCCACAGGTCTACTTTGCCGAGTGGAATGGCGTCGCACAGTCTGCGATAGACTATGTGTACCCGCAATGGCAATACTTCGACGAGCAGGCTCGTAAACTGGGGCAGAACGGTTTGAAGCCAATTTTTCCGATTCTCGCGCTAGAAAACGGCGTCGCGTCGGCACAAATAACAGATTTCATCGAGAAGATGCTTGGCTACGGCTCCATCGGTTTCTGGTACTACGATACCTACGCCCCCTATGCGAACGCAATTATGCATGCTCCGCTGCCAACGATAGGTACGACTCCTACAGCACCTCCGCCTGTTCAAACACCGAAGCCACCTGTAACACCGCTGGTTTTTAGCGAAGATGATAAACAGGTGTGGAATTTATGGAAGTCGATTACGCTTAACGAACATACAGCTATCGAGCAAAGCTGGCTTCGTGCGCGTTCGCAACGTGGCTGGAACTTTGGTCCCCCATTGGAGAACGAACACTCGATTACTCGTAGCGGCAAAACATATATTGAGCAACAATTTTCGGCGGCACGCGCCTCTTACGAGGTTGAAGCAGGTTTGCTGACATGGTGGACTGCTGAAGGTCCTGTGAGGGTGTAAATTTGAATGCGTAGGGGCCTGATTTATCACGCCCTGAAACAACATTACAAGCCGTTTCAGGGCGTGATAAATCAGGCCCCTACAAAACCTTATGGTGTCGGCGTGGCACCTAGATTGATCGTTGTATCGTCGAAGCTTTGTACGTTGACTACTGTACTTGCTGTGGGCAAGTAGGTCACTTTGACGGTATCACCGGTCTGCACAAGTGGCAACTTCGCGGAGAGCGACAGGTTAGCGGTAAAGATCACCTTTTGACCCGCGATTTGCAGGTAGAAGATGGTGTTTGTGCCTTGCACCACCGACGAGACACGTTGTACCTTGCCCGTTACCGTCTGAGCAGTCGTACCTCCACCGCTCGAACCGCCTCCACCTCCACCATTACCCTGTTGTGTGAGCCACTGCGTGTAATCGTTGAGGGCGGCTGGCAGGTTCGACTCGAATTGCACGTTATTACCGTTGAGAGAGCGTGCATCAACGATGCCAACTGCTTGAAAGATGTCACCGCTATCCGTACTCTGCGCGTAGATTGCAACCCATGTAGGGACGCCATTGATTTGATAGAGTTGTGTACTTGTAACGCTGTAGTTACGGATGTTTGCACGGGTCGATCCGAAGGTGGAGTTTACATTGCTGCCGATACCAATGCCCGATAAAGGATAAAAGTCGGCCTCGTTCTTATGTGAGTTAAACAAGAACACGCCTGTACTCGAATTATCACTAGACGATGAAGAGGTCATTGGTACAAGCCAGACAGGTTGATCTCCTTTATTATAGAGCAATTCAGGATCACCCGAAGGTGCCTGTTGTCCCAAGCCAGAAGGATTAAACCAGGGCGCACTATGATAGAGTCCCCACCATGTCAAGTAGTCCGTCACGGTGCTGGATGGAAACACACGATCAACCCATGTAGGTACCTGTGTAGGCGCGTATTTCTTGATCTCGCCCGTGTGTGCGTCCACGATCAAAACTTCGCTCAAGACATCACCCGTATAGCCACGCGACGGCTGCATCAGTGAGATAGTCCAGTAGGGGTGCATGTTATCGTCAAGTTCTAGCGTGGGATCGACGAGACGCCCATAGGTGTAACCACTTAGATAGACATGGCGCAGCAGGTCTTGATTGAAAATGGCACCGGGGAGGTACGCGAGCTTCGCGCTATTTTCCGTGTGCAAAACTGGCACCTGCTGTGGGTCTTCGGCATCGACAACCACAAAACCAGGAGTCATGGGGTTGGAGAGATTCACGAAGATGTTGTTATACGAAAGAGGCGCAACATAATACAGATGATGGTTGATGGATTGTAGCGTATAGCTAGTGGGGTCAAGGTTATAGGCTGAACCAAGATTTTGCCCATTGGAACCAAGTACCTGCTGTCCCTTGTAGGACGCGATATTTTGACTGACAAGGATGATGTTGTTCTGGTCTGTCGGCGGCAACTGTGGTGATGCCATTATGTTTACATGAGGAATAGCAGCTAGCACCTTTGCATTGACATCAAACCACGTAGTGAAAATGGTAATCAGAATCGAGGCTACAATGCCCAGTACCGCAACAAAGATGAGTCCGAAGATACCAGCCGCGATAACGCCCCGTGACGCACGCGAGGATATACCCGCTGTCGTACTCCGCCCGGAAGAGCGCATACGCCCCTGGCTCAAGGCAGCGGCATCTTCTAGCACGCCCATCGCGGGACGCGCGAAGGCGAAGAGATTAGCAATACTGCTAATAGTGAGTGGGCCAAGAATCCACTGCCAGCCCCCAAAAGGTCCGGTCAACGCAGGTTCAGAGAAGTACAAAATGAGCAAACAAAGAATGTAGTTCACCACAAAATATGCAGCAAACCAGATACCAAATTTTCGACCATCGAACGGCTCACGTCGCCCAAAGGCAAGCCGCCCAATCGAGAGAACCGCCATCACAGCGATAGTGCCAATAAGTGCGAGTAGGAAGATAACCATAACAGGCTCCCCTTATTTTTGTCGTCAGCGCGATCCTCTTATCGTTTGTAGAGGACGCGCCGCATATGTATGAGAAAGAAATGAAGCAATTCTATTGTAGTGTCTTCGGAGGGAATTAGCAAATAACCTCTAAATACTGTACATTTCATGTACGCTCCAAAGGGTAT